>NZ_CP014227.1:1222500-1875000 GCF_001553545.1 Capnocytophaga haemolytica | reverse complement strand
AGAGCTTTACCATATCGTAGGGGTTATCCGCACGGGCAAAGAGCAAAGGGGTGATGGTATTCACTCGCGCATCGGTAGTCTGAGCCGAGAGCAACACCGCAATGAGCAGCGTATAAGGGTCTTTGTGTTGTAAGGGGATATCCACCTCAGGGTAAAGAGCCTCCAAGGTGTCCATCACAAACTGTACTTTATCTTTCTTTTTCATTCTTCAAATCCTAATTCTTTTTCAAAGGAGTGCATACTTTTCTCACTCACCTTTTTATTCCTTTAATAATACCCCATACCAATGCCGTTGCCCCAAAGATATGGTGGGTGGGCTCAAGAGCTAAATCCATAAAATAAAGATTCCTTTCATCGAGGCAGCATTCACCTGTGGGTTCAGGGAAGATATACCGTACCCCTATAAAGCTCACCAGCATAAACACCACCCAATCAACCCAGCAGAAGTGCCAAAACACCCTCCTGCGCACTGATAGCCACACTGCGCCATAGCACAAAGCGTGTAGCAATACCGTTGCAAATAGCAGTACAAAGAACCCTTTCATACTATTCCCTATTCCCTACTCCCTAATCTCTAACAACACCACATTCTCCACGTGGTAGGTTTGTGGAAACATATCCACAGGTTGCACGCGTGTTACCTTATAAGCGGCGTCCATTAGGGCGAGGTCTCGCGCTTGAGTGGCACTGTTGCAACTCACATAGACAATCCGCTTGGGGGCAATACGCAGCAGCTGCGCCACCACATCCTTGTGCATACCATCACGAGGCGGATCCGTAATCACCACATCAGGCACCCCATTGGCAGCGATAAACTCCTCATTGAACACCGTCTTCATATCCCCCACGTAGAACACCGCATTCTCAATACCATTATACCGCGCATTGGCTTTGGCATCTTCAATCGCCTCGGGGACAGCCTCTACGCCTACTACCTTCTTAGCACGGCGCGCAACGAACTGCGCGATAGTACCCGTACCCGTATAAAGGTCGTACACCAACTCGTTGCCACTCAAATCGGCAAAGTCGCGCACTACAGTATAGAGCCTATACGCCTGCGCCGAGTTAGTCTGGTAGAACGACTTCGCGTTAATCTTAAACCGCAGCCCCTCCATCTCCTCAAAAATATGGTCGGCACCCCTGTAGCAGATAATCTCCTGATCGTAAATACTGTCGTTTGCCTTGCCATTAACGATATACTGCAAGGAAGTAATCTGTGGGAACTTTTCAGCAATGTAATCCAATAGCAGCCGTATCTTCTCGTCCTCTCTAAAAAACTGCACCACCAGCATTATCTCGCCTGTGGAGCTGATACGCAGCATCATAGAGCGCAATAAGCCCTTTTGCTCCCGAGGATTGTAGAAAGGCATCGCATTCTCTATCGCAAAAGCCTTCACCGCATCACGAATAGCATTGGAGGGGTCTTCCTGCAAGTAGCACTTCTCAAGGTCTAATATCTTGTCCCACGCCCCCGCGATGTGGAAGCCCAGTCCATTGCGATTGTCTACCTGCGCGCCACTCTTCACCTCTTCAGGGGTGAGCCACCGCGTATCCGAGAAGGAGAACTCCATCTTATTGCGGTAAAAATAGGGATTCTCCACCCCAATAATAGGCGAAATCTCAGGTAGGGCAATCCCCCCTAAGCGGCGCAGGTTGTTCTCCACTTCTTTTTGCTTGTAGTAGAGCTGATACTCGTAGCCCATATCCTGCCACTTACAGCCCCCACAATACCCAAAATGGCTGCATACAGGCTGCACACGCTTATCCGACAAGGTGTGATACTTCGTTACAAAACCTTCATAGTAAGCCGATTTCTTCTTGGTAGTCTGCACGTCCACCACATCGCCAGGCACCGCACGGTCAAGGAAAATCACCCGTCCATCAGGGGCTTTGGCAACAGCCTTGCCCTTGGCACCCGCGTCAATTACTGCTACGTGCTCTATCAATATATGTTTCTGTTTCTTCATTGCGGGGGCAAAATTAGTTAATAATTCACAATGTACAATGAATAGTGGATAATTTTAAGGGGTCAGGAGTCAGAGGTCAGGGTTTAGTGGTTAGTAGATGGTTCTGTTCTCTGACCTCTGACCTCTGTTTTCTGCTCTCTTGTAATTCGCTCATTGTTCGATAGTTTTTTGCTAAACCTAATACTAACCTAATACTATGGTAATACATTCCTTCGGCGTTCCTGTACGCTTCCTATACTGTTCCTGTACCGATCCTTCGTTATCTCTCCGTTTGGTGTCCGTTGGGTGTTCGATTGTGGTATTGCTTATTCGGTAGAAATGTGTACTTTTGCAGCCTTGCTAATTTAGTATCAATGTACGAAAAGACTCAAGCGATTGTTCTCTCGGCTTTTAAATATAAGGATAACAGCCTTATAGTGAGGTGCTTTACTGAGGAGTTTGCCGCGCAGAGTTACCTGCTCAAAGGGGTGCTTAGTAGTGGTAAGGGCAAGTTGCGTCCTGCGTTGTTCCAGCCGCTGACGCTTTTGGAAGTTGTGGCAACCCATAAGCATCACGAGGGACTTGAATATATCAAGGAGGCACGGTTGCTTACCGTATATCAATCGCTGCACACCGATATTTACAAGAGTGCTGTCACACTCTTTCTCGCTGAGGTTATCAGTGGTGTATGTGTGTCGGATCACCGTGATATTGAGTTGTTTAGCTTTATCAAGGAAAGGCTTTTGTACTTTGATAGGATGCCTTTTTCAGCTAATTTTCACCTTAAATTTCTGCTGGAAATGACGCGCTATCTCGGTTTTTACCCCGATACTACTGAGGCTGACTTGCCTTATTTCAACTTAGAGGAGGGGCATTTCGACAGTATTGACGACCGTAAATATACTATCAGTGGTGATGTGCTTGTGCTCTTTACCTCTCTATTGGCTGCTGATGACCGTGATTTACCAGCGATTAAAGCTACCAAAGTGCTACGCAATAGGCTTTTGGAGCTTCTTCTGAAATACTATCAGTGGCATTTTCCTGCCTTTAAGCCGATTAAATCCTTAGAGGTGTTGCAGATGTTGTTTTAGTGAGGGCTCTTCACCTCTTAGGAAGTGAGTATTTAGCGGGTATAAAGGCACTTTATTGGGCTTTTAAATAAAAAAAGTTGCGCAAATAGTATTTGGTATTATATTTTTTTGTACCTTTGCGCCCTGAAAAGAACTAATAAGTCCATAACCATATACCATTTGTAGAGAAATGTCTGATATAATGACCTCTAAATCAAAGATATTTGCTTGCTCAAAGAGTCTTGAACTTGCTGAGAAGATCGCTGAGAAATACGGCACGAAGCTCGGTGAAGTGAAGTTGTCGTATTACAGTGATGGTGAGTTTCAGCCTTCATTTGAGGAGTCGATACGTGGGATACGCGTATTCTTAGTGTGCTCGACCTTTCCGAGTTCTGATAACTTGATGGAGCTACTGTTGATGCTTGATGCTGCTAAAAGGGCATCGGCGCGGCATATTACGGCGGTGATTCCTTACTTCGGTTGGGCGCGACAAGACCGTAAAGATAAGCCAAGGGTGCCGATAGGAGCCAAGCTGGTAGCCAACTTGTTGCAGGCGGCAGGGGCAACGCGTATAATGACGATGGACTTGCACGCAGATCAGATACAAGGCTTTTTTGAACGCCCTGTGGATCACTTGTTTGCCTCGTCGATATTTTTGCCTTATATCCAGAGTTTGCAGTTGGAGAATCTCTGTATTGCTTCGCCTGATATGGGGGGCTCAAAGCGGGCTTATGCTTACTCTAAATATCTGAAAAGTGATGTGGTGGTTTGCTATAAGCAGCGCAAGGTAGCCAATGTGATTGAGACAATGGAGCTCATCGGTGAGGTGAAGGACAAGAATGTGATATTGGTAGACGATATGGTGGATACCGCAGGCACACTGGTGAAGGCGGCTCAGATAATGAAGGAACGAGGGGCTAAGAGTGTAAGGGCTGTGGCTACACACGCTATCCTCAGTGGCAATGCTTATGAGCGCATTGAAGGTTCAGAGCTTGAAGAGCTTATCGTTACGGACTCTATTCCGTTGCGCCAGCCTTCGACAAAGATTAGGGTGCTTACGTGTGCGGATCTGTTTGCAGATGTGATGCATCGCGTGAATGAAAACGAGCCTATCAGCTCGAAGTTTATAATGTAAACAAATAATTAATTATATTTTTAAATGAAGTCAATTACAATCAAAGGATCTCAAAGAGAAAGCGTGGGCAAAGCGGCGAGCAAAGCCTTACGTAATGCTGGACAGGTACCTTGCGTATTATACGGAGGGGATAGCGCACTGCACTTTTCAGCACCTGAAATGGCCTTCAAAGGGCTTGTGTACACCCCTAATGTGTATACAGCTACGATTGAATTAGGAGGCAAGAAGTACACAGCCATCTTACAGGACATACAGTTTGACCCTGTAACTGATAAGATCATCCACATTGATTTTTATGAGTTGAAGAAAGACAAGGAAATCACTATTGAGGTGCCTATTCAAATTGAGGGTACATCTCCAGGGGTGATTGCTGGTGGGGTGTTGCGCATTGTGAACCGCAAACTAAAAATCAAGGCATTACCTGATAAGTTACCTGATTTTATTCCTGTAAATATTTCGGAATTAGAGATGGGGAATAGGTTGTACGTTACCAAGTTAGACCAAAGTAACTATAAGATTATGCACCCTGATAATACGGTTGTTTGCCAAGTGAGAGTTTCGCGTGCTGCGATGAAAGCTGCTCAAGAGGCTGCTAAGGCTGAGAAGAAAAAATAAGGCTTTAGGCATAAGTTAATAAAAAGGAAAGGCTATCTCAATAGGGGTAGCTTTTCTTATTTATTTTTGGCAGAAATTTGGTGCTCTCAATAATAATGACTATCTTCGCGCCAAAATAGAGTAGATACAATGATCAAGGTAAATAGTTATTATACTGCACAGGGCAGTAAGATACATAAGGCAGTGGTGTTCTTGCACGGTTTCTTAGAGAATGAAACAATATGGCACCCGCTGATGCACGCCCTTTCGGCTGACTACTACACACTTGCTATTGACTTATTGGGGCACGGGCGAACCCCCACAGTGGCAGAAGTGCACCCTATGGAGCTAATGGCGGAAGCTGTAGTGGAGGTGCTAAATAAGGAGGGGATTGATAAGGCGACTTTTGTAGGGCACTCGATGGGAGGCTATGTAACCTTGGCACTGGCAGAATTATACCCTGAGAGGGTAGAAGGAGTAGTGCTGCTTAACTCGAATACAGGTGCAGATAGCCAGGAGAAGAAAGCCAATCGCGACCGTGTGCTGAAGGTGATCGACAAGGAGAAGGAACTCTTTGTGCGCACGGTGGTTACGGGGCTTTTTAGTGAAGAGAATAGAGTGCGGATGAAGGATGCTTTGGAACGCTTGGTTTCTATTGGGATTGCTACTCCTAATGAGGGTATCAAAGCAGCGGCTATGGGTATGAAAGAGCGTCCTGACCGTACGGAGTTGTTTGTGAACTTAACGGTGAAAAAGCACCTTATTATTGGGCAGCGCGACGGCTTGATGCCTTATACTGATTTGATAGCATTGGCAGATAGCGCAGGAGCGAGCTATTCATTGCTCTCGGGGGGACATCTTACCTATATAGAGAATGAGGCGGAGTGTGCCGAAGCCTTAAAAAAGTTTTTATCGTGATATGAAACAATATATATGTTGGGGACTGTTGTTGCTACTAATAAGCTGCACCGATAGCCCTAAAAAGCAGAAGAGCAATACTGTAGTAAAGACAGAAAAGCAAGAGACAGAAAGTGTAAAAGAGGAAGCGAAGGATACTGTGGTAGAGACCCTTACCACAGAGACGGCTATTCCTTTTCTGTATGAATATGAGAAGAAAAACAAAGAGCGCTTTGTTCGTATCATTACTGATTATGGGAATATTGATATTGAGCTTTTTAAGGAAACGCCTTACCATCGGGCGAACTTTATATTCTTGACGAAGCAGCATTATTTTGATGGAAGTGTATTCCACAGAGTGGTGAAGGATTTTGTGATTCAAGGAGGTAACTCAGAGAGTTGGGAGATCAGTAGGAAGAGAGGTAAGATAGGCGCTTATTTATTACCTCCTGATACCAAGAAAGGGTTTAAGCACCATCGAGGAATCGTGTCAATGCCGAGTAGTGATATAGATAATCCTCATAAATACGCTTCGCCTTATGAGTTTTTTATCGTAGTGCAAAAGCCAGGGGCTTATCACTTAGATGGTAATTATACGGCTTTTGGCAAAGTAATCGCAGGGATGGATGTGGTTGATAAGATCAATAGCGTTGAAACAGAAGGTACGGATAACTGGCCTAAGAAAGATATTAAAATGAAAGTTATCATACTTAATAAACAGTAGCGATATGAAATACTATATCATAGCAGGGGAGGCTTCGGGGGATTTGCACGGGGCGAACTTGATGAAATCAATCACTAAGATAGACCCGCAGGCGGAGTTTCGCGTGTGGGGGGGCGACCAGATGCAGGCTGCTGGGGGTGTGTTGGTAAAGCATTACCGCGACCTCGCCTTTATGGGCTTTTGGGAGGTGCTGACCAACTTGCGCACTATCTTTAAGAATATTGCCCTCTGCAAGCGCGATATTGCGGCTTTTGCCCCCGACCGATTGCTATTTATCGACTACCCAGGCTTTAATATGCGCATCGCCGCTTGGGCTAAGCAACAGGGGATCCCTACGCATTACTACATTTCGCCTCAGATTTGGGCGTGGAAGGAGGGGCGCATTAAGGCGATCAAGCACGATGTAGATGCGATGTACGTGATTCTGCCTTTTGAAAAGGATTTTTATGAGCAGAAGCACGGCTATCCTGTGCACTTTGTGGGGCATCCGCTCTTAGACGCTATCGCCCAGCGCAAGGAGGTAGATGAGGCAACTTTCAAGGCTGAAAATGGCTTAGATGAGCGTCCTATTATTGCGTTGTTGCCTGGCAGTCGCAAGCAGGAGATCGCCAAGATGCTACGGATAATGCTCTCTGTGGTCGATGATTATCACCAGTACCAATTCGTCATTGCGGGGGCTCCTTCGCAGGAGTACAGTTTTTATGAGCAGTTTATCCGCGAGGAGAATGTGCACTTTGTCAGCGGCAAGACCTACGACTTGCTCTCTGTGTCGTTTGCAGCCTTGGTAACCAGCGGTACGGCTACGCTTGAGACGGCACTGCTCAACGTGCCCGAAGTGGTGTGCTACAAAGGTAATTGGTTCTCGTATCAGATTGCTAAGCGGGTGATTAAGCTCAAGTATATCTCATTAGTGAACCTCATTATGGATAAGCCTGTGGTTACGGAACTCATTCAGGGGGCACTCAGTAAGCGCAATTTGGAGGTGGAGCTGAACAAGTTACTGAGCTTGCGCTACCGCTATGATGTGTTTAAAGACTATGTAAAGCTACGAGAAAAGTTAGGTGGTGAGGGAGCAAGTGATAAAGTAGCCCAGTTAGTAGTGAATAGTGAACAGTGTACAGTGAATAGTGAACCGTGAGAAAAGAGGCTGCAATTATAGGGCTGTTGGTGGGGCTGTGTGTGCTGCTATTTATAGGGGCAAAGGTAGCTATCTATACGGGCGTTGTGAGTGAGTATCAGCTCAATGATTGGCTTTGTGTACCTCCGACTTTTGAGGCTTTTGCCGAGCGTTGGTGGACGCTCGTAAGCTATGGCTTCTACCACCTGAAATGGGAGCACCTCTTGGGCAATATGTTGCTGCTCTGCTTGGTAGGGCAGGCATTTACACAATTGTTTTCAGTGCGAGAGCTACTGCGTACTTACCTCTGCGGACTTCTCTTTGGGGGGGCAGCATTCCTCATAGTGAGCAACTACGCGCCAGCCTTTACAGGAGGGAGTATTCTCTTGGGGGCCTCTGCAGCGGTGATGAGTTTGCTCGTGTATATCGCCCTGTGCAAGCCTACTTACCAGGTGTATCTGTTGCGATTTAGGTTGCGGGTGGTGTACTTAGTGCTGGCAATTGTGCTTTACGATATATTTACCCTCAAAGCCGATGTTGGTGGTAAGATAGCACACTTTGGGGGAATATTTGGGGGAGCAATTTCAGTGATTAGCGGTCAGTGGTTAGTGGTTAGCAGTCAGAAGCAAGAAGTGAGAAGTGAGAAGTCAGAAGCGAGAAGTCAGAAGCGAGAGGTGAGCAGTGAGCAGTCTGATACCTCAAAGCTCAAAGTCCAAAGCTCAAAGCTCTTATATGAGCGGTTATTGGAGAAAGTGGCAGCCAGCGGGTATATGTCGCTTACGGACAAGGAAAAGAAGTTTCTCTTTGAGGCGAGTAGGGGAGAGGGTGATATTTAAAAACTATACAGATATGCTAAAACAAACACAATTCCATATATTATTGCTTATTTTTTTATCTTGTATATCAGAAATTAAAGCGCAACTAAAATTTGATATACGAGGAAAGGTAGATCTTATCGCTTACGATGAAGAGGGCAATTTTACCTTTCTTAAGAAGGTGGGCGATTCCTATCGTGAGCTTATATTTTCTTTTGATACGCTGTCAATTAAGAACTCCATTATCAATAAAAATATTTCTAAGGAGAAGGCTAACTTCAATCAATATACTAAACTTATCCCACGTGCTGAACTCAGTGATACACTCTACTCTTGGCAAGAGATATCCAAAGAACTTCCGCTAAAGGTTATCCCCAGCAATCTAAGAAAGACTACAATTGAGGATTTTATAGATAAGAGTTTCAAACTCACTGCCTCTTGGACTAAAGATGATTATGACGACCCTGCTATTTTGCGTTATTCTAAGCGGCAGCTCAATCGCTTGGGTATTGACGTAGATGCAGAGGAGATCATAAAGTACGTGATTCGGTTTTTAAATAAACAAATCATCATCTATCAGACGCTTGAATTTGATTCTTCTTACGATGAGGGGTGGCAATGGCAATCTAATGACAAGAGTTATAATGTTTTACTCCTTACTTGGGATGAGGGCAAAGAGATTTATGCAATGATAGATCGAAATGACAAGATTCGTGGGCTATTTTTACCTCATCGCTCAGGTAATATAGCGATAATAGAAGGTGAAGGTAGTAGTAAGATGAGGTGTATTTCTTCTTCAATGTATGATTTAGATGTAGACCTAAATGGGTTTAAAACACTTTATTGTGATGAAAAAGGTCGGTACAGTATTGTAGGGAAATCAGGAGAGAACCTACTTCAGGATACTTATGAAGCACTTTTAAACGACGAGACTGAGTTTGACTACGGAGGCTATACTATAGGGAAACATAAGCGTTCGGCAGATGTTTATGATGTGTACTTAAAGCGAGTTCCATTAGGGAAGGTTCGGGGAGCGTATTTTTATCATTATGGCAATAAAAAAGGTAGGTCAGATTTGGTAGAAGAGCTCAATGAAAAGGGGGTTGGCTATTACGATCATCGAGGTAAGCGTGTGAAAGTAAAACCAAGACGTTTTTCAGTGTGTGGTACGGTGCCTTACACGAGCTTTGAGCTATCTGTAAAAGAGGGGCAGCACTATCTTGAAGTTAGAGAGGGTGAGTTTGGCTATAACAGAGAAGAGGAAGGCCTCAAACCTTTTATACTCGCTAATATCCCCTTGGAGGTAGCACTTACTTTCGCAGAAACAGCTACAAAAACCTATTACTATGACGGCAATGACTATGTGCTTTCAAATGATAAAAGTTCTTTTAATCAGCGTTATATCATAGCGCAGAAAGGCAATCGCTATGGACTTTATGAGTTTCGAGACCCTAATGAAAGCATACGCGATACGTTGTCCCTCAGCGATAAGAACGACCGAAGAGAAAGAATGCAAGAGATCTTTCGCCCTCTTAGTGTAAATCTCAAAGAGCTGCTTCCTATTGAGCAGGATAAGTTCTATTATGAAAAGGGGGTACTCTTCTTTGAAAAAGAGGGTAAAATAGGCATAGCACCTTACCAAAAATCAGCTACTTATGACAAAGTAAAACGCGTCACACCACACTTTTATCGCGTGTGGCGTAATGGTAAAAAAGGCTGGGTAGATGTAGGCACGGGCGAAGACTATTTTTAGTTCTCTTCAATGCGCGCTTGAATCATCTTTAAGACCTTCTCGGGGCAGCGGATAGGGCGGAAGGTTTTAGCATCGACAAATACGAGCACTGTATTGGCAGTGGAGATCAGTTCACCTTGTGCGTTGAGGATCTCGTAGTCGAACTCTATTTTAGTGGTAGGTAGGGATTTGAGTTTTGTACGTATGGTGATAACCTCATCGTAAAGAGCTGGTTTTTTGTAGTGAATTTGTAGAGAGACAACGGGCATCATCACCCCTTCGGCTTCCATTTCTTTATAAGTAAAGCCAATATCGCGGAGCCACTCTACACGCCCAAGTTCGAGATATTGCGGATAATTACCATAGTATACTACCCCCATCTGGTCAGTTTCTGCATAACGTGTACGCAATTTGTAGTCAAAATATAACTCTTTCATATACAATATAATAAATGTCTTAATAACTTGTTAAAAAAATGTACTGTAAAAAAAAGTAAAAAAACAAGTGTTAAATAATTTTTTTTATCCAGAATTTATTCACAACTTTGCTGACTGAAATAATAGTCTGTTTTGAGCGGGCAAAGTTACTATAAAAAGTCTAATAGTCAAAATTTTAAGCAAAAACGAGTATCACAAAAGCAGTTAATTTATGAAAGAAGCGGCTGAAAAAGTATGGACAAAGTGTCTGGAATTTATCCACGACAACATCGATGAAGCGCCATTTAATACGTGGTTTGCGCCCATTATACCGATGGGGTTAGAGAATAATACACTCAAAATTAAAGTCCCTAGCAAGTTTTTTTGTGAATGGTTAGAGGAGAATTATATTTCTCTTCTCAAATCTGCTATGACCCTTACTTTAGGTACGGGGTCACGACTTGTATATATTATTGATACTCCTGCTGCTCGCCCAGAACAATTGCCAAGTACGAATCGCCCAGAACTGGCTAAACAGTCGCTACCTATAACCTCGGAAAGTAAAAACCCTGAACTGAGAAATCCTTTTGTAATACCAGGGATCCGTGAAATTACTATTGACCCACAGCTAAACTTACACTATAATTTTGATAACTTTGTTGAAGGCTCTGCAAATCGCTTAGCACGTTCGGCTGCAATGTCAGTTGCTAATAAACCTGGAAAGACAGCCTTTAATCCCTTGTTTATATTTGGAGGAGTAGGTTTAGGTAAAACCCACTTAGCACATGCTATAGGTGTGGATATCAAGGAGAAGCATCCTAAGAAGAAAGTACTTTATGTTTCTGCAGAGAAGTTTACACAGCAGTTTATTGCTGCCTCTACAGGGAAAGATAAGAATGCATTGAATGACTTTATTTACTTTTATCAGCTGATTGACGTACTGATAGTGGATGATATACAGTTCTTAGCAGGGAAGGTGAAGACACAAGATGCCTTCTTCCATATATTTAATCACTTACATCAAAATGGACGTCAAGTAATACTCACTTCTGATAAAGCTCCCGTAGACCTCTTCGATATAGAGCAACGCCTGCTCTCTCGCTTTAAGTGGGGGCTATCAGCTGAGTTACAAGCTCCTAACTATGAAATGCGCTTTCAGATACTTAAGAATAAGTTCTATACTGATGGTGCTGATATTGATGGTGAAATTATCGCTTACTTAGCCGAGAATGTCCGTACTAATATTCGTGAATTAGAAGGCGTAAGCAACTCGCTTATTGCACAAGCTGCTTTTGAACGTAAAGAGTATTCTATTGAGTTGGCACAAAGTGTTATTGAAAGGTCGGTTAAAAATCACCGTGTCGAACTTACTATCGACCATATTCAGCAGATTATCGCTGACTACTTCAATTTGGATATACAATCCTTACAGTCAAAAACACGCAGACGTAACGTAGTCCAAGCACGGCAATTAGCAATGTTCTTTGCTAAGAAGTATACCAAGAACTCACTTACTACTATTGGCTCACAGATAGGGCAACGCGATCACGCAACAGTGTTACACGCTTGCAAAACGGTGGAGAACTTAGTAGAGACAGACCAGATGTTCAAGCGATACGTAGTAGAATTAGACACTAAGTTTACTGAGTAAAGACAAAACATATTAAAATAAAAGAGAGGATTGATAGTTGATCTATCAATCCTCTCTCTTCTATTAGACCTAATATATAAATACAATAAGCCCTTAGTTTGCCACCTCACTGATGAACTTAATGCGGTAGATGCGTAGCTCTTCATCCTCGTAATCACCTGCAAACTCCTTCGAAGCCACTGATATCTTATCCGTATCTGCTTCCATAAAGTACTCGTGTAGCTCCTCTTGCTGTTCCTCATCAAGAATCTCATTCACCCAATAGTCAATATTAAGTTTAGTACCACTGTACACTATCTGTTCCATCTCTTTGAGGAAGTCGCTCATCTCTAAACCTTTTGCTTTAGCAATATCTGGCAGAGGCAACTTGCGGTCAATGTTCTGAATGATAAACAACTTCAACGAGGAGTTAGACCCTGTGGACTTCACGATTAAGTCCTCAGGACGCAGAATATCATTCTCCTCAACATACTTCGCAATTAGCTCCACAAAAGGAGCCCCATATTTCTTTGCTTTCCCTTCACCAACCCCGTGTACATTGGTAAGCTCGGTAATTGTGATAGGGTATTTCAGTGCCATATCTTCCAGCGACGGATCCTGTAACACCACAAATGGAGGAACGCCCTTCTGCTTAGCCACCTTCTTGCGCAGGTCTTTCAGCATCTCTAAGAGCACAGAGTCAGCAGTGGCTCCCGAAGAAGTATTTGTGTCCTCAGGCTCTTCGTCAAAGTTGTGATCCTCGGTCATCATAAACGAAGGTACTGTCTCCAAATAAGCCCTACCTTTATCAGTGATAAACATCACTCCGTAGGTCTCAATATCCTTGCGAATGAGCCCATTGACCATCACCTGCCTGAGCAGTGCCATCCAATAATTGTCATCCTTTTCTTTACCAATACCGAAGAACTCCTGTTCGTCAATCTTATGTGCTTTGATCAGGGCACTTACCTTACCAATGAGCGTATTGACAATCTCCTTAGCCTTAAACTTTTGCTTCGTAGCTAATATTATATTTAGCAGCTTTACTACATCTTCCTTAGCCTCCTTCTTCTCTTTCGGGAAGCGTACATTGTCGTCCATATTAGCCCCTTCGCCATTTACCTCGTCGAACTCCTCGCCGAAGTAATGCAAGATAAACTTACGTCTTGAGCTCGACGTCTCTGCATACGCCACGATGTCCTGCAACAACGCCTGACCAATCTCTTGCTCAGCAATAGGCTTCCCTATCATAAACTTCTCGAGCTTCTCAACATCCTTATATGAGTAGAACGCAATGCAATGCCCCTCGCCGCCATCGCGTCCTGCGCGCCCCGTTTCCTGATAATAACTCTCAATACTCTTTGGAATATCATAGTGAATCACAAACCGCACATCAGGCTTATCAATCCCCATACCAAAAGCAATGGTAGCAACCACCACATCCACCTCTTCCATTAGGAACATATCCTGGTGTTTGGCACGCGTCTTAGCGTCCAACCCAGCGTGGTAAGGCACTGCCGAAATCCCATTCACTTGCAGCGTCTGGGTCAGCTCCTCCACCTTCTTACGGCTCAGGCAGTACACTATGCCCGACTTCTTAGGGTTCGTCTTAATGAAACGAATGATGTCCGCATCAATGCTCTTCGTCTTAGGGCGTACCTCATAGTAAAGATTAGGGCGGTTGAACGACGACTTGAACACCTTCGCATCCAAGATACCCAAGTTCTTCAAAATATCCTCCTGCACCTTAGGCGTAGCCGTAGCCGTTAGCGCTACAATAGGAATATTATTCCCCAGGCGCTCAATGATAGAACGTATATTGCGGTACTCAGGACGAAAGTCGTGCCCCCATTCCGAGATACAGTGTGCCTCATCCACCGCTACAAACGAGATGTGAACCGTCTTAAGAAAGTTTGCATACTCCTCCTTGATGAGCGACTCTGGTGCCACATACAGCAGCTTCGTACGCCCCGCACTGATGTCATCCATCACCTCGCGGATCTCATTCTTGGTCAATGACGAATTGAGTACGTGCGCAATGCTATCGGTAGACGAAATGCCCCGCATCGCATCTACTTGGTTCTTCATCAGCGCAATCAGCGGCGAGATCACAATCGCCGTACCTTCCGACACCAATGCAGGAAGCTGATAGCAAAGCGATTTACCCCCACCAGTAGGCATAATCACAAACGTATTCTCTTTATTGATAACGCTCCTGATAATCTCCTCCTGATGCCCTTTAAATGCTTCAAAACCAAAGTAATGCTTCAAGGCACCTTGTAAATCATTCTTAATCATATCCATATCAAATAGTAATCTATTGCTATATCGAGTTTTGTTTGTTATTGATTTAAAATACAAATATACGACCTATTTTTGAATATACAAGTAATTTTATGAAAAAAACTTTCTTATATGAGTTTGATTCTCTTGTTATAACCTGAAAATGAGCTTCTTGTGTTGAATTATTTTTAGAGAAAAAGCCAATTGAATAGCAATTATTTTAAGAGGGGTCACCTTATTTATACGAAAAAAATCCCTACCGATCTCGCATATCCGACGCGAATGCCCACAGCCACAACCGAAGTATCCCGCCCCAGCACCTAAGGATCTCGGACAGCACTCGAACACATCACGAAGTCAGAACGGATTCAGAACGGATTCAGAACAGATTCAGAACGGATTCAGAACGGATTCAGAACGGATTCAGAACGGATTCAGAACGGATTCAGAACGGATTCAGAACGGATTCAGAACGGATTCAGAACGGATTCAGAACGGATTCAGAACGGATTCAGAACGGATTCAGAACGGATTTAGTCCGAAGTCAAAACGAGCTCATAGCGCTATAAACTCATACCATAAAGCGTAATAAAAGGCTTTCAGGAGAGACCGTCACTCGATTTCTCAAGGGTACTTTCTGCTTAAAAAAGGCAGCTCAAAAGGAGCGTTTGCCCCTCTTAAGAGTATTTTTACTGAGTAAGTACTAAAAAAATACTCTTATTTATATAGTTGATTTATAGTTTGTTGCGCTGTATTTCACATTTTATAAGAAAAAAATAATACTTTTTTATTGGTAGTTTCATATAAAATTCGCACCTTTGCAAATATTTTTCAAGTGCGGATTGAGCCCTTAAAAAAAGCACCTCAGTCCACTGCCATTCTTTAAGGAATAATAACAGACTTATACATATATTAATAAGAACAAATGAAGAAAATTGATAAAGCGGTATACCTCAAGTGGTATGAGGATATGCTTTTTTGGAGAAAGTTTGAAGATAAGCTCGCAGCAGTTTATATTCAGCAGAAAGTAAGAGGTTTTTTACACCTTTATAACGGTCAGGAAGCAGTAGCGGCGGGTTGCCTCCACGCTATTGACCCTACAAAAGATAAGATGATCACATCCTACCGTTGCCACGTACACCCGATAGGCTTAGGTGTTGATCCACGCAGGATTATGGCAGAGCTTTACGGTAAAGGCACAGGTACGTCGCACGGCTTAGGAGGCTCGATGCACATCTTCTCTAAAGAACACAACTTCTACGGCGGGCACGGCATTGTAGGGGGGCAAATCGCCTTGGGTGCTGGGCTTGCTTTTGCTGATAAGTATTTCGACCGTGGAGCTGTAACCCTCACCTTTATGGGCGATGGTGCGGTGCGCCAAGGAGCTTTCCACGAAACGCTCAATATGGCGATGAACTGGAAGTTACCTGTAGTTTTCATCGTGGAAAACAACCACTATGCGATGGGTACTTCTGTGGAACGCACGGCTAACCACGCTAATATTTGGAAGCTCGGTTTGGGCTATGAAATGCCTTGCCAGCCTGTGGACGGTATGAACCCTGTGACAGTAGCAGAGGCAGTATTCGAGGCAGTGGAGAGAGCACGCCGAGGCGAAGGACCTACACTCTTAGATGTACGTACGTATCGCTATCGTGGGCACTCAATGTCCGACGCGCAACACTACCGCACTAAGGAAGAGGTGGAAGAGTATAAGAAGCAAGACCCTATCACCTTGGTATTGGACGTAATCAAAAGAGAAAAATACGCTACCGATGATGAGATTGAGACTATTGACGAGCGTGTAAAAGAAAAGGTAGCTGAATGTGAGAAATTCGCTGAGGAATCACCATATCCAGAAACGCACGTGATGTACGACACTGTATATGCTGAGCCTAACTATCCATTCTTACCAAGTAGACTCTAAACTAATGTATAATGGATAATTTATAATGGATAATCATTCATTGTATATTATACATTGTGCATTATAAATTATACATCAAATAAAGGACACTAATTAAAGATAATAATAACGCAAATGGCAGAAATTATTACTATGCCACGCCTTAGCGACACTATGGAAGAGGGTGTTGTGGCAAAGTGGCTTAAAAAAGTAGGAGATAAAGTAAATGAAGGCGACATTTTGGCTGAAATCGAAACCGATAAGGCTACGATGGAGTTTGAATCGTTCCAGTCAGGAACATTGCTATACATCGGCTTGCCAGAAGGTGAGCCTGCTAAGGTAGATACCTTGATAGCAATCATTGGTAAGGAAGGCGAGGACATCTCAGCACTTATCAGTGGAGGTGCAGCAGCACCCGCAGCGGCTCCTGCTCCTGCAGCAGAGGCAGCTCCTGCACCAGCGGCTCCCGCAGCACAAAGCGCAGCAGCTATGCCAGCAGGGGTAGAGATCGTAACAATGCCTCGACTGAGCGATACAATGACCGAAGGTACCGTAGCTTCGTGGCTGAAGAAGGTAGGCGACACTGTAAAAGAAGGCGACATCTTGGCTGAAATCGAAACCGATAAGGCTACAATGGAGTTTGAATCATTCTATTCAGGTACACTCTTGTACATCGGCTTGAAAGAAGGCGAATCGGCAGCAGTGGATTCACTCTTGGCTATCATTGGTCCTGCAGGCACAGATGTGAATGCCGTACTCGCAGCCGTACAAGGCGGTGGCGCAGCGGCAGCGGCTCCAGCAACACCAGCAGCGGCAGCCCCTGCACAGGCTTCGGCTCCAGCAGCAGCTCAAAGTTCACAGCCAGTAGCTGAAAGCAATGGACGTGTATTTGCTTCTCCATTGGCTAAGAAGATTGCTCAGGATAAGGGTATCAACCTCGCTGAGGTGAAAGGTACAGGCGAAAACGGGCGTATCATACGCCGTGATGTGGAAGGCTTTACGCCATCGGCACAGCCAGCAGCCTCAGCAGCTACGGCATCTACACCTGCAATCCCTGCTTACGTACCTGTAGGCACTGAATCGTTTGACGAGGTGAAGAACTCACAGATGCGTAAGACTATTGCTAAGCGCCTTTCTGAATCGAAATTTACTGCACCGCACTATTACTTGGCTATCGACATTGATATGGAGAACGCTATGGCTTCGCGTGCGCAGATCAACAACTTGCCTGATACGAAGATTTCGTTCAACGATATGGTGGTGAAAGCCTCTGCAATGGCATTGCGCAAACACCCACAGGTGAACACTTCTTGGAAGGGCGATACTACCGTTTACAACAAGCACATCAGCATAGGGGTAGCGGTAGCTATTGAGGACGGCTTGGTAGTGCCTGTACTGAAATTCACTGATAATATGACCCTCACACAGATTGGGGCAGCGGTGAAGGAACTCGCAGGTAAGGCACGTAACAAGAAGCTCACACCTGCTGAAATGGAGGGCAGTACTTTCACTGTGTCTAACTTAGGGATGTTTGGCGTAGATGTATTTACTTCTATCATCAATCAGCCTAACTCAGCGATCCTCTCTGTAGGGGCTATCGTTGAAAAACCCGTAGTGAAGAACGGGCAGATAGTAGTAGGTCACGTGATGACTGTAACCCTCGCGTGCGACCACCGCACGGTAGATGGAGCAACAGGAGCTCAATTCCTTCAAACATTGAAGACTTACATTGAGAACCCTGTAACGATGCTTGCATAAGTTTAGTTTCCATAATTATATAATTTTTTAAGAGCTATCGCAGTGATGTGATAGCTCTTTTTTTGTGCGATTTGTATAGAGATTTAACATTGTGAGGCTTTTATTTAATAAGGTTGTATGATGTTGATAGTGTGTTTCTTGAAAAACAAGAGTGTCTTTTTACTTTCTTTTTCTGTCTAAAAGTTTTGTAAGTTCATTAATTATATCTATCTTTGCACTATCTAAAACTAATAATTTAAAACAATGAGTGTATTAGTCAATAAAGATTCAAAAGTGATTGTACAGGGCTTCACAGGTAGTGAAGGTACTTTTCACGCTGAGCAGATGATTGCTTATGGCACAAATGTAGTAGGAGGTACTACCCCTAGCAAAGGTGGACAGACGCACCTCGGCAAGCCTGTATTCAACACGGTAGCTGAGGCGGTGAAAGCTACAGGGGCTAACGTCTCTATCATTTTTGTGCCCCCTGCTTTTGCTGCAGATGCCATTATGGAAGCTGCTGAGGCTGGTATCAAGGTGATTATCACCATCACGGAAGGCATTCCTGTGGCAGATATGGTAAAGGTAGCAGCCTATATAAAGGATAGAGACTGCCGTCTGGTGGGTCCTAACTGTCCTGGGGTGATTACTCCTGAGGAAGCTAAGGTGGGTATTATGCCAGGGTTTATCTTTAAGAAAGGTAGCGTGGGTATTGTCTCTAAGTCGGGCACACTCACTTACGAAGCTGCTGACCAGATCGTACGTCAAGGGCTGGGGATTACTACGGCTATCGGTATCGGGGGAGACCCCATCATCGGCACTACTACTAAAGAGGCTATAGAGCTACTGATGAATGACCCTGAGACAGAAGCTATCGTGATGATTGGTGAGATTGGCGGTCAGTTAGAGCCTGAAGCAGCGCGCTGGATAAAGGCTAATGGCAATAAGAAGCCTGTGATCAGCTTTATCGCTGGTGAGACTGCCCCTAAGGGACGCACGATGGGGCACGCTGGTGCTATTGTAGGCGGTGCAGATGATACAGCTGAAGCTAAGAAGCGCATCCTCAGAGAGTGTGGTATTCACGTAGTGGATTCCCCTGCAAAGATAGGTGAAAAGGTCGCTGAGGTACTTCGTAAGAAAGGTTAATACTTTTATATTATAAAAACCGTAGTAGAATGTTTCTATTACGGTTTTTTTATGTAATTTTGCATCCTGAATTACATATAGTTCGTTTATACTAATGAGAAAACTAATATTTATCGTATTGATTTCAGCTATAATATCATTCTTTAACAACCTTTTTGGGCAGAAGAAGCTCCGTGATGTAGATGTGTTTAAAAAGAACCCTTCAGAGGTGGTGACCTTTGAGGAAGCGCGTGCTGAGGGAGAACGAATCATTAAGTATCTCATACAGGAGGAGCTTATCCCAGGGGCGTCAATCACAGTAGCTAAGCAGGGTAAGATTATCTGGCAAGGTGGTTATGGCTATGCCGATATAGCTAAGAAAATACCTATCGACCCTAAGAATACACTCTTTAGAGTAGCCAGTATGTCAAAGGCTATCACAGGGGTAGTCTTGGCACGCCTGCAAGAGCAAGGTAAGTTCGACTGGAACAAGTCGCTTTATGAATACATACCCGATTACCCCAAGAAGCCTTTTGATTTTACCATCAAGCAATTAGCGGGGCACTTAGCAGGCGTACGCACTTACAAAGGCAATGAATATATCCTCAATAAGCCTTATACTATTGAGCAGGGTGTTGATCTGTTTAAGAACGATATCTTGACTTCTGCACCAGGTACGCAATTCCTTTATAGCAGCTATGGTATCAATTTAATTTCGCTGGCTATTGAGAAATATCTCAATGAGAAGTTTGAGGATGTAGCCAAGAATGAGGTTTTTAAGCCGCTGAATATGTGGCGTACTTTCCCTGATAGAGGCAGGATTATCAAAGGTGAAGCTATCCCGTATAAACGTACTAAGAAAGGTATTATTAAAGCTCCTGAGGTCAATAATTACTTTAAGCTGGCCGGTGGTGGTTTCCTCTCTACTTCTAATGATATTGCTAAGATGGGCATTGCCATTCAGCGACATACTTTTCTTTCACAGCCTATAGAAAATGAGATGCTTAAAAAACAGTGTACTACTAACGAATCTGAGATAAACTACGGTATCTGCTGGCAAAATCAAACTGATTGGAATGGTCGGGAATACTTCGGGCATACGGGTATGGGTGTAGGCGGCTACGGTTGGTTCTCCATTTATCCTAACGACCAAGTGGTGATGGTGCTGCTATTCAATATTACCGACCCAGCTATCAATATCTATTTGCAGCGTTTGGTCGACTTTATTATTGAGGGTGCGGAGAAAATCCCTGCGGATTATAGTCTACCAGCTAAATAAAAGCGATTGTATTAGGTATTAATTATCCCGCACTTTATGGCATTTTGCCATAAAGTGCGGGATAACTATTTAACTATATTTTAGTTATTTGTTGTGTATTCTTTTACCGCTTCTACAAAGGCAATGGCATTCTCCACAGGGATATTAGGTAGGATGCCGTGTCCTAAGTTAGCGATGTACTTATCTTTTCCGAAGGCGTCAATCATTTGCTTTACAGCTTTCTTTATCTCAAGGGGAGGACAAAGTAAGCGCGCAGGGTCGAAGTTGCCTTGCAATACTATGTTTCCACCCGTGAGGATACGTGCCTGCTCGGGGGTACAAGTCCAGTCAATGCCTAAAGCAGCTGCCTTTGAGTGTGCCATCTCAGGAAGAGCAAACCAGCAGCCTTTGCCGAAGATAATTACCTTAGTGAGAGGTGCCAACGCCTCTATAATCTGATTGATGTACTGCCACGAGAATTCCTTGTAGTCAGTAGGAGAGAGGATTCCACCCCAGCTATCGAAGATCTGTACGGCATCTACCCCTGCTTTTACCTTTTCTTTGAGGTATAGGATGGTGGTGTCGGTGATTTTCTGTAATAGGTTGTGCGCTGTTCTGGGGTCAGTAAAGCAGAGTTCTTTGGCAGCGTTAAAGTCGCGCGAGCCTTTGCCTTCTACGACATAACAGAAGATCGTCCACGGAGCACCAGCAAAGCCTATCAGAGGCACGCGCTCGGCGAGGATTTCTTTGGTGATTTTTATCGCTTGCATTACATAGCCCAAGCGCTCGTCGATGTCAGGGATAATTACCGAATCCAAATCCTGTGAAAGGCGTATCGGGTTGGGTACCCACGGACCTACCCCTGAGCGCATTTCCACATTGATGTTCATCGCTTGGGGCACCACTAAGATGTCTGAGAATAGGATTGCTGCATCAACCTCAAGGCGGTCGACAGGCTGTACGGTGATCTCAGCTGCCAGTTCGGGGGTTTTGCAGCGGGTAAAAAAATCGTATTTATCACGTAAGGCTCTGAACTCAGGCAGGTAGCGCCCTGCTTGGCGCATCATCCATACGGGTGGGCGCTCTACGGTATCGCCGTTGAGTGCACGGAGAAATATATCGTTCTTAATCATTTTCAGGATATTAAAAAAGAAAAGATAGAGCCCAAAAGGGGATTACTTCCTTTTATGACTCTATCTTCATCAAAAATTACTAACCTAAATACTTTCAATGATTTTGATAAAATCGTCAGCTTTAAGGGCAGCACCACCGATGAGCCCCCCATCGACGTCAGCCTTAGCGAAGATTTCCTTAGCATTGTCAGGTTTTACGCTGCCTCCGTAGAGGATTGAAACACTCTCAGCGACCTCTTTGCCATATTTATCAGCAATAGTTTTGCGGATAAAAGCGTGTATTTCCTGTGCTTGCTCAGGGCTTGCAGTCTCGCCAGTGCCTATTGCCCAAACAGGTTCGTAAGCCAAAACGATGTGCTTCCAAGCCTCAGCAGGCAGGTGGAATAAGCCTTTTTTAATCTGGCTACCCACTACATCGAAGTGCTTGCCCGCTTTGCGATCAGCCAGCTCCTCACCGATGCAGAATACCACACGGATGCCGTGTTTGAGCGCAGTATCTACCTTTTTAGCGAGGCTCTCATCGGTTTCGTTGAAATAAGCGCGACGCTCAGAGTGCCCTAAAATAGTGGTTTTTACACCTACGCCAAGGAGCATCTCAGCGGAGATTTCGCCTGTGTAAGCACCGCTTTCAGCAAAGTGCATATTCTGTGCGATGACTTCTACTTTCGAGCCTTTTGCAGCTTCAACAGTAGGGATTAAGTTTACAAAGGTAGGAGCTACCATTACCTCAGCGTTCGATGCAGGGAGTTTCTTTAAGATCTCGGAGATGAGTGCCAACGATTTCTTTACGTCGTTGTTCATTTTCCAGTTTCCTGCTACAATTTTTTTTCTCATTATGTTAAAAATTTTATGGGTGAAAATGTAAATTAATATGCTAATTTATTCACTGTCTGCTCACTTGATTAGTAATAATAAGGTAGCAGACTTACGGGGGCAAAGGTACGGAAGTTTTTTTAATTGGGCAAATTTATTTTGTAATGTTAATTCATACGTAAAAAACAAATTCTTAAGAGGGGAAAACCACCACTGCCTATACTTGTAAATGCCTTTACTTAAAATGAGAAGAAAAAAAATATAAAAAAATACAAAAAATTTGTTTGGTATCCAAAAAAGATATATCTTTGTACCGTCTTAATGATGAGTAATGAACCTCATCAAGACGCGATTTTATATTATTTTTTTAACTGTTAAAACATCTAAATATGGGATTAGAAAACCTAATTCAGGTAAGTTTTACCGATGAAGAGCTTCAAAAAATTAATGGGGCTTTTCAAGAAATTGTTTCAGTGTTAGAGGGAAAAACTGTTAAACTCTCGGCTGAAGAGCGTCGCCAGTACGGTAGTATTGCTGAGCAGAATAAACTTTTTGTCAATAAGGCAAAAGAATTAATGGGGCAATACCCTCAATTTGTACCTCAATTCGTTAAGAAAGATGAATTTGATCGTGATTATCAGGCGCGGGTGCACGTGGAAGGGCTATTGCAACGATTAAAAGGTATTTCGGAACAGCTTTCGGATACTAAGATACTGCTCGATCACGATAACTACAACGCTGCGTTGAGTTTCTATCGCCATTTGCGTTATCTTAATGAGGAGAATATGCCAGGCATCAAATCCGTATTTGATGCATTGAAGCAGTTCTTCAAGGGAGGAAGACCCAATGGAAAGGATGCCGAACCTACCTCAACCTCTGAACAAGCCTCTGCAATAGTGTAGTAGAAGGTAATAAAACGGGAATAAAGAGGTATTTAATATATTTTTTAATAGTATTAAATACCTCTTTTTATACTATTAAATACATTAATTTAACGTATTAAATAGATTATTTTGGAGTATTAAATACATTAATTTAATGTATTAAATAGGTTATTAAATGGTATTAAATAGGGTGAAGAGGGGTATTAAATAGGGTGCAGAGGGGTATTAAATAGGGTGCAGAGGGGTATTAAATAGGGTGCAGGTAGGTATTAAATAGGGTGTAAGGAGGTATTAAATAGGGTGAAAGGAGATATTTTATAGGTAATTTGATATATTTTATGATATAATAGTGGTGGATGATGGTAAAAATTACAAAATATAGGGTGACCAAGAGGTAGATTTTTATTTCCTAAATGATAAAGTTATAAAAGCACTATAAATATTATTTTTGCTATCTCAATAAAATTAATTACCTTTGCGCCCTGAATTACACGGGGTGCCCGTGTAGCACTATAAAGAATAAAAAAATGCTTGAGAGATTAAATATTGTAAAACAACGCTTTGATGAGGTGTCGGATTTGATTATTCAGCCCGATATCATCAGTGATCAGAAGCGTTATATCCAGCTCAATAAAGAGTATAAAGACCTTAAAGAGCTGATGGACAAGCGTGAGGAGTACATCCTCGTAACTTCGAACTTGCGTGAGGCTGAAGAAATTATCGCCGACGGGCAAGATGACGAGATGGTGGAAATGGCAAAGCTGCAGCTTGAAGAATCGAAGGAGCGACTGCCACTTCTGGAAGAGGAAATCAAGCTGATGCTCATCCCGAAAGATCCTGAGGATGCCAAAAACGCTGTAATGGAGATCCGTGCAGGTACTGGGGGAGACGAGGCCTCGATATTTGCAGGCGACCTTTATAGGATGTACACCAAGTACTGCCAATCGAAAGGCTGGACGACCTCTGTGATGGACTTCAACGAGGGTACGGCAGGCGGCTACAAGGAGATTATCTTCGAAATCACAGGTGAGAACGTCTACGGTACACTCAAATTCGAGGCGGGCGTACACCGTGTGCAGCGCGTACCACAAACCGAAACACAGGGGCGGGTACATACCTCTGCCGCGACGGTGATTGTATTGCCCGAGGCAGAAGAGTTTGACGTAGAGCTTGATATGGCTGATGTGAAGATTATCCGCACTACCTCCACTGGGCCTGGGGGGCAGTCTGTCAATACCACTTACTCGGCGATACAGTTGCAACATATCCCCACAGGTATTGAGGTGCGTTGCCAAGATGAGAAATCGCAGCACAAGAATCTCGATAAAGCCCTCAAGGTACTTCGCTCACGGCTCTACGAACTCGAATTAGCCAAAAAGATGGAAGAGGATTCTGCCCGCCGTAAGTCGATGGTCTCCAGCGGAGATCGCTCAGCGAAGATCCGTACGTACAACTACCCCCAAGGGCGTGTGACTGACCACCGTATAGGGCTAACCCTCTACGATCTGCAAAATGTGATCAACGGTGATGTACAACGCCTCATCGACGAGCTTCAACTTGCCGAAAACACAGAAAAACTCAAGGAGAGCGATATATTTTAGGGTGAAAAAGGAGGAATTAGGAGGTAGAAGTTAGAAAGTAGGAGAGAGAAAGGAGAATATTATTTCCTAATTTCTAATTCCTATTTCCTCATTCCTAATTTCTATTTCCTAAAAAAAATATTTGTAAAAGTTTGGTAGATAGAAATATTCGCCGTACTTTTGCCGCCGATTTGGTGTAACCTCTGACGAAAGCCGTGAATGTTGCCCAATGATAACATAATTTATTTTTATTTTTTTATGGAACCATTATTAAAGTACGTGCAAGACACGTTTGTTGAAAAGAAAGATTTCCCTGATTTTTCTTCAGGAGACACTATCACAGTGTATTACGAGATTAAGGAAGGGGATAAAAAGCGAACCCAGTTCTTTAAAGGCGTTGTAATACAGCGTAAAGGGTCTGGTGTTACTGCTACTTTCACCATCCGCAAAATGTCGGGCACGGTGGGCGTAGAGCGTATTTTCCCTATTAATATGCCAGCGCTGCAAAAGATCGAGGTGAACAAGCGTGGGAAAGTGCGCCGTGCGAGAATTTACTACTTCCGCGGCCTTACTGGTAAAAAAGCGCGCATCAAAGAAGTTCGCTAATCTTTTTACTTTTGAAAAACGAAGAGCAAAGGGCTGTAAAGGCTCTTTGCTTTTTTTGCACCCCTGTATATGTATGCAATACTCGACATAGAAACCACTGGCGGCAAGTACGACGAAGAGGGAATCACTGAGATAGCTATCTATCGCTACGACGGACACGCGTTGGTAGATCAATTTATATCGTTTGTGAACCCCGAGCGCGAGATTCTGCCGTACGTCTCTCAGCTGACGAAGATCACCAATAAGATGCTGCGCAATGCACCCAAGTTCTACGAAGTGGCAAAGCGCATTGTGGAGATCACTGAGGGCTGTATCCTTGTGGCGCACAATGCCGAGTTTGACTATCGCATCTTGCAGACGGAATTTCGACGCTTGGGCTATGATTATATCCGCACGACGCTCTGTACGGTGGAGCTTTCGCAGCGGTTGTTGCCCGACTGTGAGTCGTACAGCTTGGGCAAGTTGGTGCGCTCCCTCGGCATTCCTATCAGTGATAGGCACCGCGCTACAGGCGGCGACGCGCTGGCGACACTCGAACTCTTCAAATACCTATTGGAGAAGGACAGCAAGAAGGCGATCATCACCGCTTCTGTGAAGAATGACCCGCGATTAGAGCGCAAAGCACGCCATCTGCGTATTGTGGAGGAACTTCCGAGCACCTTGGGGGTGTTTTATCTGCATAATAAAGAGGGGCGCATTATATATATAGGTAAGGATAAGAATATCAAAGGGCGGGTGAACCAGCTTTTTACCTCGCAGAACAAGCGCGATGCTTACTTACAGCGCAATACGCATAAGGTAACCTATCAAGAGACGGGCAATACGCTGATTGCAACCCTTAAATATCTGGAAGAAATAGAGCTGAACCGCCCTCGAGGCAATCGCGACCATAAGCCAGCGGCAGTGAATATTAATTATGTATTGACCTCGCATTATAATAAAGAGGGTTACCTTTGCTTTGCTATCTCGTTGATGGAAGTAGGTACGCCGTTTATCACTACCTTTGAAAGTAAGCGTTCGGCGAAGAGCTTTCTGGGGCATATTACTAAAGAGTTTGAGCTTAATCCTCGCTTTCAGGGGTTCAGAAGGCAAGGCATTTACCCCGAAACATCGGTGGAGGAGTACAACACTCGGGCGATGCAGGTGCTTACTAAGTATGGCTTTATCGGCGCTACAATCGCCATAGTGGATAAGGGTCGGACGGTGAGTGAGCGCAGTGCAATCCTCATCGTTGATGGGCAGATCAAGGGGTATGGCTTCTTCGGGCTAAATTATCAACTGACGCAGCTATCATTTTTAGAGAATTTGGTAACGCCATTGCCCGATAGCCTGCGCAATAGGCATCTGTTACAGGAATATATCCGCACGACGCCCTCACTGAAAATAATTAACTTAAAAGAACAAAAACCTTTTCATAATGATTAAAAGAACATTTATTATCGCAGCCATAGCAGGGGCTCTTGCAGCTTGCTCAGGCAACAACGCTTCGAAGGCAGAGGCTAACGGGGCAGAAACTTCCACCGAAATTGTGATGCAGCTCACTGATTCTATCAAAAAACTCAATGAGCAGGTAGATGAACTCGGTAATTTTAGTTTTCAAACCAATGAATTGGCGCAACAATACTTTGATGAACTTGGGATTGACAATCCGTCGCAGTTGGTTATTAATGCGCTAATGGAACTGAATTTAAAGGATAAGAATCCGTATATTAAATCGGAGACTAACGACAAATATTTAATCAACAACATCAGAATACTGAACCAAAAATGGGTTATCTGTAACTTTTCAGATACACGTCTATGGGGTGAACTCCTTCTGGAATACCATATAGACGGTAATAAGAACGTTACTTTCAAGGTGTTGGACGAACTACTGCATCCTTCTGATAGGGAATAGCTAATCGACTTTAAAGAGGTCGGCGGCGATACCATCAGAAAGGAATTTACCTGCTTTGGTTACCTTCAAGTGATTGTCTTCTATGTGTAAGAACCCATCGTAGAGGTATTTTGAGGCTTGTTGCAACAAGTAGGCGTGATAAGGCTCGCCAAAGGTAGTGTATACCTCCCTCAGGTCAATGCCTACCATTGTTCGGATACGTGTAATAATAAGTTCATTATATTGATTATTGAGTGTAAGCTCCTCTTTTTCAAAGGGGAGCTTTTCTTTTTGCAGTGCTTGTATATACTTGATGTTGTGGGCTATATTCCAGCGGCGTTCTTTGCCGTTAAAGCTATGTGCCGAGGGTCCGATGCCCATATAAGGCTTTCCAAACCAATAAGCAGTGTTATTCCTACTGAAATAGCCCTCTTTGCCAAAGTTAGAGAACTCGTATTGTATATAGCCTTCTGCCTCCAAAAGGTCAATCATCAGCTGAAAGTGAGCCAAAGCCAGCTCATCCTCTACGGGTGGACATTTACCTTTTACGATGAGGCTATGCAGGGCTGTGCGCTCCTCTACTGTGAGGGCATACGCGGAGATATGGGGTACACCAAAGCTCAGTGCCTTACGCAGATTGGCTTCCCAACGCGCTGTGCTCATCTTTGGGATACCGTAAATCAAGTCAATGGTGAAATTGTCAAAGTGCTTAGCTACTAAGGGGAGTAATACTGCTACTTGCTCTGTGTTGTGTACACGGTTCATCAGGCGTAGATCTTCCTCATAAAAGGACTGTACGCCAAGACTTAGTCTGTTTACACTGAGGTTTTTGAGTGTTTGTAAGTACTCCTGAGGAGCGTGCCCCTTAAAGAAGTCGTCGGGGTTAGCCTCCAAGGTGATTTCAGCCTCTGGGCTTACTTTGTAATGCTGGTAGATGGTTTCAAATAGTTGTTGTAGTTCACCCTGAGTGAGAATGCTGGGCGTACCACCGCCGAAATAAACGGTTTGCAGCTCAGAGCCTGTGGCTTCGTCCTTGCGCAGGATTAACTCCTTGCAAAGGGCTTCGACCATTGCGGTTTTGTGCTTTAAAGTAGTTGAGAAGTGAAAATCGCAATAATGGCAGGCTTGCCTACAGAAAGGGATGTGTATGTAAAGGTTGTGCACGGCGTTGGGTGTTAAGCAATACGGTCTTTATTCTGCTGTACAAAAGCCTCCCAGCCGCTGTAAGATTTCTTGGTGAGGTCTTTGCCACCGTTGAAGTGATGGCACACTGCCACTGCCAATCCGTCAGTGGAGTCGAAGTGCTTGGGGAGTTCTTTAATGTTCAATAGCTGTTGGAGCATCTTAGCCACTTGCTCCTTGGAGGCACTACCATTGCCCGTAATAGCCATTTTCACTTTCTTAGGCTCATACTCAGTGATGGGCAACTGCCGTGAGAGTCCAGCTGCCATAGCCACACCTTGTGCACGCCCCAATTTTAGCATCGACTGTACGTTCTTGCCAAAAAAAGGAGCCTCAATAGCCAATTCATCAGGGTGATAAGTGTCAATAAGCTCAAGGGTACGGTTGAAGATTACGCTGAGCTTTATATAATGGTTGCTGTATTTACTGAGTTGCAACTCATTGAGCTGCAAGAGCCGCATTCTATCGCCTACTACTTCAATAAGCCCAAAGCCCATAATAGTAGTGCCAGGGTCAATGCCTAAGATAATCTTCTCCAAAGCCACTAAATGATAGGGAAGTTATTTTACTTTTATCTCAATAGGCACTGTGAACTGAGTGCTCACGTTCTGCCCTTTTAGAGAAGCGGGTACGATAGGGTTCTCCTGTGAAATCAGGTCTAACTTATTGGTTATATTCTCCTTAAAACTCAGGCTATCGTTAGAGAAGAGATCCTTGGTTTTCTCATCAGCATCCATATTCAGCAGGGCAATCTTTCCTTCGTTGTCTACTTTGATGTAGAGCATAACTCTATCGGCAATAGGCTCGCCCACTTTGTAATTATCTTTCTTTAAGCTGTTGAGTAAGAGTGAAGCAAAGGTCTTTTCAAAGCATTCTTTCTGACCGATTTTTGTAGTGGCACTGTCGCATATTCCTCTGAAAAGAGGGTAAGTATCTACTTCCTCTTTATCGATGTCGGAGAATCGTATTTCAGCCAGCGAGTCGAGCTTAGCTTGCTTCATAGCTTCAATCTGCTCAGGTGTAAGCTTAGGCTTATTTTCACACGAGGTGAATGCTAAGGCTATGCCTAAAAGGAATAATAAGTAATATTTCATAATATTTGACTGTCTATATGAGTTACAGGGGTCAAAGGTACAACATAAAAGTGATATAGCCAAATAAAAATGTATTTTTTTATACCGTATTATATGTTAATTTTTAGAAGAGTATCTTTACTCATTGATTTACAATTGATTGTATATGAGGATCATTTTTGATGTTTTTCTGTTAATTGTTCTGAAGGGAGAAAGATGATATGTAATGGGGGTTGGTTAGGAGGCTTTTGTTTGTAGATGGGGGCTTTGTTGTGGGTTCGTTACTTGTTCGATAGGGAGGCTCGAAGAATTGCGATTTTGCTTTTTTCTGTAATGAACGCTTTTGATATAGAAATTTTTTCTGATAGTAACTTGCTTATCTATAAGTTGTTTAACAATTCGTTTTAAATTTTTAACATTTATTTAACACACTGTTTTAAAATAAATGTTTTACTTTGCTGAAAAATAAAAGGAGAACTTATTTTAACGGAATTGTATTGTTTAAACCAATCAACTAAATTATGTCAATTAACGCTTTTATAATGTATTTGTCGGTAGAGATGAAGTACTCAGTGCACACGGTTGAGGCTTATAAGCACGATTTGCGGGCTTTTGAGAAGTATATGCAGAGTGAGGATCAGCAGTGTTTGGAGGAGGCGTCGCAGGAGGATATTAAGAAATGGATCATTAGTCTTTCGCAGCAGGATATTACTTTCAGGAGTATCAATAGGAAGCTATCGGCGCTGAAGACTTATTATTCTTTTTTGAAAAAAACGCAGCAGATAGATCTGAGTCCGTTTGAGAAAGGTATTTTTTTCTTAAAGACTGAAAAGAAACATAAGTTGCCTTTTTCGGAGGTAGAGATAGAGAAGGTATTGTCTCATTTTTCGAGTAAGAGTTCGTTTGATGAGATGCGTGATAGGGCAGTGATTGAGACGCTGTATGCTACGGGGATCCGCCGATCGGAATTGGCAGACTTACGTGTGGGGGATGTTGATTTTTCTCAGAAGCAATTGAAGGTGCTGGGGAAGGGGAATAAGGAGCGCTATATACCTATTATTCCTGAATTGGAGAAGACGTTGGAGGCGTATTTGCAGCTGAGGGAAGAGGTGGTGAATGAGAGGAGTGAGGATTATTTGTTTTTGGTGAAAAGTGGTAAGAAGATATACCCTACGCTTGTATATCGGATTATTAATTCATATTTCAGTGCAGTAACGACTAAGAAAGATGTTAGTCCGCACGTGCTGAGGCACTCATTTGCGAGTCACCTGTTGGATAATGGTGCTGATTTGAATACTGTGAAGGAGTTATTGGGGCACTCTTCGCTAGCTTCGACTCAGGTGTATACGAGTACGAGTTTGGCAGAGCTAAAGCGGCAGTATAACAGTGCACATCCAAGGGCGGCTTCGGATGGGGGAGATGAGAAGAGTTAAATTGTTGAACCTTTAAATTATTAGATTTTATGAAAGTACACGTACATCCAGTTGATTTTACAGTCGATCAGAAATTGGTAGACTTTATCCAGAAGAAGTTAGATAAGCTTGATAATTTTTATGATAGGATTATTGAGGCTGATGTTCATTTAAAGCTTGATAATACGAGCTCGAAAGAGAATAAAATTGTAGAAGTTAAAGTGCATATACCAGGTGAAAGTTTGGTAGTGAAGAAGCAATTTAAGACTTTTGAGGAGGGGATTGATAGCTCGATAACCCCCTTAGAGAGAATGCTTTTGAAGCATAAGGATAAACATTAAGGAATGTTAATTTTTCTTAAATATTTTTTTATATCAAGAATAAAGCTTACCTTTGCCCCAGTTTTATAATAAGTTTTATTTATTCAAGGAAATGAAAAGGACTATTTTTATTTTGGCCTCGCTGGCTTTTATAGGAGTTCAAGCGCAAGAGGACAAGGACTACAACAAGTGGTCGGTTGATTTTAACGGAGGCTTTAATAAGCCTACCACGCCTATGACGACTGGTTATCACACTAATGATCTCAATTTGTGGGGTGCCAATGCAGGGGTTCGCTATATGTTTAACAACAGATTCGGGCTTCGTTTAGGGGGTGGTTATGATTCTTTCACAAATTCAGATAACTCTCAGAAGTTTGATTCAAGCCTTTGGAATGTAAATTTACAAGGGGTTGTGAACGTAGGTAGAGCACTGAATTTTGAGGAATGGACAAGTGATTTAGGTTTGTTACTACACGCAGGTGGTGGTTATGGCCAGCTGAACAGTGATGATTTATCAAGTGCTGACCCATTAGGATTCTTGGTAGTTGGTTTGACACCACAAGTACGTATTTCAAACCGTGTAACGTTCTTACTTGATGGTTCAATTTATATGACTAGCAAGCAGGATTATGCTTACGATACTAAATCACAGGTGAGTAGTAGAGGTTTCCAAGGAAATCACTTTACGCTTACAGGAGGTTTGAGTATTGCTATTGGCAAGCACGGCAGACACGCAGACTGGGCAGCTCAATCTCAAAAAGATGCGATAGAGGAAGTAGCTCAACGTGTTTCGGCTTTGGAAAACAATGTTTCAGATCTGAAGAGCGAAGTGGCTAACAAAGAAAATCGTATGAACGATGCTAATGGCAACCGCGTTCCGGATGAGATTGAAAGTTACTTGAATGATAATTATCAATCTAAGAAGGCTGTAGGTGAGAATGGAGAAGTGAATGATAGTGATGTAGCTGCTGATCTGATCAGAAAGGGCTATATCAATGCTTACTTTGACTTTAATTCGTCTCAACCACAGATATCATCTTCTTGGGCTGTTGATTTCGTTGCTAAGTATATGAAATCGAACCCATCAGCCAATATTCATATTTCTGGCTATGCTGATGAGTTAGGTGGTACTAATTACAATGCAGCTTTATCACAGAAGAGAGCTGATGCGGTGAAGAACTTACTTGTAAAAGCAGGTATTGATGGTTCGCGTATTACAGCAGAAGGTAAGGGCGTTGATAGCAGCGTGGATAAGAATTCACCACGTGCACGTCAATTAGCTCGTAAGGCTGTATTTGAATTGAAGTAAAATTTAGCTTTAATAGTTATAAAAGCGGATAGTTTTGCTATCCGCTTTTTTTATTTTTGAGAGGTTGTTATAAAAGAGAAGCTATATTGACGGTATGGCAAGCTACAATGGCTGCTGTTTCGGTGCGTAAACGATGTTCCCCCAATGAGATAGGGATGAAATGCTGAGAGAGTGCGGTATTGATTTCCTCAGAAGAAAAATCGCCTTCAGGACCTATGAGGATGGTGATTCTTGTAGGGAGTGGGGAGAGTTGTTGTATGAGGAGTTGTTTTGCGGTATCTTCACAATGGGCAATGAATTTGATGCTATCATCTTGTTTGTTTTTAAAGAAATCTGTGGAACTGATGGGTGGATTGAGTACAGGTAAATAACACTGTAAGGATTGTTTCATTGCTGAAAGAATGATCTTTTCGAAACGCTCTAGTTTGATTGTAGTGCGCTCTGAGTGCTCGCAAATGATAGGAGTTACTTCACTTACGCCTATTTCTGTGGCTTTTTCTAAGAACCATTCGTAGCGCTCATTCATTTTGGTTGGGGCGACTACTAAGTGCAGGTAATAGGGCAGGGGAGGTCGCTTTTCACTATTGAGTATTGCTACCTCACAACCCTTGGGTGAGGCAAGACTGAGTTGCGTAGTGAAAAGGAATCCTTTGCCATTGGTGATGTGTAGCATATCGCCTTCTATTTTGCGTAGAACTTTGGCAATATGCTGACTCTCATCTTTATTAAAGCGTATATTTTTACTTTGTTGATCAACTTCAGGGTGATAAAACAGCTGCATATTAGTGATGTTAATTACTTATAAATTATTGATTTAGGCTGCAAATGTAATATTTTTTTATAAAAAAAAGCGTTTTTTATTTTGTAATTGTAAAATTTAACTTACTTTCGCCCCCTGAAAGAAGAATAATTAATTATGAAACGTGTTATCGTTGATTACAACAAACTGACAGCTGAAATACTTGCTATGCTGGTAGAAAAGTATCCTGAAGGGTATACGGATGCCGATGTAATTAGGTTTAAAAATTCTAAGAATGAGACGGTTGAGGCCTTAGAAGTACGTACTGAGGATACTATCTATTTAGTAAAAGTAAGTACACGCTTAGCCGATACAATGGAGAATTACGATGAGGATGATTACTTTATGAATAATGAGGATGATAATATAGGAGGCAATGTAGATCTCTCAGATAATTCGATTGATGGGGATTAGTTGTTAATCTAATTGAGTTGAGCTATGGTCACAGATTTTATTCCGTATGAGAATATTCGTTTTTTTTCAAGGCTAATCAAAGATTATGTGCTTGAAAAGGGTTTATTACGCCCATTTTATAACCGTTTTCCAACTCCGTTAAACTTTGAGGAGCAGATAAAAGAGAAGGCACTTCAGTTTTCAGAGCCATCGCGAAAGAAACTGGTAGAAAGGCTGAAGGAGCAATACTTAGATGTACAAACGAGTGATAAAGTATTGAAAAACATTACTCTTTTAGGTGAGAAAAATACTTTCACTATTACAACTGGACATCAGTTGAGTTTGTTTACGGGACACTTGTATTTTATCTTCAAGATTGTATCTGTAATTAATACAACTAAGCAGCTTTCTAAACTTTATCCAGATTATAACTTTGTGCCTGTATATTGGATGGCAACAGAGGACCACGATTTTGAGGAGATTAATCACTTTCATCTCAGTGGAGGAAAGACTATCTGTTGGAATAGTGAGCAGAAAGGAGCAACGGGTGATTTTAGTACTCGATCATTGTCAATTGTTTTCGAAGCATTCAGTAATGCACTTGGCTTGGGTAAAAATGCAGAAAACTTACGCGTTTTGTTCCGAGATAGTTATTTAGAAAACAGTACTTTAGCACGAGCTACCCGCTATTTAGTCAATGCTCTTTTTCAGGAGTATGGTGTAGTGATAGTTGATGGGAATGATCGTGAGCTCAAGCGTGAGTTTACCCCATATATGAAGAATGACTTGTTACACCATATTGCATATCAGGAGGTTAGTAAACAGGCTGAAAAATTATATACCTTAGATAATACTTACCCCATACAAGTAAATCCACGAGAAATCAATTTATTTTATCTCACCACAGGCTCACGGCATAGAATAGAGCGTAGGGATGAGGGATTTGACGTGGTAGATACGAAAATAAAATTTACTAAAGATAAGATACTGAGAGAATTAGAGGAGTATCCAGAGCGATTTTCTCCTAATGTAATACTACGCCCGATGTATCAGGAAGTGATTTTACCCAACTTAGCTTACATTGGAGGAGGTGGAGAGATTGCTTATTGGTTAGAACTCAAAGGATTTTTTGAGAGAGAAAGAGTTGTGTTTCCAATGCTGATGCTTAGGAATTCAGCAATGCTAATAAGTGAAAGACAGCAAGCTAAGATACAAAAACTCGGGCTTTCAGTAGAGGATTTATTCTTAAAAAGTAATGATTTAAAAGATAAAAAGGTAAGGGCACTTAGTACTTTTCCGATTGATTTTACTCCTCAGAAAGAGGCTCTACAGAAGCAGTTTTCTGACTTATATATCTTAGCAGCACAGACTGATGTTAGCTTTATGAATGCTGTAAGGGCTCAGGAAGTGAAGCAGTTGAAGGGATTAACTCATCTTGAAAAACGCTTACTTAAGGCTCAGAAGCGTAAGCTGTCCGATGAATTGGAACGAGTTGTAGTATTGCAGAGAGAACTCTTCCCTAATGGAGGTTTGCAGGAGCGTTTTTCGAACTTTACTGATTTTTACTTAGAAGTTGGGGAGGAGTTTATCCCAACTTTAATCTCTGATTTTGACCCATTTGATTTTAGATTTGTAGTTGTAAAACTCGTATAGTTTTAGGATTCGTTATGTATATAAACATAAAAAAAGCTCTCTAAGTAATTAGAGAGCTTTTTTCACAATGCATATAAATACTACTACTAACTCCAAAAAATGAAGAATTTTTTAGCTTTTTGAAACTTTATTAAGTAATAAGGTTTCTTTGATAAGACTTTGTTTTAATTTAAAAAAATAATGTTTTAAATAGTTTAACTAATAATTTTTGTTTTTTTTCTAACTTCTGTTTTAATGATGTTTTTTCTAACAATGTTTCTTTTAGCAATTTTTCACTTATTGTACAGAAAAATCCGTGCCAAACTTTTATAAAAATATGTTTTTGTTTTTAAAATATTGATTGTCAGTTGATAAAAGTTTTGTGAGAGAATTTAAATTGAATTTATAACTCTGTGAAATGTGTGTAATTATACGTTTTAAATGTATACTTACACGCCTTTTTACACGTTTATAGCGGTTTGTTTCGATGATTTATTCTTTAAACGTGTTTAAACTTTTTTGAGGAACTTGGAGATAAACCCTAATAGGAGCATTCCAATCCAAGTTACATCAAGATACTCATATCTCATTATCAAACCTTTATATCCGTCAAGCCAACCATTTGCTTGTTCAATTTTAAACCTATTTTTGTACAATTCTTCATCAAAATAAACATCTGGTTGCTCTCCATTTCGGGGATTAGGTTTAATATTTGCTATAATTTCTTTGCTTTCTAAAAAATCTCTAAGAGACTTACTATCAAATCCTGCATCAGCATTGAGAAACAGACCTTTGTACTCTATTCCTGCTTCTTCTAATAAAGCTAAGATTTCTTTTAGTACTTCTTCTATTTCATATAAGTCATTGTGATTTCCTGCTTTAGGACTTCCCATTGCTATCATTTGCCCTTTATTATCACACAAAAAAATACTATTTGTGGTTACGGCTTTTTTTCTTGCTTGATAGCCTGTAGATTCTCCTTTTTACCGACAACGTGTATGACTACCATCCAATTGAACGCAAGACATATCTAATTTTTTTTCTTCTTACTTAATAGATTTAACCATATTCGCTGAAAGCTACCGTCTTTACTCCATTTATTGAAGTAGTAATAGACATTTTGCCAAGAGATTTCACCTTTTTCAAAATAGCTTTCAATTGGAAGTTCTCTCCATTGTACCCCTGTTTTTAATCTCTTGAGAATCAATAAAAATATTGAAGCTAAATCAAAATTACTTTTAAATCCTCTTTTTCCTACACTTAAAAAGGAAATAATCCATTTATTTATTGTATCTTTGCCCAAAGTTCCTGAATTTTGGTGTTTTTTCTCAAACACAAAATTACTAATTTTTGGGAACTTTTACTTCTCTAAAAAAAGTTTAAACAGCTTCTTTCAGAAAAATCTTTTAAAAATTTTTGACATTTTGTTTGCACAGTTAAAAAATAGTACGTACTTTTGCCCCTATAAAATATGTAATTTATAATGCCAAACATTCAAGAACTTACCGATTTGACCACGCAGGTGCGTAGAGATATTTTGAGAATGGTACACCAAGTAAATTCTGGACACCCAGGTGGTTCATTGGGATGTGCAGAGTTTCTTGTTTGCCTATATAATGAGCTGATGGATATCCGCTTACCTTTTAAAATGGAGGGTAAGGGAGAAGATGTTTTCTTCCTTTCTAATGGACATATATCGCCTCTGTTTTACAGTGTGTTGGCACGTAGAGGCTTCTTTCCTGTGAGTGAATTAGCTACTTTTAGGCATCTTAATTCACGTTTGCAAGGGCACCCAACACCTGAGGAAGGCTTAGAAGGGGTACGTATTGCTTCGGGCTCGTTGGGGCAAGGACTTTCAGTTGCCATAGGGGTTGCCTTAGAAAAGAAGTTAGATGGTGATAAGCACTTAGTTTACACCCTTCACGGTGATGGTGAACTACAAGAAGGACAGATATGGGAAGCGGCGATGTTTGCTGGAGGAAAGGGAGTAGATAACCTTATTGCTACCGTGGATTACAACGGCAAGCAGATTGATGGCCCTACGGATAAGGTACTGCCTTTAGGTGATTTACGGGCTAAATTTGAGGCTTTTGGTTGGCAAGTATTCGACATTGAGAAAGGAAACGATATTGCAGCTATCTTAGAAGGAATGCACATTGCCAAGGCTGCGACAGGAAAAGGTAAACCTATTTGTGTGCTATTACACTCAGAAATGGGTAATGGTGTAGATTTTATGATGGGTACACACGCTTGGCACGGGAAAGCACCTAATGATGAGCAGTTGGCAAAAGCCTTAGCTCAAAATCCTGAAACATTAGGAGATTATTAAGTAATAACCATTTATTTCTTAGGAAAGAGATAAATACTAAAATATTTAAAATTTATGAAAGTATCAAAATTGGCACAGAATCTTATTGGTTCTGAAATCGTAAAGATAGGTAATGAGGTAAACGACCTTAAAGCGAAAGGAGAGAAGATTACCAACCTTACTATTGGCGATTTGGATTCAAACATTTATCCTATTCCAGCAGAGTTAAAAGCTGGTATCCAGAAAGCTTATGCAGATAATCTTACTAACTATCCACCTGCAAGTGGATTGCTTAGCTTGCGTGAGAGCGTTTCAGCAGATTTGAAGCAACGTTATGGCTTGGATTACACTCCTAAGGATATCTTGGTGGCGGGAGGATCGCGCCCGCTTATCTATGCGACTTTTAAAACGATTGTGGATGAAGGTGATAAGGTGATTTATCCCGTTCCTTCTTGGAATAACAATCACTATTCATATCTCAATTCAGCAAAGAAGGTAGAAATAGAGGTAAAACCTGAAAATAACTTTTTACCTACGGCAGAAGAGCTAAAACCTCACATTAAAGGAGCTGTATTGATAGCTTTGTGTTCTCCTCTGAACCCAACAGGGACAATGTTTACGGAGAAGCAGCTGCGTGACATCTGTGAACTTATTGTAGAGGAAAATAAGTGTAGGAGTGAAGATGAAAAGCCACTTTATCTAATGTATGATCAGATTTATGCGATGCTTACCTTTGGAGAAAAGCATTTTAACCCTGTGAGTTTAGTGCCTGCAATGAAGGAATATACTGTTTTTATTGATGGTTCTTCAAAATGTTTTGCAGCTACTGGGGTACGCGTAGGTTGGGCTTTTGGACCTTCAGCTATTATATCAAAAATGGCTGCTTTACTTACCCACGTAGGCGCTTGGGCACCTAAACCTGAACAAGCTGCTATGGCTGCCTTTTTAAAGCAAACAGCTGCTGTAAATGCTTTTGTAGCTGATTATAAAGGTAAAATCAAATATAGCTTGGAGACCTTACACGAAGGTATACAAACCTTAAAATCTAAGGGCTTTGCTGTAGAAAGTATTAAGCCTATGGGTGCTTTATATTTGACTATTAAACTGGATTATGTGGGAAAGACAACCCCTAAAAGGCAAAAACTAAATGATACCACTGATTTAGTATTTTATCTGATTCAGGAAGCAGGTATGGCACTTGTTCCTTTCTCAGCTTTTGGTAATAGTAGGACAATGCCTTGGTTCCGTGCTTCAGCAGGAGGTTGCTCGTTACAGGATATCAAAGACGTTTTGCCACGTTTAGAGAAGGCGCTAAGTGTGCTTAAATAACATATCAATTTATTTATAATAAAAGAGGCTGTCCGATTTTTTGGACAGCTTCTTTTTTATAGATGATAGTGTGTTTATTTAAATACTATTTTTTGTAACAGATACATTTTCAATATCTTTTTGTGTTACAAATCTTTTATATCTGCAAAAAATTTCTCGTTTTATATTTTTTTTGTACCTTTGCGCCCTAAAATGTTAGACGATGTTTCACAGAGAAGGATATAAGATTATACTCACCACGTTTGTGATCGTGGCGGTGCTCTCATTGGGGGCTACTTATGCAATGGAGCATTGGGACTTGCCTTTTTGGACAGGGAAGACTATTCAAGGGGCAGGTATCGTGCTGCTCATTCTCATATTGCAGTTTTTCCGTAACCCAAAGCGCGTTACGCCACGCAATGACAAGCATATTATTGCCCCTGTTGATGGCAAGGTAGTGGTGATAGAGGAGGTGTATGAACCTGAGTATTTTAAAGACAAGCGACTGATGGTCTCTATCTTTATGTCGCCACTGAACGTACACGTTACCCGCTATGCGTTGGGTGGTAAAGTGGTTTACAGTGAGTATCACCCAGGGAAGTACCTTGTAGCGTGGCACCCTAAGGCCTCAGAAGAGAACGAGCGCACTACTGTGGTAGTGGATAATCCCGTCTTTGGCAAGGTTATGTACCGTCAAATAGCTGGGGCTATGGCAAAGCGCATTGTCAATTATGCCAAAGTAGGTGATGAGGTAGTACAAGGTACGGACGCTGGCTTTATCAAGTTTGGTTCGCGTGTGGATGTATATCTCCCCTTAGATGCTCAAGTAACCGTCAAATTAGGCGATAAGGCCAAAGGCGGAGAGCAGGTGATAGCAACGTATAGTGAACAGTAAATAATTACAATGCGTATATGCTATGAAGGCGAAACTACTTATTACACTATTATTCATAGCCTCTGTAGAGCTATGGGCACAAACCGATACACTAACGATTGGTACTTTGAAAGATACTATTAGCATTGTGGCAGTAGGAGATATGATGATAGGCTCAGGATTTCCTGAAGGACATTTGCCAAAAGATGACGCACGAAAGAGCTTTAAATATGTGAAGAACTTTTTGAAAGGGGATGTTGTTTTTGGCAATTTAGAGGGGGTACTTTTAGACCGTGGTGACTCTGATAAATGCAAGAAATGTAAGGATGTTGAGGGGAAAGAGACGATATTAATTGATAAAAGTAAGGAGTTCTATAAAAAAGAAGAGGATAAACCAATCACTGATAAAGAGAAGGAAGAGGAGAGTTGTTATGTTTTTCGTATGCCAGAGCGCTATGGAAAGATTATAAAAGAGGCTGGCTTTAATCTTCTTAGTATGGCTAATAATCACGCAAATGATTTTGGTTACATAGGTCGGAAAACTACTGCTAAGGTACTTGATAAGGTTGGAATACAGCACGCAGGTCCTGTGGAGAAAAAGTCAGTGGTGTTTGAAAAGGAAGGTGTAAAATACGGCTTTTGTGCCTTCTCTCCCAATGCAGATATGCTGACTGTAAATAATATAAAGCGAGCAACGACGCTGGTACAGCAATTGCGTACACAAGCCAATATTGTGATAGTGTCATTTCACGGAGGGGCTGAGGGTGCCCCTTATACGCGTGTACCTCGTGGCAAAGAGATGTTCTATGGTGAAAATCGTGGGGATGTTTATAAATTTGCACATAGCGTGATAGATGCAGGAGCGGATATTGTACTCGGTCACGGACCACACGTTACACGGGCTGTAGAGCTTTACAAGAATAAGTTTATTGCTTATAGCTTAGGCAACTTCAATACATATGGGCGTTTTAGTCTTAAAGGATTAAAAGGTATTGCGCCACTGCTGGATATCAAACTCAATAATAAGGGTGATTTTCTCTATGCAAAGGTAGTACCTATAAAACAGACAAAAGCTGCTGGCTTACGCCTTGATAATGATTGCAAAGCATTCGAAGAGCTTAAACGACTGACAAGGTTGGATTTTCCCGAGACAGCATTGAAGTTTGAAGGAGATTTTATATTAAAAGCAGATGATGCTTTAGTGGAAAATAAATGAAGAAACAACTAACTGATATGAGTTTAGAAGAGTTGTGGGAGTTGTTCCCTATTATTTTGACAGCTCATCAGGCTTGTTGGAGTGAGTGGTTTGAAGAAGAGAAGCAATTGTTAGAAGAGTATTTACCTGCTGATAAGGTGGTGAGATTGAGCCATATCGGAAGTACAGCTATTGAGGGCATTTGGGCAAAACCCACTGTGGATATGTTGCTTGAAGTAAAGGAAGGGACAGACTTTGAAGAAATGAAGCATTGTATATTAACAGCAGGTTATCTGTTGATGTCAGCAAAAGAAGCGCGTATGTCATTTAATAAAGGCTATACTTTGCAGGGTTTTGCTGAGCGTGTGTTTCATTTGCACCTGCGGTATGAGGGTGATAATGATGAATTGTATTTCAGAGACTATCTACGTATACACCCTGAGGTGGCAAAGGTTTATGAGAAATTGAAATTGTCTCTATGGAAACCTTATCAGCATAATAGGGATGGGTATACTGAGGCTAAAGAAGATTTTGTAAGAAAGTATACAGAAATAGGAAAGAAAGAAATGAATATTAACCATATAACAGATAAACAAGTTAAAGACAAAGAATAAGAAATGGGAAGAGCATTTGAATTTAGAAAAGCCCGCAAAATGAAACGCTGGGCAGCAATGGCAAAGACCTTTACACGTATTGGCAAAGACATCGTAATCGCAGTGAAAGAAGGCGGTCCACACCCTGAGACCAATGCCCGCTTGCGTGCGGTGATTCAGAACGCTAAGGCTGCCAATATGCCTAAGGAAAACATAGAGCGCGCTATCAAAAAGGCAAGCGAGAAAGACACTGAGAACTATAAGGAAATCCTCTTTGAAGGCTATGCTCCTCACGGTATTGCTATCCTCATTGAGACGGCTACCAACAACAACAACCGTACGGTAGCCAACATACGTAGCTACTTTAACAAATGTGGTGGCGCATTGGGCACCTCAGGTTCGGTAGAGTTTATGTTCGACCACACCTGCAACTTTCGCATCAAAGCAGACGGTATTGACCCTGAGGAGTTAGAACTCGAAATGATAGACTTTGGAGCTGAGGAGGTGTTCGTAGATGAAGACGGCATACTCATCTATGCACCTTTTGGTAGCTTTGGAGCGATACAAAAAGAGCTGGAAAGTAGAGGTCTTGAAATCCTTTCCTCAGGCTTTGAGCGTATCCCACAATCGCTGACGGAGCTTACCCCTGAGCAAATGGCAGACGTGGAAAAGCTGTTAGAGAAAATAGAAGAGGATGATGACGTACAGAATGTATACCATAATATGAAAGAGAGTGAGGAGTAAACAACTCTCACTTGTTATATAAAAATAACTCCTGCTTGGGTATTTCATCAAGCAAGAGTTATTTTTTATATCTTATATTTACTACACTCTGCAAAAGTTTCTTTCAGGCTCTTTATATCAGTGATTACATTGTAGACGGCATCCTCACTGAGTACACCTTGTGGCATATCTTTCGGTAGCTGTCCTTCATTGCTGGCATCGTAGTCCTCCATCCATTGCTCACTCTCGTAATAAGCGATGAGCTGCTTTAGGGCAGGCTGATGGGCTTCCCAACGCTCAAGCATTTCGTAGAGCTCTTTGATGAGTGCCTCTGAGGTGTTGAGCACTCCCTCCATCTGCTGTATATGGGCTATGCGCTGTTCGATTATCATTGCTTTATTTCTTTAACCAGTTGTTGGTAAATTGACATTTGCGATATTCGCCATTTACTGCTACATAAGTCTTCTCAATGTGCTCCTTCATCCACTTGGTGATGGCTTTCAGTTGCTTCTCTTTCAGGGCTAAATCCTGTATTTTCACATAGTCCTTTACGAAGTCGGCTTGGTGCTCATCAATGCGATTGGTAATCTGATAGATCTTATAAGTCTTTTTGCCTGTTCTATCCTCATCTAAGAAAGGAATAGACACCTCATTGTCCTTCAGGTCGGAGATACGTGCATAGAGCGATGGCTCAATACGCGTAAGCTCAAAGCGTGTGGAGAGGTCTTCTGGGTTGATGAGCTGACCACCATCATTGCGGGTCTCTTTTTCATCTGAAAGGCTACGTGCAGCCTCGTCAAAAGTGAGTTCTTTATTCACAATGCGGCTGCGTATCTTCTCTATCTTTTCCTTTGCCTCATCTAAAGCCGCTTGTGGTATGACAGGCATTAGCAATATATGCCTTACGCTTACTTCCTTACCGCGGATCTTATCCATCTGGATGATATGCCAACCAAAACTCGACTCAAAGGGCTTAGAGATCTCCCCCTCTTGCAGTGTAAAGGCTACGTCTTTAAAAGCCTTGTCAAAGGACGAGTTACGGTTGAAGGTCAGCACCTGTCCACCTGTGCCACGGTCTTGCGAGTAGAGGATTGCTTTCGTTGAAAAGCTCGCTCCGTTCTTCTCTACATCTTCCTTAATGTCATTGAGCTGGTCGATCACCTTCTGCACCTCACTCTTAGGAGCTACAGGGTTTACGACGATCTGTGCTATCTCTAATTCAGTGCCGAAGTGAGGGCGATCTTCCACAGGAATATTGTTGAAGAAAGTACGTACTTCCTCAGGTGTAACCTCCACATCCTTCACTATTTGCGACTTCATTCGCTGGGCGAGCATACTCACCTTGAAGGTGTCGAAAAGCTCATCGCGCATTGCCTGCTCATCGTCTTTCTTGTAGAACTCCATCAGCTTCTTGATGTCGCCGCCCAACTGTGCGGTAAGGAACTCTATACGCTGGTTCACCGCATCGCGCACTTCGCTATCACTGAGCTTCACACTGTCCTGTACGGCTTGGTGCGCGTAGAGCTTATCCTCCATCAACTTGCCGAGCATCTGGCAGCGCGTAATATCTTTCGTATCTATCTCTTGTTGCTTCATATCGATGAACGCCTTGTCAATATCCGACTCCAAGATGAGGTAATCCCCCACCACTGCGGCTACACCATCCACTTTCTTGCGTTCTGAGGTCTGCCCCCATAGCTGCCCCGAAAGCAATACTACTGCCAGCAGACACAAAATACGTATGTTCTTCATAAGTCTTTTTTACTTGTTTTATTTATATAACAATTTAGTTTTTAGCGTTTTACTGAGTTATAGGTAGTCCCTTTCCACCCATACAGAGCGCAAAGTTACAAATAATAACGATATTCCCAAAGATTATTGCAAATTAATTTTGCTGCTACCCAATTTCCACCCCAAGGCAGGGAAGTAAAACAGTGCGGTAAAGCCCAACAACCAATCCTGCAAATGCGGAATCATAGGCAAGCCGAGTGCCCCCGAAAATCCTTTGTAAGCGACCAAAAACTCAGTGCATACAAAGGCAAATAGAAAGAGATACACAAGCCATCGATTGGCTTTGTACACCCCTTGTTCTTCCAAGAAAAGCAATATTCCAAGGCTTACAATTCCCAAGAAATTGAAATGCAGATAGCTGATTACCAAGTCCATATTGTGAAATACGAGCACACTCACCTGAGGGATGCACCCTATGAGCATCATCACCACTTTCAAGCTGAAAAAGCCTATAAATATACTGCTGAGCAGCGTTTTGCCCTGCGTTCTCACATAGAGCAAAAGGATAAGCCCCACTGCCATAATCCATATTAGGGCACTGATAGCCCCTACGATGTAGTAAATAGTATAATCGAAATAACCCAACCACGAGATGAAAAGCGTGCCACAAACCCCTATCTGGAAGAGGACAAACACCCGCTGCAACAGCTCAGGGTACTGCCTATCCCATCCGTATTTGCGTATAAACAAGCCCATTAGCGAGCTAAGCATCCAACCGTTGTACTGAAAGTGCAGAAAAAAGGCAATCGAGCACATATATACATCGGAGTATTTGCCAAAATTCACGATAGAGACAGGCATCATCCATATCCCAATACTCGACAGCAATAGGTAAAACACCCCCATCCTCGCAAACTTATAGCTCACCTCTCCCTTCTCCTTTCTATTCTTATAAAAAAAACTCGCATAGAAGTAAGTGCAAATAATGAATATAGACGAAAAGGTGATCGACACAGCTCCGTAGCCCTGAAAAGGAAAGCTAAAAAGCATTCCGATGACGGATAACTGCGTGATGTAGAACAATATGCGGTAGTTCAGTGCCGATCGGTTGAAGAGCCGCACCTCCACACCGTCTGTCTCTAAGAGGGTTGTGGGCACTTGTTGGGGCAATCGCACAAACTCCCTTACGAGGATTGCCGAGAGCGAGACGTATACCCAGCCGAGCAACGCCAAATGTGAATGCGTATGCACGATATTGCGATAAGGAATATCAAAAGGCAACGTGCTGATAGGCAATGCTCTAAGCACTATCCCCAAGCACACCGCAATAAACAGCCACATCAATGCCCATCGTATATCCTTTGTGATATTGATTTTCATAAAGATAAAGTAATTTAGTAATAAGGCTTAATATTCAAACCTCCCAAACGCACTCTCAATCGTTAGCCTTTTTTCCTCAGACGCTTCCACGCGTCCAATCACTTGTGCCTCAACTCCAAAGGACTGTGCAATCATTATGATCTCCCCAGCAATTGCCTCTGGCACATACAGCTCCATACGGTGTCCACAGTTGAACACTTGGTACATCTCCTTCCAATCCGTGCCTGACTCCTGCTGAATGAGCTTGAAGAGCGGCGGTACTTCAAAGAGGTTTTCCTTGATTACGTGCACCTTATCCACAAAGTGAAGCACCTTCGTCTGTGCCCCGCCACTGCAATGCACCATCCCACAGATCTGCGTGTTATCGTAACGCTCCACCACCTTTTTGATGATCGGCGCGTAGGTACGTGTGGGTGAAAGCACCAATTTTCCCATATCAAGTGGGCTCCCCTCCACCGCATCCGTCAGCCTTTTTGTGCCTGCATATACAAGCCCCTCAGGTACTGCTGCGTCAAAGCTCTCAGGGTATTTCCCAGCCAGATACTTCGCAAACACATCGTGGCGTGCCGAAGTCAGTCCGTTGCTACCCATTCCGCCGTTGTAAGCACCCTCGTAAGTCGCCTGTCCGTACGAAGCAAGCCCCACAATCACATTGCCCGCCTTAATATTTGCGTTGTCAATCACCTCACTGCGGCGCATCCGTGCCACTACGGTCGAGTCCACAATAATGGTGCGTACGAGGTCTCCCACATCAGCCGTCTCGCCCCCTGTGGAATGGATCTTCACCCCATACGTCGCCAGCTCTGCTATGAGCTGCTCAGTGCCGTTGATGATTGCCGCAATCACCTCCGCAGGGATCAGGTTTTTGTTGCGCCCAATGGTCGATGAGAGCATCATATCGCTCACCGCCCCCACGCATATAAGGTCGTCGAGATTCATCACTAAGGCATCCTGAGCGATACCCTTCCATACCGAGAGGTCGCCCGTCTCGCGCCAATACATATACGCCAATGCCGACTTCGTGCCCGCTCCATCGGCGTGCATCACAAGGCAATACTCCTCATCGCCCGTTAAGTAGTCGGGCACTATCTTGCAGAAGGCTTTGGGGAACAGCCCCTTATCTATATTTTTGATCGCTGCGTGTACCTCGCCTTTGGCGGACGATACCCCCCGCTGCGCATATCGTTTGCTTACTTCCATTGCGCTTTGATTTATTATTTAGCCGCATAAAGAGCGAGAAATCTGGTTAATTTCTCTGAGATCCATATAGGTCAAAATTTCTGCAAAGGTACAGCTTTTCCACGAATTTACAAGTAAAATACCGAAAAACTTTGCCCTAAAACCCTTCTACTGATTTCCAAGGCAAAACAGCAGTAGGTGCTTTTTTCGAAAAAAAGAAGAAAAAACTTGGCGGATTGCTCTCTTTTTTCTACCTTTGCACCATCATTTCTTCCGAGCAACACAACCGATAAAACCGCTACACCTATCATCCAAAAAAGGATAAAAAATCAATCTGAGTTCGTTCTGACTTCGTTCTGAGTTCGTCTTGAATCCCAAGTGAGCCCCAAGTGAGTCGCAAGTTCCTCCCAAGTATCCCCAGTGTCTTTACCCCTTTGAAAGTAAGGTAGGAGCACACTACCCCGATGAAAGTTTGCGATAAATTTGGAACTTTCCCAAAAAAATGCGTACCTTTGTCACTTCATTATCTGAATATTCTAAATAACAATACTATTATGTCAGAAGAAAAAAACACCGCAAAACCCCTGATGGTTACTCTGAAAAACCCTGATGGGATGGAAGTTACTGTGATGGAATACGGAGCCATCATCACATCTATTAAGGTGCCTGTCGGTGATAAGAAGGTGGAGTGCGTACTCGGGTTCGACACCTATGAGGAGTACAGAGCAGATGCTTACCTTGCTGATTGCCCGTATTTAGGAGCCGTCATCGGACGAAATGCAGGGAGGATTAAGAACGGCAAGGTGTACATCGGTGGTGAGGCAGTGCAGCTGAGCCAGAACCTCGGCGAACACCAGATACACGGCGGCGTTGAGGGCTTCGATAAGAAGTTGTGGAAACTCATTGATCTTACTGAGGGGATGAATCCTTCGGCTGAGTTTGAATACATTTCCCCAGATGGCGAGGAGGGCTACCCAGGGAATGTGACCGTACGCGTGCGCTACACCCTTACGATTGATAACTGTCTGCGAGTAGATTACGAAGGGCAAAGCGATAAGCCTACCATACTGAACCTAACCCAACACACCTATTTCAATCTCAGTGAGGATGATAGTGACATCCTTAAGCACCGCTTGCAGATCCATTCAAGTTACTATATGCCTCTGGCGGAGGACTCCTTTACCCCCACAGGTGAGATACTCCCCGTAAAGGGCACCCCCTTTGATTACACACGTCCAAAGGCTATCTACGAGGATACCGACCGCTCTTATCCCGCGCAAACCAGCGATTCGGTTTATATGGCAAACGTAGTCAACGCAGAGAAGTCCATACGGATGCTCGTGCGTACCAACTACCCCGTGCTTCATATCTATGCAGGCTACTACCTCCCCAATTTCACCCCCGAAGGGCGTAAGACCATTGGCAAGAACAGAGGGCTTTGCTTTGAGGCACAATTCCCTGCGGATGCCACCAAGCACTCAGACTTCCCAAGTGTAGAGCTATCCGTTGGGGCGCTTTATAAGTATTTCACTGAGTTCAGATTTGTGTTTTAATCCTATCTCAGGGCTTACTACCTTAGCGCCTGTCGGATTTCTACCGTATAAGATGATGAAGCGTAGTGCTCCTTCCGTCCTTTAAATGAGTAAATAATTTTTATTAATAATCGCAGTTGAGCTATCATAAAAATATGATAGCTCAATTTTTTTATCAAATAAACTTGTAGATGTGAATATTTCTTTATACCTTTGCAAAAATTTCCATAAAGAAACAATGTTAATAAATAGTGTGATGAACAATTTACAAACAAAAAATCCGTATTTCAACATCTCTGGGCTCACTTCCTCCGAGGCAAACTACATCTGCGAGCGCATCAAGGAGCGGCTTAAGCCCATTCAAGAACAAGTGGGTGCCATCGAAACGCATACTTCTGCCATCGAAGGTGAACCCTTAGACAACTTTAAGCGTGTAGAGAACATCGGTGGCAAACTTGAGGAAATCGGCTCGCTGTATGCCATCTCAGCCTATCTCCGCACAGCCATCAAAGAGAAAGATGCCCGCTTGGAAGAGGTCAGCAAGCAGCTGCGCGAATTGCCCCAGAAAGCCGAACAGGAAATCAAGCCGATCGATTACGATTCGCTCGCTAAGATGAATGAAGTGACCATCGACGACTATCTGCAAACCCTCTCCATTGAAGGCGCCGTGCAGTACAAAGAAGCCGAGGCAAAAGCAGCCCATATCGGTAAATACATCCACAATTTCGACGAGATACGACAAAAACTCACCAAGCAAGAGCTCATCACCTTCAAGCAAGTAGGCGAACAGGTGATAAAAATAAAGCACACCCCGCTCTACAATATCAACGACTTGCAAGCCTTGCAGGAAACCCTCTTAGCCGAGCATCGCCAGTGGGAATCCGAAGTGAATTTCTACAAATCAAAGTTCCGCGAGTACCAAAACGATATGCGCGTAGCCTACAACCAAGCACTCCTGAAAGCCGAACAAGAGCGCAGCGAGAAAATACAACAATGGCTGTTGGACAAAACTACGGAACTTACCAAAATAAAAGAAGAAATCGCCAGTTTCAGAATCGTGATACCGGATATCTACAAAACTGAAATCGACAATTTCCTTAAGCATATAGGTTCAGTCAGAGAGCAATAGTTGACCTATAACAGATGTCTCTCCGTGCTGATTTAGAGCGCTACAAGGCGGATTACTTTCAGATAAGAAGGTCACCATTGGTTCTCTCGCTCTGCACCTTACAGAAGTTTTTTGAGCAACGACCTTTTCGCTCAGCCGCGCCCCAAAGCGCGTTTGTTCTAAAACTTCGCCTTTGTCTTTGTCTTCGTTGGTGCAGAGGTCTTTACCTTCGCCATTAACTTTATCTGCGTACCGCTTTGTAGCCTCACTATTATAAAGTCTCCTTGAGCCATCTAAAGAAAGTGCGCTGCCAAAGCAAACCGTTTTGCGGCTGCAACACCCAGTGGCTTTCATCAGGAAAATACAGCAGCTCACTTTTTATACCGCGAAGCTGTGCCGCCGTAAAGGCTTGCAAGCCCTGCTCTTCGGGCACGCGGTAATCCCTCCCGCCGTGTATCACCAATATCGGCGTATCCCAAGCCGCCACTTTTTCTATTGGGTTAAATTCCGCATACGACTTCTGCGCCGCTGCGTTGTCCTTCTCCCAATACGCACCCCCGATTTCGTTATTGTTAAAGAACAGCTCTTCGGTAGTGCCGTACATACTCCTGAGGTTGAACACCCCGCAGTGGGCTATGAACGTCTTAAAACGCTTGTCGTGGATCCCCGCCAGATAGTACACCGAGTAGCCCCCGTAGCTCGCCCCCACGGCGCCCAAGCGATCCCTATCCACGTAAGGCTCTTTGGCGATATCGTCGATAGCCGAGAGGTAGTCGCGCATCGGCTGCCCGCCCCAATCCTTGCTGATCTCAGCATTCCACGCCACCCCGTGTCCAGGCATTCCGCGGCGGTTCGGCGCAATGACGATATACCCCTGCGATGCCATCAGCTGAAAATTCCAACGGAAGCTATAGAACTGCGTCAGTGCCGATTGCGGTCCCCCTTGGCAGTAGAGTAGGGTAGGGTACTTCTTGGTAGGGTCGAAGTCGGGTGGATAGATCACCCACGCAAACATATCCTTGCCGTCCGTCGTTTTGATGCTGCGAGCCTTTACGGGGCAAAGCGCAATGTCCTTATACAGCGCGTCATTCACGTGGCTAAGCGGCTGAACGTCCGCAAAGCCGCTCTTCTTTTTCTTCAACGAAACCGTGAAGAGCTCCGTCGCGTGGTTCATATCCGTGCGTGCCACCACCAGCACGTCGCCCGTCTGCCCAATAATCCTGTTGATGTCGAACACGCCTTTGGTAAGCTGCCTTACTTGCGGCTTCTTCGCAAACGGATCGAGCTCAAAAATCTGCTCAGTACCCTCAGTTGCCGCAAGGAGGTATATCTTCTTCCCATCAGCACTCCAAAGGTAGCCCGCCACAGTGTTATCCCAATCGGCGGTCAGGTTGCGCCTTTCACCTTTATATAATATATATAGGTCATTCTTATCCGACTCATTGCCGTCGTGCGCCATACTCAGCCACGAAAGCACGCCTCCTTTGCTGAACTGCGGTTGCGTGTCGTAGCCCATCATTCCTTCCGTTAAGTTCCTCGTTTTGCCAGTGGCCAGGTCGTATTCATAAATATCAGTGTTTGTGCTCACTACATACTCCGTGCCCACCTTTGCCTTAGTGACGTACAGCACCTTTTTCCCATCGGGGCTCCACGTATAATCCTCATCACCACCGAAGGGCGCCTGCGGACAGTAGTACGGCTTGCCTTCCAAAAGGTCGATAGGAGGCTGCTTCCCCGTCACATCCTCAATAAAAACGTGATTGTAGCTCCCGTCGTTCCAGCTATCCCAATGGCGATGATCCAAAGCCGAATACACCTTGCCGCTGCTCTTCTGCAAATCGTCGTAGAGGTCTTTGCCCAGCACAGCCTTCACCTTCACCTTGCGATGCACCAGCCTCAGCCGTCCATTAGGGCTCAGCTTTTCAGTAAGGCGCTCCACCTCTTCGCCCGATATCGGAATAGGTACGCCCCCGTTGACCGCCAACTTGTAGAACTCCTTCTTAAACGAATTCTCCACCATATCGGGCGTGCTTACCTGCATCAACACATAATTTTTGTCCGCCGTCAGGACGATTCCACTCACCCGATGCAATTGCCATAACCGCTCGGGAGTGAGCGGCGCCTGCGCATTTGTAAAATTTGCTATCATACTTGTAATGAGAATAATAAAATATTTTTTCATATAGAAATCCTTGAAAATTGCCGTAAAATTACAACTTTATTTCCGAACCGACAAAAAGTTTTTTGCAAAAAATATCACCAGATAGGTGCTTTTTAAAAAAATTGTTGTATATTTGCACCATAAAAAGACTTAAGTTACGATGAAAAAACAAATAATTATGAGTGTTTTCGGTGCGTTTCTCACCTTTGCAATAAACGCACAAGATGCAAACCAAACTACTTTTAATCCTGCCGTTGGGCAGAAAGCAAGCCCTACCGAAGAGGAGGTGCCTGAGCCAAAAATCAACACAGTGATGGATCAGCTCCAAATCCTGATTGATAAAGGTGGCTCGTGGCAGAACTACAAAATGTTCGACAAGGTAAAACTTGCCCATTTCCGTCAAAGCCTCTCCGACACCCTCAAGAACATCCGCACACGCCTGCAAACCGAGAAGCAGACTGTGAAAAAACACGAAGACGAGATTAATAAACTGAACGGCGACATCGCTACACTGCAAGCCTCACTTGATCAAACGCGCAACGAGAAAGACAGTATGAATTTCTTCGGTATTCTCCTTCCCAAAGGTGCTTACAACGCTATTATGTGGGGCATTGTGCTCGTCTTAGCCATACTTTTTATCCTTTACGTATACAAATTTTCCAACAGCAACGTAGTAACGCGCAAATCTATACGTGAGCTAGCTGAATTGCAGGAAGAATACGAGAGTTATCGCAAAGCGGCAATCGACCGCGAGCAAAAAGTGCGCCGACAGCTGCAGGACGAAATCAACAAACACCGATAAAAGCCGATGCGCATCGATATTATTTCCGTCGTGCCCGAGCTCATCGCCAGTCCTTTCGCCTATTCAATTGTAAAACGTGCGATCGACAAAGGATTAGCCTCTGTGCATTTTCACAACCTGCACGATTATGCCAATAATCGCTATCGGCAGGTCGACGACTATGCTTTTGGCGGTGGAGCGGGTATGGTGATGATGATCGAGCCCATAGATAAGTGCATTACTGAGCTCAAATCACAACGCCAGTACGACGAAATTATATTTCTCACACCCGACGGCGAGACCTTCGACCAGAAAATGGCAAACACGCTATCCCTCCGTGAGAATTTGATACTGCTCTGTGGGCATTTCAAAGGAATCGACCAGCGCGTGCGCGATCATTTGATTACGAGGGAAATATCCGTCGGCGATTACGTCCTTTCAGGAGGCGAACTCGGGGCAGCCATCATCGCCGACGCCGTGATAAGGCTCATCCCTGGGGTGCTCTCCGACGAGACCTCGGCGCTCACCGATTCCTTTCAGGACGGCTTGCTGGCGCCCCCCGTCTACACCCGCCCCGCCGAGTATAACGGATGGAAAGTGCCCGAAATACTCACCAGCGGCAATACGCCAAAAATCGAGGCGTGGCGCGAGGCAATGGCTTACGAGCGGACGCGCGAACGACGCCCAGATCTGTTACAATAGGAAACGTTTTAACTTGTATATATTAATGTTGAAAAGAGATTCCTTCCCGCAAGGGAGAGAATCTCTTTTCGTTTGTTTATTCTTAAAAAAATAGAAAATTCTACTATAAATGTATGTTGGGATCAGCCTCCTTCTTTTCGACAGCCTTAGGCTTTTCCTCAGAGGAGGGCTTTTCAGCTGTCTTGCCCTCGGCTCGTGTTGAGGCTTCTGCCTCGTCCTTTGGCTTCTTCTTTACTGTCTGCCTTTTTTGGCGTATTTTTAGCTGCGTACGGTGATAATCGAGCAATTCTTTTAGCTCTTTAATCAGCGGATTGTAATCCTTATCGTCGTATTCCTCCTTGTTGGCTTCTATCATCATAAAAAGTTTATCGATAGCAGCCCCCACATTTTTTCGGATCTCTTTAATATCCACGTCGGGTAGTTGCGAAAGTTCGGCAGTGCGGGTGCGGAATAGTTTCTCAACCTCCGCATTGGCGTCCTTGAGTTTCATCAGCAGATCGAAGAGGTGCAACTTGTCGAATGCCGCCTTTATCTTAGCGTTCTTCTCGGCACCGTCAATCAGCTGCGCCGTCTTTTCGGTCTGTGAAGTATAATTCTCCTTCGTCAGTCTGCGGTCGAACTTATAGTCCTTAAAATAGGTGTCTATCGTCTTCGCATTTGACACCTGTGGCTCTACCCCCGAGTTCTTATACGCATTTGCGATGGTAAAAATCGCCCGCGTGAGCTTATCGCGCAAGTCGTCTTTTTCAGTAATCTCGTCGGTGGCTGCCGTGTTGGTGGACTGTACCTCTATTTTCTTCAAATCCTCCTCAAAGGCAGCAAGCCGATCGAAGGATTTCTGTAGGTGCAGTTCCTCCAAATTATGTTTCTTTACAATTTCGATGATGCGCTCTACCACTAAAGGGTATTCACTATTTCGCAATTGAATAAACGGAAAACTTAATGTGCTTCTCTTCATAGTTCAATTATTTTGCATTTATACTGTTATTTTCTTGTAGTGCGACGTTTGTCTTGCTCCTTTCTCTATTTGTGAAAGTGGTGTTCCTCTCAGAATACTCCTTTCTCTATTTGTGAAACCAGTGCGACAGTTGTTTTGCTGGTTTCTCTATTTGTGAAAGTAGCAATCCAGTTTTTCAATATGAAGTTCTTATGAGAAAATAGCGATTATTAGCGGATTGCTACGATCACAAATTGAGAATGTACAATATTTCGATGAATAGTCAAATCTCAAATCGAGAAAACATTATTTTTCTCGGATAGCCTCCGTCACAATTTGTGACCGTTAAACTACTTTTGTTTGCCTTTCTGTGTGCTTACGTCTGTATACTATATAGCAAAAATGATACCAACCTTCATTTTTTACCAATGTTTTTTGTTATTTTTTAATCTATTTTAAATATTTCCCCTTGCATTCAGATATTTTTGATATAAAATCGTATCTCATTCACGATTTTACCTATAAATATATAGGTGTATTTTTTGGAGATAGCTAAAGGTGTATAGTTTTTATGCTGTCTATAAGTTTTGATGTATATATGTGTAAAGTAATTACACAATTTGTAATATATGTTACTACAGCCTCTTTCCGAAGGCTAAAAGACTTGTTCCGAGATAAGCATAAACCAGCACAAAAAAAGATGTCTACAATAGTGCGTTGCGTAATCCTAAAGGGTTACTCCTATTGTAGACATCTGCATATAGCTCGCGAAAGGATTGCGAGCAAAAATGGACTATTAATTATTCAAATCCTAAGAATTTAAGCGACTTCCTATTGGGGTTGGCACGGAAGTCAATTTGCTTGATGTAAGTAAGTTGCAAGCTGGTGTTATTCACCCCGAGGGTGTTGATGTTGCGAAAATACATACTCTTGTAATTGTGGACGAGCGTCAGCGCTAACGACCACGTTTGCTGTACGTACGACAGCGAGGCGTTAAAACGATAGTTCAGGTGCGGACTAAAGACGTTCTTCTGGTGCTTTTGCAGACCTGTGCCGTAGTAAAATCCCATACCGATCAGCCCTCCTGCTCGCAGTCGGGGCAATAGATTGATGGCACCTGCGATACCACCATTCACACCGAATTGCAGATAGCGGAAGTCATCTTCGTCGAAGGTAAGAATCGGGATGGTCGCCTTGTGGTAATACACTCCACCGCCGAAGAAAAACGAGTAGGCTGGCTGGATGTATCGCTCCTCCTTGGCGAAGATGTTGCGCACTGTCACCTCTTTCCATTTCGGGAAGTAAAGCGCCTCGAGCCCTACCTGCTTCATTTGTATGTCGGAGTAGGGGCGTATCGTATCGCCAGATTCGTAGTAGAAGCCTTTGTAATTTTGGTAATAGAAGTCGAACAAAAATTTCCTGATAGGGGTGTGCATTTGGAAATCGAAATAGGTTGTTTTTCCGTACTTTCCTTCGTCCTTTAAGGGGACAATACTTTTGGCGACGGCAAAATTGACGAACGTATTGTCGATCGTAATCCCTAAGCCAGCTGTCAGCGGGTAATTCGGGTGTAAACGTTTGTTCTTCAGGTTGGCGTTTGCGGGGGTATCCTCCACATCAATAGTCAGGAAGTTGATGCTCAGCGAGGGGCGCAACGTCATCTGATACGTGCCGCGGTCATCCGTCGGCTCTTGAGCAAAAAGATAAGTAGTAGTCAGCAAAAAAATTAGTACATATCTCATAATTCTCCTTGTTTAAAAAGCATTGCCGAACGCTCATCACGCTCGGCAACGCACGTTACATATTTAGTTTATTAGTATCCTAAAATTTTCAGCATATCCTCTGCTTTTTGTTGTTCCATAAAAAGCCGTGAGGAGAGCTCGCCATCGGGTTTCTTATCGATCAACACGATTTTCGGCTGTGGGATCAAACAGTGCTGCAAGCCTCCGACCCCGCCAATGGTATCCTGATAGGCGCCCGTGTTGAAAAACCCGATATAGAGGGGTTTGTTTTTGTTGTACTTCGGCAGGTAAATAGCGTTCATATTCTGCTCGCTATTGTAGTAATCATCGCCGTCACAGGTAAGCCCCCCGAGGAGCACGCGCTCGTATTCGTCGTTCCAGCGGTTGATCGGCAGGAGCACAAAGCGCTTGTTGATAGCCCACGAGTCGGGAAGTGTCGTGATGAAAGATGAATTGATCATATCCCATTTCTCACGGTCGTTCTGCTGTTTTTGGTACATTATCTCATAAATCGCACCGCCCGCCTCGCCGACAGTAAAGCTCCCGAACTCGGTGAAAATGTTAGGTACGGGCACTTTCTCTTGCTCGCAGGTGATTTTTATTTGGCGTATGATCTCGTCCACCATATAGGCGTAATCGTACTCGAATGCCAGCGAACTTTTGATAGGGAAGCCGCCGCCGATGTTCAGGCTGTCGAGCTCAGGGGCGACCTTCTTAAGCTGGATGTAAACGTTCAAGCATTTGAGCAGCTCGTTCCAATAATAAGCGTTGTCCTTAATCCCCGTATTGATAAAGAAGTGGAGCATTTTCAGGCGCACTTTCTCGTTATCTTTTACCTCGCGGTTGTAGAACGGCACGATGTTTTTATAGCCGATACCAAGGCGACTGGTGTAGAACTCCGATCGCGGATCTTCCTCCGAGGCGATGCGTATGCCGATGCTGTACGCACCTTTTATCTTCTCTTGGAAAAGTGCGATCTCCTCGTAATTATCGATGATGGGAATACAATTTTCGTAGCCACGGTTGATCAGATCGGCGATGCCATCAATATAAGCGTCGCGCTTGAAGCCGTTGCAGAGAATGTAGTTCTCCTTGGTGATGCGCCCCTCCTCAATCAAATTATTGATAATGTTGATATCGAAAGCTGAGGAAGTTTCCAAATGAATGTCGTTTTTCAAAGCTTCTACCATCACGTGCTTAAAATGCGAGCTCTTGGTGCAATAGCAGTAGTTATATTCGGCTTTGTATTTGTGTTTTTTGATGGCTTTCTCAAACCATTTTTTAGCGCGCTGAATATTCTCAGAGATTTTTGGCAAATACATAAATTTCAAGGGGGCGCCGTACTGTCGCACTAGTTCCATCAAGTCGATATTGTGGAAGCGCAGCTCGTCGCCTTCAAGGCGGAATTCATCTTGGGGGAAGTAGTAAGTCTGGTCAATTAAATCGATATATTTATTTTTCATTTTACGTCTCGGATAAGCGTCGCCACCACTGGCGACAGGTTTTGTTAAAAAATAGATCAGGAATAATTTGCGACCAAAAGCGGATTTTCGGCCTTTTGTAAAAATGAAAAATTCAAATGCGCAGCGGGCAGGCAAAGGAAGCTCTCCACTGGTTTTGCGCTGCGATCATTTTTGCTGTATGGAAATAATTTAGTGCACGCCCCGCGCCACCACTCGGCATCGAGGAACGTATATTGACGAATATGATGCTCATATTAGTAATATAATCAATTAGTTATCAGTAAATTATTCTTATTGCTTGAGTTGTGCTACCCAATTGCGAGCGCAAAGATAGTTATTTTATTTGAATTGTGAAGTTTTGCGGGTAAAAAATCAAAAAAAGAGGACTGAAATGCTTCTCAGCCCTCTTTTAGATTTTTGGAAGACTTATTTATTGTAAACGCTTTCCTTCTTGAAATGTTTTGCTAATAAATAATACACCACTGCACGGTATTTGTTGCGGTTCGATTTGCCGTACTTTTCTAATACCTGAGCAATCGCTTTGTCTAAATCTGGGCTATCTTTCAGACCCAACTTCTTGATAAGGAAGTTTTGCTTCACTCTATCAATCTCGCTCTGGTCTGATCCAGATACTTTTGAAGCATCATCGTTATAGATCGACGGACCTAAGCCGATGGTTACCTTTGTTAAGAACGCCAAGTCGGGGTTCTTCTCACCTATCTTCTCTTGAAGATCTTTTGCATAAACTGCGATTAAGTCATCTCGTTTACTCATAATTTATTTGTGTTTAAAATTTAACGGCGTAAAAGTACAAATTTTTTCAATACGGCAAAATAATTTAACAAAACTTTATCATTTTTTTCTCTCTCGGTGAAGATTTCTAATAGTGTCGGTTTATTACTTTCATTGAAAAACGAAGTGATTTTTTCTTTCAAACTACTCAAATCGTTAGCAGATTGATAGCGGATACCAAAAGTAGCACAAAAATTCTCAGCCGACAAATGGTGGGGTGTTTCAAAGAATTGTTCGAAGTTTTTATCCGATTTGTCGCCTGGGAGTATTCTAAAAATCCCGCCGCCGCCGTTGTTGAGTAGTATCATCTTAAAGCTATTCGGGATGTAATTATTCCAGAGAGCATTGCTATCATAAAAGAAACTGAGGTCGCCCGTCACGATTGCTGTAGGTTTTTTATTTGCCACTGCCGCGCCTACTGCCGTAGAGGTGCTGCCGTCGATGCCGCTGGTGCCGCGATTGCACCACACCCGCCACGAGGACTTCGAGGGCAGGAGTTGGGCGTAACGCACCGTGGAACTGTTCGCCAATTGCAGGTTGTAGCCCTCGGGTATGGACGAAAGCACGATTTCCAACGCCTTGAAGTCCGAGAAGGGGGCTTCGGCGAGGTACGATTGCTGTACGGCGGCTACTTCTCCCATAAGCTGAAGCCATTTTTGCTGGTAATCGGAGGCGACTGCCTGCCAGCGTGGGGCTATCGCGCGGAAAAAGGCATTGACCTGGCTGCGAAAATGGTGCGTCAGGCAGAAATACGTGTCGTAACCCTTATGCAGATCGATATGATAGTGGGCGGCGGGTTGGCTCTCGCGCAAGAATTGCTTAATCTTCTTGGAGACCACCATTCCGCCGAAGGTCAGCAGGATTTCTGGGCGTAAGTCAGATAGCATTTCGGGGGTATGCGCCGCGGTGATCAGCTTGTCGATGTAAGGTACGAACTGCGGATGGTGTAGATTGGAGGTGGTTTCGGTCAGAACGAGCACCGACGGATCTTCGGCGAGCATTCTGACGTACTTTTCCTCAAGCGACCCTGGCGCGAGCACCCCGACGAGCACCATCTTGCGCGAAGCGGCGTTCCAGCGGGTAAGAAAGTCCTCCAAGTGGCTTTCGCTGAGGTAGCTTGTGGGTGGCGAGGGGGGAATGTTCTCAAAAACGACGTTTTCGGTAGTAGTCTCGTAAAGCGGCTCCTCAAATGGCGCGTTGATGTGCACAGGTAGGCTTTCGGTGATGGCGGCGTTGAGGGCGCGGTTCAGTAGATAGGTGTTACTGCGCGCGTCGGCCTCGTTGTCGGATAAGTTGGCATCGAAAGTGGTGTGATTGGAGAGTACGCCTACCTGACGTATGGTTTGCCCATCGCCGATGTCGAGTTTGCTGGTAGGCCGATCGGCAGAAATCACCACCAAAGGCACGTTGCTGTAATAAGCCTCGGCAACGGCAGGGTGATAGTTGAGTACGGCAGAGCCAGAGGTGCACACCACAGCCACGGGGGCGGCGATTTGCTGGGCAATGCCGAGGGCAAAAAAAGCGGCGGAGCGTTCGTCCACCACACTGTAACAAGTAAAATAGGGGTCGGCGGTGTAGCCGATAGTAAGTGGGGCGTTGCGCGAGCCTGGGGAGAGTACGATATGGCGAATCCCCTTAGCTTTGCACGCCTCTGTGATGTATCGCGCAAGTGCGATGCTTGGTTTTCTCATAGATTAGTCGTCAATACGTGTTTGATAATATTCGTACATAGCCAGTTGCGATCTGATGGCAGGAGTGGTGTGTGGCTTGTAGCGGTTGTCGTTGTTTTCGTCGATAATGCGGGCTTTCACATTGTCGTCCCAGCTTACGCGGAAGGTATCGATGAGCTCCCGCTTGATGTCGTTGTCGTAGATGGGGCAACCTACCTCCACACGGAAGGAGATGTTGCGCGTCATCCAGTCGGCAGAGGAGATGAATACCTTCGGATCGCCGTCATTGCCGAAGATGAACAGCCGCGGATGCTCTAAAAACTTGTCCACAATGCTGATGACCTCTATGTTTTCGCTCAGATTTTTCACTCCTGGTACAAGGCAGCATATTCCACGCACTATCATACGGATTTTTACCCCCGCGCGGCTTGCCTCGTACAGCTTGTCGATCATCTTATAGCTGGTGATGTTGTTCATTTTTAGGTGTATGAAGGCTTCTTTACCAGCAAGTGCGTTGTCAATCTCGCGATCGATGAGTGCGATGAGAGCTTTCTTGGTGTAATGGGGGGATACGATCAGGTGTTTGTACTTCTGGACGTTGTAATTAGTGTCGAAAAAGTTAAACACCTTATTGACGTCCTTCAAGATTTCTTGGTTTGCAGTGAAAAGGGTGTAGTCGGTGTATACGCGGGCGGTGCTTTCGTTGAAGTTTCCTGTGCTAATGAAGCCGTACTTCTTGATGCCCTTGCCCTCCTCGCGCTCAATGACGCAAATCTTACTGTGAACTTTGAGTCCTTTCACCCCAAATACGAGCTTCACCCCCTCAGCTTTGAGCATTTCGGCATACCGAATGTTGGATTCCTCGTCAAAACGGGCTTGGAGCTCTATCTGCACGGTTACTTTCTTGCCATTTTTCACGGCGTTGATAAGTGAATTGACCACCTGCGAGTTCTTTGCCAATCGGTAGATAGTAATCTTCACTGACTTTACCTTGGGGTCGAGCGCCGCCTCGCGAAGGAACCATATAATGTTGGAAAAAGTGTGATACGGAGTGTATTGGAGGAAGTCCTTTTTAGCTATTTTCTTCAGCAGACTCTCCTCGGAGCTCAGCCCTTTGACGGGAAGCGGCTCGATGGGGGCGTAGGTGAGGTCTTTTCTGCCTAAGGAGGGGAAATTCATATAGTCGCGGCGGTTATGATACCTCCCGCCGGGGATTACGCTATCGGTGCTGATGATATGCATCTTCTCGAAGAGGAATTGCAGCGTGTCCTCATCGATTTCCTTGTCGTAAACGAAGCGCACGGGCTCTCCTTTGCGGCGGTCTTCTACGCTTGTAGAGATTTTTTCGACAAAACTCTTGCTGAGGTCGTCGTCAATATCGAGTTCTGCATCGCGGGTTATCTTGATCATATGCGCGCTGAGGGATTCGTAGTCGAAAATATTGAAGATTTTGTGCAGGCAGAAGCGTATGATGTCATCAAGCATAATGATGTAATGCCGCTCGCCGACCTGCGGAAGCTCCACGAAGCGGTCGAGGGTAGAAGGAAGCTCAATCAGCGCGTATTGGATAGGCTCCTTGTACGCCTGAGACGAGAAAAACCGCTGATCGTCCTTGCTCTTTGGCACCTTCTTGAGTATCATCTTGATGGCAAGATAAGCCACATCGTCCTTAAGCTGCGGAAAACGCTCCAAGTCGTTCAGGATAATGGTAAAAAGCGCGGGGCGCACCTTGTTGTAGAAGTACGCATTGACGAAAGCCTCGTGCTCAGGCAGCAAGGTGCGCTCATTGACCATAAAAATCTGCTCCTTTTCCAGCTCCGTGGTGATACTATCGATGATCTCTAAGCTCTCGTTCTGCAAGGCGATGACCTCACGGGTGATCTCCTCAAGCAACTCTTTGGCGTGCATCCCGAGTTCCGTATCCGCAGCCTCATTGGTTGCCACGCGCTTCACCGTAGCATAGCGCACCTTAAAAAATTCGTCCAAGTTATTGGAGAAAATCCCAGCAAAGCGTAAACGCTCGAGCAGAGGTACCCGCTGATCCGCCGCCTCCTGCAACACTCGCGCATTGAATTTCAGCCAACTGAGTTCGCGATTTACGTATTTATTTTGTGTATTCATATTAATGACTGACCATTATTATTACTCGACTATTTATGCAGTTCCTACTAATTACCCGTAAGGCTCGTACCTCACTACTGTCTGAGCCACTTCCAGATGTCTTTATAACTCGCTTTCTTCCCATAGATGAGTATCCCTATGCGGTAAATCTTCCCTGCCAAGCGAATTACTAATAGGAAGCTCGCATACAGCGCGAGGAGCGATAGCAGCACCTCCCACCACGCCACACCAAAGGGCACGCGCATTAGCATTACCACAGGCGAGGTCAGGGGGATGTACGAGAACACCACCGACACCGTTCCGTGAGGCTCTTCTATCACGCTGTACATCCCAACGTAGACCGCCAATATCAGCGGTAGCAATACAGGGATAATAAATTGTTGCGTATCCGTCTCGTTGTCCACCATAGCCCCGATAGTGGCAAAGATGGCACTGTAAAGCAGGTAGCCGCCTATAAAGAATAGCAGGAATAGCAGCGATAGCTCAGCAAAAGGGAAATGCGATACTGCCGTGAGAATACTGCTCATATCGCTCATAGGGAGTTCACCCACACGTGGCGCAGCAACAGGAAAGAACGACGGCAGCAATGCCAATCCCACCCCACCGATGACGATCCATATAGCAAACTGTGTCAGCCCTGCCAGCGAGCTACCGAAGATTTTCCCTAAGAGCAGCGTTTGAGGTCTTACCGAGGAGATGATGATTTCCACAATGCGGTTGGTCTTTTCCTCAATCACACTGCGCATTATCAGGTTGCCGTAGATGATGATAAACATAAAGATGAGGTAGCCCGCCGCCCCGCCAATAGCAATCTTCAAGATGCTGTCTATCTCCGAACTGCGTTCGCCTGTGAAGTTCTCAAGCTGCAAGTTTACCTTAGTTTTAGCCTTCTCAATGTCAGCCGCTTTGATACCTTTGGCAGTGAGGTTCTTCTGGAAAAGGGTATTCTCAACTGCCTGCGTCAGTGTGTTTACCAAGGATAGGGGAGGGGTCTCCTCACTGAAAAACTGCACTTGCGGCAGACTATCATTGGGTATATACAGCAGTCCGTACTTGCCCTTAGCGAGCACTGCTGCCTTCGCATCCTTGAGACTGCCACCGGTGCGATATTCATACGTGGCACTCTCCGTAGGCTTAAAAGTGCCCTCAAACAGACCGCTCTCGTCCAATACTACAATCTCCTTTGCTGCCCCTGAGTTGTTTACTTGGGTTAGGTAGGCTACCAATGCCCCGAAAATGATGAGTATCAGCGGACTCACAAAGGTCATTATCACAAACGACTTATTCCTTACCTTGTTCAGGTATTCTCTCTGGGTGATGATGCTTAAATTCTTCATTCTTCTGGCTCTTTAAGGGGTGTTTGTCCACAAATAGAGATGAATATCTCATTGACGCTGGGTATTGCCTCCACAAAGTGGGTTACTTCTGCTTTGGTAGTGAGGTATTGCAGTAGCTCATTGGTGCTTTGTCCTTCTTTCTTGTGGATATGCAACTGCAAATCGTCATAAAGGCTGTGGAATTGTGTCTTTTGTACTTCAAACTGTGCTTGTAGCTCACTGAACAGTGCCTCTTTTGCTTCTGGGGCTACCTTTAAGCCTACCTCGTATATGTTGCGTTTGTACTGCCGCTTGATGTCGGTGAGCTTGCCCTCAAGCACCTTTTCCGACTTGTTAATCAGTGCAATATGGTCGCAGAGTTCCTCTACTGATTCCATTCTATGGGTTGAGAAGATCACTGTAGCCCCTTGGTCGCGCAGGTAGAGGATTTCGTCCTTGATAATAGAGGCATTGATAGGGTCAAAGCCGCTAAAAGGCTCGTCGAAGATGAGCAGTTTAGGCTCGTGTAGCACCGTTACGAGGAACTGCACCTTCTGTGCCATCCCCTTTGAGAGCTCTTGAATCTTCTTGTCCCACCAATCGCCGATGTCCAAGCGGTCGAACCAAAACCGCAGACGCCTTTTTGCTTCTTCCTTGCTCAGTCCTTTGAGTTGTGCCAAGTAAAGTGCCTGTTCGCCTACCTTCATCGATTTGTAGAGCCCGCGTTCTTCAGGTAGGTAGCCTATTTGCGTCGTATGCTCAGGAGCAAGTGGCACCCCGTCAAAGAGCACTCGCCCCGCATCGGGATAGACGATCTGGTTGATAATGCGTATCAGCGAGGTTTTCCCCGCCCCATTCGGACCCAGCAGCCCAAAGATACTCCCACGCGGCACGTGCAGCGACACGTCCTTTAGTGCGGTATAATTACCGTAGTTTTTATATATATTCTCAGCGTATAACATCTTTTTTAGGGGTTAGTTTTGTAGTTGCAAAGGTACGAATAAATGATTAATGTACAATGATTAATAATTAATTTTGTAGTAAAAAAATATCCCAATATTACCATACCTATGTGCTAAATGCTAACAGAAAAAAATCTGTAGGGTGATGATAGGGTTTACTTAGGGTTCAAGTGGGGCTCACTTAGGGTTCATTTTTGCTATTTTAAAAAAGTTACTTTTCTGATTTAGGTTGTTAAATCAGGAAAATAAATTGTGTAAGTGATTTTTAATAGAAATGTAAGTCAAATCAGTACATTAGTATCTTAACGATCTAAAGAAATAACTAATTTATTTGCCAATTAAAATGAGTAGAGTGTAAAACATTACAAGGATAATTTGTGGCAAATAGAAGAGCGATAAAGATCCTGAAAAAAAAGAGCAACAAAAAGGATTTGATCTGCTAAACTTTTTAATATCCATTGAAAAATCTATCTCTTCTTCTTTTTTATCACGTACTTCATCATATAAATCTCTGTATTTTCTTTCTAATTGTAGAAAGTATGCATTGAGAGACCAAAAAATAATAATTACAAAAACAGCTATCACACAATGAAGTATGTTACTTTCTTTTGCAATGATAGCAAATAATGCCGCTACCAAAGTAATACACCAGCCCTTTATGATAAAAGAATTAGTGTCCATCCTATTAATAGTATTGTGGATAAATTCCAGGTGTTTTAATTTCTGTTCCATTCTTATCTGAGTTCTATGATTTTTTTCTTTAAATATAAAGAATCCAAAGCGTCTTCAGGAGTATTTTCCTTTTCGTTTATCCACTTAATAAAATCATCCTCACTTAAAGAAATTAGATTCTCCAATCCTAATTTATATACTATCTTTAATTCACGATATCCTAATGATTCACTAAAATACTTTGTAAAATTATTATGTCTTTTTGGCTGGATACGTCTTATTATTTTAGCTATTTCTATTTCAGAAAATATCCAAGTAGAGTAAGTATAACTATTAATATTGTCTTTTAGTGGAACAGAGTTAGGGGTATTTAAAAAGAATAAACACTCTGTTTTATCAATCATATAATTCAAGGAGTCCATTAGCATCATTTGAATATGAGAAGCAGCTTGCAAAATTTTATCATTATTATTCAAATAATATTCTTTAACTACTAAATTTAATATATCAATATAATTCAACCATATATTTGAATCTATAAAAACATCAAGATTATGTTTTGCTTTCAATACATCAGCTATCATCTGTGCCAATTCTAAATCATTATGTGAATGAGATAGAAAAATATGATATTTCTTTTTAGGAAAACAATAATTCATTATTGACTCAGCATTAAGAACTTTATTACCTTTAATATATTCTATCATCTTAATATAGATGAGTCTTTTACAAAGTTCTTGTGTTCTCATTCCAGATGAATAACATTCATTATTTTTGTCAAAAGAGATTCTTCTATGTTTCAAATTAAAACCTACAAACATAACTTTATTTTTCTTCTATTAATTTAACTTCTTCCTCACTTAGCCCATACAGCTTATAGACTATTGTATTTACGCTATTATTAATCGCAGCGACAGCTGTTTGTAGTTCAAGCATCTCTTGCTTCTTTTTCTCAAAGAAATCCATCCACTCTGTTTGTTCTTCTAAGCTTAGTTTACGCTTTTGTTTGCTGAGTTCTGCTGTAAACTCAGCAAAGGTAAGGGACTCAAAGTAGGTGATAGGCTTGGTAATATTCGCCTTTAAATTAGCGGCTATCAAAGTGGTAAACACCTTTCGCAGCTTTGCTATTTCTTTATAGCACAACAATAACTTATCCGCCTCTTTTACCAACGCTTCCTGATTTTCTTTCAAACGTAAAGGAATAGGCAATCGATTGGTTACAGGGTTGTCAAACTGCATTGTACGGATAGCTTTGGCAAAGATAAACCGATAGGCATACCAATTGAGTAACTCAGTATTGAGCAACAACCATAGCACTTTAGCATTGTACCCCTCACTTACCACTAACTGATTGATAGTATCAACAATCGCATAGTTGCGCTCCTCTGGGTAGCAAGCTGTGATTTTGATATGGTCTGTTGGTTTCTCTATATGGGCAACAATTCTTTGTACTAATACGGCATTAGCACTGATAAAACATTTAGGATCATTATTTAAGCTGGCTTTGTATACCTTTCCTTTGACACTTACAATGCCTTCTCGTTGTATATCAGCCCCACCGAGCACTTCTATGTCTCCTTTGTCACTTATGATATTTTGAAAAATACCCCCTCTGGAATTGTTAGCAATATCTTTCACAAAAAGCCCTGAGCTTTGTATCTTCTGAGCCAAAGTAAGTTCTTCTGCTGCGATGCCATTGAGGTAAAATCCGAACTGGGTAAACGTCTCTTTGCTTATACTTCCCATTATCTGTACTGCTTCTCCTTTCAGTACGCCTGAGAGGTAATTCTCCGTAGGGCTTCCTTTTTGCGCAAGGTATATCACTTGTTCTAATTTCACCTCATTCCATACTTTTCTGCAATCAACTACTTCGTTAATATCACTGAGTAAGTATTCTCTGATAGGAGTGTAGTTAGAGGCATACGAAAATGATTTAGGTATGATAAAGCCTATATTCCCACCTTGTTTTAGTAGCATATCATACCCCAATTTGCTAAACGAAATAACGGTCTCTGAGCCGCCTTGTATATACGTGTTGTTTAGGTATTCTTGTTCTTCTTTACTGAGCTTTGCCCCATACGGCGGATTCCCGATCACCACATCAAAGCCTCCTTTGGCAAATACCTCAGGAAACTCCTTTTGCCAATCAAAAGCCTTATCGCCTGCTATGGCAGGGTCGCTGATAAGTGAGTTGCCCACTTTGATATTACGGCTCAGGTCGCCGAGTTTACGTTTGCGCGTTGCTGTGCGCAGCCATAGGGAGAGCTTGGTAATCTCCACACTCTCCTCGTTGAGGTCTACTCCAAAGAGGTTGCGCTCTAAGATGCTCGCCGAGTCGTAACCAATAGTCATAGGCGATTGTGTCAGTTTTGCCTCTAATTCGTTTACATAGTGATGCTCAGCCATCAAAAACACTAAGGCAGCGTTGAGGAATGCCCCTGAGCCACAGGCTGGGTCGCATATCGTAAGCCCCAGCAGCCACTGGCGGTAGGTGTTGAGTTTTTCCAAAAGGGCTTTCTTAACTGCTTTTTTGCTTTGCGGATCATACGCATCATCTACAATACCCAATGTTGCCTTCTGCTCGCTGCATAGCCGCCCAATGGTGTTTTCTACAATATACGCGGTGATGTAGCGAGGCGTATAGAACACCCCATCGCGCTTGCGCTTGCTGCTGCTTGCTGCGGTGTGAAAATCGAGGTCGTCAAGTGAGTTCTCAAAGATATGCCCCAAAATGTTCACATCTACTTCACTCTCAAAATCGTATTCCGAAAGCCGCTTAGTGTGCTCGTAGAGCAGTGCATCGCTGATGGTCAGTGCCTCCAATACGGGGTCTTCTTTAAACAGCCCGCCATTGTAGGCAAAGATATTGAAGTCGCCGTCCTTATGCCCTTCATTGATGTAGCGAAAATGCTTTCGAAAGAGGGAGTACAAGTCGCAAGGCACGTCCATTTTGTTGAGTAGCTCCCAACGCTTTAGTATAATACGCGTACTATTGGGTTCTAACAAGCCACTATCTTCGGCAAAGAAGATAAACAAAAAGCGGTCTAAGAGTTTTTGGGTCTTCTTAAAGAGCAGTAGCGGCTCATAAGTAGGGTTGTGCTGCAATAAATCGTCATAGAGTGCCTGTTTAAAGCCCGAATAATCCTTATAAAGCCGCTTGGTGATCTCGTCTTCCCTACTCACCGACTCTTCTTTGAGCTTTTGAGGCACTTCCTTTGCGATATTCTCGTACGCCAAACACAGATAGAGCCGCTCAAACTCGCCGCGGGTGAGCGCAAAGAGGTTAAACTCCTCAAAGTCGTTACGGTTATCGATGTAAAAGCGCAATTTCTCAAAGTTGGAAATCACCACATACTTACAATTGCGATGGCTATTTTTGTAGTTAAAGGCTTGGGGTTCTATCTCAGTAAGCTGGGTAGTGCGGGTGCTTTTAAGCTCTATCACTGCCTTAACGTCTCCCTCAATGAGGATTGCCCCATCGGCTTTCTTACTGTCCTTTACGTTTTTGAGTTCCGTAAGCAGATTGTAGCCCTCAGCAGGACTAAGGGTATAGCCGAGTACCCGCACAAAGAGGTCGCGCAAAAAGCCCTCTTGGTACTGCTCTTCTTTTGAGGCACGAATATTCTCCTGCACCCCCACATCGTGGAAATGGGCGGTAAACGCCTGCCAACGCTCCTCAAGGGTCGCTACATCTTGTAACGCGAGGTATTTATCTATTATCTTCTTTTGAAACACGGTAAGGTATAATTATCAAACCGCAAAGGTACGATTTTTTAATAAATAAAGTAGGAAGCGTAAAAAATATTATCCTCTAAATTGAGCTTCCAACCACTCAGCCGCATTTTCTATCCCTCTTTCAGCTCGAATGCGTTGCCCTATGAGCTGTGCTTGTTGCACTAATTTTTCTTCTTCTATATTTTTCAGTGCACTAATTAAGCCTTCTTTTGTTATGCGTTCAGACAAAGGCTCTAAGCCACAACCTATTTGATACATACGCTTTGCCCAAAAAGGTTGGTCTAAGGCACAAGGCATTATCAGCTGGGGGATGCCAGCTCTCAAAGCTGCCGCGGTTGTCCCTACACCACCGTGATGAAGGACTGCATAACTTTTTTCAAACAATAGTGCGTGTGGAGCTTGTTTTGTGACAAAAATCCTATCATTGCGAGGTAAATCAAGTTGGAGATTTCCCAGCAAAATTACCGCTCGTTTGTTGAGCTCTTGCAGTGCTGAGAGTAATTTTCTCATAAAGATTTCAGGTTTCTTGAGTTGCATACTACTAAAAGTTACCGTAAGAGGTCGCGCTCCCTCTTCTAAAAAAGTTACTAAATCACGAGATAGCACCTCATTGGTCTCTAAGAAGAAAAAGCCTGGTAAGTAAACGTGACCATTCCAATCCTTAACCTCTTTAAACAAAGTTGGACTAATTGGGTACACAATTGGGATTTCCTCCCCGCCTCGAAAGTAAGTGTATGCACCTGCCTTACGCGGTGGCAAATGGAGCGTTTCATTGCGAAACGCATTGATCTGCTTGATTTGTGCCACTTCGCTCTTACTGTTGAGCGCATAACTTTTTCTATTGAGCCAAGCCCCAAGATTATAACGCGCTGTGAGTGCCAAACAAGGAAAGTCAGCAATAGGATAAGTGCTTGGAGTCGATGGCATACTGATAGCTGGAATGCCCAATTTCACAGCAATATCCACTGCACCCAATGCCTTGGGGTGATAAATAATCATAGCTGCACCTTGTGCTGCCTTATAAAAATCGTCCATCGTTTTGCGATAGGCAGGGTTAAGTACTTCTTTCGATAGCTTTATAGCAGTCTGCAAGTGCAATAAAGGTGCATTAAGAACAGCTTTCCCTTCTGGAGTTTGCGCTAATGCCATAAAATCCAATTCTGTTGGATAAAACGCTACATTTTCAGCCTCAATCAAGTGCTCAAAACTTCTTCCTGTGGCAATTAACGACTGATGCCCACGCCGATTGAGTTCTTTTGCCAATGCCAAATAAGGCTGAACATCGCCTCTGGTTCCTAATGTTAAAAAGCAAATTTTCATTCTTCTATATATTACTCAGTGCCAAGCAGTGCATTTTTATCAGTTCTTCATTAGCAATTGCGACAATCCACTGCTTAGGTATAGCCGTATAACCGTAAATAGCTCCCGCCAAACTACCTGTAATAGCTCCTATTGTATCAGTATCTTCTCCCAGATTGACCGCGTATAACTATCAAACCGCAAAGATACAACATTTTAGTGAATAATCAGTAGTGAAGAATGATTAATTTCACTGCAAAATTATACATTATGCATTATCCATTATACACTGAAGCTGTTTAAACTTTTCCCTATAATAAAATAAAAGTTCCCAAAAATTAGTAAATTTGTGTTTGAAAAAAAAGAACACCAAAATTCAGGAACTTTGTGCAAAGATACAATAAATCATTGGATTATTAGCTTTTTAAGGGTAGAAAAAAGATTTAACTTTAATAAAGGAGTGCAACCAGATGTTTATTTTGATGAAGAATTGTACAAAAATAGGTTTAAAATTGGATGAGCAGAAGATTGGCTTGATGGATATAAAGATTTGATAATGAGATACAATATAAAACTAAATCCCTCTTTGTTTGGAAAATCATCATTTTATCAAGAATGATATTTTTATACATAAGCATCTCCTTTTCTGAAATCATCTATACCACCATTTTGCAGAGGGCGATATGGTATGCCTCGTCGCTGATAAATACGTAATTATCCCAAATATCCATAATCCTGAATTTAGAATATCCCCTTGGGAATGTAATATCGAGAAGCTCTAGGTCAGACAATCTCAACAGTTTTTGGTTTCCTTTCCATTCATCTGTCTTGAAAATCGGGGATAGGATTAGATATTCTTTTTGGGCGCTGAATTTTCCCCTCAAGCCTTGTTTTTGTGCAAGCTTTTCCAATTTTTCCTTTCCCCATATTTTCCTCTTGTAGATACCGTCTTGGGTGAGTTCGAGGTACCAATAATACTTGAATTGTGATAAGCTGCAAGGATTTATTGTATCTGCTTCCACGAAGGCATAAATCGAATTATCTTTTATCATAAGGCTACCTATCTGGGGATAGGAGTAACTAAAATCCATTTTGTGATAGATACCCTCTGCCCGTCCTAAGGATAGCATAAAATTGCTTCGGACTTTTTCATTTGTAAACACAGGGGTGAGTTGCTTGTCCCAATGCAGCGTATGTGTCTCATTGTCATAGTGTAGAGAGGTAAAACTATTTGCGGCAAATACCTCTCCGTCGACACGGCAAATAATCGGATAAACCCCGTTTTCGCCAAGTGTGGAAATCTCCGTGATATTCTCTGCAACACACAAGTTTTCACTTACTACTTCGCACGGTTTCTGCTCGGGAGACGACACCCACCAGACTTTTTTGTCTTCTCCGCTAATAATTAAAATATCGGAACCTGTATCCAACAAAACGGGCTTATTCCAGCTTTTCTTTTGTGCGGGAGACGGAATGAATGACCATTGCCCCGCCTTTATCCAAACGATACCGTAGCTATTGCCGTCATCGCCGCTACTCCAGATAACAAATTCGTCTTTTCCTCGTGCAAAATGATTTTTTGCATTTATGGGAGCATATTGATAGGCACCATTGCTTAGCTTGAATCCCGTAGTCGTCCACTCTGAAATTTTATCTAATTTTACCTGCATAATTTTCTCTCCTAATTCCCACAGATATTACAAGTACGCGAAAAATCTTTTCGGATTTGATATTTTTTATGACCACATTTGCGATAGCAATATCCGCCTTCCCTTTTTAAAGAAGCTAAATATTCTTCGCAATCTAAGTCAGTTTTAAAGCGTTCTGTAAACTCTAAGAGGCTTTGTCCTTTGAATAAATTCATAATATATTAGTTTTCAGAGTGCAAATATATGAAAATACTTTGACACTTCAATAATTATTTTTGCCCGACATTATTTTGTCCTGCATCTGCTGTAAAATTACCTTCAAGGTTAAATCGTTGAGCAGTAGAAGAAAAGCCTGTAAGCTTTAGATGTCCATGTACAAAACCTTTAGAGTCAATTCCATAGAGTACGCAAGTACCAGACAACGACGTGATTTCATCTGAGGATCCGTCTTTATTAATTGTACTTAAAATGCTGACACCGCCACTCCCAAAAGCAGGAAGTTGTCGTCTTTCCTTCCATGTTTTCATTATAAATTCCATTCTTTTTTCCTTGTAGACTAAAGTGTCTGCAGTTGGAACAATAGTATAGGGTTCATTTATTTTTAATCTCTGCAAAGGTGCATCAAAGTATATATGTAGCAGATATGCGTTACCCTTATAGTCTCTTTGCCGGAGAAATAAGCCTAATTCATATAGCTGTCGATTGCATTCGTTATATTCAGATATGACAGGAAACATAGGAGAAAGATACCATTTCTGTGTATCAAAATGCTCGTATGGCTTTCCATTCAGAGTTATTCTTGCATAGGTAATATATCTATCCTCTTCTTTCACACAACTTGAAAAAAGAAAAATGTTGCATGACAATAATATTAAGATAATCCTTAGATCCTTTCTCATAATTCTATTTTTTATTTATTGAAGCTGTTTAAACTTTTCCTATAATAAAATAAAAGTTCCCGAAAATTAGTAAATTTGTGTTTGAGAAAAAAGAACACCAAAATTCAGGAACTTTGGGCAAAGATACAATAAATAATTGGATTATTACCTTTTTAAGTGTAAGAAAAAAGATTGAGCTTTAATAAAGGAGCGCAACCAGATGTTTATTTTGATGAAGAATTGTAGAAAAATAGGTTTAAGATTGAACAAACAAATGGTTGGCTTGACGGATATAAAGGTTTGATAATGAGATATGAGTATCTTGATGTAACTTGGATTGGAATGCTCCTATTAGGGTTTATCTCCAAGTTCCTCAAAAAAGTTTAAACACGTTTATTAAAAAAAGCCGTCACTTCCCAGCAACGACTTTTCCTCATTAAAACAAAAAATTATGAAAAAAACTAAATTACTTCTGTTTTTCCATCTTCTCTTTCAACTCTTGCAACGCTTCTAAGTCGCCAAGTGTTGATTTTTCTACAGTTGTAGAGGAAGATGCGTTATTATTAGCACTTGCAGTAGCTTCTTTCACGATGCGCTCTTCTTCTTCACGGAAGATAGCAGTGTGTGATGCCACTACACGGCGTGTATCTTTATTAAATTCAATAATCTTGAACTGAGCGGTTTCACCCTTAGCGAGCTTCTTACCGTCTTCTTTTTCCAAGAAACGTGAAGGTACAAACGCTACGATGTCGTCAGTGATTTTCACCTGTGCACCCTTGTCTACGAGCTTGCTTACAGTGCCTTCGTGAACAGTACCTACACCAAACTCAACTTCGTACTTATCCCAAGGGTTTTCAGTAGTCTGCTTGTGCCCAAGTGAAAGCTTGTGGCCTTCAGCGTCTAATTCCAATACCATTACTTCGATCTTATCACCTGTATTCACCAATTCTGATGGGTGTTTTACCTTCTTATTCCAAGAGAGGTCGGTGATGTGAATAAGCCCGTCGATGCCTTCTTCTAACTCAACGAATACGCCGAAGTTAGTGAAGTTGCGTACCGTACCGGTGTGCTTAGAACCTACAGGGTATTTCTCAGTGATATTAGTCCAAGGGTCAGAAGTGAGTTGCTTGATACCGAGCGACATCTTGCGCTCTGCGCGGTCTAAAGTAAGCACCACACATTCTACTTCTTGCCCGAGTTTTACGAAATCCTGAGCTGAACGCAAGTGTGTGCTCCACGACATTTCTGATACGTGGATAAGCCCTTCTACACCGTCAGCGATTTCTACAAACGCACCATAGTCAGCGATTACCACTACCTTACCTTTCACCTTGTCGCCTACTTTGAGGTCGTCAGCCAGCGCGTCCCAAGGGTGTTTGCTAAGCTGCTTTAAGCCCAATTGGATACGCGACTTGTTGTCGTCGAAATCCAAAATAACCACGTTGAGCTTCTGGTCTACTTGTACCACTTCGCTTGGGTGGTTGATGCGTGCCCAAGAGAGGTCGGTGATGTGGATAAGTCCGTCTACGCCGCCCAAGTCCACGAATACACCATAAGAAGTGATGTTCTTAACCACCCCTTCGAGTACCTGTCCTTTTTCGAGCTGACCGATGATTTCTCTCTTCTGCTCTTCAATATCTGCCTCAATAAGAGCCTTGTGCGAAACTACCACATTCTTGAACTCGTGATTTACTTTCACCACTTTGAACTCCATTGTCTTGTTTACAAACTGTTCGTAATCGCGGATAGGTTTCACATCGATTTGTGAACCTGGTAAGAACGCTTCGATGCCGAATACGTCTACGATCATACCGCCTTTGGTACGGCTCTTTACAAAACCGTTTACTACTTCGCCACTTTCGAACGCTTGAAGTACGCGATCCCAAGCCTTGATAGTGCGCGCTTTGCGGTGCGAAAGCACGAGCTGACCTGCCTTGTCCTCACGAACGTCGATCAATACCTCTACTTTGTCACCTACTTTTAAGTTAGGATTGTAACGGAACTCGTTGAGTGAAATCACCCCTTCTGATTTCGCGTTGATGTCGATAATCGCCTCGCGGTCAGTAAGTCTTGTTACAACGCCTTCAACAACCTCATTGTCTTGTGTATCAACGAAGTTGTTTTTTACTAATTCTTCGAAGTTCTTGCGTTGATCATCTCCGATAGCATCAATACCTTCTTGGTATTTTTCCCAGTCAAATGAGTTCAAGAACTCCTCTTGTGTTTGTGTGTTTTCAGCCATTTGCTGATGTTAAAATTTGTATTCCCTCCAAAAGCCGAGAGTAGAGTAGGGGCAAAACCTCTGTCAGGAAGTGTGAAACTTATACTTAAAATACTCTCTACCTGCCCTAAAAATCGGTGCAATATTACGAAGATTATTTGAAGCAGCCAAATATTTTTAAAGAAAAATACGTATTTTTGTGAAATAATTTTTCATTAAATGTACAATATATTGATATATAGTTAATTATAACTTTACTTAATTTGTAAATAATTTCAACAAAGAACGAACTTTAGTCACTTTTTCACACCGAAATGCCCTAAAATGAGCTTACTAATTTACCAATGCTAGCCCTATTCTCCTCCTCTCTTTGTCTATTTCCAGTACTTTTACGCTGATATGCTGATGTAGCTTCACCACCTCATTGACATCGGCTACATAGCCCTCCTTAAGATTGGAAATGTGTATCAATCCACTTTCCTTGATGCCTAAATCAACAAAGCAACCAAAGGCAGTGATATTGTTCACAATAGCAGGCAATACCATCCCTACGTGTAGGTCTTCAAAAGTTTTCACATTAGGGTCAAACTCAAACACTTTAGCTGCTTTGCGGGGGTCAATACCAGGCTTCTCAAGCTCTTTAAGCACGTCTTGCAGGTATAGTTTTCCAGCCTCAGCAGTGATGTACTTATCAAGGTCTATTTTGCTGATAGCTTCCTTATTGCCAATAAGTTGAGGTAGAGAGATTCCTATATCCTTAGCCATACGTTCCACAATAGGATAAGCCTCAGGGTGTACTGCTGAATTGTCCAAAGGGTGTTCACCTCCCTGCACTCTTAGGAAGGCAACTGCTTGCTGGTACACCTTTTCGCCTAAGCGTGGCACATTGAGTAAATCCTTGCGCTGCTTAAACACTCCCTTTTCCGAACGGTAATTGACAATATTCTCTGCCATCTTCTCACCAATTCCCGATACGTATGATAAAAGTGCCTTACCTGCCGTATTGAGATTCACCCCTACGGAATTTACACATCTAATCACCACATTGTCAAGGGCTGATTTTAGTTGTGTCTGGTTTACATCGTGTTGATATTGCCCTACACCAATGGCTTTAGGTTCTATCTTTACTAATTCTGCCAGAGGGTCAGCCAGTCGTCGCCCAATAGATACCGCTCCTCGCACCGTTACGTCGTAGTTGGGGAACTCTTCACGGGCGATTTTCGATGCTGAGTATACCGAGGCCCCAGCTTCACTAACCACAAATACCTGTACAGGGCGGTCAAAGGCGACCTGTTTTACAAATAGCTCTGTCTCTCGTGAGGCAGTGCCATTGCCTATGGAGATAGCCTCAATCTTGTAAGCACTGACCATTGAGCGGAGCTTCTTCATCGCAATAGCGGTCTCGTGTTGAGGGGCGTGTGGAAATATCGTCTCGTTGTGCAATAGATCTCCCTTCTCATCTAAGCATACCACTTTACAGCCCGTTCTATACCCTGGGTCGATAGCTAAGATGCGCTTTTCACCTAATGGAGGGGCGAGAAGCAGTTGTTTTAAGTTTTCAGCAAATATGTCAATAGCTTTATTATCAGCTTGTTCCTTAGCTTCTTGTAGCACTTCATTAGAGATAGAAGGGGCAAGCAGTCGGCTAAAGCTATCATCAATTACCTTTTCCATAAAGTCAGCAACCTCACCATTGCTCTTTATGAAAGTACGTTCTAAAAAGTTCAATGCCTCCTCCTCATCAGTGCTTACTTTTAGTCGTACAATACCTTCAGCTTCAGCGCGTAGCATTGCCAGTAAGCGATGTGATGGCGCTTTCATCAACGGCTCTTCCCAATCGAAATACATACTGAATTTCTGCGCTTCTTCACTCTCGGCTTTTCCTTTCACCACCTCTGTTCGTACCCTTCCTTTGCGCTGATATAGGCGGCGTAGGGTTTTGCGGGCATAGGTGCTTTCATTAATCCACTCTGCGATGATATCGCCAGCCCCTTTCAAGGCTTCCTCTTCGGTAGCCACTTCAGCCGTTAGGTACTTTTCAGCCAAGCGCTCTAAGCCCACAACTTTCTGAGCCATAATGATCTTCGCCAATGGTTCTAACCCGAGCTCACGAGCCTTGTCAGCACGTGTCTTGCGCCGTTTTTTATAAGGCAGATAGAGGTCTTCCAGTTCACTGAGTACAAAGCAAGCCTCAATCTTTGTCTTCAAATCTGGGGTAAGCTTGCCCTGCTCTTCAATGGAGGAGAGGATACTCTCTTTACGCTTTATAAGCGCCTCGTAATCAGCCTGACCCTTAGCGATTTGTTCAATGGCTACCTCGTCTAAGTTTTGCGTTCTATCCTTGCGATAGCGCGCAATAAAAGGGATCGTACACCCTTCCTCTAAGAGTGCCAATGTAGCCTCTATCTGCTTCTCAGTCAGACCTGTATGCTGACTTTTTATATATAGTATATTTGTCATATAAGTGTTTTACTAACTCAATGAGTGTGCTATTTTCTGTGTATTTCTTATGGACGGGCTAGCTACAGACATTCTACCAATAGCAAACCAAGTAGGGTCAGAGGCATTAAAAAGTCGGGTAAGATAATGTACACATTACCTGGGTTGTAGTTCTTATCACGCACTATTTCAACAATATGCAGTATGCCTGCCCCTATCAAGAACACGCTAAAAGGGATTGCCGTAGCCCACCAAAAGCCCTCTCTCACCCAATAGCAAAGCACCCCGCAGATACCAATGCCCAGCGATACCAAACCCAGTTCCTTCTGAAAACCATTGGATACCCAACCGATTTTCTTAGCAACCTTCTCACTGAAAATAAAGTGCCCTACAAAGTTAAAGAACCCAAAGAACCCAACCCCCAGCACCAAGTGCACTAAGAGGGCAATACTTAGGAAATCTCCCTGAGGATGAGTGAGATACAGCGCTCCTGCTACCGCCCAGCACAATATGTATAGAATGAGATAAATCATACATTTGAAACTTTTAAAGCGCAAAAGTACGAAAAATATTTAACACAATACTTCAAAAAATACGCTTTCTATACCTCAAATAGGAGAAATATACAAGGAAAACACATTAACTACAACAGCTATGAATTATATTACTTTGTTAATAATCAATGGTATATAACAACCCCGATCTATACCCTTAAAAAAATTATTCATTATGCATTGTGCATTATGCATTATTTTGTACTTTTGCAGTATCTTTTTAACAATACCACAACACAACATTTTCCCTCAACATTCTAACCACTAACTACTAATCCCTAACCCCTCTCCGTAGGAGCAACCTAAGAGCAACGTAAGAGGAAGGTAAGAGCAACTACGGTACCAATACGGATGGAGTACGGTTGCAATACGGATGAGTTCCCTACCTAAAAAGGTCTTATTTTGGTACTATTAAGGATTACGTATTATTTAATAATATTCCATTTATGTTGATAATATGTTAATAATACATCTCTGTTCAGTATCTCCTATGAGAGTGCCGTAGCTCCCTTCTGTGCACCTTGTCCAAGAAATATTGTACAGATATGCTTTTATTTTGCACTTATTTTGGTATCTTTGCAGGAAAATAACTGTAAAAAATAGGTTTATGAATAGCCAATTGATAACAAACAAGCTCTTAGCACTCCGTGATGAGACTAATAAAGCTTTTGTCGAAAAGTTGATACCAACAGTGCCTAAGGAGTGTATTCTTGGAGTACGTACGCCACAATTGCGCACTTTAGCAAAGGATTTATGGAAAAATCAGCCGTTGGTGAGTGATTTTTTAGCTAAATTACCACATTATTACCTCGAAGAGAACCATCTTCACGGGTTTTTGATAGAGAAAAGCAATGATTACAGCTGGGTAATGACCCAAACTGAGCGCTTTTTGCCTTTTATTGACAACTGGGCTACTTGCGATAGCTTTTCACCAAAGATTTTCAAGAAATATCCCACTGAGGTCTATGTGAAGATCAAGCAATGGCTGGACAGTCCACACACCTATACGGTGCGCTATGGCATAGGACTGCTGCTTTCCAATTACTTAGATGAGGCATTTGAGAAAGCAATGCTCCATCAAGTAGCAGGCATACACTCTGAGGATTACTATGTCAATATGATGATTGCGTGGTATTTAGCCACAGCACTCGCTAAACAGCCCACAGCTACATTGCCCTTAATTAAAGCACAAACCTTACCAAAATTCGTGCAGAATAAAGCTATCCAAAAAGCGCGTGAAAGCCGAAGAATATCCGAAGAGATGAAAACAGCGCTTTTGGGGTATAAACTTTAGATAAATAATATTACTCACTATCTTCTATTTGCTCAAAGAAGGAAAAAGCATTGCCACCATAATAACGAGTATCAGTATAGTGAGGAGCAGTTTCTAAATTGGTGCGTTTGGAATGCTCAATAACAAGTAGCCCATTATCAGTGAGAAGATTACGCGAGAAAACTAAATTGGCTATCTCAATAAATTGCTCAGTGGAAAACTCATAAGGGGGATCCGCAAAGATAAAATCAAACTGTTGTGTAGTGCGTTTGAGATACTCATAGACATCAGCGCGCAAGGTATTGATAGGGTAGGAGAGAGCCTCGGCAGTCTGGTTGATGAACTTTATACAAGCAGGGTGTTTGTCTACTGCAGTAATTGACTTGCAGCCACGTGATGCAAGCTCATAGCTGATATTACCTGTACCCGCAAAGAGGTCAAGCACAGCAATACTTTCGAAGTAATAATTATTGCTGAGGATGTTAAAGAGAGCCTCCTTAGCAAAGTCTGTTGTGGGACGCACGGGCAGCTTCGCTGGTGCGATAATCTGTTTACCTCTGTTCAATCCTGAAATGATACGCATATTATAAATAATAGCTTACAGACCAATAATAATCCCTACATTTGGCACAATACCTGTTGAGAATATACTGCTGTCCTTTTTGTAAAGCACATTGTAGCTCACCCCTATCTGCATATACACGCGCTCACCCAATTGCTGCATATAGCCTCCGCCTATATACAGCGCATCTTCCTCAGTGGTAAAGGTCTTCTTAGTATCCTTATCTTTCTGTGAAACAAAGTAATGCTCAAAAGAACTACTCACATAAAAGTTCCGCAAAATGTAGTATGTCAGTGACGGACCTACACCCAAAAACTGATTGCGGTAATAGCGCGTATGTTGCAGATTGTAGTTCACCTGTGCTGCTACCTCAAAATCCTCGGTAACCTTATACCCCAAGCGCGGTGTTACGGTGAAACCCGTGCCCCACTCGCTAAAGGTAAGCCCGATGTTGCCCCCGTACGTCCAGCGATTGGGGTTGTGTGCCTGCTGATACTCAGGGCTTAGGATATTCTCCTGAGCCACTGCCCATTGCCCTATCAGCAGCAATGTGATCACTAAAACAATTCTTCTCATAATTAAATTACTATTTAAGCCCCAAAAGTACAATAAAAATCTGTATACACAACTGTCTTACTGCGCTTTTTGCACAAACTCCACTTCTTCAAGAGGGGCAGAGGTGGTGAAAAGCCCGTAGTTGATCACCGCTTTGCCTTTCTCTATCTTGTCAATTGTGCCTATACTCCGACTGTCCTTAATGCGCACCCTGTCGCCTATCTTCAGTGTGCGCTGTTGCTGTGCCTTAGCCTCGCGTTCGGCTGCTACACGTGCTTTTCGCTCTTCCTTGCGCTGAGTGCGCACTGCCTCCATCTGGGCAAGTACCTCTGCCTCTGTGGCTTTCTTTTCCTCCTTTTGCTTTACGCGCTCGCTCTTTTCTATGGCTTTGCGCTTCGCATTCTCAGTCTCTACAATGTTCAGGAACTCCGAAATTAGTGGTCTCCGTTTGCCATCGTAAAAATACCGTTCAGCAATCCGCTCTACCTTGCTGCCGAGGGCGATCATCCGCTGGTTCTGATCGTAGAGCTCTTGATAGCCCATCAGTTTGGCTTTCACCTTGTCGTTGAGCTGCTCTAACTTGTTGGCTTCCTCGCGTGCCCGCACCTCCTCATCCTTGAGCGTCTCGGCAGTTTTCTCCATACGCGAGCGTTCCTTTTGCAACTTAGCAATGGTGGCATCAAAGCGCACTTTGCCTTTCTCTATCTTCTTCTTCGCACGGTTGATAAGTCCAAAGGGAATGCCATTTTTCTGTGCCACCTCAAAGGTAAACGAACTCCCCGCTTCGCCGACGATGAGTTTGTATATAGGCTCTAAAGTCTTGTCGTTGAAGAGCATATTAGCATTGGTAGCACAAGGCAATTCATCGGCGAGCATCTTCAAATTGGTGTAGTGGGTGGTGATGACCCCAAAAGCCTTCCGATGGTAAAACTCCTCTAAGAAGGTCTCTGCCAAAGCTCCCCCAAGTTCAGGGTCAGAGCCTGTGCCAAACTCATCAATAAGGAACAGCGTATGCGCATTGCACTTCTTTAAGAAGTAATTCATATTTTTAAGCCGATAGCTGTAAGTGCTCAAATGGTTCTCAATGGATTGGTTATCACCAATATCGGTAAGGATACGCTCAAAGAGACACATCTTACTCCTATGGTGCACAGACACTAACAGTCCACTTTGGAGCATTAGGCAGAGCAGCCCGATAGTTTTCAGGGTGATACTCTTGCCGCCTGCATTCGGTCCCGAGATGACGATGATGCGCTGTGAGTCATTGAGTTCAATAGTTTGTGGATAGGTGGTTACTCCTTTCTTCTGGTTGCTCAGATAGAGTAGGGGGTGGTACGCCTCGCGCAGCAAGAGTTCCTGCTGCTCACTGATTTCGGGTAGCAGACCGTTCGTATGATGGGCGTATTTGGCTTTGGCGTAGATGAGGTCGATGGCTGTGATATAGCCTTGGCAGTCGCTGAGCAGCTCTTTGTAATCGCTTAGGTATAAGGTCAGTGCAGTGAGGATACGGCGCACCTCCTCCTGCTCGTCATATTGCAAGTTGCTCAGCTCGCGCGAGTAGAGTTCCGTTTGCTTGGGCTCTATGTACACGATGCTGCCCGTCTTAGAGCTGCCCAGCACCGTACCGCCCACCTTGCGGCGATACATTGCCTTCACAGCGAGTACACGGCGATGCTCCACCACACTTTCGCGGATGTCGTCTAAGTAATCAGCGGCATTGTACTCCGCCAGCGCACGGTTAAAACTGTCGTTGATTTTGCCCCGCACCGTGCCGATCTCCTTACGGATACGCGCCAACTCCTCCGAAGCCTCGTTCTTCACCTCACCGTATTTGTCGATCACCTTCTCAATCGCCGCAATCACTTCCTTAGGCGAATCCACACGGTCGATAGTAGCAAAAAGCATCTCATAGAGTTCCTTAAACTTCTTGAAGAACACCAAATGCTCTTGCACCGTTTTAGCCATTCTTAGGATACGCTGCAAGCCTGTAAGTTCTAAGGTAGTGCCCTCTATACCCAGCAGTTGTAGCTCGCCTGTGATAGCATCGCACTGATGGGCAGGAATGGTATTCTGGTTTTCGAAGGACGATAGGTATTCATTGGTCTGTGCAAGAGCTCTCAGCAGTGCCCCCTTATCCGTAAAAGGAGCGATGCGCAACGCCTCCTTACGCCCCAATTCCGTAGTGCAAAGAGCCGCCACCTGCTCCAATACCCTGTTAAATTCTAAATCTTCAAGTGTTTTATTTGTCATCGTAATGCCCTAACATTTGGTGGATAAGAAACTCTATGTTAGATAAGTTACTCTTCCCTGAGCTACTTCCTCACGATTTTTCTTGATAAACTCAGCATATTCATCTGAATAAGTATCTGGGTCTTCTTTCTTTTCTCTCTTTCTTTTAGTGAAGAAATGATTGATAGATAGAGTTTCCTTTAAAACACGTTTTACCCTTTCTAACTCTTTTTCACCTACCACGTCAAATGAAACCGTTGTTACCATATCCTTAAATTATTAGTTATTATTACTCTCTACTCATTACTCTCTACTCTTTGCTCATTATTTTCCGTCTTCGGAAACACCCTCTTGTGGAAGATAATCATTATTGCCACAGCTACGCATATTGCCGAATCTGCCACGTTAAACACAGGCTCGAAGAACTGAAATCGCTCACCGCCCCATTTGGGTATCCAGCTGGGCAGTACGGTATCTATCAGCGGAAAGTAAAACATATCCACTACCTTGCCGTGCAACAGTTCGCCATAAGGCACTGCTGAGCCGAAGGTAGCCACCTGTCCGTAGCTATGGTCAAACAGCACTCCGTAGAACACCGAATCAATAATGTTGCCCAACGCCCCCGCCAATATCAGCGAAATGCACAATATCAAGATTTTCGACTGCTGTTGCTTCACCGCACTCCACAGCCAATAGCCAATCCCACACACGGCGATAATTCTGAAGAGCGTCAAAAAGAGTTTGCCGTAAGCCCCTGGTATCTTCGTGCCCCAGGCAGCCCCCTCATTTTCCACAAAAAGAATTTTAAACCACGAGAACACCTCTACCTGCTCATTGAGGATAAAGTGTGTCTTTACATATATCTTACTCCATTGATCGATGATGAGCACCAGCAAAACGATGCCCAAAGCGTGTTTTAATTTCATTCCTATCTTTTGTTTTAAGGCGCAAAGATACAACTTTCTGCTAAACTAACAAAATTAACGTTTGTAAGAATGTTAAAAAACGATCCTATATACTATTGAAGCATACGGATCGCTTATGATTCTTTATGGATATTCTACAACTCTTATTCTTGAGCAAATAAAGGTCTGCCTTCCATAAACTTATTGACTTCTGAAGCAATACCTTCGAGATAATCATCATTGCTGGCGTGCTGTATGGCATCATCTATAAAATCAGCAATCTGTTGCATATCAGCTTCTTTAAGACCTCTGGTGGTGATAGCAGCCACCCCTACACGGATACCACTGGTGATGAAAGGCGAGCGCGTATCAAAAGGCACCATATTCTTATTCACCGTGATATCAGCTTTACCCAGAGCCTGTTCTGCCTCTTTACCACTGATGTTCTTATTTCGTAAATCAATGAGCATTAAGTGGTTGTCAGTACCCTTTGAGATGATATCATAACCTTTCCCTACCAAGAGGACAGCTAATTTATGCGCATTCTTTTGCACCTCAATAGCATAATGAAGAAAATCATCAGAGAGTGCCTCACCAAAGGCAACAGCTTTTGCAGCAATAATATGCTCCAACGGACCTCCTTGATTGCCAGGGAATACCGCACTATCTAATAAGGACGACATCATACGCGCATCCCCCTTAGGAGTCTTAATTCCAAAAGGATTCTCAAAGTCCTTGCCCAGCAATATCAGACCGCCACGTGGTCCTCGAAGCGTCTTGTGAGTAGTGGTCGTAACGATGTGGCAATATGGCATAGGGTCGTTTAACAACCCCTTGGCGATCAATCCCGCAGGATGCGATATATCCGCAAAAAGCAGCGCACCTACTTTGTTGGCAATATCTCTAAACGCCTTAAAGTCAATATCGCGAGAATAAGCCGAAGCTCCTGCTACGATCATCTTAGGCTGTTCTTTTAGAGCGACTTCAAGTATCCTGTTATAGTCAAGCCTGCCACTTTCCTTATCTACGCCATAGAACACAGGTTGGTAGAGCCTCCCAGAAAAATTCACAGGCGAGCCGTGCGTTAAGTGCCCACCGTGCGAAAGATCAAAGCCCAATATCTTATCCCCAGTCTTTAAGCAAGCAGCATATACAGCCGCGTTGGCTTGCGAACCACTGTGAGGCTGCACATTCGCATACTCAGCCCCAAAAAGTGCACGAGCGCGATTAATAGCGATTTGCTCTATCTCATCGATTACCTCACAACCCCCATAATACCTATGCGAAGGGTAGCCTTCGGCATATTTATTAGTAAGTACAGAGCCAGCCGCTTCCATCACTTGTTTACTTACAAAGTTCTCAGAAGCAATCAGTTCAATACCTCTCTCTTGTCTTTCTCTTTCGTCTTCAATAAGTTCGAAGATGTCAATATCTCTTTGCATACAATGTTATATGAATGGTTATTGTTTTAAAACGACAAAGGTACGTAAAAAAGTTAAAACAACAAGCGTCACTACTAAAATTTCTACGCTAAACATTCCCAATGCAAAGGGTCTAAATTGCTGTATATTTATGACAGTCAATCATATATATCAAGCCTAACTACCTTTCCTTCACAAATCAAGGAAAATAGCCTTACAGAAATTTGGTAGATTATGAATTATTTGATACTTTTGCAGCATCTTTTTAACAATACCGCAACACAACATCATCTCCCTACATTCTAACCACTAATTACTGATCACTAACCCCTCTCCGTAGGAGGAAGGTAAGAGCAACGTAAGAGCAAGGTAAGAGCAACTACGGTAGCAATACGGATGGAGTACGGTTGCAATACGGACGAGCTCCCTACCTAAAAAGCTACTTTTTGGGTGCTATTCGGTGTTATTACGGATTACAGATTATTCAATTATAATGGTATTTCATTAAGAATATGGCAAAAACTCCCCGCGAGAAAATACCCTCTAAGGTACTTTCTCGGTACTTTTTGCCTTGTAAAAACTATGAAATAGGGAAGTAAATGGCTAATGGTATACTTTCAGTTCGGGCAATTCGTACTTGCCGAGAGTTGCATCATTAGGCACTAAACTCATCTCAAAGCGTAGCTCGCCACCTTGCATCAGCTCCTTGTGAGTGATGTAGAGCTTTTTGTAAGGTTTACCATTGAGAGTGATCGACTTGATGTACTTATTCTTGTCAGAAACGCCCTCGGCTTTTATCACAAAACACTTCCCATCGCCGAGCTTGATAGTGGCTTGAGGAAAGTAGGGAGCACCAAATAAGTACACGCCTTGTGCAGGATTGACAGGATAAAAGCCCAATGAAGAGAGCACATACCACGACGACATCTGCCCGCAATCCTCATTGCCACAGTGTCCATCAGGTTGGTTTCTATACTGTGTATTAAGTATTTGCCTTACCATTGCCTGTGTTTTCGAAGGGGCGCCTACGTAGTCGTACAGATACGCCACGTGGTGACTTGGTTCATTGCCGTGGGCATATTGACCGATCATCCCAGTACTGAAAATAGGAAGTTTATCGGTAGAGAGAGGCGCATAGGAGAACATCGAATCGAGCTTTTGCTCAAAGCGCTCTTTGCCTCCAACCGCTTCGATGAGCGCAGGAATATCCTGTGGCACGAACCAGAAGTAGTGCCAAGCGTTACTCTCACAGTAATAAGGTGTGTATTGCTTTGCCTCAAAGGGGGTTACGAACTTTCCTTCTGCCGTTTTTCCCCTCAGAAAAGTAGACTTAGGGTCGTATAGAGCTTTCCAATGCTGAGCGCGCTTTTCAAAAATAGGTGCTTTCTTACCCAATGCCTTAGCCAATTGCGCAATACACCAGTCGTCGTAAGCGTATTCAACGGTCTTTGACACCGACCAGTTCTCATTCTCTTCACTTGCAGGCACATAGCCGTATTTCTTATAGAGGTCGATCTGCCGCTCATCTACCATAGCACTTTCCACGCAGGCTTTGTAAAGGAGCGCCCCATCTATTGGGAAACCTTTAAAATATGCGTCAATGAGCACAGGCACTGCGTGGTAGCCGATCATCATATTGGTTTCATTGCCTTGCATCGACCATACAGGTAGCCTTCCAGTCTCTTTATAATGGGCTAATAACGACTGCATAAAGTCGTTTACACGCTCCTTGTGGATGATTGTAAAGAGAGGGTGCGCCGCCCGAAAAGTATCCCACAGTGAAAAAGTATCATAACGCTTATAGCCCTCTGCCTTAGCAGTATTGCCATTAGCGCCTTTGTAGTTACCGTTGGGGTCGCTCAGTAGGGTAGGGCATAGCATTGACTGGTAGAGCATCGTATAGAAAACTGTCTTTTTATTCCTATCGTCCGTTGCGATCTGCACCTTGCTGAGTTCCTTTTGCCAGATGTGCTTAGCATCATTTCGGTAGGAGTCAAAGTCAAAGCTCTGAGCTTCTGATTGCATAGAGGCATAAGCCCCTGCAATATCTGCTGTGGAAAGCGCTGTCTTTACGACAATCTGCTCATTATCTTCTGTCGGGAAAGAGAGTTCAATACGCGTATGTAGGGCTTTGGTTTCTATACGCACTTTCATATCCTCGTGATATAAAGCATAGTCGGCAAAAGGTTTAGAGAACTGCATTACAAAGTAAATACGCTGGTCTTTTGCCCAGCCAGTAGAGAAGCGATATCCCTCAATGGTGGTGTTATCCACTACCTTCATATAGGTTTGCGTGGGGGCATCCCAATTCATCGCAAACCCTAAGTCGACTGTGATTTTACTGTCCTTATCCTTAGGGAAAGTATAGCGCTGAATACCGACACGCTCCGTTGCTGTGAGCTCTGCCTTGATGCCATAGCTCAGCAGATCGACAGCGTAGTAGCCAGCTGTAGCCTGCTCACGATCGTGATGGAATACCGAGAAAGGGCGCATCCCATTGGCTTTGATACGCTCTGAGAAGCGGCTATTAGTGGGCATCACTTGTATGTCGTACAAGTCGCCTGCACCCGTCCCTGAGAGGTGTGTGTGTGAGAAGCCTGAAATGATGCTATCTTGGTAAAAGTAGCCTGCAATACGATCCCATCCCTCAATGCCAATATCAGGGCTGAGCTGTACCATCCCAAAGGGTAGAGTAGCCCCAGGGAATACATTGCCAGGTCCATCAGTGCCTATAAACGGATTTACGTAAGCAGTTAGGTCTTCATTATCCGTTGTAGTGGTGCTAATTTGCTTGCGGTTATGGCATCCTAAAGCAAGGGCAAGGATAGATAGAAGAATAAGAGGGGTGATAGTTCTCATAGTCTGTTGTAATTTATTAGTTATAGAAAACAAAAAATCCATTATAATATTACTACTATAATGGATTACTGTTTAACCTTGTTCATATGAGTTTAGCGGAGAGAGAGGGATTCGAACCCCCGGAGGTGTTACCCTCAACGGTTTTCAAGACCGCCGCATTCAACCACTCTGCCATCTCTCCAATAAAACGCTCCACTATTGTTACCTCAGTTAAGCGGGTGCAAAGTTACGACTATTTTAATTACGTACAAATTTTTTAGCTAAAAAATGCTAACTTTTTTTATACGTATGCTATAAATATTTGTAAATCAATAGTAAATATTTGCGTTAAGGAAGTATTAACTATTCATAGTGACTAAGAACTCCTTGTTGTCGCGTGTTTGCTTCATTTGCTTTTCCATAAACTCCATAGCCTCTATAGGGTTCATTTCGGCTAAATACTTACGCAATACCCAAGTGCGGTTGAGTGTATTCTCATCGAGGAGCAGGTCATCGCGACGGGTGGAAGAAGCTATCAGGTCAATAGCTGGGAAGATACGACGGTTAGAGATACGTCGATCGAGTTGTAACTCCATATTACCCGTACCCTTGAACTCTTCGAAGATCACTTCATCCATCTTTGAGCCTGTTTCGGTAAGCGCCGTAGCGATGATAGAGAGCGAACCGCCTCCTTCGATATTGCGGGCAGCCCCAAAGAAGCGTTTAGGCTTGTGTAGCGCATTGGCATCCACCCCACCCGTGAGCACCTTTCCTGAGGCAGGTTGCACGGTGTTATAAGCGCGTGCTAAGCGGGTGATGGAGTCAAGCAGGATCACTACATCGTGACCGCACTCCACAAGGCGTTTGGCTTTCTCTAAAACGATGTTAGCTATCTTGACGTGCTCAGATGCCTCTTTATCAAAGGTTGATGAGATGATTTCACCACGCACACTGCGTTGCATATCAGTTACCTCCTCAGGGCGCTCGTCAATCAGCAGTACCATTAGGTATACTTCAGGATGGTTCTTAGCAATTGCGTTGGCAATGTCCTTCAGGAGCATTGTCTTACCAGTCTTGGGTTGAGCTACAATCATACCGCGCTGCCCTTTCCCGATAGGCGCAAAGAGGTCAATCAGGCGAGTGGAGATGGTAGCGCCTTTTTCAGCCAACTTGAATTTCTCATTAGGGAAGAGAGGGGTAAGGTGCTCAAAGAGCACACGGTCGCGTACCACCTGTGGGTCTAACCCGTTTATCTTTAATACTTTTAATAAGGGGTAATACTTCTCACCTTCTTTTGCAGGGCGTATTTGTCCGTAGATGGTATCGCCAGTAAGTAGCCCAAATAGGCGTATTTGCGATTGTGATACGTAGATGTCGTCGGGAGAAGCTAAATAGTTATAGTCCGATGAGCGCAAAAAGCCGTAACCTTCAGGGGTGATGTCCAAGACGCCTTCGCAATCTACAATACTGTCGAACTCATATTCAGGTGAACGGTAACGGTTTCGCTTCTCTTGGTCGAAGTTCTCACTGTTGATTGGGGCATAGGTGTTGTTATAACCGTTGTTAGTTTTGTTGAAGTTATTTCCATTGCCGTTATTAGTAGGTTTGGCAGCAGGAGGGTTATTCTGACTGTGTCCTTTTCCTGTAGGCTGTGGATTGTAGGGTTTGCTTTGGTTCTGATTGTTGATAGGCTGTTGTGGTTTGCCCTTTTTAGGATAGTTCTTTTTACCTTCCGCCTTTGTTTTATCTTGGTTGTTGAGTGAAGGTTTCTGTGAGTTGTCCTCTTTCTTACTGTAAGATTTTGGGTGGCCTTCACTCTTGGGTGTCTCTTGAATTGGAGAAGGTTCTGCCTCTGTCTTTTCAGGAGTAACGGTTTGAGCTACTTGATTCTTAGGCTTTCTTCCTCTTTTCTTAGGAGCCTCTGTGGGTATTTCTACCTTGGGAGTGTCTTTATTTTGCCAATCTACTATCTGCTCAATTAAAACCCCTTTGTTGAGGTAGCGGTATTTAGGCACGCCAAGCCCTTTAGCTATTTCCTGTAGTTCAGGAAGTTTCTTTGCTTTTAAGTCTGTTATATCAAACATCTTTAAATATGGTGTTATTAAAAAATCGTCGTTCTACCAGTCGTCAGCACCGATATTTTCAGCGCTGTGAGTGTTTTTCTAATATGTTTTATTGGAAGTGTCTCTTGTTGAAGAATTGAATTCGGGCGCAAAAGTATAATTTTTTTTTTAAATAACAATATTTTTTATTACTTTTTTTTCACTTTTTTAATATGTGATTTATTCTTCTTCTCTAAAAGAAGGTCGTTCCTCCTTCGATGGAGCTTCGTATTGTATCCGTATTAAACTCGTGTAGATTTTTTATTTAGAAGAAATGCACACTTACTTGGTCGAAATTCTTTACTCCGAGTAGGGTAGAGGCGCCGCCCACAGTTTCGAGGTCGCTTTTGTAGATACTCAATTGTAGGTAATCGAGGTCGTTGAAGAGCAACATACGCTTCCCATCGGGGTGGCGCAGGTTCTTTTCAGTCGTAAAGTCGATGATATCGCTGTACTTGTTGTATATCTTGTCAAAGGCGTACATATTGAAGATAATCTCAAAGCGGCGACCCTTGCCTATTTCCTCGAAAAGCGTTCGTGTGATGTTGCTCACCGCATTTCCGTAGTGATCAATGTAGATGATGGTGCCATATATAAAGGTGTTATCGGCAGAAATCTCAGGTTTGAAGTATTTTACCTCTACGAGTTTGTCAGTCTTCTTACCTATTTTATTTAAAGGTACATTATTGTAGAGCTTCTCTGCGACTTTTGGGAAGAAGTAAAGAGTAGGGAAGAGTGTGGCAGGCTCATCAGCTCCTATTTCATAGAGCTCAACCTTAGGTTTATTTTCAGCCAATAGATGGAATATACCGTTATCAGCCCCAATGAAGTAATGACCATCGAGCAGCATTAGGAGGTGTTTTTTTTCGGGGGTACGCTCGGCATCTACACCAATGATGTGGATACTGCCTTTCGGGAAGTGGTGATAGGCATTTTTAAGGATAAATGAGGCTTGCAATATATCGAACGGGGCTACCAAATGCGATATATCGACGATATTCACTTCGGGCAGAGCACTGTAAAGTTTGCCTTTTACAGCGGCGACGGAGTAATCGCGCTGCCCGAAATCTGTGGTTAATGTAACGATTCTCATTTGTGTAAGGAATAAAGTGCAAAAGTATAACATTCGGCTGAATTGCCCAAGTATTTTTTTCAAATTGTTAATAACTTTGTTTATAAGGGACTAAAATAACGTCTTAGGAAGGTTGTTTTTGGGGCGTTAATAGCTTGTTATAAAATAAAAAAGAACTTTTTTCTATATTTGTCAATAGGTAAAGCCGTGAAACTCACAAAGATTACGAGAATTGTTAATAACTATGTTGATAACTTCTGCGGGTAGGTGGATAATAATCCAATAAAAAGTCGTTACTTTGCGCTCCGAAAAATAAAAAGTTATGAACGAAGAATTAGATATTTGGTGGCTCAATGAAGAGTCAGAACAGATCCTCAACCGAGGATATTTGCTTAAAGGTGAGAGCGTAGAGGGTGCTATCGACCGCATCACGCACGCTGCCGCAAAAAGATTGTTTAAACCCGAATTGCAACCTGCATTCAAGGAGATGATCACTAAGGGATGGATTAGTTTCTCTTCTCCGATATGGGCTAATATGGGTACCGAACGAGGACTGCCTATTTCGTGTTTTAATGTGCACGTTCCCGATAGTATTGAGGGGATTACCCATAAATTGGGCGAAGTTATTATGCAAACGAAGATAGGCGGCGGCACTTCGGGCTATTTTGGCGAATTACGCAGTCGTGGCTCGGCTGTAACGGACAATGGCAAGTCAAGCGGAGCTGTTAGCTTTATGAAGCTCTTCGATTCGGCGATGGATGTCGTATCTCAGGGCGGTGTGCGGCGCGGCGCGTTTGCAGCTTATTTGGACATCGATCACCCCGACGCTGAGGAATTTTTACAGATAAAAGATGTAGAATTCCCCATTCAGAACCTGTTTTTCGGGCTCTGCGTACCTGATTATTGGATGCAGGAGATGATTGAGGGGGATATGGAGAAGCGGCGCCTTTGGGCACGCGTTCTTGAGTCGCGTCAGCAGAAGGGGCTCCCTTATATCTTCTTTACGGATAATGTGAACCGCAACCGCCCGCAGGTGTACAAGGATAAGGATATGATTATCCGCTCGAGCAACCTTTGTAGCGAGATTATGCTGCCATCGAGCGAGGAGGAGTCGTTTATCTGCTGCCTCTCGTCAATGAACCTCGAGCTTTTCGATGAATGGAAGGATACTAAGGCGGTGAAGCTGGCAATCTTCTTCTTAGATGCGGTGCTCTCGGAGTTTATCGAGAAAACTAAGGGCAATTACTACTTGCAATCGGCACGCAACTTCGCCATAGCGCATCGTGCGGTGGGGTTAGGCGTTTTGGGTTATCATTCTTACTTGCAACGCAATATGATTCCGTTTGAGAGCTTTGAAGCTACGCAGTTCAATGCGCGTGCCTTTAAACATATACGCGAGGAGGCTGAAAAAGCTACTAAAGAGCTTGCACATATCTACGGTGAGCCTGATCTGTTGAAAGGATACGGCAGACGCAATGCAACCACGATGGCGATTGCACCTACTACCTCAAGTTCTGCTATCTTGGGGCAAGTCTCTCCAGGGATTGAGCCTTATTCGAGCAATTATTACAAGGTGGGGCTATCGAAAGGGAATTTTATGCGTAAGAATAAGTATTTGGCGCAATTACTTGAAGAACGCGGACTGAATAACGAAGATGTATGGCGCAGCATCCGTCTTAACAACGGATCGGTGCAACATTTGCAGGAACTTACCCCTCACGAGAAGAATGTCTTTAAAACCTTTAAGGAAATCTCGCCTATGGAGATCGTTTCGCAAGCAGCGCAGCGACAAGCGTATATTGACCAAGCGCAGAGCCTTAATTTGAATATACCTTCGGCGATGCCTATCAAAGATGTCAATAAAGTGATGATTGAAGCCTGGAAATTGGGTGTAAAGACGCTTTATTACCAACGAAGCCAATCGGTGGCTAAGGAAATGATGATGAACTTCGTGAATTGTAGCAGTTGCGAAGCATAACACGCTCTTATAAATATAAATCAGATGAAAAGAACGTATGCAGGCATTCCTGAGGAGAATGCTACCTTAAAGAATTCGAAAGTAATGTTAGTGACCGTTCCTTACGACGGAACTTCTACTTGGGGCAAAGGTGCTGACAAAGGACCTGAGCTGTTTTTGGATGCTTCCGAAAATATGGAGCTCTACGACATAGAAACCGATACGGAGCCCTACCTGAACGGGGTGTATATGGCTGGTGAGGTTTCAGAAAATAGCACGCCTGAGGCGATGACTGAAGCGGTGTATCAAAAAACGAAAGAACTGCTCAAGCACGAGGATAAACTCTTTACGCTTTTCGGGGGAGAGCATTCTGTATCAATAGGTTCCATCAGGGCAGTGGGCGAGAAGTACGAGAAACTTACGGTTTTGCAGCTCGATGCGCATACGGATTTGCGCCCCGAGTACCACGGCTCCACTTCAAATCACGCGTGTGCGGTGTTTGAAGCTAACCAGAAGCATCGATTGGTGCAAGTGGGTATTCGCTCGATGGATATTGAGGAAAAACAATACCTCCCGAAGGGTCGCGTTTTCTTTGCGCATAAGATCGCTAAAGATCCGAAGTGGATTAATAAGGTGCTCGATAAGCTCTCTGGCAATGTGTATATTACAATTGACCTTGACGCCTTCGATCCTGCCATAGCGCCTTCAACGGGCACTCCTGAGCCAGGTGGATTGCAGTGGTACCCGACGCTAAAACTGCTGCGCAAGGTCTTTAAGAAATGTAACGTGGTTGCTTTTGATATTGTCGAGCTAATGGATAGCCCACAGGCGAAGCCCACCGCCTTCTTAGCGGCAAAATTGTATTATAAAATGCTGGCTTATCACTTTAAGTATAAGCGATAGCGCGCTTTACTTGATAAAAAGAACCCATCAGAGCATTATTTTTATTTTATCACGGATGAAAATAATGCTCTGATGGGTTCTTTTTATGTCTTTATGGGTCAAAATAACGAACCGTTTAATTCATTTGATGCTCCGTTTAGTTAAAAGAAAGAACCGTTCAGTCAATTTAATGCTCCGTTTAGATAAAATCATCAAACGTTTAGATAAAATGACTGAACGTTTAGGTAAATAAGCTAAACGTTTGATGTCTTTCATTAAACGGAGCACCTTTTTTGTTAAACGTTTCATCATTTTGATTAAACGGAGTATCTTTTTTGCTAAACGTTTCATCATTTTGATGAAATGAAGCGTCATTTTAATAAAAAAGAGCTCCATTTTCATAAAATGAAGCTCCTTTTAATTTGGAGATGTAACACTTTTAACTAATTTCTCGATAAAATCGATTGAAGATAATCTTAAACCACTCGGTGTATTGGTCGGGATGGCGCTCCATATCGGTTTTTACTTGCGCTGGTGCTTGCCAACGATACGCCATTACTTCCTCGGGATTGATGGTTGGTTCACCGTCATAATGCCCTACTAAAATATGATCGAGCTCGTGTTCCGTAAGCCCGTTGTCAAAGGGCGTCTTATAGATAAACGAGAGCACATCCTCCAACGGAACGCTAAATCCCATCTCCTCTTGTAGCCGTCGCTGCCCTGCTGCTACATTTGTTTCGCCTTCCCGCTGATGACTGCAACAGGTGTTCGTCCATAGGCGCGGCGAGTGGTATTTATGGGCTGCGCGTTGTTGCAATAAGAGTTCGCCCCGCGCATTGTAGATAAACACTGAGAACGCCCTATGTAGCACTCCCTTTTCGTGTGCTTCCATCTTGGGCATCAGTCCGATGACTTGATCTTGCTCATCTACCAATAATACGTTTTCTTCCATAATGATTTATTGTAACAGGAAAGTCGCTACTCAACCTTGGCAGTGCAGCCCTCAGTGATGCCCCACTTGTCCGCCATACCACCATTTACCTCGAGCACGTACATTGCAGGCTTGATTGAGGGCAGCGAGGTCTCGTCGTAAGGCTTTGCGTTCTTTGCGATGCTCACCACCTTTTTGTCTTTATCGAAATAGATGATATCGAGCGAGATCTCGGTGTTCTTCATATAGAATGAGCGTGGTGCTTCATCGCTGAATATGAACCACATCCCTTGGTCTTCCGCCATTTGCTTGCGGTACATCAGCCCCAAGTTGCGCTCTTCCTCACTTTTGGCAAGCTCCACATCGAGTTTCTTTACCAGACTATCGCCTTTGAAGAGCGATACCTCTCCTTGCTTTGTAAAGTCGATGTCGTCGATAGTGATTTCCTCAAAAGTCTCGGTCTTTGCATTTTCTCTGGGGAAGAATTTCTCAATTAAAATCACCCCAAAAGCCAAAACTACCAATCCCAGTGCTATGGGCACGAAATATTTTCTAAAAAAATTCATATTTATTATTATTATTTTTCTGATTCTTAATTCCTGATTGCTGATCGCTGACTACTGATCACTGATGGCTGTCTTCCTAAAGAGCAAATAAACCCCTGCGATGATAAACGGAATGCTCAGCCACTGCCCAGTAGAGAGCAATCCGAGCTTATCTTCAAAGCCGCCTTGGCTCTCTTTTACGAATTCCACCAAGAAGCGGATCGTCCAGAGGAGCACTAAGAAGAGTCCGAAGATGTAATACGGCTTATTGCGCTTGTCGGTCTTCCAATACACGTACCACAGCACCCAGAAGAGCACGAAATAGCCTGCTGCCTCGTAGAGTTGCGCAGGATGGCGGTAAGGGATCGCTGCCAAGATGTCGGCATACTGCGGATTGTGCACTATCTGGTAGTAAGCCTCCTTAGCTGTGTTTGCCCCAGTGATGCTCATCGCCTTATAAGTACTCAAGTCCTCGCCTTGCACGAATTTTACCCCCAATGGGAAGGTGTTGCTCACCACTTTGCCGACGATCTCCGAGTTGAAGAAGTTGCCAAAGCGCACAAACATTCCACCGATGGTAATCGGGATCACAATGCGGTCGAGCACCCACGAGAGCTTCATATCCTTGTACTTACGGATGTAGAGGAACATCGCCAAGATGATGCCTATCGCCGCCCCGTGGCTCGCCAGTCCTGAGAAGCCCGTAAGCTCCCAGCCGCCGCCAGGTTTTTCCTTGATAGGCAGGAATATTTCGAGCAAGTGGTGCTGGAAGTAATCCCAATTGTAGAAGAGGCAATCGCCCAAGCGCGCACCTACAAGCGTTGCGATGGCGGTGTAGATAAAGAGCGAGTCGAGCTGCTCGACAGTTTTACCCTCATTGAGGTAAATCTTTTTGGTGAGATACCACCCTAAGCTGAAAGCCACTACAAACATCAAGCTGTAATAGCGGATGTTGATACCCAGCAGGGAAAAAAAGATCTCATTTGAGTTCCATATAAAATTTAAAGTTATCATCTTTATTGATTTGAGGCGGTAAAATTACATCTTTTTGAAAAACTGACCAACGCTTTACCGCATTTTATTTACATTAATGAAAGTTTTCTCCTGATACTTACCAGATTAGCGTTGTTTACTCAATCACTAAGCGCATACGCGTATTGCCATCTTCCTGATGCGCCTCACTGCGGATACGCTTACCTAATACATACTTAGTCCTACGAAGTGCCTCCAGCGAACCACCGAGCTCTACCAGCGCATTCGCTCCCGATTTGCAAATATACTGCACGCCATATATACCATATTCATCCATCATATCCTTTAGCGGATGCTCATCATCGGCATCGCCCGTCTCTATCACATAGCTTATGATCATTCGGTAAGGGGTCAGCCCCTTATCGTTCAATTCCCGATAAATACCTTCCTCCACAGCCTCATAAAGTGTAGTGTCTTTGAGCCTTTTTAGCGTTACTAATTCAATATTTTTCATTATACGTTATGCATTATCAATTATGCATTAGTGTTAGTATCCGAGACGTCTGAGTTCATCGCGCACTTCCATTAGCGCAAAACCGAGCAGGTTCTCACCGCGCCACTGCTTGGGATTACTTGCATTTTCATCCTTTGCCGAGAGACCAATACCCCACACTTTGTCGTACGGACTCGCCTCTACCAGCACCTTATCACCTGTAGAGAGCAAATAGTCGCGCATCGCCTCATTCTGCACAAACTTATAGTAATTACCCGCCAGCACGATGCTGTATTTTACCTTGTTCCATACTCTTTCATCGAAGTTTCGTACCTTTCGCCCCAAAGCCTTCATCGTTTTAGGGTCAGTGGTGGCAAGTATCTCCTTTTCTACTTCCTCATCTTCAAAAAGGGCTGCCTTTTGCGCCATCATATACTGCTCAGCACAAGTGTATTCACCTGCATTTACATAGAAATGTGAAGGTTGCCATTGCGATAAGCAAGCACTACCCACACCCTTGTCATCAGGCTGCCAGAAGAAAATAAACTCGTGCTTCCCATCTGAGTGCTGCAACTCCTCTCGGCTGTATTTATAAGCCCCATAAGGCTGCCAAAAGCTCACGCCACCTTCCCCATAATAGCGTTCTTCATCTTGCTCATCCGCCTCTTCATTCTCCTGCTCGTCATTCCAATTGTTATAATGCCAAAAGATAGGGTAAGGATACGCCTCTTGATAGGCTTGCTGCTCTTCCTTAGTTAGCTTTTCGTACCAATCCCAAAACTTGTAGCGATAGTCTTCACCACCGCCCATACGCCAGCCCATAGAGAACTCCCCGTAAGAAGGATACACCATCCATTGCGGGCGCATTGCTTTTTGTAAAAAATCTTTAGTCATACGTAAATAATATGTTATAGCTACTTCACTATCACCTCAATTTTCTCGGTAGGAACGGGCTGATTATTTTCTAAAATAGGCTTTACCCAATAAATATAGGTATTGTCGGGCGAAACGTCACTATCTTCGATCTGTGTGATATTCCCATTTAAGTTACGCCAGAGTGTAGGCTTGTCGCCTTTTAGGGCTTTGTAGATGATAATTTGTTGAGCGGGCACTTTCAGTTCAAGCCAGCTCAATAGCACCTTCCCTTGGCGCTGCTTGCTGTTTAGCCCTCTGAGAACGCGCTTATCCATCTTAGCACCGTAACTTATACGTATCTCGGGCGAGTAATCCGATAGCAGATGACTGGTATCCTCAGCACGGACGGCATATCGGTAATCGCCACTGAGGGAACGTTTCTCAACATAAGTATACGTCTCTTTCTTGTTGGCAGGCACTCCGTAAATCCACTGCCATTCATCATTGTTTTCTTGCTTGCGGAAGAGGTGATACTTGATGACATCTGTGCTAAAACTCTTCTGCCAAGTGATTTCCCAGCTGCCATTCTTCGTCTCCTTATAATCAGTGATAATAGGAGCCGTAGGTGCTATCTTGTCGGGCTTTACTATCTCAAGAATCTTTGAAGGAGCTGACTGGTTCTTCCTGACATCAATCGCTGTAACGTAGTAATAGACCTTATCGTTAAGCTGTTTGAGGCTGACACTGTCGATTATCTGCGTCTGCTGAATGCTCGACGGCGTTATGCGCATCATCTCCTCGCCTTTGCGATTACCACGAAATACGTGATAACCCTCTAAGTCACGCTCAGTATTAGCTTTCCAACGGATAGTGACCACACCAAGGCTATCAATCGCTCCGCTAACTTCTTGCACCACCGCAGGAGGTGTTTCATCATCGGGTTGCACTAATACCGAGAAGGAGTCCTGTTCGCTACCGTCCTTGCCCACAGTCCTTATCTTGTAATAGTTTGAGGGTAGGGGAGGGGTCACTGTTATTTCCCTCAGATGGCTCGAAATAGGGCTTTGCACAACCTTATAACTACGGTCGTCGGTGGAGTGTAACAGCGCAAAGTGCTTGATATCTTTTTCTTTATCCTTAGGAAATTGCCAAAGAAGTTTAAACTTATCCTTCCCTAAGGGGATACTCTTAGTCAGCTGGGCAGTCTCAGACACTCCCGTGATGCCTTTTCCTTTAATCACCTTCGAATACGGGCTAAACGTTCCAAAGATCGTCTTACCCCGCAAGCGATATGCGTACTCTTTGTTATTTTGAGGGATGGAGTCAATATACAGCATTGTCTTCGAGCCTCCCTCTTGGTGCATCTGCCCGATAGGCGTATCACTCAGAGGCTTGAAGTCGTCTCCTTTCTCCGATCTTTCTATGAAGTAATAATTATAGAGGTGCTGCAAGGTGCTGTAATCCCACGACAAGGTAGCTTTCCTATCTTGGAAAAATCCAGAAAAGCCTATCGGTACAGGCAAAGGCTCATAGCCAGCCATATCAGCACTTACGAAGCCTTCTTCTACTTTTACCTTCTCGTTTTGTAGCAAGGTCACTTTATAGAGATACTTCTCGCCTTTCTGCACTTGCCTGTCAATAAATCCCCAACCAGCAAACTGCGCCACTTCAAAGTCAAGGTCAGCAGCCATTAACGCAAACGAAAAGCGCTGGTCAATCTCGCTTGCCTTATTAGCAATTCCTTCAATGGGATTATTCTTGTTAGTTACCTCTACCTCAAAGCTCTCACCATAAAGCGCTTGGGCTACGATGGCAGCATTGTCGTTCTTTGTTGCCAAAGGTTCCCACTTTTCTAATACAGGCACGTGGAACTCACCTAATAGCACAGGTTCACTCGGCGGTAGCACTTCCCCATTGCGCCCTACTAAGAAGCGCTCCAAGCGAAACCCAATAGCATTGCTCTTCTGCCAAGCAACAGGCTCATCAATAGCCCACCGAAGACGTATTTCATTGGGATGAATCTCTCTAACAACACGAATTTTAGGAGCTTCCACTTGCGAAAAACTCAACTGAAAGCACAGTGATAAACAGATCAGATATAAGTGTTTCATAATAAAAGCAGGTTTAGGCGGCAAATGTACAAAAAATATTACTACGATAAAAACCTTTTCAGAAAAAACAAGACAACAAAAAATCCCAAGCCTTTACGACTTAGGATTTTCCTTAACGCATAACACTACTAAGATTAATAGGCTTATCGCAATCGATCTGCTGATTTTACAAGGCGTTCGTCCCGCTTGATGGCTTGGTTAGCCAAAAACAAAAAAACGATAGAAAGCACGGGCAACGCTACCCCAACACCCTTCACAGAAGGCACGCCTTCTCCAGATGAACTTAGCATTCGAATGAGTAACCCTAATAAAATAAAATTTACTATTGTGTTCAGATTGTTGAGCAAAACCTGCCTTGGTCTTGCCTTATAACTAAAAATCGCATAAAGCGCCATCACTGCTGATACAGTAAATAAGATCCCTATCGCTATGTTGCTATCATAGACATAGCCCCCTTGACCATTTACTGTGAATATAGGTATTATAAGCGGCAACACAGCCCCGATAAGCACCACTATCAGCATAAATATTGTCTGTATTCTCTGTATCATCTTTAGAAAATTAGAAATGAGAAATTAGAAGTAAGAAAGTTCATTGAACATTAATCTCTACCTTAGATTATCAAAGCCATTGCCATACACACCCATCACGTTAGTTTTAGTCACAAACGCCTGTGGGTCGATGGTGCGCACCAAGCGGAAGATAGATGTAGCTTCCGTTCTACGAGCAATAACAATCAGTATCTTCTGTGAGGATTGGGTGTACCATCCGATCCCATCTACCACCGTACAACCGCGTTTCAACTCCGTATTGATGTGTGTGGCAATCTCATCGTAATGCTTTGAGAAAATAAACAACTGAATAGATTGTCGGGCACCGTTGATAACGATTTCTACCATCTGCCACATCAGCGGCAAGAGGATAAGCCCGTAGATAGTCTTTTCGAGCTTCATAGCTTCCTGACCCTCAGGAGCATCTAAGATAAAGTAACCCGAAATCACAATCAGTACATCTACGATCAGCAGTATGCGCGAAATACTGATGCGGTAATACTTCGCCACTAAGAATCCAATGATATCTGTACCTCCTGTGCTACCGTTGGACGAGTATACCAAGCCCAAGCCAGTACCGCAGAGCAGCCCACCGACAATCACCGTCAGGAAGTCGTCGCTGAGCACTGGGTGCGCCTGAAAATAAGGTTGCAAGTACGTCTGTCCATACTTAATCATAAACGACAGGGCGGTGATAGAAATCAACGTTCGTATGACGAACTCCTTGCTCATCACCTTAAACGCCACCACAATCAGTGCCGCATTGATTACAAAATAAGCCGTAGGAAGGTCTATGCCAAACTTATAATTTAGTATCAGCGTAATACCCGCCAAGCCCCCTGTTACAATCTTGTTGGGGATAATAAACCCCGTAAGCCCAAAGGCATAAACCGTTAGCCCTATGAATATAGTGAGGTAATCCTTTATGTAAAAGGACTTTAAGTACTTAATGGTCTTGCTATCACTTATAGCCATAATTCCTATTGTTGATTCTCTTTCAGGGCGCAAAATTACTACTTTTATTTAATTCATAAAATAAAAGCCCTAAAATTTCTGAAAAAATAATTTGATAACGATAAAAATACTGACTTAACAATCTTAGGATAGGCTCGCTTTTATTCTTCTAATAGCCTCAGTGAGTGCCTCTTCTGATGCCGCATACGATAGCCGTATACACTTCTTATCACCAAAAGCCTCACCCGTTACCGTAGCTACTCCCGCTTCTTCCAATAAGTACAGCGAAAAGTCCGAAGCATTATTGATCTGTCTTCCGCGCAGCTGCTTCCCAAAATAATGAGAAATATCAGGGAAAACGTAGAACGCCCCCTCAGGCATACTTAGCTTAAAGCCTTCAATCTCACCGAGGAGCTTCATTACCAACTCCCTGCGTGAGCGAAAAGCGTCAATCATATACTGTATCTCATCCTTAGGCGCCTTCAGCGCTGCGATAGTAGCCCGTTGAGCGATCGCATTTGCACCACTGGTGATCTGCCCTTGCATCTTAGTGCACGCCTTGGCAAGCCACGCAGGGGCACCCATATACCCGATGCGCCAACCTGTCATAGCAAAAGCCTTCGAGACACCATTCACCGTGATAGTGCGCTCGTACATCCCCTCAATAGAAGCAATACTCGTGTACCCTCCCGTAAAGTTGATATACTCATAAATCTCGTCCGAAAGCACAAAAATATTCGGATGCTTCCTCAATACTGCTGCCAGTCCTTCCAGTTCCTCCTTGCTGTAAACAGCCCCACTAGGATTACAAGGCGAGTTGATCCACAGCATCTTAGTGCGAGGTGTGATAGCCCGTTCCAACTGCTCGGGCGTCATCTTAAAGTTGTTAGAAAGCAGCGTCTCAACCTCTACGGGCGTCCCACCAGCCAGCGAACAAATATCTCTGTAGCTCACCCAATACGGTGCAGGAAAAATCACCTCGTCGCCTTGGTTGATCATCGACAGCGCCACGTTCGCCAAGCACTGCTTAGCCCCCGTCGATACCACGATTTGCGAAGGTTGGTATATCAGCCCATTATCCCGAGCAAACTTCTCACAGATCGCCTCCTTGAGCTCCATATAACCGTCCACAGGCGTGTATTTACTGTAATTCTGTTCAACAGCCTCAATAGCCGCCTGCTTGATAAATTCAGGAATGTCGAAGTCAGGCTCTCCCAAGCTCAGCCCGATGATATCCTTTCCTTGGGCTTTGAGTTCACGCGTCTTGGCAGCCATTGCTAAGGTTGCCGAAGTGCCCATACGCTTAATGCGGTCAGATAAATAGTTTTCCATTTGTGATATAATTAAAATCCTTTGAGGGCACAAAGGTACAAATAAAAATAGTACGAACTATCAAAACCAGCTAAAAAATATTTTATCGCACCCGTTCCCCTCTTGTTCACAATGCATTACTCGCTCAGTACCCGCTCACTGCACACCCTTTACGAACTATCTCCACAGACTCTTCCCGCGATCGCCCAACACCCTCCGAACCCATCTCCAAGGATCTCTACAGCGATCGCCAAGGATCCCCACAGTGATCGCCCAGCGATCTCGCTCTCTTTGTGAACAAAGATGGGAGACACATAGAACACACTTCGAACACATCTCGAAGTCAGAACGAAGTCAGAACGAATAAAAAACGACCCCAAGACGAACTGTATGAGGGTTTTATTCGTTGTACTTTGGGTAGCTCTCCTCACTTACCTTGACTCCATCCGAAATAAGTACTGATTTCCAAACACTCATATCCCTTATTTACAGTACATTAAAAACTTATTTAACATTTTTACAACACTTATTGCTGCCCGTTACAAAAAATATTCGTACCTTTGCACTCTCAAATCTAATAACACTGATAACTTATGAAAATCACAAAAAAAATCCTCAAATGGAGCGGTATCACCTTAGTAGTGCTCATTCTGGCAATGATCGCCATTCCGTTCCTCTTCAAAGGCACCATTAAGGACAAAGTGATGGAAGCCGTTAACAAAAACATCAAAGCAACAGCAAGCCTTCAAGACGTCCACATCAGTCTATTCCGTAACTTCCCAAAAGTGCAACTTCGGCTTGATAACTTTGTGATTGCCAACAAAGAACCCTTCGTAGGCGATACCCTCTTTAAGGCAGAAACCATTACCGCCAAGGTAAGCCTTTCCGACCTCTTCGCAGGCAAGTATAACATCCTCGGATTTACCCTGAAAAACGCCGTAGCCAACATACACCTCAACAAAGAAGGTCAAGGAAACTACGACATCGCCATCCCATCCGAAGAAGAAGAAACAACCCCATTTAAGATGAAAATCGAGCAATACAACATCGAGAACCTCGACTTCACCTTTAAAATGGACGATGGCGACCTCCTCTTGCGCGTGGACGACATCAACCACAGCGGCAAGGGCAACTTCGCCGACCAAGTGCTCGATCTCAACACCCACACCAAGGCAAACATCACCTTAGCTATGGCAAAATCAACCTTTATGAAGGCAGTGCCCGTAACGCTCGAAGCAATCCTTGGCATCGACCTGAATCAACAGAAATACACCTTTAAGAAAAACAAAGCCACCGTCAATCGACTCGATTTAGTCTTCGACGGATACCTACAACTGCTCGAAAAAGGGCAACATTACGACCTGACCTTCAGCACACCTACCAACAGCTTCCAAAACTTCCTCGCCCTCATCCCCGAGCAGTACAGCAAGGAGATCGCCGATGTGAAAACCACCGGGCAGCTCACTCTCAAAGGATTTGTAAAAGGAGATATGACCGATGAAAAGATACCCACCTTCGCGCTGGAAATGTACGCCGACAACGCCTCATTTCAATACCCAAGCCTGCCAAAGGCCGTGCGCGATATCACCATCGACCTGAAAGCCACCAATAGCACCGGCATCACTAACGACACCAAGGTGAACCTCAACAAATTCACAATGACCATCGACCGCGACCACTTCGAGGCTCGCGCCGCCGCCAGCAATCTCATCAAAAACCCCTTCATTGACCTAGCACTCAAAGGCACCATTAACCTAGCTTCCCTCAAGCAAGCATACCCCATCTCCATCGATAAGAAGCTCGCCGGTATCCTCCGTATGGACATCGCCACCCAGCTCGATATGCAATCAGTCGAGCACAAACAATACCAAAATATTAAGGCAAATGGCAATTTCTCCCTATCACAATTCGTTTACGCAGGCGAGGAATTTGTAAAACCCTTCCATATCGACCTTATGCAGCTCACCTTTAACCCATCGCACATCGCCCTCTCGCAATTTACCGCAAGAACCGGCGACACCGACCTAAAACTCAAAGGCACCATCGACAACCTCTACGGATTCGCCTTCAAGAAAGAAACATTAAAAGGCAAATTCGAGCTCAACTCCAATAAAATAGTCGTAAACGACTTTATGCAGCCCGACTCTGGCGATAAACCCGCTGAAAAAAAAGCAGAAAAGCCAAAATCTGACACCAAAACCAGCCCAAAAACCCCAGCAACAGAGTCCATCAAAGTTCCCAAATTCCTCGATTGCTCGCTATCGGCAAAAGCTGGCACCGTACTCTATGACAACCTCAAGCTCGCCAACGTCTCAGGAGTGCTCGTCATCAAAGACGAAAAAGTGCGCCTCGAAAACCTACGCAGCGACATCTTCGGCGGCAACATCGCCGTAAGCGGAGGCGTATCCACCAAAGAAGCCACACCCACCTTCGATGTCGATCTAAACCTAAACAAACTCAACATCCCCGACGCATTCTCGCAAATAACAATGCTTGAAAAAATCGCGCCTATCGCAAAAGTCATCCAAGGGAAAATAAACAGCACCATCAACGTCAAAGGCAAGCTAAAACAAGACCTTACCCCCGAGATAAACAGCATTTCTGGCGATCTGATCGCCGCCCTGCTCGACTCCAAGGTCAATGCCCAAGCCTCCCCACTGTTATCATCCCTAAACTCCGAGTTCGCCGGGCTAAACCTCTCCGCCCTTAATCTAAAAGACCTCAAAGCCGCCGTTGATTTCGAAGATGGAAGAGTAAAAATCAAGCCTTTCACCATTAAATATAACGACATAGCCATAGAAGTCGCAGGGCAACACGGTTTCGATCAAACGATGAAGTACGATCTCAAGTTGAACCTCCCACCCAAGATGCTCGGTAAAGAAGCCGAAACATTGATCGCAAAACTCACACCCGCCGAACAGAAAAAAATCCAAACCCTGCCCGTTACCGCAACCATCGGAGGCACATTTAAAAAGCCAACCATAAACACCGATATGAAAACAGCCCTGAAGGACCTCGCAACCCAAGTAGCCCGCAGCCAAATGAACAATCTGGCAGGTAAAGGCGCAGACGCCCTCACCAAAACCCTCGGAGGGGCAGCCTCTGGCACCGCAAAAGAAATCAGCGGCGCAGTGAGCGGAATGATCAAAAACCGCGACAGCACCGCTACCAAAATCAAAGAAAAAGCCAAAGAAGAAGCCAAAAAAGAAGCCAAAAAGCAAATCGGCAACTTCCTCCAAGGCCTCGGTGGCAAAAAAAATGAGTAAACCACCCCAAAACAAACCCCACCAACGCGCAGATATGCGCACACAAACAGTAACTAAATAAACAAATATAAAAATGTATAAATTAGTACTTTTACGCCACGGACAAAGCGAGTGGAATAAGCTCAATTTGTTCACAGGATGGCAAGATGTAGACCTGACACCCCAAGGCGAGCAAGAAGCCCGCGAGGCAGGCCGCGTATTGAAGAGCGAAGGCTTTAAATTTGATGTCGCATACACATCAGTGCTCAAGCGCGCCATTAAAACACTTAACTTTGCCTTAGAAACAATGGGCGACCTATGGCTGCCCACACACAAAAGCTGGCGACTCAACGAAAAGAGCTACGGCGCATTGCAAGGACTTAACAAATCCGAAACCGCTGAAAAATACGGTGAAGATCAAGTGCTGCTTTGGCGTAGATCTTACGACGTGCGCCCACCGCTTATCGAAGAGAGCGACGAGCGCCATCCATCGCACGACCGCCGCTACGACAACCTGAGCAAGAGCGAAAAAACCGCAGGTGAAAGCCTCAAAGACACCTACGACCGCCTTTTGCCCCTTTGGTTTGAAGCCATTGCTCCCGACATCAAAGCTGGCAAAAGCGTCATTATTGCAGCACACGGCAACAGCCTACGTTCCTTAGTGCAATATCTCGACAGTATGAGTGAAGAGGCAATATTAAAGCTCAACATCCCCACCGGAGTGCCGCTCGTCTACGAGCTCGATGCCGAATTAAAACCCATCAAGCACTACTATCTGGGTGATCAAGAAGCCATTGCAGCCGCCATCAACAGCGTTGCAAATCAAGGCAAAAGCAAATAACACATCACTTTGATATCGATAGAAGTCCTGCCCCTTAAAAGGCAGGACTTTTTTATTATATCTTAAACTGCTATCCTACTTATCTCACTTTCTATGTTTCAACTTCTCTAATTATATCCATTATTCACTATCCATACAAATTAAATTCGTATCTTTGCCCCACAGAGATGATTATTTTAAGCTATGAAATACGTTGTTTTACTATTGAGTTCTTGCCTCAGTGCTGTTGTAAGTGCGCAGCAGGTGGTGGATATGCGCGCCGTAGACGTGATTGCGTATAGCAATTCTTCCAATGGATGTAGATTTTATAAGAGAGTAGGGGAGAAAGAGTTCCAAGAAATACAAGTGCGTAGAGCATTGATAGATAGAAGAAATAGCATACTTTCTCGGACTGTTGTAGAAAGTGATGTTATTAGCAAAGAGGACTTGGAAAGCAGATTTAGTGCCATTTATCACAAGGAAGAAATACGCCCCACAAAGATTGAAAATCTCATAGGAAAAACCTTTGAACTGCCTACCAATGAGAAGGACAAAAAAGCTATTTTTAAGCAAGCATTGTATTGCCTTTCAGGGACTTTTTCAAAGAAAAACATCTACAAACTTAGAAGATGATAAACAGTGGCACATAAGTTACCAATTTCAGTATTCCCCTGTGATATATGACTTAGGCAATGAGCGAAAGATATATTCCTTAGCACCTTATCACGCTATGTATATCCCTCTAAATGACAACAATATCTTTATAAATGTAAACTTTAAGAGCGTATTGATTGAAGGAAAAGAAATCTGCAATTACACCCTTTCTTATCAAGAGAATTTTAATAATATCAATATAGGCATAAGAGCCACACTGAGGGCTATGGAAGGCGGCAAATATGAATTAGTCGATACAACAAATGAGAACGTACTTGAGAAAACCTATGACACCATTATTGCTTCTAATTGCTACGTTTTAGGGATTGACAAAGCAAAACCTCTTGATGTTTACAGTGGAGCCTATCAGAAATTGAATTTTGGAAAAGTAAAGTTGCCTATTTGCATAATGGCTGTGCAATAGAAGTCTTGAATGAAAAAGGAGCTGCCTACTATATCTCACCTGATGAAAAAGTACAATCACTTCCAACGGTAGAAGAAGAATACATCTGTGGATTGTTTTTATATCACCCAATCACCTATTGGTTGAAGAAGGTAGGAACTCAGTATAGAATTATCTATGAAGGTTCAGGAAAAGATTATTTTACATTGATGGGTAGGCAATCCTCTGAGCAATTGACCTTTATCAATGGAAAAGACAGTATTCAAAGTGATGACTTGGTCAACTATATCAGAGTAAAACGCAATGGGCTTTATGGTTTATTTGAGTATGATTATGATTCTGTTGAGAAAGACAAAGGCAAGTGCCGAGCTATTCGCACTCTTTTACCCATACAGTACAATGCTATTTATCATTCAAAAAAAGGTGGTAAAATATTTTTTGTAAAAGGAGGAAAAACAGGTGTTTATGGAAAACATAAAACGCCTGTGTACACCCTATTTGAACGCGTTACAGCGCACTTTTATAAGATTGCAAAGAACGGCAAACAGGGCTGGTTGGATATAAACACTTTGCAGGAGTATTTTTAATAGTTCGAAAAAGATACATATTTGAGCAAATTATACATTATACATTGTTCATTATTCATTAAAAAGTAGTATCTTTGCCGCCAAATTATTTATGATGGCTAATGCTAAATATATATTCGTAACGGGAGGGGTTACCTCCTCATTGGGCAAGGGGATTATCGCGGCCTCCCTTGCTAAGCTCTTACAGGCACGCGGTTATAGGGTTGCTTTGCAGAAGTTCGACCCGTACATCAATGTAGACCCTGGTACGCTCAACCCTTATGAGCACGGGGAGTGCTACGTAACGGAAGACGGCGCAGAGACCGACCTCGATTTGGGGCATTACGAGCGTTTTTTGGGTGTACCGACCTCGCAGACGAACAATGTAACCACAGGGCGCATCTACCAGAGCGTTATTGAGAAAGAACGCCGCGGTGAGTTCCTCGGGAAGACCGTGCAGGTGGTGCCGCACATCACCAACGAGATCAAGGAGCGTATGCAGCTGCTCGGTAAGACGGGCGATTACGACATCGTTATCACTGAGATTGGTGGGACGGTGGGCGACATCGAGTCGTTGCCGTACATCGAGGCGGTGCGTCAGCTTTTGTGGGACTTGGGTGAGCACAACGGCATCGTTATCCACCTCACTTTGGTGCCTTACCTCTCGGCAGCGGGCGAACTGAAGACCAAGCCCACCCAACACAGCGTAATGACGCTGATGGAGAGCGGTATCAAGGCGGATATTATCGTTTGCCGCACCGAGCACGAGCTTTCGGATGAGCTGCGCTACAAAATCGCGCTCTTCTGCAACGTAAAGCGCGAGGCGGTGATCCAATCCATCGATGCGTCTACCATTTACGACGTGCCGAATATGATGCTCTTAGAAGGGCTGGACAAAGTAGCCTTGCAGAAGCTCGACTTGCCGCAAAAAGGCGAGCCCGACCTCACCCAATGGAATGCTTTCCTCCAACGGCACAAGAACCCCAAGCACCGTGTGAAGATTGGGCTGGTAGGTAAGTACGTTGAGCTGCAAGATTCGTATAAATCAATCTTAGAGGCGTTTATCCACGCGGGGGCGGCTAATGAAGTGCGCGTTGATTTGGAAACGATACACTCCGAGCACCTTAACGAGGAGAACATCGAGGCGCGCTTGGGTCACTTAGATGGGGTGCTGGTGGCACCAGGCTTTGGCAGTCGCGGTATCGAGGGTAAAATCAGTGCGTTGCAGTACGTGCGCGAGCATCACATTCCTTTCTTGGGGATATGCCTCGGTATGCAGATGGCGGTGGTGGAGTTTGCGCGCAATGTGGCGGGTCTTGCAGGGGCGAACTCCACGGAGATGGACGAGCATACGCCTTACCCTGTAATTAGCCTTATGGAAAGTCAGAAAACGGTAACTGACAAAGGTGGAACGATGCGCCTTGGGGCGTGGGATTGCGAGCTTACGAAGCCGAGCCATATCTTTGATGCGTATGGCAAGACGCACATTAGCGAACGCCATCGCCATCGGTATGAATTTAACAATGATTATAAGGAAACTTTGGAGGCGGCAGGCTTGCGCTGTACAGGTATCAACCCTGAGACGGGCTTGGTGGAAGTGATAGAACTGCCTTCGCACCCTTGGTTTGTAGGCGTGCAGTATCACCCTGAATACAAAAGCACGGTCGCCACGCCGCACCCGCTGTTTGTGGCATTTGTGAAGGCGGCGTTGCAGAGAAAGTTAGAAGTTAGGAAGTAGGAGTTAGGAAGTAGAAATTAGAAATTAGAATATTAGAATGGAAGAGAAAAGAATTGATTTTAAAACCATTATAGGGTTTGTCCTTATCTTTATCCTGTTGATATGGGTAATGCAAAACAACAAGCCTTCGGAGGCTGAAATCGCTAAGCAGAAGGCACAACAGGAGGCAGCAGCAGCGGCTAAAAAGCAACGGGAGACTCAGCGCGTGGCGGGTACGCCCCAGAGCGCGTCTGTACCAACTGATTCGCTGGCGTTGGCGAACTATAAAGCCTCGTTGGGCGCGTTTGCTTATAGTGCGGCACTCCCTTCGGCACAGGCGGAGCTTACGACCATCGAAAACAGCGATGTGAAGCTCACCGTGAGCAACAAAGGCGGGCAACTGAAAAGCGTGATCCTCAAAGGGCAGACCACTTACGAGGGGAAACCCGTGGAGCTCATCGCTAACGGCAACTCGTACTTCTCGCTGAGCTTTACCACCGCACAAAACCAGACCCTGAACACTAAAGAGCTGTATTTTCAGCCCACTTTGACGCAGCAGGACGGCAAACAGACGCTCTCGATGAAGCTCAAAGCCTCTGATAGCCAGTATTTGGAGTATGTTTACACCTTGCCCAAGGACGGCTATATGGTGGACTTCGCCGTGCGCAGCGTGGGGCTTGCCAACATCGTGAATATGAGCAAACCGATCGATGCGAAGTGGTTCCTCAAGGCGCGCCGTATGGAGAAGAGCGTGACTTACGAGAACCGTTACACGCAGCTGACCGTGCAGTACGGTGATGGCAAGGTAAACCGTATGAGTGCGGCGGGCGGAGACGTGCAAGAGGAGCAACAAGTGCGCTGGATAGGCTTCAAGCAGCACCTTTTTGCCTCTGTGCTCATCGCCGACAGCCCCCTTTCGAGCGGCGAATTCAAATCGAGCAGTATCGCCAACGAAGAGCGTAAGGATTTGAAGCACACTAAGGACTTTGTGGCGACCTTCCCGCTGAAAGCCAAGAGCGGAGAGCTTAGCGAGTCGCTGCATTATTACTTCGGACCGAGTGATTACAAGCTCTTAAAGCAATACGACAAGCAATACGACCTCACCGACCTCATTCCGCTGGGCTGGGGCATCTTTGGCTGGCTCAATAAGTGGCTATTCATCCCGCTGTTTGGCTTTTTAACCAACTATTTCTCAGTAGGTATCACCATTATCTTGATGACCATCATCGTGCGGGTGCTGCTCTCGCCTATTGTCTACAAATCGTACGTATCGCAGGCAAAAATGAAGGTATTGCGCCCCGAAATTACCGAAATCAACGAGAAATATCAGGAACCGATGAAGCGTCAGCAAGAAACGATGGCACTCTATCGCAAGGCGGGCGTCAATCCGATGAGCGGTTGTATCCCCGCGTTGCTGCAATTGCCCGTATTCTTGGCATTGTTCAACTTTTTCCCTACCGAATTCGGGCTTAGACAGAAGAGTTTCCTCTGGGCGCAGGATTTATCCTCTTACGACTCGGTGCTTGAATTGCCTTTCTCGATACCGTTCTACGGCAGCCACGTGAGTTTGTTCCCATTCTTGGCATCGGTAGCGATCCTCATCTACTCGCTGATGACGATGGCGCAAAGCGTGCAGCAACAGCAGCCTGGGATGCCGAATATGAAGTTCCTCATCTATCTTTCGCCCGTGATGATGTTGTTTTTCTTCAACAATTACGCCAGCGGACTGAGTTTGTACTACTTCGTATCGAACTTGCTTACCATTTTGATAATGTTGGCGATCAAATACTGGATTATCGACGAGAAAAAGATCCACGCACAGATCGAAGAGAACAAGAAGAAGCCTAAAAAGGAGAGCAAATTCCAGCAACGTATGCGCGAGATGATGGAACAAGCAGAAGCGCAACGCAAAGCACAGCAAAAGCGATAATACATAGCTATCTTTATATAGATCGCGCCTCGGCGAATGCCGAGGCGCGATTTTTTGTGGGTTTATTTAAGGGAATGGTTTATAAAAATATTTACTGTTGGTCTCTTTTTATTTTCCTATTGGTTATTTTTATATTTTGTAGAGTTATTTTAATAAATAAAGCTGTTTAAACTTTTTCTTATAATAAAGAACCTGTTTAAACTTTTATCTTTCTAAGGAAGAAAAAACTGAATGCTAATAGATGCATCGCCACCCAATTGACATCTAACTTTTCATATCTGACCAATAAAGCTTTTTGCCCATCTATCCAAGCATTAGCCCTTTCTATTGTAAATCTTCTTTCGTATAACTTTTCATCAAAATAATTATCTCTTTCACCTCCATTTCTTGGGTTTCCCTTGATATTAGCAACAATATCTTTACTCTCTAAATAATCTCTAACTGACTGACTATCAAAACCTGCATCTGCACTTATAAATAGTCCCTCTGTATTTATATCAGCCTGTTCTAAGAACTCAAAAATAGCCTTTAGATTCTTCTCTATTTCGTACAGGTCATTATGATTTCCTGCCATTGGAGGACTCATTGCTAACATTTGTCCCTGATTATCACAAAGGAAAATAGCATTTGTCGTATTAGCTGCTTTTCTACCTTGAAACCCTCTACTTTCTCCTCCTTTTGTCTTACTATGGCTACCATCTATTTGAGCACAAGAAAGATCTAACTTACTCTTGTTTTTCTCTAAAATATTAAGCCATACCCTCTGAAATGAGCCGTCTTTGCTCCACTTGTTAAAGTAGTAATAGATGGTGTTCCAAGAGATTTCTCCCTCTTCAAATTGCTCTTTTATAGGAATTTCTCTCCACTGACATCCTGTTTTTAATCTCTTAAAAATCAGTGTAATAATTTTCATAAGACAGAATTTTGAAGAAAATCCTCGTTTTCCTACACTCAAAAAAGGTAGAATCCAATTAATTATTGTATCTTTGCACATAGTTCCAGTTTTTTTTAGATTTTTAGTTTGACAATACAAAAGTACTAAAAATTCTGGAACTTCTTTATTTTTGAAAAGTTTAAACAGGTTTCATATGTAAAATATATAAAAAATGAAAAATATAAAACTTCTTATTTTTACTTTTAGTGCATGTTTCCTTTTCTCTTGTAGTGGCGATGATGCTAGTCCTAGTATTCCAAATGGGGGGAAAGTCTTTAGTGGTGGCACAATCTTGCTGGAAGATAACGAAAAGAATCTGACTAATCCAGGGATGGGATGGAATCAAATGTACTATACATTTGATAATGTTGTTGTCCCTACGAATAATGATAAAAAGGATTTGTTGAATTGGGTTCCATGTGACATTATGTCTTTTCGTCTAAGCTGGGCAAAGATGGAACCAAAGGAGGGGCAATATAATTGGTACATAATTGATGATGTTGCTCGAAGCTGGGTTGCCGCAGGTAAAAGAATCGCATTCAAATTTTATACCAATTTCTTGTGGGATAATGCTGATCATCAGGCCACCCCATTATGGGTAAAGGATGCTGGAGCTAAGGGAAAGAATCTTGATGGGAATGGAAATCCTGCGGATGACTCTTGGATGGCCAATTATGGTGATCCAATACTTCTAGCTAAGTTGGCAAATTTTTATAAGGCGGTAGCTGACCACTTTAAAGATATGCCTGTTGAGTTTATAGAGATGGGGTCAATAGGCCGTGCAGGTGAAGGCAATAGCTATCAAATTGGCGTAGAACCTACAAAAGAAGAGATGAAAGCTCATGTTGATTTATTAAGGTCTAGTTTTCCTAACACGCAATTGATAATTAATGATGATTATGGTGCAGATGCCTGCCTTTATGCTAAGTCGGTGGGATTCGGCATTGATGACCATAGCATTGGTGTTGACAAAAGTGCGTCTTCTCCTGGTAGAGCCTATAATAAGTCTTTGATAGATAAGTTTCATGATGGGACTACTGTTATAGGTTTGGAGAACGACACTTGGTTAAAGCCTGACGATTGGTATCTTCAGCAGATGACAGATGCCCATGCCAATTATTGTCGGATACACACATCTCCATCTAATTTGAAATCAACGGAAGTACGTGATATAGTTAATAAAATGAATTTGAAAATGGGGTATAGAATACAGTTCCCTCAAATAGACTTACCCAAGGAAATAGTGAAAGGGAAATCTTTTGAAGTTACTTATTCTATAAAGAATGTAGGGGTAGGTTATTGCCCAATAGAGTGTTATCCAAAGTTTATCCTACAAGATGCTAAAGGACAGACAATTGCAGAAGCTACTGACAAGCAATTTGATTACCATAAGTTGATGTCACTTAGTGATAATGTTTTATTAACTAATCAAGTGACGATGATGATACCTGCAGGCAGTAAGGAAAATACGTTAAACCTGCTTATCTGCTTGGTAGATAAGAATGGTAATCCTGTTATCAATTTACCTTATGATAATGGAAAAGACAAGATGTATTCCATTGCGACAATAAATCTTAAATAATCTTTCTACGAAATGAATTAGGTGTAAGGGATGTTTAGCAAAATCCATAAGGCTACGTTCCTTACATTTTGAAAACGTGTGTATTATGAACAAATCTATATTTATAGCCATTTGCACCTTGTTCTGCCTACAAGTTCGGGCTGCTGATTATACGTTGATGTCCCCTGATGGGAAAATCAATGCAAGGATTCAAGTAGACCGTAAGGTCGATCTGCAAGTATCTTATCAAGGACAGAAATATATTTCTATTCCTGCTATCCGACTAATCACAGATAAGCAGGTGCTAGGTGAGAAGGTATCTGTAAAGAAGGTTGTACGCCATAGCGTTAATAGAGTATTACATCCCGTGTATGGCATTAATAGTAATGTAGGAGAAAACTATAATGAGTTACAAATAGACTGCAAAGGAAACTATAGCATTGTCTTTCGTGCTTACAATGAAGGTATGGCATGGCGGTTTATGACCAGACTAGGAAGAAAGGAAATTATAGTAAAGGAAGAACCCGTGGATTATCACTTTGCGGATAACTATACAGCGTGGTTCCATCCTGTTATGTCTGAATCAGATTACAGAAAGCAAAGAGTTTCAGATAATAAACAGAAACCCAACTATTCAAGTCTGCCACTTTTAGTTAAGGCTAATGACGGTGTGAATATTCTACTGCATGAATCTGACGTGTCTGATTATCCTTGTATGTCTGTGCAGTCTTCAATAAATCAGTCGAATACACTTACCGCCATTCATCCTTTTTATCCTAAGGCGACAGAGCCTGGGGGATATAAGAACTTTAATATGGTGGTGAAAGAACGTAACGATTATATTGCTCGAACTTCTGGTACACGTAGCTTTCCGTGGCGTATCATTGCATTTAGTGCTAGTGATAAGGATATTCTTAATAATCAGTTAGTATGGTTACTTGCCAATGACTGCAGGATACAAGATACTAGTTGGATTAAGCCTGGCAAAGTGGCATGGGATTGGTGGTATGGCTTAAACCTCTCTGGAGTTAATTTCGAGGCTGGCATTAATACTGAAACTTATAAGTATTAAAGCTGTTTAAACTTTTTCTTATAATAAAATAAAAGTTCCCGAAAATTAGTAATTTTGTGTTTGCAAAAAAAAGAACACCAAAATTCAGGAACTTTGGGCAGAGATACAATAAATAATTGGATTATTTCCTTTTTAAGTGTAGGAAAAAGAGGATTTAAAAGTAGTTTTGATTTAGCTTCAATATTTTTATTGATTCTCAAGAGATTAAAAACAGGGGTGCAATGGAAAGAACTTCCAATTGAGAGCTATTTTGAAAAAGGAGAAATTTCTTGGCAAAATGTCTATTACTACTTCAATAAATGTAGTAAAGACGGTAGTTTTCAGCGAGTATGGTTAAATCTATTAAGCAAGAAGAAAAGAAAATTAGATATGTCTTGCGTTCAATTGGATGGTAGTCATACACGTTGTCGGCAAAAAGGAGGTTGGCTTGACGGATATAAAGGCTTGATAATGAGATACGAGTATCTTGATGTAACTTGGATTGGAATGCTCCTATTTGGGTTTATCTCCAAGTTCCTCAAAAAAGTTTAAACACGTTTATCCTCTAAACTGAGCTTCCAACCACTCAGCTGCATTTTCTATTCCTCTTTCAGATTGAATGCTTTGCCCTATGAGCTGTGCTTGTTGCACTAATTTTTCTTCTTCTATATTTTTCAGTGCACTAATTAAGTCTTCTTTTGTTATGCGTTCAGATAAAGGCTCTAAGCCACAACCTATTTGATACATACGCTTTGCCCAAAAAGGTTGGTCTAAGGCACAAGGCATTATCAGCTGGGGGATGCCAGCTCTCAAAGCTGCCGCGGTTGTCCCTACACCACCGTGATGAAGGACTGCATAACTTTTTTCAAACAATAGTGCGTGTGGAGCTTGTTTTGTGACAAAAATCCTATCATTGCGAGGTAAATCAAGTTGGAGATTTCCCAGCAAAATTACCGCTCGTTTGTTGAGCTCTTGCAGTGCTGAGAGTAATTTTCTCATAAAGATTTCAGGTTTCTTGAGTTGCATACTACTAAAAGTTACCGTAAGAGGTCGCGCTCCCTCTTCTAAAAAAGTTACTAAATCACGAGATAGCACCTCATTGGTCTCTAAGAAGAAAAAGCCTGGTAAGTAAACGTGACCATTCCAATCCTTAACCTCTTTAAACAAAGTTGGACTAATTGGGTACACAATTGGGATTTCCTCCCCGCCTCGAAAGTAAGTGTATGCACCTGCCTTACGCGGTGGCAAATGGAGCGTTTCATTGCGAAACGCATTGATCTGCTTGATTTGTGCCACTTCGCTCTTACTGTTGAGCGCATAACTTTTTCTATTGAGCCAAGCCCCAAGATTATAACGCGCTGTGAGTGCCAAACAAGGAAAGTCAGCAATAGGATAAGTGCTTGGAGTCGATGGCATACTGATAGCTGGAATGCCCAATTTCACAGCAATATCCACTGCACCCAATGCCTTGGGGTGATAAATAATCATAGCTGCACCTTGTGCTGCCTTATAAAAATCGTCCATCGTTTTGCGATAGGCAGGGTTAAGTACTTCTTTCGATAGCTTTATAGCAGTCTGCAAGTGCAATAAAGGTGCATTAAGAACAGCTTTCCCTTCTGGAGTTTGCGCTAATGCCATAAAATCCAATTCTGTTGGATAAAACGCTACATTTTCAGCCTCAATCAAGTGCTCAAAACTTCTTCCTGTGGCAATTAACGACTGATGCCCACGCCGATTGAGTTCTTTTGCCAATGCCAAATAAGGCTGAACATCGCCTCTGGTTCCTAATGTTAAAAAGCAAATTTTCATTCTTCTATATATTACTCAGTGCCAAGCAGTGCATTTTTATCAGTTCTTCATTAGCAATTGCGACAATCCACTGCTTAGGTATAGCCGTATAACCGTAAATAGCTCCCGCCAAACTACCTGTAATAGCTCCTATTGTATCAGTATCTTCTCCCAGATTGACCGCGTATAACTATCAAACCGCAAAGATACAACATTTTAGTGAATAATCAGTAGTGAAGAATGATTAATTTCACTGCAAAATTATACATTATGCATTATCCATTATACACTGAAGCTGTTTAAACTTTTTCCTATAATAAAATAAAAGTTCCCGAAAATTAGTAATTTTGTGTTTGAAAAAAAAGAACACCAAAATTCAGGAACTTTGGGCAAAGATACAATAAATAATTGGATTATTCCCTTTTTAAGTGTAGGAAAATTTAGCTTCAATAATGGAGCGCAACCAGATGTTTATTTTGATGAAGAATTGTAGAAAAATAGGTTTAAAATTGGATGAGCAGATGGTTGGCTTGACGGATATAAAGGTTTGATAATGAGATACGAGTATCTTGATGTAACTTGGATTGGAATGCTCTTATTAGGGTTTATATCCAAGTTCCTCAAAAAAGTTTAAACACGTTTAATAAAAAAAATTATACAGTACATATATTATTATAAGAAAAAGTAGTACCTTTGTGCCACTTAATACAATTCAAACAATGATGGATTATTATAAAATATTAGGCGTAAATAAAGACGCCAGTGAGGCTGACATCAAGAAAGCCTATCGAAAATTAGCTCGGAAGTACCACCCAGATATGAACCCCAATGATAAAACTGCCGAGCAAAAGTTCAAAGAAATCAATGAAGCCAACGAAGTACTCAGCAACCCTGAAAACCGTGCTAAATACGATAAGTACGGCGAGCACTGGAAATACGGTGAAGAGTACGAGCGCGCTCAGCAGCAGCAACGCTCACAAGGCGACTTCGGCGGCTTTGGTGGCTTTGAAGGATATACCTCAGGCAACTATTCTCAAGAGGATTTCTCTGATTTCTTCAAGGATATGTTTGGGGGAAGAAGTGCAGGTGGCTTTGGTCGAGGTTACGGAAGCGCCTCAGGAAAATTTAAGGGACAGGACATCTACGCTGATATGTCACTAAGCCTGCGTGAAGTAGCTGTAAGCCAGCAGAAAACATTCACTGTAAACGACAAAAACATACGCATTACCGTACCCGCAGGAGTGTACGACGGATTACAAATCCGCCTTAAAGGTCAAGGACACGAGGGCTACAATGGTGGACCTAACGGCGACCTCTACATCACCTTCCACATTGAACCTGATAGCCAATTCGAGCGCGACGGCAACGACTTGAAAACCAAGGTAAACATCGACCTATACACCGCTATTTTAGGAGGAGAGATCGAGGTGAATACTCTCAATGGAAAGGTAAAACTCAAGGTGGCACCCGAAACCCAAAACGGCACAACCGTACGTCTTAAAGGCAAGGGCTTCCCTGTTTATAAGCAAGAAGGCGTGTATGGCGACCTATTCGTTACCTACAACGTACTATTGCCTAAAAACCTAACCGATAAACAAAAAGAACTATTTCAGCAACTTAAAAATTCATAAGCCTTATGGAAGAAAGAATATCAAGAGAGGATATTGTACGCCTCTACAACATAGAAGTAACGTTTTTCAACGATCTGGAAGCCTCTGGACTTATTCAAACAGAGGTAATCGCAGGCACCACCTATCTGCACTACGATCAGCTCTCAGCCTTTGAGCAATTCACCAACTGGCATTACGACTTAGAAGTAAATATGGCAGGATTGGAAATCATACATCATCTATTACAACAAATACACCAGCTGAGAGGCATCTCGCAACCTCAACTGCACAACCTCTAATACAACACTAAAACAGAACCATTTGAAAAGGGAAGATCACCGAAGATAGTTACTGATCTTCCCTTTATTTTCTTATATATACTATACCAATACCGCAACAGTATCTTTTTCTATCAAGAGATGTTCGAAGGATAACCGAAGGACATCCGAAGAACGACCGAAGAACGAGCTATACTTATTCCCATTTCATAAATACCTCAAGAAGATTATCTTGTAGAAAATTAAACTAAAATAAAGCGTGCTGAAAGAAAATAGACTTTCATAAAAATCATCCTTTATGTTTGGCAAACGCCTTACAAGCATTTTTAGTAAAATAAAGAGAGGCTTTTTCATCTCACACCATTTGCTAATTGAGAAAAATGTAGTACCTTTGCCGCCTGAATGATAAGTAACCTATGTACAAATATATTATACGCCCCCTGCTATTCAGCCTTGATCCCGAAAAGGCACATCGCTTTACCTTCTCATACCTGAAATTTATCTGCAAAATACCCTTTGTTCCTGCCCTACTCAGCGCTTTATTTAAAGTAGAGCACCCCTTGCTGGAGCGGGAAGTCTTCGGTATAAAATTCAAGAATCCAGTAGGTTTAGCCGCAGGCTTGGACAAAGATGCCAAGCTGTATAAGGAGCTTTCCAACCTCGGATTTGGCTTTATTGAGATTGGCACCCTCACCCCCAAGCCTCAAGCAGGCAACCCTAAAAAAAGGCTTTTCCGACTGATTGAAGATAGCGGCATCATCAACCGTATGGGGTTTAACAATGAAGGTGTAGAGGCTGCTATTGAGCGCTTAAAGCAAAATAAAAATGTGCTTATCGGTGGCAATATTGGCAAAAATAAAGTAACCCCTAATGAAGAGGCGGTAAGCGACTATCTCTATTGCTTCGAGCATCTATTTGATTATGTTAATTACTTCGTGGTAAATGTCAGTTCACCTAATACGCCCAACCTGCGTACTTTGCAAGAAAAAGAACCTTTGAAACACATTCTCAACACTTTGCAGCAACACAATCTACAAAAAGAAAAAACCAAACCTATATTACTAAAAATAGCTCCCGACCTCACCAACGATCAACTGATGGACATCATCGAGATTGTAAAGGAGACAGAGATAGCAGGCGTAATTGCTACCAATACTACCATAGAGCGCAAAGAGCTCAAATCGCACAACCAGAAGGAAACAGGAGGGCTCAGTGGCAAGCCACTCACACAGCGTTCAACTGAGGTGATACGTTTCCTCCACGAAAAAAGCGAAGGAGCCTTCCCTATCATTGGTGTAGGAGGGATTTTCACCGAAAAAGATGCTCTCGAAAAATTAGCTGCTGGTGCATCACTCATTCAGCTGTATACAGGTTTTATCTATGAAGGTGCAGGCCTGGTAAAGCGCATCAATCGAGTGCTGCTAAAAGCCAATCGTATTTAGTTCACAGCTCGTACAAAATAGCTTGGCACGACAATTGCAATACATAAGAAGCAGTTTTGTCAGAAATAGGTCAAGCGGCTGATTTACTTGTAGATATGCAATTCCTATGTCAGCTCTATACAACAGCACCTGACAAAATGTCAGTTAAAAATAATAAAAAATGATAGAAATAAGTAGTTTTGACAGTTTATCAAGTGAACACATAGAAGATGCAGAAATTATCCCGCTAATGAGCTCTGAGGATGAAGAGGCAATGCAGCGTGAAGGCTTACCCGAAGTACTGCCTATATTACCATTGCGCAACACCGTGCTTTTCCCAGGGGTAGTAATACCTATCTCTGTAGGGCGCGACGCCTCTATTCGGCTGATAACCGAAGCATATGAGCGCTCTAAAACGATTGGTGTGGTAGCACAACTGGACGAAAATGTAGAGGCTCCCGAAAGTAAAGATATATTCCGATTAGGTACTGAAGCACGTATTCTGCGTGTATTCAAAATGCCTGATGGCAATACCACGATTATCATACAAGGGCAAAAGCGCTTTATGATTGATACCGTGCTTGAAGAAAGACCGTATATCATCGCAAGCGTCAAAGCATTAGCAGAAACTAAGCCTAATGAAGAGGATAAAGAGTTTCAAGCTACCATTGAATCCGTTCGCGACTTGGCTGTACAGATCATCCAGCAAAGTCCTAATATTCCCACAGAAGCCACTTTTGCGATCCGAAATATTGAGAGCTCTTCATTCTTAATCAATTTCATTGCTTCGAATATGAATGCCTCTGTGATTGAGAAGCAAAGCGTACTCGAAGTTGATGACCTAAAGGAAAGAGCCACTGAAGCCTTAAAATATTTAGATATTGACTTGCAACGACTTACTCTGAAGAATGAAGTACAGTCGAAAGCACGATTTGATATTGACAAGCAGCAACGTGAGTACTTCTTGCACCAGCAGATGAAGACCATACAAGAGGAATTAGGCGGTGTTTCCTACGAGGTAGATACCGAAGAACTCAGAGCAAAAGCCAAAGCTAAGAAATGGGATGCGAAGGTAAAAGAGCATTTTGATAAAGAATTAGGCAAACTACTGAGAACCAACTCCAATAGCCCTGATTATAGCATTCAGCGCAACTATTTAGAGACACTCTTAGAACTGCCTTGGAATCAGTACTCTAAAGATAACTTCGACCTGAGGCGAGCTCAAAAGATATTAGATAAGGATCATTACGGTTTAGATGACGTAAAGCAGCGCATTATTGAGTATCTCGCAGTGCTGAAATTGCGCAAGGATATGAAGTCGCCTATACTTTGCTTCTACGGACCTCCAGGAGTAGGAAAAACTTCCTTAGGTCGCTCCATAGCCAAGGCACTCAATCGCGAATATGTGCGTATGTCGCTCGGGGGGCTTCACGACGAGGCTGAAATACGCGGTCACCGCAAAACCTATATAGGTGCAATGCCAGGGCGTATATTGCAATTGTTAAAAAAAGCACAAACCTCTAATCCCGTTTTTGTGCTCGATGAGATTGACAAATTAGGGAATAGCTATCACGGCGATCCCTCAGCGGCAATGCTTGAGGTGCTCGACCCTGAGCAGAACAAAGAGTTCTATGATAACTTCTTAGAGATGGGCTATGACCTATCAAAAGTGATGTTTATCGCCACAGCAAATGATTTGACCCCTATACAGCCAGCACTTCGCGACCGTATGGAAGTGATCACTATTTCAGGTTACACCACTGAGGAAAAAACAGAAATAGCTAAGCGCCATCTTTTGCCTAAACAATTAAAAGAGCACGGTATGAAATCATCTGACTTGCAGTTGAGCAAGAAAGAAATAGAACGCATCGTTGAAGGATACACCCGTGAATCAGGTGTAAGGGCATTAGAAAAAGAAATAGCCAAAGTAGTGCGTAACACAGCTAAGAATATCGCAATGGAAGAGCCTTATGACGTAAAGCTCTCTATGGAAACAATAGAGAAGATTTTAGGTCCTGCACGTTTAGAACGCGACAAATACGAGGATAACGATATAGCTGGCGTGGTCACAGGCTTAGCGTGGACAAGCGTTGGTGGGGATATTCTCTTCATCGAGTCGGCACTCTCCAGCGGTAAAGGGCTACTGAACATCACAGGTAATTTAGGTCAAGTGATGAAAGAGTCAGCTACCATTGCTTTAGAGTATCTCAAGTCGAATGCAGAGCGCTATGGGATCAATCCTAAGTTATTCAAGAAATACGATATCCACCTGCACGTACCAGAAGGAGCTACCCCAAAAGATGGACCGAGTGCTGGGATAGCAATGCTTACTGCCTTAGTATCGCTCTTCACCCAAAAGCGTGTGAAAAAACACTTAGCGATGACAGGAGAAATCACCTTGCGAGGCAAAGTACTGCCAGTGGGAGGTTTAAAAGAGAAAATATTAGCAGGAAAACGGGCAGGTATCAAAGAATACATCCTCTGCAAAGATAATGAGAAAGACATATTGGAGATTAAACAAGAGTATTTAAAAGGGCTCACATTCCATTATGTAACTGATATGGAAGAGGTTGTAAAATTAGCTATCACTAATAAAGATGCTAAAAACAAAAAGGAACTAAAAATAGAAGAGGACAAAAAAGAGGAAAAGTAGTGTTAATTTACCAAAGAGACTCCACTATTTGAAATTTTATTAGTACTTTTACAGCTCGTAAACAAACATAGGAATGAATAGAGAAGAAGATATTATAGGAGAAAACCATATAGCAACCTCAGCCGTTACCCCTCTTAGGGCTGATGCCTTTGATAAGTCAGTAGACGAAAAAATCGCAAAGATTGAAGAGCACGTGCGTGAGATATTGCTCACTCTTGGCTTAGACCTTACTGACGATAGCCTCAAAGGTACTCCTAAGCGAGTGGCTAAGGCATACGTAAAAGAGCTATTTGGTGGCTTATTGCCTGAGCGTAAGCCTTCAGCTTCTACATTCAACAACTCATACCACTATGGTGAAATGCTGGTGGAAAAGAACATTGTAGTATACTCCACTTGCGAGCATCATTTATTGCCCATCGTAGGGCGTGCACACGTGGCGTATATCTCCAATGGAAAGGTGATAGGACTCTCAAAGATGAACCGCATTGTGGAGTACTACGCTAAACGCCCACAAGTGCAAGAGCGGCTCACTCTGCAAATCGTGCAAGAAATGCAAAATGTATTGGGTACTGACGATGTAGCCTGCATCATTGATGCAAAACATCTTTGTGTGAACTCACGCGGTATCAAAGATATTGAAAGCAGTACTGTTACAGCTGAGTTTGGTGGTAAGTTTAAAGACCCAGAAGTAAGAAAAGAATTTTTAGAATATATTAAGTTAGACACTCGATTTCATTAAAAAAAGCTGCCCTATAATAAGGCAGCTTTTGCTTTGTGGAGAAGATGGGGCTCGAACCCACGACCTTTTGGCTGCCAGCCAAACGCTCTAGCCAACTGAGCTACATCCCCGTTCAGGGCGCAAAGATAATACAAATATATGAACTAAAACAAATTTTTAAGAAAAATATTTGCAATGACAGATAGATTGAATGGATCTCTATACACAAAGATTGAAAACTGTGTAGCAATAGTAGAGTTTGGGCACCCCAAATCCAACTCATTTCCTTTGGAACTTTTGGAGCGCCTTACCCGAGAAATAGATCTTCTCTCAGAGGATAAGTCAGTACGCTTAATACTGCTCAAAAGCGAAGGAGATAGAGCTTTCTGCGCAGGAGCCTCCTTTGATGAACTCTTAGCGATTGAAGATGAGGCAAACGGTAAGCGCTTTTTCGAAGGTTTTGCACACTTGTTCTTAGCAATGCGCCGTTGTACAAAGCTCATCATTGGTCGTGTACAAGGTAAAACCGTAGGTGGTGGTGTGGGCTTAGTTGCCGCAATGGACTATGTTTTCGCCACTGAGGCAGCAAGTGTGAAACTATCCGAACTCTCATTGGGCATTGGTCCATTTGTCATTGCCCCTGTGATACTGCGTAAGGCAGGTCAGGCAACACTCAATGAGCTATTTATGGCTCCTGACCAGTGGAAAAGTGCCTATTGGGTACAAGAAAAAGGGCTATTTGCAAGAGTATTTGAAAACACAAAGGATATGGATAAAGAAATTGATTACTTTTTAGATAAACTTTTACAATCAAACCCAGAAGCCCTCTCAGAAATGAAACGTATCACTTGGCAGGGCACAGAACATTGGGAAGAAGAACTCATTAAGAATGCAGCTATATCAGGCAAATTAGTACTTTCAGAACAAACCAAAGCAATGTTAGCTAAATTTAAGAACAAAGATTAAAGATGAAAACAGAAGAGACAGTATTAGAAATTGATTTATCAGCATTAGAAAAGAATATCAAATACTTACGCAGTAGGTTAAAACCTGAGACACGATTTTTGGCAGTAGTAAAAGCCTCCTCATATGGGAATAATTCTTTAGAAATAGCCTCCTATATTGAGCGTAAGAACTTGGCAAATTATTTTGCAGTAGCCTTCACCTCTGAAGGAATTGCCTTGCGCGAAAGAGAACTCAAACTGCCTATACTGGTGTTGCATCCTCAGGCAGTAAATTTTGAGGATATCATAAAGTACAACTTAGAACCGACACTTTACAGCAAACGTATCTTAACTCAGTTCTTAGACTTTGCAAAAGACAAGCATTTAGAGCACTATCCAGTACATATAAAATGCAACACAGGGCTAAATCGTTTGGGTTTTGATTTAGAAGAAATGGATGACGTATTACCTTTGTTAAAAAACAACCCTCATATCTCTGTAAAAACAGCTTATTCACACTTAGCAGCTTCTGAAGATATGAACGAACGAGAATTTACAAAAAATCAAATAGCTCTATTTGTGAAGTTTCAAAAGAAAATTGATGCTACATTTGATTATAAAGTGATTTACCATCAATGCAATACCTCTGGTATACTCAATTATCCTGAGGCACAATTTGATATGGTGCGCTGTGGTATTGGGATGTATGGCTTTGCTAATGACGCTTCCCTACAACCCAATATGACCCCTATTGCAGCACTTAAAAGTGTGATTTCGCAAATTCACCAGCTAAAAACAGGTGATAGTCTCGGCTACAACAGAGGTTATATTGCCGATCGTCCTACACACACAGCAACCATCCCTGTAGGACACGCTGATGGGATTAACCGTATCTACGGCAAGGGTAAGGGTTATGTATTCATCAATGGAGAGAAAGCACCTATACTCGGAAATGTATGTATGGATATGATTTTAGTAGATATCACATCAATTGATTGCAAAGAAGGCGATGAGGTGATTGTCTTCGATAGAAACCATACAGCAGAGGCATTAGCGGAATCAGCTGGTACAATATCGTATGAGCTTATTACTTCTATGGCACACAGAATCAAGAGAATATATAAAGAGTAATAAAAAAGTTTAAAAAAAAATGCAAAAATGCTTGCTATATCAAAAATAGTTTGTAATTTTGCACCCGATTTACAGCGCGGGATAGAGCAGTAGGTAGCTCGTCGGGCTCATAACCCGAAGGTCACTGGTTCGAGTCCAGTTCCCGCTACTAAAGCGGCGTAACGTGTTATTTGATAGCGAGTTACGCCGATTTTATTAAAAAGTGTGGGACAAATTCGGGTCAGTTATCCGCCACACTATGAAAAATGATTTTTAAGGCTTATTTAGGACTATTGATGAATAGCCCTAAATAAAAAAATGCCTAAGAAAGAAAATAACACCTCTTCGCGTAGGGTATTCGTAGACTACAAGCCCGCAGAACTTAAAAAGGGCAAGGAATGGCGTATCTCTTATTACGCCAAAGTACCCGCTCAGAATGAATTTAAGCGTTTTAGGCAACGTGTGCCCCAAATGAAAAGCACGCGTGAGCGGGAACGATACGCCCAAAGAATGATAGCAGCCATCAACTTAAAGCTATCGCAAGGCTGGTCGCCGTTCTATGAGATGCAAGATGTAAGCTACAAATCATTAGAGTATTGTGCAGAGCTATTTATAAGTATGCAGCAACGTGAAGTAGATGACGGCATCAAGCGACCCGATACGGTGCGTTCCTATCGCTCTATGCTCGATATGCTTATGAAGTACGTAAAAGATAAGAAAATAGAATTGAAATTTATCATTGAGCTGGATAGGTTTTTCATAACAAACTACCTCGATTACTTATATTACGAACGTAAAAACAGCCCTCGAACTTATAACAACCACCTGCGTTTCCTCAATACCTTCTTAGAATGGTGTAAAGATAAACAGTTTGTAAAGCAAAATGCCGCAGAAGGTATAAAAACTAAGGCTAAAACACAGAAAAAACGCGAAGTACTTAGCCAAGCTGTTAAAGAGAAGGTAAGAGCATTACGCGATACTGATTTTCATTTTTACGTGCTTTGTATGCTTACTTATTACTGCTTTATACGGCGCACGGAGCTAACAAAGCTCAAAGTGAAGGACGTGCAGTTGTTTAGGGGCTTTATATTGGTAGAAGGTGAGAACTCTAAGAATAAAAAGACGGAAGCCGTTACCATACCCAACGCTTTGCTGGCTGACCTTGCGCAGCATATCGGCAATGCAAAGCCTGACGATTACCTATTCTGTTATAATGATTTTAAGACAGGCAAAAAGCAGCTCACTCCTAAAAAGATTTCAGACCGCTGGGCTAAGTTCAGAAAAGAACATAAGTTTGATAGCAAATACCAATTCTACTCACTCAAGGATACAGGCATCACTGACCTACTCAATACGGGTATCCCCGCCATAAAGGTGCGCGACCAAGCGCGACATCACGACTTAAAGATTACGGAAATGTACACTGCTCGCAATAAGTTTGCCGATGAGACGGTAAAAACAGTCGATTTCACCTTCTGACCCCTACCCAGCTCTCTCTCTGCAATAAATAATACAGAAAAGTGTGTGTGTTCTGTATGCAGTGCGTTTTTGCGGTATAATACGCTGATAAACAGCAAAATAATTGCACACAAAAGTACATACAATTCAAAAAATAAACTGTAACATAAGGGGGCGGGTTTTGTGTGCAACGGGTTTCAATGACAAAAAATGCCCTTTCCTCTGTTTCTCAAAGTGTCGCAGAGCTAATTTGTATCATACAGCGGTGAGGTGTAAATACAGGTCTATTATGTTGTTGTGGTAAGTTTTGTGTTAAAGCGACAAACGGCGTGCTTCTTTGGCGTGCCGTTTGCTGAGTTCCTTCCCTCAAATGAGGAATGAAGTTTATTTTTTCTTTGTTGTCTTAGCGTTCTTTGTGGTTTTGGGCTTACTGATTTTACGTTTTTCTACTTCTTTCCCTTTTCGGTATAGTTCTGCTTTTATTTCTTCATCTTTTACGAATATATCACCGTATCCTTTTTTGGTAAGTCCTTTTATAAGTTCTTTATCGCCTGTCCAGATTTTATACCCTGTTTGTAGGTGTAACCCGAAAAAGAATACGTCGTCTCTATCTATATCTTTGATTATTTCGAATGCTTTGTCTAATATAGGGGTTGGTATCTCGCTTACGTTGTAGGTTGTTATTATGCTTTTGTAGTAATCGAGTTCTGTTCTGAGTTCTTTTTCGGAGAGTGGTGAATACTTTTTTATTACGTCCCAATGTTCTTTTACCTCAAAAAAGAGGTATGAGGGGGCACAGAACCCTAATTTGCTTCTTGTTTTTAGTATGATAGCGCAGCTACCTCGTGGAGATATTAGGGCACTAACTATGATGTTGCTATCGGTAATGAGTATCATCTTTCAGCTGATTGTTTTTTAAATAGCATATCGAATAGGTAACGCTTTGTCATTGAGGCGTTGATAGATTTTGATATTTCGGTAATGGCGCGTTGTTTTTCTGCGCGGGTGTATTTGTTTTTTCCTATTTTATCTTGTTTTTTCTTTTCTACTGTTTTCATACGTTTGTAATTTTTTGGCAAAGGTAGTAAATGTTTTTGAATTGGCAAGGGGTGGGCGTAAAAAAAGCTGCCTTACGGGGCAGCTATGAACTCAGGCGCGGCACTTTTAGCGACGTCTTGCCTTGCGCAGGCGCTTCAAAGAACCTTTAAGCAGCTTGTCAGCTTGACGACGGTGCTTTAAGATTGTTTTTGTCTTTGGAGAACCTACATAGACTACTTCACCGCCTTTACGGATTTTATAGCCTTTACGAAGAACTCGTAACTTTACGGTCATTTCGCGAGAATTACTACTGTTTAATTTACTCATCTTTATTGTGTTTTATTAGTTACTTATCTTAATGTGTCCAACCTCTTTTCGAGAATAGAACTATAATTTAGCATAGCTTCATATTGCGCTATTAGCAACGATTGTTGCGTTCTATCAATAAGTTTAAATCCATTACTTTCAATAAAGTTCTCTAACTTTTGGATTTTTCCATCAAGAGAACGTTTTTCATTAAAAATATTAGTGAAAACCTGTTTTCTTACATTCTTATCCATACTTATTTATATTAATATAGGTTATACACATTTGTTTGCGTTGGTTCCTCCTCTGCTTCTACAGGTATAAGCGCTTTTTCAGCGATGTTATACCTGAGTAGGCTGGCAGGAACACTATTGTAACGGTTCTTGTCGGGATAGACGTAGTTGTCGCGATAGTCGGGAAACTTTTGGGTGAATAGGATTATATCGCCATCGTACTGGGACTTGCTTCCGCCGCGCATCTTACCGTCTACGGTTTGCTGGAATATGACCAAAAATAGTTTTCCGTTGTACTTCTTTCGAAGGTCTTTGTCAATTTCGAACTTAGGGTCTATCTCTTTGAGCTTTTGGTAGCTATCAATGACAATTACGTCGTTACGCTTGATAAGGGCATCGAGTTCTGCAATACTTCGCACATCGGCAGCCTCAACGTTGTGGACAGCGCGGTCATTGAGGTATTGCAGGGCCTTCTGCTCGTAGAGAAGGCTGTCGGGAGTTTCTTCTATCGAAACGTGTCCGACACGGTACCGTTGTGCCAGGTCATCGATGAACTGAAAAGCAAAGCGGGTTTTTCCGCTACCTTGTCCCCCTGTCATTGTGATGACGAGGCTGTCGGTAGTTTTGCGTTCGAGGTTGCCGAGAAAGTGCGCCATATCGTAGCGGTCGATGTGGTACATTTCGCGGTGCGAGGGTGCGGCATTGAGACGGTCGGCGAGTGTGGTACGTCCGTCCTTAGAGCTACTATAGCTAAGGTCTAAGTAAGGCGTAAGCTTGTCGATAGGTAAATCCTCAACGTAAATGTCGTGGCTTTCCTCCTCATTGGGGATTTCAGGAGCGGCGAGGCGTATGTTGTCAGAGGGGCGAATAGGGGCGGTTTTTGAAACTTTTTTTGTTTTTTCTTTGGTGGAAAGTTTTTTTGTTGTACCTTTGCGCCCAGAAGACGTCTCAACCTCCTCGTCTTGCAGAGTGCCTACTGGGTTCTGCGTAGGTTGAGACGTCTTTTTTTCTTTACGTCCCACCTCCATATTTTTGAGTTCTGTTTTTCTATCTTTATAGACGGCAAGGGATATACGAACGTGGCGTTTTTCGCCGTCAATGGTGAGTTTGGACTTGAAATTCATATAGCCGATAACGTCTTTTCCATCAGTGGTTTTGCGGTCGCCCCAATTATTGTAGGTTGAGTTCTCAATGAGTTCTTTAAGGTGCTCAACGGCTGCGACTTTTGCAGCATACATAGCTTCGCCACGTGCGATTTTGCGCCCTGCGGCAGAGGTTAGTACGACTTCTTTTAGTGCTTTTTTGATAAGTGCTTTGTGCCCTTTGAGATACTTGTTGTAGTACTCGAGGGTGTAAACACGCAGCTCTCGTCTTGACATTTCTTTAAAGCGGTCGGTGGAGACGGCGAGGTGTGGGGTGGCGAGGGCAGTTTGCTTTTTCTTGTTTCCCAGCATTCTGTTAAGTTTGTCTTTGGTGAGGATATTGCTTGTTTTTACCCAATCGCCTTTGACAGTACTCCATTTGTAGCCTTTTGCTTTCATTTCGGCACTTTTATCAGTAACATATTCCTCATAGTTTTTTGTTACGCCTCTTGTTTTTTGTAAGTCGTGAACAATTTCAAGTCCTATTTCTGAGAATATGTAAGACCTTCCTTTTTTTATGGCTAAACCTAAGTCTTCAAGATGAAAAGCGGGTATGATGTATATATCATCAAGGTAGAATGTTTCGTCTTTCTCGACAAGCCAAGGTTGCCCTGCTAAGCCTGAGCCGAACATTAATGCACGGATGTGCTCAGGTTGGCATTTTACCTTCTTTGCCCATTTTTCATAAAATGCTTCCCATTTTTTGTAGTAGGTAGTGGAAATTACATACTTAATATTATTTTGTTTTTCAACAGGGTATTGGCTAAGGTCTATTTTGAGTTTTTTGGCTCTATCGAGTATGTAGTTATCCCAATCCTCTGTGTTTTTTGGGAGCTGTTTCTCTTCTGTGGCTTCAGTGCGTTGTTTTTTTCGTGTGCCGATTAAGAAGTCGTCGTCTTCTTTACTTTTTATGATTTCTTGTATAGTTTCATCGGCTAATTGGTCTGCTATGCCTTTGTGTATTTCCTCTTCAAAAGGATGTCCGTTTAGGTGGTTTATCATATCTATATACATCTTAAAGCCTAAATCAGTTAGCTCAATGGTGTGCTTAATTCCTTTAGCGGATACATTGAAGACTATGGTGTCATTCCAATAGTTTTTATGGTCAGTAACATCAAATACACCTTCAGGGTCTAATTTGGCGAGTGTAGCGTTGTGAATTGTTGGGTGTATCTTTTCAATCTTCTTGGGGGCTTTTTCTTTGAGGTATTTGGTAAGAGCAAAAAGGGCGTTGATTTCTTTTTGGGGTATAGTGGGGTACTTCTTAGCGATTTTAGCTAAGAAGTTGGTGGGTTGAGGTGTGGGGTTTGAGGTTTGAGGTGTGGGGGGGGTGCCTAATTCTGCCCAAAAGGCCGGTTCGCCTTCTGAGTTGAGGGCGAGGATATAGTTAGCGGCTTTTTGTGCGGCGGCTGAGGCGCGCATCATAAATTTGTTGTCTTTTTCGGTTTCCTCTAATACTATTGCCCAATTTTTTAGATATTCGGCGTGGTTTCTTGATGTTTTCCACATAATACCTGCTTGTGCGGATAGGAATACGGAGCCGAACTCAGCAATGAGTTCTTCAAAGGCGTATTCTTTTGAGCCGAATTTTGTGTTTAAAACACGGTCGAGACGCTTTTTCACTCCTGTGGAGTGGGTAAGCTCGTGGAATAGGGTGCGGTAATAGGCGTTTGCCCCTATAAATCTTTCGAAAGGAGGCACGTTTACAACGTCTTCTTGGGGGTCATAATAGGCTTCATTGGGGTCTGTATGTTCTATTTTGGGTGGGTTGGGGTAGTGCTTTACGATGAGTTTTGCAGCGGGATTTTCCTCTGCATCTTCTGGGGTCATTTTCCCTATGATAACTTCATCAAGTCCAAAGTCAATGCCTTCTATGTCTGCACCGTTAAAGACGTTGTAGTATTTAGGCATAGGGATATAACTGATTAAGGGCAAATTGTCGTCTGTGTATCCGAGTTCTTTTAGGTGTGCTACTACTTTTTCTTTGCTGTAGCTTTCGAAGTTGTTTTTGGGGTTATCATTGTCTTTGTAGACGTGCAATTCTGTGTAATAGATTACTTTAAAGGCAACTGCACCCTTCTTTACTTTACCTTTATGGGCTTCCACTTGCTTAAAGGTAAGGAAGTAAGGGTTTGTAAATACCATATCCCCCGTCATTTTTTTCTGTTGAGCGTGTATAAAAAAGACGTTAATCCCTCCATAAGGTTTTTTGCTGTCAAAGTTAATGGGCATACAGTAGAGTTTGTCTGTTTTCCATTCTTGGGTAACGTTATCGCCTGTGGCGTCTTTCATCATCTCGATGATGTGGTCGGTTACCATTTTGTAGATTTCCTTAGTGGATACAGGCTTACCGAGAGCTAATTCGGGGTCGTTTTCCTCATCTTCAGGGGTGTACAAATCTACCCCAGCCAAATAAGAGCGAGGAACGACTTCGCTTTCTTTATGGCTGAGGTTGATGGTGAAACTTTCGGCAGTGGGGTAAGCATCGAGTACTTTTTTGATACGATGTACAAGAGGCGTTTGTTCCTCACTTTTTGCCAGTTGCAAGAGTTCGTACAGGTCGGGGCGGCTAATATCTTTACCGTCTAAGGCGTTGAATTTATCTACTGAGTTCATTGTTTTAACTTTTGGTTACTTTCTTCGTTTGGTGTGTGTGGCGCGTGTGGCGCGTTTAGTGCGTGTTTTAGGTTTACGGGTAGATTTTGTTTTAGGTGTGCCGTTGTCTTTTTTCAAGATGAAAAAGGCAGCAGCGGCAGCACTACCCAATAGCAACCAGTTAGGAGTGCCTGCTTTTTCCTCAAAAGGCTTAGGGGTTGCTTTTGGGGTTTCGGCGGGCTTTACGGATGGTTTAGGCGTAGGCTTGGGAGTTACCGCTGGTTTCTTAGGGGTCACTTTGGGCGCTGAGGGGGCTACAGGCTTTGCTCCTGTGGCTACCAGTTGCGCGCGTCGGGTTTTGAGCTTAGCAATAAGCTCTTTGTTCCTTTTGATACGCTCCTCTTCAATGGCACCTACGACACTTGTACTGCCGTAACGCTTGCGGTACTCAGATAAGGCTTGTTGGTCTTTGAGGATTTCGACATTTAAGGCAGTTACCTTAATGTCTATCTCATTGATACTTAGCTTATCGATATTTGCGTCGCCTGTGAGGCTGAGCTGACCGTATAAGGTCTTGTGTGTGGTACTTGTTTTTTTCATCGTGCTGGGTATTACTTTTTAAACAATATGTATCCTGCCAAAAGACCGATACCTACTTTTATCCAAGTGTCTTTCTTCTTGGCTTCAGCGATAATTTTGTCGGTTTCACTCTGCGCCTTTGGAGCGATGTCCGTAGTGCTTGGCTGGGTTACGCTTGGGGTGCTCTGTGTGTTGAGTTCTTCTCCGTATAGGAGTACTCGGTTTGCGATGCTTCTTTCTTTTTCTTTTTCCATTGTGATATGATTTTATGATGTTATTTTATCCAGTTACTACATACGTCGTCGTTTTGGCGGGCTTTGGCTGCTAATGGACAACCACAAGCACCGCAGACGTATACACCAAAGCGTTTTTCCTTAAAAGGGCAAAGATGGCAGATGTTCAGGCGCCGAGTAGCTTCACGCTCTACGTTCTCGCGACTGAGCTTTACACTTGCTTTGGCTAAATTGCTGTATCCGTTGTATATGCCTTTAAGGTTTATCATTGCTTAATGCGTTTGGTTATCAGTTCGTGAGTTATAAGGTTCGCCGCAACGGTAGCTCCGAAGGTAAAGAGTACAGGAGTGTACCACTTTCGGCTGTTGCGCTGGGTGTATAGCAATACGGCAATGCCTGCCACAGCTACATAAGGGACGATATTGCGTTTCTTTTCCATAGTTATTTGCGAATGATTTGGTTATCCCATACACGGGTAAAGATATGCCCAAAGGTAAAGGTGTCTACATCTACGATATAGAACTGACTTTGCGGGTTGAACTGTACACAGGCATAGACCTTTCCGATAAATCCCCCTTGCTTTACGGTAGTGATGAGCTTACCTGTTGCTTTCCATTTTTTGGTTTTATCGTCCCAAACGTACTTTTGCAGGTCGAGGCTTGGCACACCACAATACACCTTTGTGCCTTTCAGCAGATTGTGTAGGGGCTGCAACTTGGAAGTGTTGAAATTGTCCTTATTTGCAGGTTTGGTAGGCTTATTGCTACTACTTGGCTTATCATCAAAAAAACCATCATCAGCGGCTTTGTTAGCGCCGTTTTTCGGTTTTTTGTTGCTAAATACGAGGTATACCAAAGCTACGGCTAAAATGCCGCCTGCAATGATGATTTTTTTGTGTTTCTTATCCATAGGGCTTTGTTTTAACTGTTTAACTTTGCCATTATTGAGGTATTAGGGACATAAGCAAGATACCCGTTGTTGAGCTTAACAAGGTAGTCTACTTTGCCAGTAGATACTTCTCTGCGCTGTATTGCTACACCTAATTCTTTACCATAACCCTCAAAGTGATATTTTTCATTGGTAGGAACGTACTGGTTTACTGGTATATAGTAATCAAACGATGTAACCGTTAGGCGCGGCTTTAGGTTTGGCTCCAATATCGTTTTCACTTTTAGTAAGTTGAGGTTTAGCTCCTCAACTGCTGAATAGACTTTTTTGTTGAGTAAATCCATTTCAGGGTAAGGATTTCCGTACTGAATGCTTGGGGCTTTATTTTCTGCTACTCTCTGGGGAGCTTGTGCTGCTGAGTTGGCAGCGGGTGGGGTGATGGTATTGCCTGCGGGCTGAGTAGTATTAGGCTCAGCGGGGGCAGTGGGTTCCTCATCATTCTTTTTATTGAGAAACCACCACAGTCCGCCTAAGAGTAGGGCACCGACGATTAATTTTTTGCTTTTATCCATTGTTTTATTGTTTTACGTTCTTTATATAGCTGATAGCCGCCATAAGCTGCGGCTAAGAGGGCAATAGTGCCAAATGTTATTAGGGCTTTTTTTTTACGCCGTAAAGGGTCGCCTCATCGTGGCGACGGTTGGCTAAGCCTTGCATATAGCCCTTTTTGGTGCTGCTGTGTTTTAGGAAGGCGTCATAAATGGCGTCATCGTTAGGATTTTTGTTTACCAAAGACAACACAGAGGAGCGCTGAAAGTTGCCTGTACCGATAGCCATACAGAGGGACACGAGGGCGTCCCATTGGTTTTGGGTGAGTGGCACCTTGATAAGGCGGCGCATCACTACTTCGAACTTAGCGACAAGGGCGCGCAGCAAGGTTGTAGCTTCTGCCTCTGTGATAGGCTTGTCTGCCATCGTTACCTTGCGTCCGTCAGGATAGAACGTACAGCCGTAGCCGATGGTAGGAATGCCAACAGCATCGAGGTAGGGCTTGGAACGAAATCCTTCGTGGCGCTTGATAAAGTTTAATCCTTTTTCTGAAAGTGTCATTAGGCTACGGTTTGTTTGAATGTGAATGTTTGTCCGAAGGCTTCTACATCAATCTCATAAACCAACTCGTTGATGTATTTGTAGAAGTCAATACTTTTTGCTTTATCGACAAGGCGCTTTACACCATCTTGCTGTATGAACATCTTCAAGGAACTAAAACCGCCCAACAAGTCGAGGGCTTCTTGTCCTAATTGGATAAGAGGGATTTCGACGCTGATGTTCTTAAAGGTGAATTGATTGCCTGCGCTTAGGTCAATAGCCGATAGGTTGTTGAGCGAACCGCCAGCAATGAAATTGGCGTTGCGATAGATACGATAAGCCTTGCCCTTGATAGTGCCCCCGCTGGACAAGTCTACGTGTTGCGAGGTAGTATTTTGTAGGGTAAGGTCAATATTAGCTTCGAGGTTGCCGCCGCGTATGCCAACATTGCGCACACCTGTGATTTTTAGGCGCATCTTCTCAAAGATTTTAGCCAGTTGTGTCTGTGTGGTCTTGGTAAAGCTCATTAGAGCAATAGCCCCTACAGCAAGACCGCCGAGTATTAGATATATTGGTTTTATTTTCATTTCTTTAGACGGTGCGACCGTCAGCGATTTACAGTTTGACTTTTATTTTGAATACGATATATAGAATTGCTATTATCAAGGCTAAGGCGCCTATCCAAGCGAATATTTTGGTAAGGCGTGGGGTGTAGCGTTCCTTTATGGTGACAGTAGTTGTAACGGTACTTATTTCTTTATGGTGCTTTGCTTTGTATACGTTTAGGGTGCTATCGAGCGCGGCATAGGCGACGAGTTGCTTTTTGTAGGCATCGTAATAGAAGCCCGCGGCGTTGTTACCGCTGCGACGAGTGAATGCCAGTTGCTGCAAGGTGAGTTCGAGTTCTTTCTGACAGAGGCTGTCGCAGTCAGGACGCAGCGTATGGACTACGGGCACGGTGATTTTGACAGTGTCCACTGTGCGGGCGGTGCGCTCAATGTATACGGTATCTACTGAGCTTACAGATTTGAGCTGTGAGCTTTCAGTAGTGGGCTTGTGCTTAAAGAGACCGCAGGCGCTTAGGCTTATTAACAGTATGAGAAATAACATCTTTTTCATTGCCTTAATATTGTTTAACGATTTGTGAGATTAGAGCTTGTCTTTTTTCGCGACGTCCGTTATACAATCTCCCTGATGATTGTCTTACATATTCATTTATATAAATATGCTCTACATAAATTGGGAAGCCTAATATATCAACGCCTATTTGGTATACTAATAACATAATTTACTTGATTTACTTAGTTTGTAAATAGATGTACAGGGCTGAACCTACGATGGCAGCAATGATGAGTAGCTGCCCTGCAAGGGAGGCCTGTGCTAACTTTTGGCGGCGGTTGTCCCAACGGGTTTTTACACCTCGAATGTCGTAGTGAACAAAGTTGTTGTACAGACCAAGTCCACCTTGTTGCATTTTACCTTCTGCGATGAGGCGCTCGATGGTTTGATGCAATTGGTAAGGGGTCATTCCTTCGACACATATATCGGCAGCTTTTCCTACCTTATGCTGGCTGTTGGGCGAGCCACCAACGGCTTTATTGTGCTCTTCGGTACGGTAGCCGCTGTTGATAACGATAGGCTTTTTAAGATAGTCGCGCAGAACTTGAAGGCTCTGTGCTACTCTCTTCACATTAGCCACGTATTGCGTGGGTACGGGAGTACGAGCTTTGTCGTGGCAGGCAAATTCTTCGAGGGTGAAATCTTTTGTAAGTTGCATAGGGCTTTGTTATTTAGCGGTTTAAACTTGCTTTGAGTATATCGAGCTGTTCCTTGAGTGCTCTATTCTCATCTTCGAGTTCTTGGACGCGAGTTTTTAGGTTTTCGTACTCCTTTTCGTGGGTTTGTACGTATTTTTCGTACGAGGCTTCGATGAGTTCAAGAACTTCTGCTTTGCGTTTACGTTTTTCGACAAAAATGCCGATGATACCACCCCCGACGAGGGTGGAAATAAGGCTAATAATAATTTCCATTGTGCTTATATTCATTGTTTTAATATTATAGGTTTACGACTGAGATGTAAAACCCTTGAAGGCCTTTATCAAACACTACTACTGCATAACTACCTTCGGCTCCTGTAAGATTAGTTTTTCCGTGTACAGGGTAATTGTTAGAATAAAAAGTTATCTCCCCTCCAAACTTATAAAACACCATTCTTGAGGATGATGTTCTGTAATCATCTAAATTTATATTCTCATTACCACTACCATTAAAAATGTAATCTTTTTGTTCAATAGGTAGTGTTACTTCAAAGTTAGTTCCATCTTTAAGCTCAATATGCAGTGTTGTACTCCCATTAGCCTCTTCTGTTTTATAAAAACCTACAACAGGATTTTCATCATTTGGCTGTGGAACATTACCGCCTGTATTATCTGTGAAATAGGCAGTGAGTTCCTCACTACTTTCAAGAATAATAGTTGCTTTATATTGGTTGCTACCAAAAGGTTCTATTTTAAAATCTTTAACGCCTCTATTGTTAGTAGAGGTTCCTCCACTGTTGTTTGTTACTTGCGCTTTTTTTACTCCTACCATTGTATTATGCTTTTGGGTTACTACTTCTGTTAAACAAATAAAGTCCTACACCGACGCCCAATACGATAAGTGCCAGCCACAACCACTTTTTAGAGGTATCGGCTTTATCGTTGAGGTTAGGACTTACCTGTACCTGCGTTTGTCGTGGTTTTATCTCCTTTTCAGGAGCCTTTGGCCCAGCAGGTGTATTTGGTGTGCTGGGGGTTTTAGGGGTGAGGGTGATACCGTCGAGCTGGAACCCTGTTTTAAAGGTCATTCGCTGAGGAATACTGCCCGCCTTTACCGTAACTTGTTCCCCTGAAACGTGCGTTATCTTGATGTTGTCAGTGGGGTTTGCCCTGAGCGTGAACTTACCATCAAGCCCTGTAGTGGTGCTGTTCTTAGGGCTGTTCAAGTTGATAATGTGCGCGTTTAGTACAGGTTGCCCACTCTCATCGAGTAGGTATGAGGTGATAACCCCCGATTGTAACGCCTTTTTCTTACAAGCCTTACACTCATCAATCACTGAGGGCTTTACCTCTTGGACAATAGGAACGCCAAGCCTGTAATATGTTTTTTGTAAAATGCTTCTTTTCATTGCTTTATGTGTTAAAATGTGAACCCTGAACCTTCGACAACCTTTTTAACCCGTTTGTATACCTCGCCATCGGAAGGGCTTAACTCGGACTTGAGCCAATAGACCAAATCGCGCTTTTGGTATACATCTAAGTACTTCCAAAAACTTTTAGGCGGTGAGTTATAGCCATTGTAATCACGTAAACCGAAAGCGTGGTACACCATCAGAAAGTCGTGTTTGTTTTTCAGCTGGTTGAACACTGCTAAAATGGTTTTTTCATCAGTGCCCCACAATGGATAAGCGGCATTCATCGCGTCTAAAAGTTGCTCAGCATAGTTTTTTGATTGCGCTTCGGTGATGGTAGCTTTGCTTTTATCTAAGTCGCTACCAGTGCCCTTTACGTGGTCATCGTCATCACTGCCAGCAAAGCGCTTGGCAACTTTGTATACGACAAATACACCCGCAAGTACAGCAGCACTTACAAGAATTGTCATTTTGTTCTTTGCAATAAAGGATAGCGCGTTTTGCGTCTTTGTGGTGGTTGTGGGCTTATCGGTCATTGTGTATTACTTTTTTATAGCAAGGTATCCCTTGAGGAGCGCGAACTGAATGTCATTGCTGAAATAACTCCTTGCTTTTGAGTTATCAGAAATCTCAGCCAAACGGCTCAACGTCTTTTCATCGAGCTGTGCGAGCTTTTGCAGGGCCTCTTCCTTGGTGTATTTTGCTTTACTCATACTGTTGTTCATTCGTTAATTGTTCGTATAACTCGTTTACCTTTTCATCAGAAATTTCTGGGTCGCTAATGATAGCAATAAAGGTTTTTTTAACCTCTGAGAGTTCAGGAGCTGCTAAGGCAGTCACTGGCGCACTCGATGCCATATACTTTTCTGCTATCATTGGAGCTACAGCGCCTAACGCTTCAGTTATCTTCTCAAAGGCAGGGCTTTCATAGAACCCTTTCTTATTGAGTAACTCAGTCTTTAAATTTAGGTCAGCCCGCAGTTCTGCGGTATCTAACTGTGTTTTCAAACTGCCCTTTTCTTGCTCCAAGTGAAGAATTTGCTTGCGCAAATCGAGGTTTTCACCTTGTAGGCGGTCATAATCCCTTTTGAGATCTTCGTAACGCTCTCCTTTTACTTTCTGAGTTACCCATTCCTCATTAGGCACTGGGGTGTACCCAAGCCCTACGTTAGGGTATCCCATCGACATAGGAACCTGCATTGCCATAGGCACCGCCCCCGTAGGTGCTGGGGACACGGTACCGCTGGCTTGTGAAGGTATTTTATCGGGAGATGTATTGCCGTACGTGTTCATTGCTTGTTGCATTGGTAGTTCCTCAGCAGGGGCTTGTGGCGGAAAAAAGTTCAATTCGATACTTTCTACAACTTTCGGCGAGAGGCTTGCCCCTTGACCGTATTTGCGTTTCATATCGAGCTTTGTCCCATTGCCAAAACCATATTCAGGCAATGTGTCTAACATCTCTTCTACCCCGCCGAATTTCTTGATAATATCGTTGAGGGTAAAGAGATATTTAGGCATCGTTTCTTTGGATAGGCGATTGCCATTGAAAGAAACGGCTATCACATTGCTTTCTGACTGCCTTAAAAACTCTGTTATTCGTTTTATTAACTTATCTAACTCATTCATAATCTATTCATCGATGTTTTCGGTGCAAACTTCATAGATATATCGCACCACTGCCCTACGGTCATCTTTGCCTGCCTCACGCTTGAAACTCACCCTTACGCTGGGGTTGATGATAGGGATATCACACTCTACCACAAAAGCATCATCGGGAAGGATTTCCTGCATTGAGCCGTCTTCAAGTATCAAGGTAGCGTTGCCTATATTCTGAATGGTCAGCGATAGCACACCGTTGCCTTGTGAACTCTCTGAAAAGTCAAGGATTTCGTCTTGGGTGATGAGTTTGGTTACTAATTTACCTATACGTCGCATCTTTATTATTTTTTAATTAATTGAAAAATAGTTGCTTACTCGTCTTCTTTTTCGCGTTCAACCACAAAAATGAGTTGTCCCGCAAAGTCTTTGGTAAGGGCTTGCTCAGCGGTGACACTTACCTCAAAGCGCGTAGGCTTGCTGGGGAACCCTACGGGCTTCATACCGTTGAAATACCCACCTTGTTTGTGAGTGTAATCGCGGTAATCGGTACCATTGAGGATTATATCCCCTTGTGAAGTCTTCACTTCAATATTGATGTCAAAATCAGCTTCAGGGTCTTTGGTAGGAACAAAATACACCCCTACACAGATGCCAGCATCTAAACTAATACCACCACCATAAGAGAGTTGCCCTGTGGCAATTTTGACTTTTAAAGGATTGTATACTATACGGCTTAACATATTCTAAATATTTTTACGTTTGTAATGTGTTAAATCAAAAATAGCCCGCCCGTTTAAAGGCAGGGCTATTTCAATGAATTGATGTGAATGATTATCGTTTCAGGTAGGTTTCTGAACCTGTCAAAATTACCTTCACGAATGAAGAGTTGCCTGATGCAGCAGGTGTGATGCTACTACCTACTGGGGTATCGATATAAATATCGATGGTTTGGTTTGGCACTAAGAGCGCCAAAGCGTTCAACTTACGTACAAAGTCCTCTGACTTTTTAGCGTTGTTGACGTCCTCAATAGGAAGGCTAATTACTACTTCGTTTTGCTGCATTACCACCAACTGGGAGTTTTTGAGCACTTCTGGAAGGTCTTTTGAGTAGTCTACTTCCCAAACCTTTTTAGTTGGTGCAGCCTCGCCGTACATAATGGTAACCCCATCGATGACTGCGTAACGGTCTTGCTCCAACGTTTGACCGTCGAAGTTAGTAACACCTACTTGCTTTACAGTTACGTTTTGCAGTAGGGAAACCTTACCGCCAGCAGTGAATGGACTGGCGATATACAACCCTGTTGGGGTTGGTTTCATACGTGAAATTGGCATATTGATGCCCTTGCTTGCGGCGTGGTTCGCCAAAAATTCACATACTCTGAGGAATTGCTCCTCATTTGATAATAAATAATTTGCCATATTCTTTTTTTTTAGCTTTATTAATGAATTGATTACGTTAGGATTGCTGCAAAAGCCTATCGGTTAGACAGCAGCAAATTCGGGTTGAGCCAAGAAGCGAGGGGCATTGTCAGGAAATGGATTGTCGAGGACCTCCTGATAGTCTACGTCTTGGGTTTGTTCGGCAGGGTACATTGTATTGTCTACCAATACGTACTCTGTATCTGGTGCGCCGAGAGCGGTTTTCAACACACCTTCTTTGAGCGGTTGCTTGCTGCTCAGTGCGAGCTTAGCAGTCTCGTTCAGCTGAGCGGCACCTGCACCATATAAGGCGAATTGCAGTGCTTTGGTGGTGTCGTCCTTTGGAGTGATAAGGGCCGCACCTACCACTGCGGCAACGCCTAAGATGGCAGCTTTGTACACTGGCTTGTCTTTGAAGAGTGGCACGTTGTCGGCAATCACTCTTGAAGCCATTCCCCCAGCAAGTGCGCTTACTGTGGCTACGCCCGCGCTGGTTATCGTTTTTTGGTTTAATTTACTCATTTTCTTTACTTTGTTTAATGTTTTGAAAATTCTTATTTATGGATTACTTTTTATTACTCATCATTACGAAGCCTAAGAGGGCCACCGCAGCAACGCCTAAACCGACGTATAAAATGGTATTGTTGCCCTTAGACCTGTCGGCGCTATCATCACCATTGTTTTTTTGGTTCATCATATTCATCATCATCATCATCATTTGCATAAAGTCCATACCGTTGGCTTGGGCTTGTGATGCCATACTGCTACTGTAATCACGAATGGCGTTATAGTCCTCTTGTGTGAGATACTGCTTGTTGCCGTTCTCATCGGTGATATACCCACCTTTGCCTTGTATGGATTGAACCAGTCCGTAACCGCTGATACCTGTACTAATGAGGTCTTTCAACCCGTTTACAATCGTATCAAAGCGGCGTTCTCCGTTGCGCTCAAAGTAGGAAGGTTGATTTTTCCTTGCCTGCTGCCTTGCCAGTCTGTCGGCTTGTCTGAGCTGCGACTGGTTGAGCGTTACGCGGTTGTATCGGCTCATATCTACCGTACCACTGGGCTTAAAGGTAGGAGTGGTAACGCTTGGCGTTGTGGTTTTTACGCCGTAGCTTGTTGTGGGCACCGTTGCTAAGGGGGCCGCTAATTGGTATATGTCTAATTCTGCTTCCATTGTCTTACTTTTTATTCATTGCTATTAGGAACGCACCTACTAAGATAATTCCACCCAACAGGTAAATAGGTGTGTTATCCTCTTTCTCAGGCTGCTTTGTACTTTTATCCATCATACGCCACATATTGGCTTGGTTCTGCATTTGCAAGGCGTTCTGTGTACGGTTATTGCGCTCAATTTCTTCTTGCTGACGCTTCATTAAGGCGATTTCTTCTGCACTCTTGGGGGCTTGATAGATGTTTGTAGTGCTATTGTCTACGGTTCCACCGCCGCCGCCGCTACCGCTGTTGTTGTTCCCCTGATTAAATGCTGCGTAAGCGTTAGCACCTGCATTGACGAGGTTAGCACTTGTATTACCTATATTAGTGATTAACCCCCAATTAGCACCTAATCCTTGTAATTTTGTCACTCTCATAGCATTAAACAGTTACGGTTACGTGTTTCTTATCGTCTCCACTGAGGAGCACCCAAACTAAAATCGCCGCGCCCGCCACAAGGAGAATGGTGTTATTCTGCTTTTTGCTCTGTGCTTTAGCGTTTACTGCTTGAGCATTGGCTTCGCGCTGTTGGCGCTCTTGCTCCAAAGCGAGCTTTTCAGTCTCTTTGCGAAGGTTGTAAGCGTTTTTCAGGTTGTCAATCTCTTCGGTGAGAGACTTCTTTTCAGCTTCGAGCTTAGTAACTTCTGTTTCTAACTTCGCCACTTCATCACGGAAAAGCTGTATATTCTCAGGCGATAAGCGCTTTTTGATGTTTTCTGCTCTCTCTTCAAGGGTAGCCTTCAGAACTTCAAAGTTTCTCAATTGCGCTAAAAGATTTTCATAGGTTTTTCTATCAACACCATATTTCATTTCCTTAATAAGGCTCTCATCAATCTTACTGCCAAGTCCAAATCTTACAGCAGCTACTTCGGGGTTCTCTTCCCAAGCCGTTTTTATCTTTTTCAGCCCTTCAACATCTACTTGTAAGTCTACTAACTTTTTCTTTAAGTGAATAGACTTTGCTTCTAAGGCTGTATATACTTTCTGTTGTTCTCCATTCTCAGCATTATGCAAATAGTTCTGTAAGGAAATGGTATTAGCTTTTAGAGCTTCTCTACGATAAATAAGTTCTTGCATTTCCAACATATTATCATAAGAGTACATAAAACCATCTCTAAAGCCTAATCCTGTATGTTTTGTATTATATACTGTATCAAACATAGTCTTGTTGTTTTATTTACTTCTTTATAACTGCCAGCATTGCCAGCCCTATGGCACCAAACAGCAAGTAGTTAAGCGTTTTCTTCTGCTCTAAACCTGCCTTTGCATCTGCATTGCTTTGGGCTATCTTTGCGATATTCTCCACACGCCTGTTTTCGTCATAGAGGCGCTGCGCTCGTATTTTTTTCAGCTCTTCCCAAAAGGTTAAGTTTGCTGCCGTATAGGCTTCTTTTGCGCTCTTGGTTTTAGCCAGTAGCTCGGCTTGATACTCCTTATCGTATTTCAGGTATATAGAGTACTCTTGCGCTCTTAGTTTGTCTTCCATACTGAGTTGTACAGGTACAGACACATATACATTCTTCCGAATGGCAGCAATCTTTTCTTTAAAAGGGAGCATCTCAGCGTAATACTGTTTAGCCACGCTATCGCCGTACTTCTTAGCTAAATCCATCGTGTTTTCATTGAGCCAATCGTCAAAATTTTGCTCAGTACCATAAGGATATACGCCTTTCTTTTTATCGCGGCTTTCAAAAATGATTACCCTATAAGTAGCTTCCACAGGGCGGCGCCCGTTAGGAATGATAAAGTACCAAGTACGCTCTGCGGTGGAACCTTTCTTTTTTACTTCTGTAACATTGTAGTACTCACCCATAACTGCTTTTAAGCCTACTAAAAAGTTCTCTATGATTTGGGCTATTTTGCCTACAAAATCAGTATAACCTATTAGAGCGGCTTTGCTACACGGATTACTTTCTTTCTGTATCTCAGATGTGAAATGTGCAATGCCTAAGTCTATGTTTTTCAACATTGAGTTAAGCTCATTTACAGCGGCTGCTTCCGTACCTTTGTTAATATGCTCCTGAACTCTTAACATCGACTTTTTAAAGCTCTCGTTAAAACGATTTTTCAAGTTGTTGTTAATTTCGTCAGGAATATAAAAACTACCAGCGCAAGGGTCAGGTCTGCGAGAACGGAAAAGTAGTGATACTACGGCAGCCACAGCGCCCACAACAGCACCTGCAACGGGATTAATAGCGGTTGCAATCGCGGTAATGGCCCCACTGGCAGCGTCAATCTTAGCATTCTCATTGGCTAATTTAATAGCCCCCTCAATACTACCTGTTTTGTGCGCTTGCTCGTAGCTCAGCAGTGCATCGTTATAACCTCTATCCAAATAACTGTCTATATCATCTCCTTTATAATCGGTTTGTTGCGCTGCCCCTAAACCTCTTTTCTTCTTAGGTTCGACAAGCACATCATCGGCTTCGATATAAGGTAGTTCTTGCAGGCTATTGATAGTGCCATCAATTACGTAATAGTCTGTCAATGTACTTTTTTTCAGCGTCCGCTGGTTCTTCGGTACGATGATATACACGTGAGTGAACCCGTCGGGTTTGCTGGCTTGCTTGATGCGGCGCATATAGTGTTTAACACCTGCATTGAGCAGTATGGTAGAGGCAAAAATGCTGTAACTCTTGCAGTCTACCCCATCGTTGCGGCTGACCCACGTACAGGCAGGAGAGCGTAGTAATTGTTTTTCGCCATCGAGTTTATACTGTATGTTATTGAACAGAAAATCGTGTATGTCTCTGCATAGTTTTTCAAGGTTTTTGTCGTTGAAAAACTGCTTTTGCAGCTTCTCAGTGTGGTGACGGTATTTAAGGGCGGTCTCTTTCATATTAGCTATTGATAGAGAGGTATTGCCCTTGACGAGCCACGTAGAACTGCAATCACTGGCTGGCATAAACGCCGCGTACACCAACCCTGATTGAATTGGACGGCGCAGCGATGCGTTTATGTCGGCAGCAGTGAGTTCCATACATCTGTTCTAATGAAAAAAATTATGATATTAACAATTATGACTTAAAACTTTCGGGGCAAAGGTACGGTAGAAGGCAAGGAAGAGACGCACGGAAGAGCACGGACGGTAACGGAAGAGCACGGAAGAGCACGGAAGGACACAAAAAAAGCCCTGCGAGAGGCAGGGCGGTTGTTATTCATCGTAGTAGACAAACGACTGAGGGGCGTGGGTAAGTCCATAATCTGACAGGGGGCGGGGTTTATCGAAAAGAGTAGGATTTTTTATTGCTAAGGCAAGGGCGTATTTCATTAGGTCGAAGTAATTAATAAACTCTCTTATTGTTACACAGGCTAATGATTTATCTTCTGACAAGCGTATCATATTCCAAAGCTCAATAGGGTGCGCTGCGATGATATGGCTTACTTCAAATTCGCCTATTACCTTGCTAATAGGTGCAGTGGCATATACTATAACGTGAGTTATAGGGTACTTAAACAAATGCTTGCGTAGTTCGTAAGTCTTTTCGCCGCTAAAAATCTTTTCAGCGTACTGAGGTTTAATTGGTAAGATTACTTTCATTGGTTTTCTACTATATTTCTTAAATCGGTTTCGGTGATACGCCCTAAGTTGTCAAGGAAATACTCGATTTTAGAAGCCTCTGTTAAGCTCCTCCCAAGCGTGAACATCTTCTTGAACGTTGCAAGTACGGTGTCCTCATCAAAATCATCATCATTTTTTATCCTAAATTCCAATTCGTCTAATAGTTCCTTAGTACTGAACTCATTCGGATATACTTCTGCTGTTACTTCTACTGTCATATTGTTTATATTTTTAATTTTCTGTTATTTAGCTCGTTTTGTAATGTATCTGATAGGCGGTATCCGTCGGGCAGTCCGTAGAGTTCAACAAAAGTTAGGAACTCCTGAGTACTGACATTACGGCACTTATGATTTACATTCGGGCGATAGTCTTTTATAATATCATTGATATAATTACGTATAGCTTGACGGCTGTACTGACTTTCGTAAAGCTCGTACAATTTGGTTTTGGTACGTACATAATAGAGTGTCTTTAAGGGCATTTCATTCATAGTTTTTACTTGTTCTTATGGTTTTTGTTATAGATGGTTTTAAATAGTTCGAGACGCTTTAAGCCTGCATTGTATTTGTCGTATATCTCGTTACCAATGGTTTCTTTGCCTTTGATATTGACAGCTATACGTAGATAATTGCCGTAATTATCAGTGGGTATAGGGTATATTTGCACACCGTTATTGCAGCACCAACGAAAGGCTTCGAGCACTTCGGGCTTGTTAGCCTCGTCGATGAGGCGGTTCTTCAATTGGTTTTTTTGTTCGCTTGTCATAGTTATTAAAATGCTAAATCGTCTATATCTATATTATCCTCTTGCTCAGGAGCTGCATCCGTTACGGGTTCGTTATCGGTGGGCTCTTGGGCCTCTATATAAAAGTACTCAATAGAGGTGCGCCCGCCTGTGGCGATTGTAGCGGTACGAATGATACGCCCATCCTTGCCACGTAGCCGCTCAGGGTTGAATACATATCCTTTCAGACGGCAGTACTTTTCAAGGTGTTGCTTAAATAAGCGTCCGCCAATTTTGTATTTTGCACCTACGGTAGTCTCGTAATTTGCATATATTTCAGCACGAGGTATTTCGTTGTTTAGGTTCTCATCTACAAAATAACCATCAGCCCACTCAATAAAGTTATCGCCAATAGAGGCTTTCAGATTGTTTATATTTACGTTCTCAGTAGGCGAAAGGAAATTGCTGTAATCGTTATAGTTTTTCAAGTAAAACTGCACACAAAATAGCATAAAGTTATAAAACGTATTCCATTGGTTTTTATCCCAATCCTCAAAGAATTGATGTCCAAAGTCCATTACGGGGGTATACTCTTTTAGGTCATCTTTCTGAGCGTGGTAGTAACTGGAATAGGATACAAACAGCAAACGGCGTTGGGTAGAACCGTTGTCCATATCCTTGACACCATAGTTGAAAGTGCCCATAATCTTTGGGGACTTCTGAAAAGGAAAGGTTTTTGTTTTCTGCTGCAAAGGGCGCGTTACGATACTATCGGTTACGAGGTTGTAAAGGCGTTCGAAGCCATCGGACTGTCGCGCCATATCCTGAAATAGTATAATGTCGTGGCTTTCATCAAGCCCACCAAGAAAGTGTCTGTCGCCGAAAAGGTCTTTTTTCTTACCGTCCTCTTCGTGTACATTAGCAAGGCACTTAATACCCTGAGAAAACAGTCCTTTACCTGTACCACCATTTGCATCTGAAATATTGTCCTTTACGTCATCATCTACGATATAGACAAAACGTTGAAAATCGAAGCGTTTTTGTCGGTGCAGTAAGTAACCGATAGCATAACATTTGCCGAGAAAGTGTTGCTCTTGTGTGATTTGCTCTTTCTCAGAAAGTACGGGGTTATCGAGTATAAACTTTTTGCGGAAATCGGGGTCAGCCTCTTGTTCTTTTTGCCAATGTACACGACTACCATTGATAAGGTAGTTCATAAAATCGCAGTCGTTGCGTAGTAGTTTTACGCGGTTTTTCCCGTTTTCATCTTTGTAATTCTCAAAGAATAGTCCGTGAGAAATCCAATAATCGCGCTTTATGATGGCGTTTTCCCATACGTAATTCTTAATATCCTTCTTATTTACGGTTGCAATTTCAGAAGCTGTAACTTTTACAACTGTATTATGGAAGAAAAACAGCTGAAAATCTTTGCCGTACTTAGTGAAATCTAATGTTTTCGGAGTGATTTTCTTTAAATCATTAGGGCGTAAAGCGTTACAACTATCCACAAGGTCAATCACTTTTTCGGTTGTGCCCTTTCGAATAAGGAATTGCTTACAGAAATTACGTACTTTGGAACTTTCAGGAATAGAGATTTTAAATTCATCAATATGCACGAGCACACCATTATCCTCATTGTCGCTTTTTTCTGTTAAATCAGAGTTGTACACAAAGAAATTATGTCCATTGAGGAAGTAATTCAAGTTACGTGTATTTATTCTGTATTTTCCATCAATAACACTCACAAAGTTATACGATACGGGCACGTTCAGAAACTTTTTAAACTCACGCACAATTGTATCAGCAGTTGCATTTTCAGGAAAATAAGCTACAAAATCGCGAAAGTCCTTACCGCCGTTCTTTTCAAGGTAGAATTTAGGAATAAACACGATGGGAAGTTGCCAGTATTGATTTGAGTAATTATAGGCAAATTGAATACCTGAAGGGTCTAAGTCAGGTAAATAGCAAAGATGTTTACACCAATTTTTGAGGGTAGTGTAAGTGTCGTAATCTATGATGTCATTCTCGGAATTGCCCCACACAGGGAAAAACTCATCGGAAAGCCCTGCAATTGTAAGCCCATCAGAGCCGCCAGAGCAGATAATGATGTAGGGTAGTAGAAGGTCATCTAATTCAGCTTGTAATTTTTGTTTTTCAAAGGCGTTTTTTGTGTCTTTGAGTTCTTCACGTATTTCTTTAATACGTTTATCTTTTGGCTGCATTGCATCAAAGATACGAGCCAGCCCGTGATAGTATTTTGAAGGTTTTTTACCAAAATAAGAATGCTTAAATTGTCTTTCTTTTTCAGCAACGCAGTAGGTTTTTGCCCATACAGTAAGGTTGTCAGAATAGGCAAAAATTGGGTAATCAGGCGTGCTATCGGTACGCATTATCTGCCCTTTCTTAGTGATGCGCTCTGTATACTCGAGTTCGTAAACGTTGTACAGCTTGCATATCTCAGGCGTTACAAAGCGGTTTATCTTATGCGCGCTTTTTATCTCTTTCTTAGGCTCTAACTTAAAGTAATCTATCGGGAGCGTACCCCTATCGTGAAAGGTTTTGTTAGGCTCAAAATAGGCAGCATTTTCAGCAACGTTAAACTCAGCATATAGTTTTTTGAGCAGTTCCACAAAGTCAGTAAGCCCCGTGCACAGAGTTACAACACCCAGAGGGTCATAAGTCGTGCCCGTACCATAATCAGTAACAAGGTAGCAGTCCACTTGTGTACCATAATAGAGAGAGCAAGAGGGTGTTTTTTCGTCTCTAATCTTGAATTTTTTATTTGTGGAAGTCTCACAGCCTACGGACTGCGGTAGGTAACGGTGAATAATGTCAAGCCCGTCATTCGTATGCTCGTATAGCTTTTCTTTTGTGTATTTATATTCTGCCATTTTAATCAGTTTATTATATATGTTTTTCAGTTTCTTTAAAAAACTGCCCTGCTTGGTGCACTTGCAAGGCAGTTAAAAACTGAAAAATCAGGACTACTAAACGTTTCTAATTCTCATCATCAGGATAGCCAAAAGCATATACTTTTATTATCCTTTCGCTCTTCTGAACTTGCTGTTTTTTACGAATATTGTTAAGCATCTTATCTGCGGTAGCAACCAACTGTTTTAATTCTTCTATTTCCAACTCTTTTGGTGCTTGTAAAGGGATTTCAACAGTTGCAATGTTTTTGCTTTTCAAAAGGTGTAGATGATAATTGTAAGGAATTGCTGCATCTACTTCGTTAAATACATTAAAATCATTGAAAAAGATGTTAAAGTATATAGTATTGTCATCAATGTAAGGTATAATATCACTAATACCCTGAATTTTTATTAATTTTGAAAGTATTCTTTCTTTAATTTCTTCTATAAGTGTCATAATTCTATTTTTTTATTTGTTATCTTCTTAAAAAAGAAAACCCTATATTTGCACCGCAGGCGAGGGACTGAGAGACAAACCCACTCAGTAAGTTAAAACCCTGCGGCTTACTATGAAGTATAATAGTCTTCAAAGGAGTGATGTACCTGTAATAGTAACCCACGTAGACCAGAAAACTATGGGTTGGTTATTATTAGCTATGGGTGCAGTTTTGCTGATAACAGCAAAATAACTCCTAAAAGCCCTGCCCTCGTGGTGGGGCCTTGTGCATTTATAGGGTTCTCTATATGTTTATGTACGTTATTACTTTTGAAAAGAAAACCCTATATTTGCACCGCAGGCGAGGGACTGAGAGACAAACCAACTCAGTAAGTTAAAACCCTGCGGCTCAGCCTATTAAAGGGATTACTATTTCTAACGGAAGAGCTAATATTCAAATTCCTGTGAAAAATCAAAAAGAAGCAGGAATTGTATTATTAACTCTTGGGATTGTTTTGCTGATAACAGCAAAATAACTCCAACAAAGCCCTGCCCTCGTGGTGGGGCCTTGTGCATTTATAGGGTTCTCAATATGTTTATGTACGTTATTACTTTTGAAAAGAAAACCCTATATTTGCACCGCCGTAGAACATACGGCAGACATCTTAACAAACTGCCGTATTAAAATCCTACGAGCACCAACCGTATGCAGATAAGCATAATCACCAAAAATGCTAATGTACGTATTCCACTTAACCAACAACAAGCGGGATTAATGTTCTTAGCTATTGGGATTGTTTTGCTGCTAACAGCAAAATAACTCCAACAAAGCCCTGCCCTCGTGGTGGGGCTTTGTGCATTTATAGGGTCCTCAATATGTTTATGTACGTTATTACTTTTAAAAAGAAAACCCTATATTTGCACCGCAGGCGAGGGACTGAGAGACAAACCAACTCAGTAAGTTAAAACCCTGCGGCTCAGCCTATGAAAGGAATTACTATTTCTAACGGAAGAGCTAATATTCAAATTCCTGTGAAAAATCAAAAAGAAGCAGGAATTGTATTATTAACTCTTGGGGTTGTTTTTCTACTTACAGCAAAATAACTCCTAAAAGCCCTGCCCTCGTGGTGGGGCCTTGTGCATTTATAGGGTTCTCTATATTACATTTCCACATCAACCAGTTCGTAAACGTCTCTGCTGAGGATATGCCCTATTGCCAGCAGCACAGGGTAATACAGCAGCTTGTCGTAGTCGCCCGCCTTTACCCAACGGTAAATAGTATCCGCCTTTATGTTCGTCATTAGGAAGATAGAGGCTAATACACGGTCATCATTTAGTACTTCGAGCACGTCCTCTTTGATGGTTACTTTTATTACTTTACTATTCATTTTAAATTGTTATTATATTTTATAGGTGAAAAATTTTGTCAGTTAAATTTTTCCGTGTAATTTTGCGGCGAGTTTTTCCTGAAAACTTCCGTGTGTTTTTACGGACGTTTTGCGAATAAACTTCCACGAGATTTCGGGGACAAAAGTACGAAGATTTTCGTATTCTGCAAATTTTTTAACGAAAATTTTAGCTATGACAAAGGATAGAATTTTACAATTTATTGATTATAAGGAATTTAGCATTAAAACTTTTTTAGAAAAAACAGGGATTAAAAGAGGTTTTTTAGATACTGACAAGCGAAATGCTACTGTTGCGGATGTGTATTTAGCGAAAATTATCGCTGTTTTCCCTGAGTTAAATCTTGAGTGGTTGGTAACAGGAAAGGGAGAAATGTTGAAGCCCGCACCTGTTACTATTATGCAAAATGGAAACACGAATGCAGCAAATAACGTTTCGGGCAAAGTGAGAAAGATTGAGCAAAATGTAGAGTATTCTAACAAGGAGCTTATTGAAATCATTAGGGAAAAGGATAAGCAAATAGCTGAAAAAGACAAGCAAATCAATAAACTATTGGATAAAATAAGTAATTAATAATTTTAAAATAATTAAAAACAATGAAAAGAGTAATTTTAGCGTTATTGGTAGCGGCAGCTATCGTAACAAGTTGCAGTAAAGACGATAATGGTAAGGAACCACAAACTCAGAAACAAATCAATAATAACAGTGGAGGCGGTTCAAACTCAGGAGGAAATACACAACAACCTAAAAAAGAGGTAAAAAAGACAACTTATGAAGTTGTTACGTTAATCAAAGAACAAAATTTTTGGTTATATAGTAAAACAGGTTCTGGTTCAGGTAGAAATGTGCTGTCTTTTGAACTTCCTAAAAATATATATGGATTGTATTATTCAGTTTCTACAAGTAGAAGTAAGAGCGCACCTGTTAAAGATTTAAAGTTGGCAGAGCAATTAACTGAGCAAATAAAGAAAAACCCTTATATTCCTCCAATAAATCTATCATCTGTGATTACAGTACCTGATACAAAACAAACAGACAAAGTACAGGTTATCTTAATGGAAAGTATAAATAAGGACCTTTTTTTATCAGATGGAAATTATGAATACAACAAATTAGGAAGTAGTTTTTATGGCACAGAAAAAGAACTTTTTGAAGTAACCTTACTTCCATATATACAATTTCCGAATAATCCATATTTTACAAACAAATATAGTTTAGGTTTTTATAACAGTAACTATTTTGACGGTTTTAGTGTAACAGTAGAAGCTGTTGCTATTATCAAAAAAGAAATTACCGTTTATGAATAATGAATAAATGTAAATATGATAACACTACTCAGCAACTACAAACCAAACGATAAAGGGTTTTAATCTTTATTGTTTGCACACAAAAGTTTTGTGTGCAGAATTTTGTGTGTGCAGTTTTGTGTGTAATGTAACTATTTGATTTATTTATATATATACTACTGCACACAAAACATACAAATATTTATATAATATATAAATAAAAATAATAATAAATATATAATAAATAGGAAGAATGAGCTGCGTACGCGGGTCATTTTTGGGACAATAATAATAGAAAATAGGGAAAAAACAGTAGTCTAAACTCCTAAAAATCAATACCGAATTATGACGGTGGCTTTTTACCACCGTCCAGTTCCCGCTACTAAAGCGGCGTAATAGGCTAATAGATAGTTTATTACGCCTTTTTATTTTTAATCTTAACGAAGTACCTCTATCTTACCATTGGATAGGAAGCGAACAAGTCGTGAGGACTGACGTGGAGTTTCATCGTCTTGACGAAAAGTACAGACAAAATCACAAGCTTCAATAATAGAGGAGCTTATCTCCTTAAAGAAGGTGGGAGTAGGCTCGCCACTGATATTCGCTGAGGTAGAAACGATAGGCTTGCCAAAGTTTTCTATCATACTCTTACAGAAATCATCTTGAGGTATGCGAATAGCAACACTTCCATCACTTGCAATCACATTAGCCGCTAAATTCTTTGCCTTAGGATAAATCACCGTAGTAGGTCGATCTACATTTTTGAGATAGATAAGTATCTCAGCTGGGATCTCTTCTACATAATCTTTTAGCATCTGCTCGTCACTTACCAGAATAATGAGACTCTTACTCTCACTGCGTTGTTTTATCTTGAATATTTTATCTACTGCCACATAATTAGTTGCATCACATCCTAACCCCCAAACAGTATCTGTTGGATAAAGTATTATTTTCCCTGCTGCTAAGATTTCTTTCATAAAAACAATGCTATTAAAAATAAGTTTTGTAATTTTGCACAAAGATAGAGAAAAAATGTTTCATAAGATACTTTCATTCTTCAAAAGTTTTTCATTCTTTAAAGGCTGTAATAAGGCTACGGCAGTGTTATTGCCTTTGGCAGTAGGTCATTTCACTAATACACTGGATATTTTCTTTCCTATTGGGCTCAGTGTCATTGGCATTGCCCCAAGTGATATCCCTGGAAATCAAAAGCATCTTTTCGGGGGTATATTTGTTGCAACATTGCTGATGAGTTTCAGCTGCCTGATGATTAACCTCACGGTAGACAACCTGTATCTGCTATTGCCGACAATGTTTGTACTGACATTCTTCAACGCTTATATATCGCTATACGGACATAGGGCAACAATGGTGTCGTTTGCAGGACTCTTTGGTATTGCCACCACTTTCGCACATTTACAAACAGGTATTCATATTCTCTATTATTCATTGCTTATCTGCTGTGGAGGCTTGTGGTATGCCATACTTTTATATATCTATACGCGTATCCGCCCGCGCCTGTACAGTGAGCAATTATTAGGCAAATGCTTTGAACTCACCGCCCAATTTTTTGCTATTCGTGCCGATTTACTAATGAATAAAAATCGCCAAACTGAAATCACTCAACTGATCAACCTACAAACACAACTAAATGAGAACTACGAAAAGCTACGAGAAGCTGTGCTTGACTCACGTAGTAAATCAGGTAAAACAGATTATCTACAACGTCAATTCCTGATGTTTATTGAGCTTGTGGATATCTTTGAACTTGCTTTGGCTAACCCTGTGCATTACGAGCATATTGACGCTCTTTTTAAAGATAAGAAACACTACTTGGAAGTTTATCAGCGCTTCTTGCAAGAATTAGCATCGCAGATGAAGCAAATGGCTGCCTATATTGGCTCACGAAAGTCAATAAAGCTCACGAACTCACTTAAAAGCCTACTGATAGAAGCCAAGGAAAAGAACGATTCACTAAAAGATCGCACTGAAACAGATAAAGAGAAGGAGCAGCTACTTGCACTCCGCAACTTTTACATCTACATTGAGAAACAATACACATTGGTAGAAAATATTCGTACCATCTTTGAGAACTATTACAGCAGCGATATGGGGCAGCGCGATGAGAGCACGTATCGTAAGTTCGTCAGTGAGCAAAACTATTCACTGCGACGCCTTGGCGACCATATTTCGTTGCAATCTACTTTCTTTCGGCACGCATTGCGCCTTTCCATTGTGGTGACCATCGGTTACCTTATCGGGCTACATTACTCGCTGGAGAATGCTTACTGGATCCTGCTGACGATCTTCATCATAATGCGCCCAGGGTTTGGCATTACACAATCTCGCTCACTGAGTCGCGTCTACGGCACTATCTTAGGAGGGGCAGCTTCATTTGCGGTAATATATTTCGTACCCTACCCACCATTATATATGTATATCGCCATACTGGCAATGCCTATTGCTTTTGGACTTTTGCAGGAGAACTATATGTACGCCTCTATCTTTATCACGATTTCAGCCGTGTTTATGTTTGCATTGATCAACCCCGATGTCTACTCAGTGATATACGTCCGCCTTATAGATACCGTTATCGCAGTTGGGCTTTCTGTGGGGGCAAACTACTTACTGCTTCCTACTTGGGAACACACTACCTATCAGGGAGCCGTCGTGCGTTCTATCAAAGCTAATATGGGCTATTTACAGCAGGTGAAGGAAATCTTCAATACGGGCGAAGGAATTACCACTGCTTACAAAGTATCGCGCAAAGAAGCTGTTCTGGCGCTATCAAACCTCAATACTACCTTCCAAAGAATGCTTCAAGAGCCTAAGTTTATGCAGAACAAGAACCCCTCTGTCTACGGGATTATCGTTTTGCAACAATCTTTTTTAGCCTCAGTGGCATCGCTTGGGGTGAGAATTAGTGCCAAAAAGAGTACTTTTCCTAAAAAAGTATTCAACGATGCCATTGATACACTTATAGAGATGTTGCAGCAATCGCTTTCTGTATTTGTACAAGAAAGTACTGATACTTCGAACTCTGACACCGCTATCAGTGAGTTCAATGAGGCAATACAGACAATTATCAGCACCCCTCCCCAGCCCGATGATCTGAGCAATATTTCAAAGCGGGAAACGCAACTCTACTTCGAGCAGTTCAACTATCTATTTGGCTTGGCAAAGAACTTAAACCAATCGGTAAAAAGTGTCTTCAACCGTCAAAATGAGGTTTAGCATCTATTCGATACCCATCCGATTTTTGTGTTTATTCTCCCTATCTCCATTGTATATTAACAATTTGAAAAAAAACACTTAAAATAATGTGAAAATTATTTGCCCAGTTTATCAAAAAGCTGTAACTTTGCGTCTCGGAAATAAAAAATCAAAAATTCATTTACCAAATAAGAATGAGAACACATATTAAACAGAAAGTTTCTTTGATAGAACACCAGCCAGCGGGCTTGTTTGAGGAAACGCGATTTGAGAAGATCGACAATATTGTTTTTGCCGATTCAGTAGATGCGTCTGTAAGCGTGGCACGCGAGATCGCCGCACTTATCAAGCACAAACAATCAGAGGGGAAAGCCTGTGTATTGGGCTTGGCAACAGGGTCGTCACCTGTGAAGGTATACGAGGAGTTGGTACGCCTGCACAAAGAGGAAGGCTTGAGCTTCAAGAACGTAATTACCTTTAACTTAGACGAGTACTACCCAATGGAGAAGCAGGACTTGCAGAGTTATTGGCACTTTATGCACGAACACCTCTTCAATCACATCGATATCCCTAAGGAAAACATCAACATCCCGAACGGAACCGTAGCACGTGAGGATATCGAGACCTACTGCTTGGGCTACGACAAGAAGATTCAGGACTGTGGCGGGCTTGATTTCCAGCTGTTGGGCATCGGACGTACGGGGCACATCGGCTTTAATGAGCCTGGCTCGCACCGCAATTCGGGTACACGCATCATCACCCTCGACCACCTCACTCGTTCCGATGCTGCGGGCTCTTTCCACGGCATTGACAACGTGCCACGCCAAGCCATCACTATGGGTATCCGCACCGTGATGAGCGCTAAGCGCATTGTGCTGCTAGCTTGGGGTAGTGCCAAAGCATCGATCATTGCAAAGGCGGTAGAAGGTCCTGTAACTTCGGACGTGCCAGCTACTTACTTGCAAGAACACGACAATACCACCTTCGTGTTGGACACTGAGGCGTCTGCAGATCTTACCCGCATGAAAACTCCTTGGCTCGTTACTGACGTGCAGTGGGATGAAGACCTCAAAGCGAAGGCGATCGTATGGCTTTGCGAGCATCTGGATAAAACGATCCTCAAGCTCACCGATAAGGACTACAACGACAATGGTATGTCGAAGCTGTTGGCGGAATCAGGTCCTGCTTACGACCTCAACATCGCGATGTTCAACCGCTTGCAGCACACCATCACAGGTTGGCCAGGTGGTAAGCCGAATGCGGACGACACTGCCCGCCCTGAACGCGAACAACCACACAAGAAGCGCGTGATTATCTTCAGTCCGCACCCTGACGACGACGTCATTTCAATGGGTGGCACCTTCGACCGCTTGGTATCGCAAGGACACGAGGTGCACGTGGCTTACCAAACCTCGGGTAACTATGCCGTGTCCGACCACGAAGCCCTCAAGTTCGCCGAAGTGTTCCGCGATGTAGTCAAAGAAAACAAAGGGGATATGGGTGTGCTCAACGAGATCATCACCACGCTGCAAAATAAGAAGTCGAACGAGATCGATAGCCTTTTGGTGCGCCAATTGAAAGCCAATATCCGTCGCCACGAGTCGCTGGCAGCCACACGTTACGAAGGCGTGCCCGATGCGCACGTGCATTTCCTCAATCTGCCGTTCTACGAAACAGGTACAGAGAAGAAAAACCCTATTGGTGAGGCAGATATCAAGATCATTATGGATTTGATCGAGGAAGTGAAGCCGCATCAGATCTACGCTGCGGGCGATTTGGCTGACCCTCACGGCACACACAAGGTTTGTCTCGACGCTATCTTCGCCGCATTGAAGAATTTGAAGCACAAGGACTATATGAAGGACTGCTGGGTATGGCTCTACCGCGGTGCTTGGCACGAATGGGACATCCACGAGATCGAAATGGCGGTACCGATGAGTCCTGCGCAGGTGCTCAAGAAGCGTCAGGCGATATTCTTCCATCAATCACAGAAAGATGGGGCGATGTTCCAAGGAGAAGACCTTCGCGAGTTCTGGCAACGGGCTGAAGCACGCAACAGCGAGACAGCTCGTAGATATCGCGCGTTAGGTTTTGCAGATTACGCCGCTATCGAAGCCTTTAAGCGTTATTTCTTTTAGAAAATAAAGGCCGATATTATAACAAAAACTGTCTGAAAACACAAACGTGTTCTTCGGGCAGTTTTTTTATACTAAATTTGCTAAGAAATGAAGTATCTGTATTTTTTTATATGTAATGCTATGTTATATTGCAAATACATAACAGTGGAGACTACCTAAAAAGTCTATTTGCATTGATCAGGTGTTTTGTGATTTGTAAATAATTCACAATAACAAATATATTTCTCAAATTTAGTAGTACTAACTTCTCTTAAAAGATATTGTATACAATAGATTTTTTAGGTAGTCTCTTTGTCACTTGATAATTGACTATCTTTCACTTATTGCACCTATTGAAAAAGTCAATAGCTTCCAAGTCTCTCTTGATCACCGCTTCTTCCTCATCAGTGATGTTCTGGAAAGGCGTACGGTTGATACCCAAATCCACTCCCAGCAACTTCATTATGCGTTTCCCACAAACGATATTGCCACGGTAGCGTGCAATCACATTAATCACCTCTTGAGCGTAATTCTGAGCTTCACGCGCCTTAGCCATATCACCCGCATTGTAAGCATTGATCACCTCTACCAACACATTGCCAATATAGCTACCAGTGCCACTGATTCCCCCTTGAGCACCCCCCATTATGAGGGCTGAGAGTATCGTCTCATCCTGCCCGTGCAGCATATCAAACTTACCGTCTTTGTATAGCATACATTGGTTATACTCATAGAGAGCCTCGTAGGTGTACTTAATTCCTGCTAAATTAGGAATGCGATCCTCAGCTGCCTTTAGGAAGGGCAACATTGGTAAATACACCCCATTGAGCACAGGGATATGGTAGAAGTAGAAAGGCAACTGAGGTGCCCCTGCCGCAATTTCCTCGCAGTACTTCACCAACTCTTCCACACGCCCCGCTTTAGGAAAAGGCGATGCCATCGCCCCGATACCGAACGCCCCAATGCGAGCAGCGTGCTGTGCCAATTGGTAGCTGTCTTTGATGCAGCAAGCCCCCACGTGCACGATTACCTTAAAGTGCTTAGGCGCAGCAGCCATCCACGCCTCAGCAATCTTCATACGCTCCTCAACGGTCAGCATATAGCCCTCTCCAGACGACCCGTTGATAAAAACTCCAACAAGCCCATTGCGCTCCAAGAGCTTTGCATAATCTGCAATAGGAGCTACATTCACCTCACCTCGCTTATCAAAAGGCGTAAAAGGTGCTACAATCAATCCTTTAATCTTTTCAAATGTCATTTTTTATTAATTTTAGTGATTAGTGTTAGCATTCTGTTACGACCTCCGCCCACTAATCAAATTATACATTATAAATTATACATTGTGTAGTATACATCACTCCCCACAAATTTCACGCTTAGGTTTGGCAAAGGCAAGCATCAGCACAATCGCTATGAGTACCACGATAGAGAGCTTGCTAAAATCCGCCCCTAAGTTGCCTTTATCGGTTGATGAACCGAGCATCAGTGTAATGGCATAGCCAGCAAACACGCCCACCATATTCATTATCCCGTAAGCCGTAGCCCGCAATTGTTGGGGCAATATCTGGCAGAGGATAGGCATATTGTTCGTATCGAACATCCCATAGCCAATACCAAAGAGCAACGTTGCCCCTATCATACTGACATAGCTACTGCCAAAGCCCATTAGCACCAAAGCTGGAATGGTCAGTGCCAGCCCGATAGTGCTCGTGTAGATACGCCCTTTGATGTGTGTCTGCACCCATCTGTCGGATAGAGGTCCACCAATAACTACCCCAACAAAGGACGCTATCGCAATGGAGATAGTCGCCATTGGTCCTGCTGAGGCCATATCAACGTGTAGATTATTAGAGAAGAGCGTAGGCAGCCAGTTCTTTGTTGCCCAACCAGGGAAACTCGGTGCCATAAAGTAGAAGAGCAATACCCAAAAAGATGCCGTACCTAAAATCATTCCCAGCGATTTAAAGAGCGGCAAGCTCTCAGTTTGTGGCACATCTGCACTTGCTTTGGGCGTTCTATCCACATCATACAAGGTAAACACCAAGAAGATGGCATATACGATCCCCGCAATACCAAACCAATGAAAGACGGTGTGCCACGAGAAGTAATGCGCGATAGTCGCCCCGAAACCACCCAACGCCTGGCCCGCATACAAGCCCGACATATGGATACCCACTGCCAGCGAGCGCGTTTTAGAGGTATGAAAATCGGCAATCATCGCCAGAGCCGTTGCCAAGTAAAGGGCCTCACTAAGTCCCATTAAGGCACGCAGATAGTAGACCCCATCGTACGTATCGGCAAAGCCCATACTATACGTAGCTGCCGACCACACAAAGAGGCTGCCCACAATGAGCCACTTCCTATTGACCCTATCGGCGATAATCCCCGCTATGGGACTCATCAACCCGTAAATCAAAAGGAATACCCCCATAATCCGCCCAAAATTCTCTGCCTGCTCCAACTCCTTGATATCCATCATCATCGAAGGTTTCATCGTAGAAATCATCTGGCGGTCTAAGTAATTTAAAAGAGCTACCACCCATAACAAGGCTACCACCGCCCATTTGTACCAACTTTTAGTTGTTAAATCTTGTGCCATTATCTTATTAGTTATTGGTTATTCGTTTACTAATTTTGCACCAAGTTGGTGCAAAATTATCGTTCCTTATTCTCCATTTTACACCGAAAAGTCTGATTACTCCTCACCCCTGGCCTGAGTTCCCCTTGTATGAGATAAAAACACTCATCAGCCCCTTCAATTAAAGTAGCCCCAGCTCTTGCGAGTTCAGGGTATTCACCAGCATTATGCCAAATGCTCTTCTCGGTATCGAACAAGCGCAGCATCTTGTTAAATCGATAGTCTTCCGTCTTGCGGGTCATATATTCCTGCATATACGCCTGTGTCTTAGCTTTGCGCTCTTCCTCACTGAGTTGCTTGTTATGCGCCAACTTCCATAAGTCGGTAATGGCTTTGATAAATACATCGTGATTTACTCCACCAAAGCAAGCGATATAGCGACCATCTTGCCTTGCCGTTGCCCCTGTCAGTGAGAAATACTCTCCACTCTCAGGGTCTTTTGTTTCACCAACTACGCTCCACGTACCTGCCTCTATATCATAACAAAGCACCTCAGTAGCCATCTCTGGCTTATCGGTATCACCTCCCCAAAAGAAGCCACCGAGCAAGTAAAGCACCTTGCGCCCTTTATGATAACCCGCTGTAAGTACAGGCTGCACACGTGCCACACTAGTAAAATCAGCGAGACGCCTCCACGCCGTATCTTTATCAGGGTTAATAGTGTATAACGCATTAGAGGACTTCCCATCGGCAGCTCCTCCCACTACGAATACCTTACTGCCAACACTTACCCCCGCAAAGTTGTCTAACGTTACAGGTAGCGAAGGGAATGCCTCTAAAATCACTTGCCCTTCTTTACCATTTGTCTTGCCCAAGTGCACTTTGTAGCAACTGCTCATTGAGCCTTTATCACCTGTGCCGCCTACCCATAAAGCAGTGTCCTCTGCCAATTGCACCGAGACCCCATACGCTGCTGCCTCAGGCAGTTCGCCTACCTTCTCCCAACGCTTATGCTGCGCATCATAGCGCACAATATCGTTATAAAACACCTTCTTTCCGCCCTCAAAGCCCAACTTGTCAGGGAAGTTACAACCCCCAGCCACTATAAGCTGGTCGCCTAACACCGCTGCATAAGCAGCCGACACCCCTTTGCTGAGGTTGCCTTCTAAGCCCGCTGTTGCGAGCGTCTCTATAGTCATTTTCATCGTTATATTTTTATGTGATTTACAACCAATGGCACACAAAGCAAAGAGTATAGTGCATAATCTCTTGCATAAATCTTGTTTATTATTCATCATCCATTATCCCCTATTAACCGATGCAAGCACTTGCCACACCTGATACAAGCCTCTCGGCACGTGGAAACAGCCTTTCCACTTACCGCCTTTGAGGTCTAACAACACCTCCCCTTGGCGATTGAGATAGCCCCACCACTCAGGATACTCAGGATCTTTGAAGTGCTCCCACGTATAGGTATGCACCTTCTCGAACCACTGCAAACAGTCCGCATTACCCGTGAGCTGATAGCCCTTGATGAGCGAAATGAGCGTCTCAATATGCACCCACCACAACTTCTGATCCCATTCCAATTGCTGCGTAGGTCGCCCCAGTCTATCCATAAAGTAGAAGATACCCCCGTGCTCTTTATCCCAACCGTAATTGAGCATCACAAGGGTCGTCTCCACTGCCTTTTGTATGAGCTCAGGCCTACTGAGGCGTACCCCCAAGTCCATCGTGAACCACATCGCCTCAATGGCGTGCCCAGGGTTTACGAGTCTGCCGTCAAACGTATCCGATAGCGAGCCGTCTAAATGCACATTTTCTACGATGATACCCCCCAGCTCAGGGCGCAAAAACACGTCCATCACCTCGTGCACACACGTATTGATGGTGCGTTCTAAGAACGTCTTATCGAGCAGCGGCTCAATCTCTAACGCCAGATTACACAATATCATTGGGAGGGCAAAGTTCTTCAGGGCGCGACTACCTGCGTGCGCCTTGCTCCACTTACCCTTAGGGTTATCCGTCTTGCTGAGGATAATATCAAAAGTCTTCTTAGCGATCTCTGCATACTCCTTATTGCCTGTCGCCACACTCAGCTGACCAAATGCCATTGTTGCAAACGTATAGGAGAAGATATTATAAGGGTCTACCAGCGGATTGCCCTCTCTATCCAAAGAAAAATACCAATTTAGTTGCCCATCGTGGCCTTTCTTTTTCAGAAACTCCGCCCCCTGAATGGCACAATCAAGCCACTCCTGTCGCCGCTCAACCTTGTTGTAAAGCATCGCAAAGAGCCACACCTCACGCGCCTGCAACCAAATAAACTTATCCGTATCATACACCTCCCCCCGTCTGTCCAAACACGTAAAATAGCCGCCAAACTCCTTATCCTGTGACTTTTCGAGCCAAAACGGAACCACACTCTCCAAGAGTTCCTGCTTATACTGTTGTTCTAAAGTTTTTAAATCCATATTGAATTTTAATTATTTAAAAAATACACCGCAAAATAACAAAATATAGTTTAAACAAACAAATATTTCTTAAACTTTTTTATTAGAATATGCTTCTAAGTATGATGAACGAACATTTAAGAATAAGATTTACAAATATTTATCTCACCATTGTAGTACTTTATTTTCCTCTATAAATATAAAACAAAAGGATCTAAGCCTATCAACAGAACAAAAATCTGACGCCATATATACGGATGCAATACGGAGAATATACGGATGATCTACGGACAAAGTCAGGTAGTTTTCAGGTAAAGGCAAATACTGTATTTCCTAATGTATTAGAAATTAAAACTATAAAAAGCGATCACGTTAAAAATATACAAGCAAAATGACCTTATTTTCTCCTATAATAATATTCCTTAAAAGGCGATGTACTTATCACTTCCGCCTATAGTTTCCACTAAAATATTTGGTAATTCGCTAAAGTTAGCGTACCTTTGCGGCATCATTCTTTAGGGAGTTATGTTAATCGTTATTCGTGAAAATATCAAGATTGCCTTGGAGTCCATCAAAGGGCAGCTGTTACGCACTATTCTCACAGTGCTGATTATTGCCATCGGCATTACGGCATTGGTGGGCATACTGAGCGTGATTACTGCGCTGCGCAATACGCTCGAAGGCAATTTTGAAACCTTGGGTGCCAATACTTTTATGATCAGTCGCTATCAGGACGAGCGGCGTGCACAGGGTAGCGGTACTACGCAAAAGCCTCACCCGATGATCACTTACAGCGAGGCAGCAGCATTTAAGCAGCGACTCGACAATCCTTTTGCACATACGAGTATCAGCCTTAATGCAGCGAGCCAAGTGGAGGTAAAATACGAAAATGCAAAGACCGACCCGTTGGCAAACGTCATTGGGGTGGATACATACTACATTCCCAACTCGGGATTGACAGTGGAGGAAGGACGCAACTTTGGCGAGTTCGATATGCAGAACGATTTGAATGTCTGTGTGATAGGTCCTGATTTTAAGAAAACGCTTCTCAAGGATATAAACCCATTGGGCAAGGAGATTTCGGTGCGTGGGTATAAGTTTAAGATCATTGGAGTACTCAAATCGCAGAGTTCCTCTTTTGGTAATTATGAGAACTTTCAGGTACTCATCCCGTTGGGCTTGGCAAGAGCTATTTTCCCCGTTGAAAATCCAAATTTTAATATCAAAGTAAGCGTTGATGGTACAGATAAGCTCGAGGCAGTAATCGGTGATGCCACAGTGCTGATGCGCAGTTTGAGAAATTTGCGACCGTTGGACGAGAATAACTTTGGCATTGAGCGCAGCGACGACCTGCTGCAACGCATCGGCAGTATTACGGGCGTACTCACCATTGCGGGTTTCGTTATTGGGTTGATTACCATTCTCGGTTCGTCCATTGCGCTGCTCAACATTATGCTGGTATCGGTAACTGAGCGCACTAAGGAGATAGGCATACGCAAGGCGTTGGGGGCAAAGCGCAAGAACATCACCTGGCAGTTCTTCACCGAGACGGTCATCATTGCGCAATTGGGTGCTTTGGTGGGGATTATCCTCGGTATTAGCTTGGGCTATGCGATCTCGAAGGTAGTGGACTTTCACTTTACCATTCCGTGGGGGGTGATATGCATTGCTATTGTGATAGCCTTTGTAGTGGCAACGATATCAGGTCTTTATCCCGCGATGAAAGCAGCGAAGTTAGACCCTGTTGAGGCATTGAGATATGAGTAGAAGTCAGCGGTCAGTAATATGAATAATGAGAAACCATTAGTATTTGAGGGCTTAGCCATTGAGAACCAAAAGGTAGCCATTGAGTTGCCTTGTGAGGTGGAACTCACTATCAAGCGTGAGGATAAGAACCATCCTTATGTGTCGGGCAATAAGCTACGCAAGCTCAAATACAATATTTTTGAAGCGCAGAGGCAAGGGAAAACGGCTTTACTTACTTTTGGTGGAGCGTATTCTAACCATATTGCAGCCACAGCGGCAGCAGGTAAGGCAATGGGGATGCGCACCATTGGAGTGATCAGAGGCGACGAATTGGCTTCCCAAATAAATGTTAATCCAACGTTAAAGTTTTCACAAAGTTTGGGTATGGAGTTTCTCTTTGTTACACGAGAAGCCTATCGACACAAGACAGAGCTTTCGTTTCTGGAAGATTTACGACAACGCTATGGTTCTGAGGTGTATATAGTGCCTGAGGGAGGTACAAACGAGTTAGCTGTTCGTGGTACTGAGGAAATCCTCACTCAGGCAGACGAAGCCTACGATGTCATCTGTACAGCAGTAGGCACAGGCGGCACTATCGCAGGGCTTATAAATGCAAGTGCTGACCATCAGACTGTTCTGGGATTTCCCGCACTCAATGGTAAGTTTTTAGAGGAAGTTATTAAAGGTTATACTACCAAAACGAATTGGCAGCTCATACACGATTATAATTTTGGAGGCTATGCAAAGGTAAATGATGAACTGATAGAATTTTTAAATAATTTTAACAGTTTAACAAAAATCCCTTTAGACCCTATTTATGTAGGTAAAATGATTTTTGCTATCTTTGCCCTCGCAGAGCAATGTTATTTTAAGCAAGGCACGAAGGTATTGGCTATCCATACCGGAGGTCTACAAGGTATTCAAGGGTTTAATAAGCAACGTTTAAAGAAAAACAAAAGTATTTTGAGTTATGATGAAGAGATTTAGTACGGTACTACTACTTCTATTATTAATTTTAGCGTGTTCTAATCAATATCAAACTTCTTCGCGCAAGCCTCGCACAGTGATTTACCGCGGACAGAAGCCAGCGCACGTCAATATGGCGGAGCGTTCCAAAGCGCTTAACAATTCAAAGATAGCACGACCTGCAATTGTGGAAGATGATTACCAAGAAATCGCTCCTGCATTGAAGGTTACCCCTGTTGTTACACAGAAATACATCGAAGATTATAAAGAAATCGCTATGGTGGAGATGCAACGCTACAATATTCCTGCCAGCATCACTCTTGCACAAGGTATTTTGGAGAGTGGCTCAGGGCAGGCGAGGCTGGCGCGCTATGGCAATAACCATTTCGGTATCAAATGCCACGCTTCGTGGAGTGGAAAAACAATGACCCACGATGACGATGCTAAAAGCGAGTGTTTCCGAAGATATAAATATGCTTACGAGTCGTTTGAAGACCATTCGCAGTTCTTGGTGGGACGTACGCGCTATGCGGCGCTCTTTGAGCTTGACCCTACCGACTATGAGGCGTGGGCTCACGGACTTAGAAAAGCAGGTTACGCCACTGACCCAACCTATGCGCGTAAGCTCATTGCCCTTATCAAGCAGTTTAACTTACATCAATATGATACCCAAGTGATTGCACAGAGTGGTGGGGTGAAGAAAAACCCTAATAGCACTATTGCAGTTGCTCAAAAGATAGATAGCACAGCTGAAAAAGAGGCTCGCAAGCCTGTTATCAATCCGCAGGTGGTGAAAGCAACCCCAACGAAGCCTACACCAAAGCCTACAACTCCTTCGCAGAAGGCTGCGCCTGTGCTCAACACGCTTCCCACTCAGATGACAGTGCCTTCAGCAGCTACAACAAAGGCTGAGACCATTGCCCAAGGCTATTATCAGGTGCAAGCAGGCGATACACTCTACAAAATTTCGCGTGAGCAGCAAGTGCCTGTGCAACAGTTGATGGCGCTGAACAATTTCGATGATGTGACGAGTGCTAATTTGCGTATAGGGCAGCAAATACGCCTTAACTAATGCGATGACGCTTAAAGATTTACAGATTTACATCCATAAAAGAATAGAAAGACTTTATCCCGAAGGCGAGATAAGGTCTTTCTATTTTATTTTGCTCGAACATTATGCCCACCTGAGCCGCTCCGAGGTGCTGGCAAACCCTCAACAACAGCTTTTGACGGTTGCAGAAAGCCAAATTATCGCTGCTATTGAAGAGCTTACCACCGAGCGACCTATACAATATATAATAGGTGCGACTGAGTTCTACGGAAGTAGCTTCGAGGTGGATGAAAATGTGCTTATCCCGCGACAGGAAACCGAAGAGCTCGTCGATTGGATCATCACAGAGGTAGGGGAGAGGTCAGGTAGGGAAGGAAAACCTATCCGCATTGTGGATATAGGCTGTGGCAGCGGTTGCATTGCGATTTCATTGGCTAAACACTTGAAAAATAGCGTTGTTACAGCCCTCGATATCTCTGAAAATGCCCTTGCCATCACCCGAAGAAACGCCGAAAGGAATGGCGTAAGCCTCCAAACCCTTCAGGCGGACGTACTGACCCTTGAGGCGCTGCCTGACACCTACGACATCATCGTTTCAAACCCGCCGTATGTGCGTGAGAGCGAAAAAAAGGAAATCCAGCGGAATGTGCTCGACTTCGAGCCACATCTCGCACTGTTCGTAAGTGATGAAAACCCACTCGTGTTCTATGAAAAAATTACACAACTCGCTTCACAAAGTCTTTTGAGGGGCGGACTGCTCTTCTTTGAGATCAATCAATACCTTCCGAGCGAAATGCGAACCCTCATAGAGGGCTTTTTTGGCTTCCAGATGACCCTCAGAAATGACCTTTTGGACAACGCAAGGATGGTAAAAGTAGCTTTTGAGGGCTTTTCCCTATAAATTTTAACAAAAATATAACATAAAATACTTGACTTTACCTATTGTGTATGTCAAAATATTATCGTACCTTTGTCTCCGACATCAATACTGTTTCAGAGGCATTGTCAAAGGGTAGGAGGGGAGTGCTTTTGCCTGCGTAGGATTGCCTAAATCCTCTTTATCTACGTGTGTAACATCTACACAATCAAAAGAAGGCTCCGAAGGCTTTTGGCAATCATCGGGAGGGTATTTTTATAGGTAGAAAACATTTTAATAATCAACAAAAAAAGTAGAAGAATATGAGTATTTTTAATTTAAACAATTTGCATCTGACAAAAGAGCAGATTGACGCCATTGACTTGGCACTGACGAATTTAGAAAAGGCTTTGGAGCCTGTAAACATCAATTTAACCTCTGAGGACAGAAAGAAGTACGGCAGGGTGAACGAGCAGAACAAGCTATTTATATTAAAGGTGCTTGAATATGCTAAGAGCCAGCCCACTTTGCGCACTTCGGATGTGAATTGGGAGGAGTTCGAGCGTGATTTTGAGTCGCGAGCGATTTTAGAACGCTTTATAGGTCGTTTGGAGTCGCTTACAACGCGTATTACCAACGCTAAAACGCTTCACGACTACGATAATTATCAAGAATCGCTTGAGGATTATGCTTATACTTCCTTCCGAGCGAAGTCAAAGGCGATTGGATATGAGGATAAGCACCGTGAGCTGGCACAATTCTTCGCTAAAGGTCGTAAAAATGCCGCAAAAACTCCTAATGCAGACGCTAATAAACCCAATGTGAAGGATAATCCAGCACAATAAAATGGTTTAGAAGCTCATTGTATATTTATTTATATTTAAGAAACTCCTCCTGAGGTGTTTACATAGCCTTGGGAGGTATTTTTTCACCATTAAATAAGTACTTTTATTTATAGAGCGCATTCGTTTAATTCTTCAGATGAGTAATTTAATCATACGGATGATTAAATCAATGGTACGGATGAGTAATTTAAAGGTTCAGATGAGTAATTTAAGGGTCTGAAGGATTAATTTAATGATAATTATGAGTAATTTAATGGTTCGGAGGATTAATTTAATGATAATTATGATTAAATTAATGGTTCGAAGGATTAATTTAATGATCTGAACCCTTAATTTAATGGTCTGAAGGGTTAATTTAATGGTTCGAAGGATTAAATTAATCATCTGGAGGATTAATTTACTCATACGGATGAGTATTTTAATCATAATTAGTATTAAATCAGAGATAAATATGATTGATTTACTCATATTTAGCATTAATTGTTAGATAATTATCATTAAAATAACCGTTTTATTGATAATAATATAAATAGAGAGCATACGGCGATGCCTCGTAAGGTGCAAAAACACCTTTATATATAGTATATTAATTATTAAATTTATAGAGAGATGAAAAAATTTATTTTCGTAATGACTGCAATGGCAGCAATGGTGCTTTCCTCGTGTGGAAAGGACGGTGAAGGGGGACGCGGCGGGATCTAACAAGCCTAGCGGACTCTCTGGGAAGGTTTATTCGTACTTTACGGGATATAACCGCATTAACCTGAACAATAATAAGTACGATGAAAAGTACTTTGAGAACAATGGATACAACACAAAAATCATTCCGCTCAATGGCAAGCAGTATAATTTGGATGAAAAGGGCAATGGGGTGTATTTCCCCGTGGATAAGAAAGGTCTCCCATTGGCTGTGGACGGTGGGTTCTACTGGGTGCCTTAAGCGCTTACGGATATAAAGAACTAGAACAGCGATGAGCAATGTGCTTGTCGCTGTTTTATTTTTCGTGAGAAGTATACAAAGCGTTAAATCAGTGGTATAGAGGCTATAAAGTACGCTTTTGAGGCATTGAGGAACCCTTAGGAAGGTAGGGCAAAATAAAAAAACTTCACTTTTTACTATTTAGAAAGAATTAAAATACTATCTTTGCACCCTCAAACCTTAACGACGTATGAAATTTACTTTCATCAGCATATTAACAATCCTCTGTACGCATCTTTCACTCTCTCAGAACCTTTTTACCATCAAAGGCTGGGTGCACGATGCGGATAAGCAGCCTCTGCAAGGGGTTACGGTGCAATTGGCAGGCACTTCGCGAGGGGTGGCTACTGATGCTAATGGTTTTTTTATCCTTAAAGTGGTGCAGCCTAAGGGTGAATTCATCTTTTCTTACATAGGAATGCAAACCCTTAAGAAGCCTTACCAAGGGGATACCGACCTGAGTGTTACTCTTCGCGAGGATATGGTAACTTTGGAGGGTGTACAGGTAGTTGCTAAGCAGAATATCAACGAGATAGACGTCCGTGCCAAAACGGGTAACGTCGAGGCGGTAGCGGTACAGCAACTGAAGAATATCCCTGTGGCAAGCCTCGTGCTGGCATTGCAAGGGAAGACCCCAGGGTTGCGCATTATCAACCGCGGAGAGGCTGGGCAACTGCCTGAAATCCGTATACGTGGTAATTCATCGCTGCGTAAAACTGATGGAGCCAATCAGCCGCTGTTTATATTGGACGGGAAGGCTATTTCAGCTGAGACGTTTTATTATCTCAATCCTGAGGACATCAAAGAAATGAAAGTGCTCAAAGATGCAGTGGCTACAGCCCTTTACGGTATCAAAGCCTCTAATGGAGTGATCGAAATTACCTCCAAACGTGGCGGCGAAGGGGCTTTCAGTTATCATCTGCAAACGGGTTATACCTTCCCAGCCCCTCTGAAGGTTGAGCTGATGAATAGCACTGAGAAGTTAGAGCTCGAAAGGCGTTTGCAGAATGTAGGCACACCTGGCTATCTGTATAGCGAGGAGTATATCAGGCAGAAATATGGCAATACGCCAGAGCTGGCAGCGCGTTTGGCTGAAGGCGCACAGAAGTTGGACTCACTCAGGCAGATCAATACCAATTGGTATCGCGAACTGACCAATCTGCAAGTCTTTCAGAAGCACGATTTAAGCTATCAGAATGCCTCAGAGAAGAATGCTTACCTCTTTTCGGTAGGCTATTTGCAACAAGATGGGCAGCTGCGTGGTAACGGACTCTCTCGGGTGTCATCGCGCTTGGTAGTAGATCAGAAAATCGGTGATAATGCGGTGGTAATCCTCTCTGTCAATGGTGCTTATGCTAAGAATACCACTTCTAACGGTGCTACTTACTCCTTGCAGGAGCTTATCTACCAGCTCAACCCTTATGAGACGCCCCATTCGCAGCAGTTATTTTCGCACCCATCGCGTTCGTATGCTGATTTATTCAATCAATACAGTCGTGAGAGCCTGACTAAGAACTTGGGCACCTCGCTGAGCCTCAATTGGAAGCTCACGAAGGCATTAGAGCTCTCGGCAATAGCAGGCTTTGATTATAGCCTTGCTGAAGACCTTCAGATTACGCCTGCCACCGCCTATTCAGAGCAGCGTTCGGGGCGGGCAAATAATGCTTTGGGCACCTTAGTACAGGCTAAGAATACACTGCTGAATACTACTGCCAACCTGCGCCTGAATTACGAGAAAACCATAGGCAAACACGAGATTTCCTTAGGTGCCAATGCCGATAATTACACCACTACCAGCGATAATCTTTCAGCAGAAGGGCACGGCTTATATGGCAAAATACGCTCTATCGCTGCTATTGATAATACCCTTGATGGCTCGGGGCGACCACAGATAAGAGGTGGCAAGCAAACGGATCGCAATCTCGGTTTTGGAGCGTTGGCAGGCTATACGTACAACAGCATCTACAACCTTTTTGGTACCTATAAGCTCGATGCTTCTTCTATTTTGCCTCGTGAGAAACGCTGGAATAGTGCGTGGGCAGTGGGGGCGAGTATCAATGTGAAAAGTTACCCTTTCTTGAAGGAAGTGGACTGGCTTTCCAATCTCGATGTGCGTGCCTCGTATGGGCATACGGCGAATGCACAAGGAATATCGCCTTCACTGATTACCGCTACTTTTGAGTATGAAACAAAGAACTATGCAGGTACACGCATAATGAATATCAAGGCATTGCCTAACCCTAATTTAAAAGCAGAGCAGAACCACATAGCTGATTTGGGCTTATCGCTCTCAGCTTTTAAAACTACGCTTTCTGCCTCGATGTACAAACGCACTACCAAAGATGCCCTGTTGAGTATTCCTATCCCTTCCTCGTCAGGCTTTACGGTGCAGATGCAGAATGTTGGCATACTTGAAAATCAAGGGGTGGAAGTAAGTCTCAATCAGCAGCTTTATAACACCGATAATTGGAGTATTAGCTGGGGCGGTAATCTTTCATATAATGAAAACAAGGTGAAGGAACTCTATGGGCGTGATCGTATTTATACTAATGCCGAGAACAAGATCCCCGATTATCAAGTAGGGGAATCGACTGAGGCTTTTTACGGCTTGAACTCCGTGGGTATCAACCCCGCTACAGGTTTGCCTGAGTTTCTCACTGCCGATGGGCGTCAGGTAGAGGCTACTTACAACTTTAAAGGGGAAGACTTTGTCTATCTGGGGCAATCAGCACCGCCTATCAGCGGTAGTTTTTTTCTTTCGATGAGTTATAAACAATGGCAACTCAATGCTGATTTTTACTACGCTCTCGGAGGCAAACGCAGCTATTCCAATCGCTTTATTCGCGATAAGGACAATGCGCGCTATAATGCCGCTAAGGCACAGCTGAGCGATATGTGGTGGCAGGTAGGTGATGAGAACAAGAAGTACTACACCGCTTTTTACAATTCAGCAGCTTTGGAGAACTTGCTTCTGCCTAACACCAAGACACTGCTCAGTACCGACTTTGTGCGCTTCTCCAATCTCTCATTGCGCTATCAACTCAGTGCTGAGCAGCTGCAGACTATCTGGCACAAAGTGCGCTATGCCACTGTGGGACTTACCGCTACCAATATAGCCGTGTGGTCGCCTTATAAGGATAGCGATCCTGAGACCAGCAGCATTGTCAATCCGCTGCCCCCGACTCTTACGTTGAATTTAAACCTAACCTTTTAACGCAAATGATGATGAAAAAATATAAAGCCTATCTATTGCTGTGGCTCTCGGCGATAGCAGTGAGTTGCTCGCTTGATTATCCCCCTGAGAGTGAGGTGAGCGACCCTGATGCCATCGTATCGGTAGCATCGGCTGAGCAAGCTTTGGCAGCTGCATACGCCTCGTATAAACCTTATGGTGATGCCGTGATGTGGGCAGGGCGTGCTGATGATTTGCTCCCTTCGGAATACCTCTCAAGGGATAACAGTCTGTACAATACCTATATGTGGGACGAGCGAGAGCTTATCACCCAATCGGAAAACCTCTGGAAGTCGCTTTACGAAACCGTAGTAAAGTGCAACGTGCTGATAGAACGCTTGCCCAAAGTACCAGCCAACACCCGAGACGATCGTGAGCAATTGCAACGCATTCATCAGCGGGCGAGTTACCTCAAAGCCCTTTGCTACTTTGATTTGTTACGTATCTTCTCTCCAGCTTTTGGCAGTAATGAATCAGCTCCTTATGGCGTGCTTATCAAAAATAACTTCACCATTACCGAGCAGCAAAAACGGCTTACCCAGAGCGAGTCAGTGGAAGAGATAGACCGCCTGCTCAGTATCCCTGCTGTGGAAGATAAAGGCGGCAATATAGGCGGAAAGACTCTTGAAACTGTGCCCTATTACCTTACCCCCACAGCAGCACAAACCCTGCGGGCAGCCCTATACCTTTGGGCAGGCAATGACCAAAAGGCATTGGAGATTGCGATCCCTCTTTACGAGCAACTTAAAGCAACAGAAACAGCTGAAAACCTTACCAAGTTATGGAACACAGAAAAGAGCGATGCGTGCCTCTTTGCTATTGATATGCGTGGCGAATCTACCTCGCCTTATATCGCTTTGGAGTATACAGGTACGAATGGCTTTATCAATGATTATTTGGTGGTGAGCAATACCACCACTGCCACAGTGCTTTATGCCGACACCGATATCCGCAAAGGAGTATACAGCATTGCCCATCCTACCCTTAGCAATGTGCAGCTATTGGGCAAGTATCGGAAGTTAGCACAAGAGAAAAAGCAGATGCAGTACTTTACCGCCTTGCGTGTGGCACATCTGGCATTTATTGTGGCTGAGGCGTATGCCCATCAGGGAGATAACAGCGCTGTAACAGTAGTCAATACGATGCTCGCAACCCGCAGTGCTACAACCATAAGCAGTAGCAGTACCGACAGAGAGGAATTATTGGGCATAGTGCTTGCCGAGAAGCAAAAGGAGTTTGTAGGAGAGCCAGAGCGTTTCTTTGACCTAAAGCGCAATCACTTAGCTCTAAAACGACAAACCACAGGTAGCGTGCGCACTATCGAAGCAACCGACTATCGCTTTACGCTGCCCATACCTGCCTCTGAAAGGCGTTATAACAGTGCTATTACACAGAATAAGGGGTGGAATGTAGGGAGCTCTCAGCTTTGAGCTTTCAGGGAATATAAATCGGAAATAAGAGAAATCATTTATAAATTAAAATTAAACAAGTATGAAGATGTCGAACATCAAATCAATGATAAGCAGTGCTTTGGTAGCACTTGCAATCGTAGCCTGCTCAAAGGACGACAACAACAGTTCTTATAGCGGGAAGAACCACGCCTATATCACCTCACAGGGAACCACTACACTCTCTGTTGGGGAAGAGAAGCAGATAGAGGCTAAGATAGGGCTCTCGGCAGCGGTGAATGATGCCACCACTATAAAGCTGAAAGCCGTAGACGCTAAAGGCAACACCAGCGATCTGCTCACCTTTACGCCCAACCCCGTAACTATTGCCAAAGGAGCACGCGAAGTCAGCTTTACAATAGCACTCTCAGCAGCTGCCCAAAGCATAGAGAGCGAGCAGCAACTGAAGGTAACCATCGAAAGCAGTGGCAACTTAGAGCCCAATACCGACCTATCGGTAAGTGTGAAACCTGCTGCTGCCCTTGCCGAACTTACAGAGGCACAGAAAGCCCTCGTAAAAGCCTATCAGGCAAAGGGTATGAATATCCTCCCTTTCTTAGGGAAAGTGAAGGTAAAGACTATGGTTACGCTCAATTCCACAGAAGATCTCTTGGTGAAATACAAAAATCAGTTCCCTAAGACGTACGATGGCTACACGGTGATCACCCTTAGCGAGAAAGCTACTGCCGATCAACCTGTGCTGAAGATGACTTCTAACCCTATGGGGCTAACAGATTTCTTCCAGTTCTTGATGCGCAAAGAGACTATTGAGAATGACGATGTCTGGTACGGAGAGAATGCGGGTCCTAACTACACAACCGTAATGAAACTCATCAGTTGGACAAAAACAAGCACCGAAACCTTTGGGGTAACCTTAGACGGGATAGAACTCAACGGGAATCGTATCAACTACGTACACGAACTTGATAAGTCTGCTAAGGACGATGCCGATACGAAGTACAAAGCCGTACCATTCCAATTCACGTATACCGCTTGGGATAGGCTGCTGAAGTTGGCTAAGGCAGGCGATGCCGATGCTTTGGGCATCTACCAAGCCGATGGCACTTCCAATCCCGCCTATTACCTCAACGTAGATGATATAACCAAAGATGAGTATCAAAAAGGAGCTTGGAAAGCCCCAACAAGCAGCATTGATTACACAAAGAAGACAATGCAATTTGAATTCTCTACTTATGCAGAAGGCTTAGATGATTATATCAATGTGAAAGTGGAATACACCGCTGAGTAATCCTATCGCATAGAACAACTTATCATACAAACATACCACGTATTACAACAATACTACGGTATGTTTGTTTGTGTTGTAACAATTGAAGAGGATTTTGCTATTTTTACTATAAAAGTTAATTTCGTTAGTTATATTCACTAATATTTTCACAATATTTAGAGGAGGAGTGTCTGAAAAAGGTCAAATCTTTGTATAAGGTTCGTGTAATGTCCGTATAAGGTTCGTATAAGCTCCCTATAAGGTAGTATATTTTTCTGTTGTAAATTATGAAGAAAATGAAGATACAGCGTATGCTTGTGGTGGGTTTGTGGTGGCTCACAAGTGCTATTTTTGCACAAGACTTGCCCTTGCCACAAGGGGCAATCAAAGAGCAATTGCCCAATGGGCTTACGTATATAGTCTTGCCTAATGACCAGCCTAAAAATAAGCTGGAAATACGCCTTGTGCTGCGTGTTGGCTCTTACCAAGAGGCGGCTGGTGAGGAAGGCGTTGCCCACTTTATAGAGCACTTAGCCTTTAATGGATCGGCGCATTACCCTGAGCGTGAGGCTGTCAGCTATTGGGAAGGCTTGGGAGCTAAGTATGGTGAGACCATCAATGCCTTTACTACTGATGATCGAACGGTTTACAGCCTTTCACTACCTACCCTCGCTGATGCTGACCTAAGCAAAACACTGCACATCCTTGCCGATTGGATAGGTACACTGAGCTTTAGCCCAGCGGCGGTGGAGAAGGAACGCGCTATCATCTTAGAGGAGATTGCCAGCTATCGCGAGGATAAAGACCGCCTACCCATTAAGGTAGGGAATGACCCCGCTTTGGTACGCCTGCCCATAGGTACACCCTCCCAAGTAAAAGGCATTACCCTTGAGAAGTTACACGCTTTTTATCATCAGTGGTATGCTCCACAGAACGCCTGTGTGATGCTCATCGGCGATATAAATACGCAAGAGGCTGAAAAGGCTATTAAGAGCACATTTGGAGTGCTTTCTCAGCGAGGTAAAGTAACTATGCCTCCTGTGCCTATTATCTACAGAAATAAGCCCCTTATAGCCACGAAGATCGAAGCAGGCAAAAATGAGGTAACTCTGTATTTCCCCAAGACAATGCACTCGCTATCTACACACGCCGGACTATTGCAACAAACTCAAGAGGAGACCTTACTACGTATGGCACGCGCTCGCTTAAGGGAAGCCCTCTCTCAGGCACATATAGATGCCTATTGGTATCTCCGCGGCACTGACTTCCTCAGCTTAGAGCTACGCGCTCCTATAGGGCAAAAGCTCTCTACAGAAGTGCAAAAGGCAGTCGGGATACTCTCGGGAATGCAGGCGAGTCTTACCCAAAAGGAAGTAGCCATTGCTGTAGCACGGAGCGTAAAGGAATTGCAAGAGGCGCGCTTTGAGAAGACGTCAGAGGAGTATGCGCTTTCCTTTACTGATGCCTTCTTATTCGGTGAGGCTTTTCTATCTACCCCTGCCGATCGCGATACCCTCATAAAGGCTTTAGAAACTACCACTTTGCAGCAATGGAAAGCTTTAGCAAAGACTTACTTCCACTTGCCAGCGCCTCTTGTTGTGGAAACCATAGACAATACTACTCATAAAACTACTTACAAGCATTACAAGCAGGCAGTGCGCAAAGGGCAGCGACACGGCATCAATGTGCTCCCCAAGGAGGAAACCCCTACAATGGATACCCTTGCTATAGCCCCACCTGCAGTGCTCACAGCCCCCATCAACTACAACCCTGAGGTGATAGCCAGTGAGCAGTATTTTAAGCGTCTGGGAGTGCATCGCATTGTGCTGAAGAATGGTGCGACAATCTACCTCAAGCCCACTACCGACCCTACGCTCAACATCTCCCTACTCTTCAAAGGAGGGTATGCCTCCCTACCACAACACAATTCTAAGCAGTATGAGGATATCCTTTCATACCTGCACTTAGGAGGCATTGAGGCACTGAAAAACCCTGATTATGAAACCTTCCTCTACCAAAACGACCTTACCTTCATCGCAGGAATGGACAACTATCACCACCTCGCAATGGCGACTGCCCCTGTGGCTAAAAGCGCAATGCTGTGCCACCTCCTTAAAGAAAAGCTCCTGCACCCTGAACTTGCTAAAGATGAGTTTCAGACGCTTATCAAAGAGGAGCAGCAGCAACTCTCTTCTGAAAGTTCAAAAACCCAAACAGACAACTCCTTAGATGTTCAGTTGCACAAAGCAATAGGCACTATCTACCCGCCAACACGTGAGCCTAAAACGCTATCCGATCTTCAAACTATCGACCTTAACGCCCTACATAGCTATTATCAAGAGTATTTGCTTTCATCAGAGGGCTTGCTGTGTGTCATCACAGGTGATTTTGATATTGAGACAGTTAAGAAACAGATATGTCCTGTGATAGCAATGCTCAAACCGCAGCAAGCATCACACCGAGAAGCGCCTTCAACAGCCGTGCGTAAGCCCGTATTGCTTACAGCGCCCTCAAAGGAGAGTCCGCAGCGGGCATCTTTCAACATTGTTTATCCGTTTACCTATGAGCCTCATCTTGGCAGTGTACTCTCTTTGAAACTCTTAGCTGAGGTAATCCGTGACCGTGTAGTCAGCGAAGTAAGAGAGCGTAAAGGACTTATTTACAGCCCGTATACCACCATTGAGTTGCGTCCTTCCCCAGCACATCAAGCCTATATAATTGTTTCAGGTATGGCAGATACTAAGAATGTAAACGAAATCAAGACGACAGTAGATAATATCGTGCAAACACTTAAAAATAAGCCTCTTACAGCTGAGCAGTTAGCTCCTTATAAAAAGCGTTTTATGATAAACAAGAACGAATCCCTCACCCCCGACAATAGCTACGCTTGGCGCACCTACCTCACCGATCGCTTTAAAGATGGTATCCCTTTGGAGGAATTAGAGCAGTATGAAGAAATACTTTTAGACAATGATTGCCAGCATAAAGAACAGCACTAATACAACCAATCAATAACGGAGCGAGAACGAACCTACAACGGAGCTACAACGGCATTAAAACTGTATTGTAAGTATATCAATCTGGTGAAAAAATAGTGTAAAACCTTTGTGGTATTGAAAAAAATAGCTACTTTTGCTCTTGGAAACATAAAAATGACAAACAACTACTTACATACACCCATAGAGCAACTGCGAGGCATAGGCACTGCAAGGGCTGACCTGCTCAAGAGCGAGCTGGGTATTTTTACTTATCAGGATTTGCTCAGCCTCTTTCCGAATAGGTATGTGGACCGCACGAAGTTCTACAAAGTAAAGGAGTTGCATAACAACAGTGCTGAGGTACAACTCATCGGGCGCATTGTGAACTTGCGCACGGTGGAGTCGAGCAATAAGAAGATGCGGCTTGTGGCCACCTTCGTCGATGAGACGGGGCAGATGGAGCTGGTGTGGTTTAAGGGAGTAAGCTGGATGCGCGATAACTTGCGCATCAACGAGCCGTACGTAATCTTCGGCAAGGTGAACCTAATGGGCGGGGTCTACTCAATGCCCCACCCCGAAATGGACCTCATTAAGGACTTCGATAAGCCCCTTGCGGGCAGCATACAGCCCGTGTATCCTTCTACTACAAAGCTCGACAAGAAGAACATCACAGGGAGGGTGATGCGGCAATTTATCTACACCGTCTTCCAAGAGATGCCTGCACCCATTGCCGAGACCCTGCCTGAGTCACTACGTGCTAAGCTGAGCCTTATCAGCAAGAGCGAGGCGATGCTGCACATTCACTTCCCGCCCGACCAAGAGCGACTTACGCGCGCCTCTATACGGCTCAAGTTTGAAGAGCTTTTCTACATACAACTGCAATTGGTGCGCAAGAACGTGCTCAGCAAGCAGAAGTTCGTCGGGCTGCCCTTTGAGAAGGTAGGCGAGCACTTTATGGACTTCTATAATCACCATCTACCTTTTGCCCTGACAGGGGCGCAAAAGCGTGTAATGAAAGAGATACGCGCCGATGTGGGGTCGCGCTCACAGATGAATCGCCTCCTGCAAGGTGATGTGGGTTCGGGCAAGACAATCGTTGCCCTGATGACGATGCTCTTGGCAGTGGACAACGGCTACCAAGCCTGCCTAATGGCACCTACGGAAATCCTCGCTAATCAGCACTATGTGGGTATCTCTGAGTTGCTGAAAGATATGCCCGTAAGCGTGCGGCTGCTGACAGGCTCTACCAAGACAAAAGAGCGCAAAGAGCTTGACGAGCAGTTGCAGACGGGCACGCTCAACATACTCATCGGTACGCACGCCCTTTTGGAGGACAAGGTGGTGTTTAAGAACTTAGGGCTAGCAATCATTGACGAGCAACACCGCTTTGGGGTAGAACAGCGAGCTAAGCTATGGCGCAAGAATACGCTGCCGCCGCACGTGCTGGTGATGACCGCAACACCCATACCGCGCACCTTAGCAATGAGCGTATACGGCGACCTCGACGTCTCTGTAATTGATGAGTTGCCCCCAGGGCGTAAGCCTATACGCACCCTGCACCACTTTGAGCAACACCGCGGGCAGACTTATGAGTTTGTGCGTCAGGAGCTTGCCAAGGGGCGACAGGCGTATGTGGTATACCCGCTGATTGAAGAGTCGGAGGCGTTAGATTTTAAGAACCTCAGCGAAGGCTATGACTATATCCGCAGTATTTTCCCTGAGCCGCAATACAAAGTATCGATGGTACACGGGCGAATGAAACCTGCCGAGAAAGACGCTGAGATGGATAAGTTTGTGCGTGGCGAAACGCAAATAATGGTTGCCACCACAGTGATTGAGGTAGGGGTGAATGTGCCCAATGCCTCCATAATGGTGATTGAAAGTGCTGAGCGATTTGGGCTCTCGCAGTTGCACCAGTTGCGCGGCAGAGTCGGGCGAGGTTCGGAACAGAGCTACTGCATACTCCTCACGGGTAGCAAGCTCAGCAGCGACACCCGCACGCGTATGGAGACAATGGTGCGCACCTCAGATGGCTTTGAGATTGCCGAAGTAGACCTTAAGTTGCGCGGTCCTGGCGACCTAATGGGCACCCAGCAGAGCGGTGTACTCGCCTTGAAGATTGCCGATATCGTCAAAGATCAGGATATACTGCGTATGGCGCGCTTTCAGGCAATTGACCTCGTAAAAGCTGACCCCAATTTAGAGCAACCTGAGCACAAGGTCATCGCCGATACCTTAGCGCAATTGCAGCGATATAAAAATCTGTGGACATACATTAGTTAGTGCATAGTGTATAACGAATAAGGAATAGTGATGAAAAAGATATGGATTATAATGCTAATAACATTCTTCGGGGGGTATAGCAGTCAGGTTTTAGGGCAAGAGTCGCCGTTACGTAACAGCTTTTTAAAAGAACTTTACACTTGTGGGGTAGCGACTGTGGAGAATGATAACGTAAAGGTAGCTATTCCGTTTGATGTGCACGGGACAGATTGTGGGGCTCCTGACTGCTACACCACTGAGGTGCGGTTTGCCTTTCCACTACGCAAAGAGGTGGTATTGCCCAAGAGCTTGGCCTTTGAGGAAGAAGAAACAGGTTGCGTGGAGCCTTATCGCCTTACCGATGTCTTTCAATTGCAAGAGCAGACCCCTGATTATGTGATTTACTATGCACCGAAACACAAGCGCACCCTGCTAATCTTCAAAAACCGCTCAATGCAATCAACAAACGCATTTTACTGTTTAGGCTTAGCAGCAGGACGTATCCATCGCAAAAATGTATACCGTGTTTATGAGGATTATTTCTTGAAAGAAAACAAAGACTATCAGGTGTATATGTTGAGTTTTTAGATTTTTTGCATAGGATAATAAAGAAATTGTATGAATAAAGCTGTATTAGATGAGTTTGGAGAGGAATTTATAGCAACTATACGCGATGCTTCCTTGCAACAGTTTGAAAAAGTGGTCTCTGCTGAGATGAAAGATGCAGAAAGTAAGCGTATAAGTGCTTCTTTGGCTAAATGCACTGAAGAGCAGCTTGCTCTTATCAAAGAAGTAGCCTACACAATGGTAGACGTAACGCTGCATAATATCTTGTTTTTCTTCGAACAAGGTGATGTAAATGGTTGGAAGATTGCCAATGAAGAAAAGGGTATTAAGGACTTAGTTGCTATTTCTGATGGACTTAGTGGGGAGCTTTTATACAGAAGAGGGGTGGATTGCGAAATACAGCCGTTATGATAGTAGTCTAAAAAGCTAAAAATCCATAGTTAATAATAACCTCTTATAAAACAAAAAGCCCTCAAAGCGTTTGCTTTGAGGGCTTTTTGTGGGTCCTACTGGATTCGAACCAGTGACCCTCTGCTTGTAAGGCAGATGCTCTGAACCAGCTGAGCTAAGAACCCTAATTATGAAAACAACAATAAAATTCAGTTTTTAGTGGGTCCTACTGGATTCGAACCAGTGACCCTCTGCTTGTAAGGCAGATGCTCTGAACCAGCTGAGCTAAGAACCCTAAAAACAACAATGATAAAAAGTTTATGAAACTTCAAGTGGGTCCTACTGGATTCGAACCAGTGACCCTCTGCTTGTAAGGCAGATGCTCTGAACCAGCTGAGCTAAGAACCCTTGTTTTTTCATTACGGCTGCAAAAGTACGACTATTTTATAAACCTACAAATTTTTAAGCAACTTTTTTTAAAAAAAGTTTGGATAAAGTAATTTAGGGAACTTTCCTTTAAGGGAATTTAATGAAGGCTATAACTTGATTATTATTAAGTTATAGAGATAGCTGCAAAAAGTTTAAGTTATTTTCTTAATTGAAGAAAGAAGAAGGCTTTTACTTACTTGATAGATAAAGAAGCTCTTTACACCACTTCAGCTACTACAAAAGTGCTTCCACCCACAAAGATAAAGTCATCAGCAGAGGCAGCGGATCGGGCAGCCGTGAGTGCTTCACCCACAGAAGCGTAAGCCTTACCTTGCAAGCCCTTACGTGTGGCAATCTCTTGTAAAGTCTCTACAGCCAACCCTCGTGGGATATTCGGACGTGCAAAGTAATACGTAGCCTCTTTCGGGAAATACTCCAACACCTTATTCACGTCCTTTTCCTTCACAAAACCAACTACTATATGCAGCTTCTGGTAAGTCTGTTCCTTGAGTTGTGTCATTACGTACTGCAACCCGCCCTCGTTATGACCTGTATCACAGATGATGGTCGGACGCTCACCAAGGCACTGCCATCTGCCCAAGAGATGTGTGTTGCGCACTACGTGTAAAAGTCCTTCCTCAATGTTTGTATTGCTTATCTTCCAGCCTTGTGCCATCAAGATCTGAAGTACAGCCAATACACCCTTGATATTCTTCGCTTGATAATTGCCTTGGAGATCTGTTTTTAAGTCCGTCGTGATAGTATTGGCAAAAGTAATAGGAGCCTCTATCTCTTTAGCTTTTGCCTCAAAAACGGGAGCCGTTTCAGCCTCGTATTCACTGATCACCACAGGTGTATGTGGCTTAATAATTCCTGCCTTTTCGTATGCAATCTTAGCCAAAGTATCGCCAAGGATATCAGTATGGTCAAAAGAAATATTTGTGATAAGTGAAACCTCAGGGGTGATGATATTCGTGGAGTCAAAGCGTCCTCCTAAGCCTACTTCAATCACAGCAATATCCACTTGCTCCTCTGCAAAATAAGCAAAAGCAAGCCCTACGGTCATCTCAAAGAACGACAGTGCTTGCTGCTCTAAAAAACCTTTGTGTTTAGCGATGAAATCTACAACGAAAGCCTCGGGCACTTCTTTTCCATCTATTTTTACCCGCTCACGAAAGTCGCGCAGGTGAGGGGAAGTATATAATCCTACTTTATAACCAGCCTCTTGCAACACCGAGGCGAGCATACTGCTGCTCGAACCTTTGCCATTTGTGCCTGCGATGTGCAGACTCTTAAACTGCGTTTGTGGATTGCCTAAAACCGCCGCAAAAGCGCGTATATTATCCAACTTAGCATTGAGTGCCTCGCGCCCCTTCTGCTGGAACATCGGTAGACGACTGAACATCCATTGAAGTGTTTCCTGATAGTTCAATGTAAACTCTTTTTAATGTTTGTTTTTTTGTTTTCTATGTATAGTGAATCGCTTCTTTTCTCGTTGGGTATACTTGAAAGGGTTTGTGATTAGTAATAAAAAGATTACAGCAAATAGAAAAAAAATCATAATTATTCTCCTAATTTAAAATTAATAACAATAAACCCCGTTTGATGTGCAGGCGCATTCTCGTCGGCATTCCATCGGTGCATATTAGCTGTTCTCTTAGCTGCTTCAAGCAAGCACGGAGCAGGATTTGTAGTTCCCTTTACCCCTGGGGTTGCTTTCACTACACGTCCCGAGCGGTCTACAACAATCTCAACCACAACCCTGCCTTCTTCATTGCAGTTTTGTAGCGATTTTCCTTGGGCTGCAATGGTTCTGCCATTCAAGCCCCAACCTTTACCGCCTTTGCCACTGCCCGAGCCATCACCATAGTAGGAGTTCCCATACTGACTGCCTTGTAAGCTCCCTTGATACCCCACCTTATTGCCATCACCTTGTCCCGCAGTGCCACTACCCCCAGCGTTAGCAGCCCCCAATATGTTGGAAAGCGCATCTGAAGTCTCCCTTGAGGGCTTTTTAGGCTTCTCTACAGGTTTAGGAGTATCTTTGGGCTTTTCTATCTTAGGAGTTTCTTTCTTCTTCTCTTGCTTCTTTGGAGTTTCAGGCACTGCAAAATCCTCGTTGTTATCCTGCGCTAAGAGGTTTTCACGAGGCACCTCCTGAGTTGTCTGCTCAGGCTTTGCTACAGGTTGCTTCTCTTGTTTAGTGGCAGCAGGTGGTTCAGTGCGCTCACCCATACCTTCGATGTCCACACCAAAGATGACGTCCACACCACTCTCAGGCGGCGGGTCGAGGTACTTCATTCCTGAGAAGAAAAGCAAAAGCACTACCAAACTCATCACGACTGTGGTAGCAGCTAATGATTTCCGCTCGTGTGTTGTACTAAATAAGTTCATAATTTTTTGTCTTCTAAAAGTAACTATTGCGGTCTCACCGCTAATATCACCTTGTATTGGTGCTGATTGGCTACGTCCATCACAGCCACACCATTCTTGATAGGCACACTCTCCTCCATTCGCAAGATGATGGTAGGATTCTCCACACCTTGCAAAGCAGTGGTCAGTTCTGCATCTAAGTTGTCGGGAGAGATCGGTCGCTTATCAAGAAAGTAATTCAAATCCTTATCAATGCTCACCGATACGTTTTGTGTGTTGGTCGACTTTCCCTTAGCCTTGGGTAGCAACAAGTCCAACGCATTAGGGCTGTTGGCAGTGATCATAAAGAACACCAACAACAAGAACACAATGTCCGTCATTGACGACATACTAAACTCTGGGCTTACTTTATTTCTTCCTTTTAATTTCATTGTTTTATTTAGTAAATTAGAAGATTAGTAAATTGGGAAATTAGAAAATTGAGCTATTAGAACATATAATATATCATATCTTCTTTTCTCATTTCTCTTTTCCTACTTTCCTATAACGGCTCATTGAGCAAGTCGAGGAACTCAACCGCATTGGCTTCCATCAAGTGCACAATCTTATCGGTCTTTACCACTAAGTGATTGTAGCCAATGTAAGCGATAATCCCCACAATAAGCCCTGCAACGGTTGTAGCCATTGCTGTGTAGATACCCGCTGCCAAAGCACCCATTTCAGCCTGTCCTCCAGCAGAAGCCATCTCGTGGAATGACATTATCATCCCCACAACCGTACCAAAGAACCCAATCATTGGTCCTGCCCCAGCGATAGTCGCCAAAATCGCTGTGTTTTTCTCTAATTTATACACCTCAAGCGTACCTGCATTCTCAATTGCCTTGTTGATGTCGTCCAAAGGCTTCCCGATGCGCGAAACGCCCTTCTCAATTAAGCGTGCCACAGGCGAATTGGTCTGAGCACAAAGCATCTTAGCGGCATCAAGACGCCCAGCAGAAATGCAATCGCGTATCTTGTACATAAAAGTTTTATCAACCTTCGATGCCGCCTTGATGGCAAACAATCGCTCGAAGTATATGAACAGTGCTACTGCGAGCATCACGAATAATATCCCAATGATAATCACGTTGGCAGTACCACCATCGAGTATCATTTCCATTATCGAGAGTGTCTTTTCCTGTGCAGGAGCTGCCGCTGCCACGGCATCAGTTACCGCTGAAGTAATTGTCGTTTGTAATCCTAACATAAGTGTATTCTGTGTTTACATTTAAAATATTTGCAAAAGTAATAAATATTTTTGATATACAAGCATCTTTTACTAAAAAAACATTTTTTTAACTTCTTTGAACTTTTACTTATCTTAGAAACAACTATGATAAATGTTAATAGATGGAGAGCTGCCCAGTTGATATCTAACCTTTCAGACCTCACTAATTTAAATTATATTTTGCTATATTTGCCCTAACAAGAATGACTTTTAAAAACTTGTTTTTAAATATTTTATATATTTTTGCCGTCTAAAACAATTGATTTTAGAAGCGAAGGTGATTTATAAATAAAATAGATTGATTATGAAAAGACTAAGCAAAAGAACATTAGTAGTAATGGCAGCTTTGCTCGGCAGTATGGCTTGCAGCAAAGACGACGGTGTGCAATTGGGTAAGCAAATTAAGTGGGATTTTGCCTCCACTGACGATTGGACTACGGATAACCAAGGTGATGACGAGGAAAAAATCAATTCATCAGTAGTCAATTGCACTGATTGCAGCGATAAGAAAGCATTGCGGATTTATACCCAAGCCAATACACGCCAACGACAAAAGATGAAGACTAAGAAACGTTTTGGTGCAGGGCTTTACACTTGGCGCACTTATATTTCAGATCTAAGTAAGAACGAACGCGCCAGCATAGGTTCGTGGATATGGCATAATGACAAACACGAACTCGATTTTGAGGTAGGTTCAGGTCCAGAGGAAGAGCGAAGAGAGCTGAAGGTTGCTGATGATGAGGTGATTGCCTATATTACCAATCAAGAAAGTCCTCACTTGCACAAGAAAGTTAAAATTAAAAAGAATGCTTGGCATATCTTTCAGATAGACCTTAAATTGGTTAAGAATAATTACTTTGCAACTTGGATTATTGATGGAACTGAATATGCCTCTGCGCAACTTGAATTTGGGCAGGAATACCCTTTTCATATTTTTTGTAGTACCGAAAATATTAAGTTTGTAGGCGATAAAACTCCCGTAAAGGATAACTATGGTCTTTGGGATTATGTTACTTATGCCCCTTATTCTTATTCAATAGCCCCTAAAGAACGAAAATAATTAAAATTGCTGTTTATCTACAATGTGAATTAACAGTTAAGATTTACAACTTATTATATTGCTTTATGCGATATCTTCTTAAGATGGTATCGCTTTTTTTTATCTCATTTCTCTTAAAAGCCGAGTAACATCTTCGCGATGGAGAAGTAAATCAAGATACCCAAAACGTCGTTGCTGGTGGTGATAAAAGGTCCTGTGGCTACGGCGGGGTCTACACCGCGTTTAGCGAGGAATATAGGGATAAAAGTGCCTATAATAGCCGCATTGACGATCACCGTTACCAAGGCAATGGCTACGGTGGTGCTGATCATATACTCAGCGTGGAAAGCGAAGTGGCTTACTAAGATCACGATCCCCGCAATGGTAAGCCCGTTGATGAGCCCTAAGATAAACTCTTTGAGCAGCCGCGCAATAAGCTGTCCGTCAATAGAATTATTTGCCAAACCCTGCACTACAATCGCTGAGGATTGTACCCCTACATTCCCTGCGGTGGCTTGTATCAGCGGAATAAATATCAGCAGTATAGGGTATTTGCCCATTGCATCCTGAAAGCCGTTGATGATGCTCGCCGCCCCTAATCCGCCAAACATACCGATGAGTAGCCACGGCAGGCGCGCTTTGGTGAGTTTCCAGATGCTGTCATCTGCCTCTACGTCGTGGGTGATCCCCGCCGCCAATTGGTAGTCCTTTTCGGCTTCTTCTTTGATCACGTCTACGATGTCGTCAATGGTGATGCGCCCTACCAATCGCTTCATCTCATCTACTACGGGGATTGCCTCTAAGTCGTATTTCGACATTATGTGTGCCACATCTTCGGCCGTATCGTTCACATACACGTAGTCTACTTTGGGTATATAGATATCCTTGACTGCCGAGCGCGTAGAGGTTACCAGCAGGTCCTTGAGCGAAAGCCGCCCTTTGAGTACATCATTGTCGTCTACCACATAGATAGAGTGCACACGGGTAACATTCTCTGCCTGTTTGCGCATCTCACGCACACACTCCAGCACATTCCAATTCTCATTTACCTTTACCAGTTCCTTAGCCATCAACCCCCCAGCGGTGTCCTCATCGTAGCGCAAGAGATCAACGATGTCCTTAGCGTGCTCCACGTCCTCAATGTAGGAGATAACTTCCGTTTTGCGCTCATCTGAGAGATCAGAGATGAGGTCTGCTGCATCGTCGGTGTCCAGCTCGGTTACCTCATCGGCAATCTCTTTTGCTGACAGCGTTTTAAGGATCTTATCGCGGTAATCATCATCTAACTCCGTGAGCACATCGGCAGTCTTATCCGCATCGATAAGGCGAATAATATACACTGCCTCCTCTATGGTCAGCTCGTGGATAATCTCAGCAATATCGGCATAGTGTAACTCACAGATAAGCTCGGTGAGTGCCTTATTGTTATTCTCCTCAATGAGTTGCTGTATCTGCGCTATAAGTCCGTCTGTAAGTTTGAATGAAGTCATATTTTAATGAGTAATGAGTAGAGAGTAATGAATGCTTACTTCTTACTTCTCTTCACTTATTTCTTTAGTAATTAACATAAATTCTTCCCAAGAGAGTTGTTCAGGACGCTTATCGAATATAGGGTTTTGCTTTATCTCCTCTGTAAGCAAGGACTTAAGGCTATTGCGTAGCGTTTTACGGCGTTGGTTAAAGGCAGTTTTCACTACTGTAAAGAACAGCTTTTCATCACAATCGAGGTGGTAATTGGCTTTGCGCCGCAGCCTTAGTACACCACTTTTCACCTTCGGCGGAGGATTAAAGACGTGCTCGGAGACGGTGAACAGATATTCCGCCTCGTAGAACGCCTGTACCAGCACCGAAAGTATGCCGTAGGTCTTGCTACCCGCCTTCTCGCAAATACGCTCAGCCACTTCCTTTTGAAACATACCACTGAACTCAGGCACTATCTCACGCAGCTCTAAGAGCTTAAAAACGATCTGTGTGGAGATATTGTAAGGGAAGTTACCAATGATGGCAAAGGGTTCTCCCATATAGCCTGCTATGTCGTATTTCAAAAAGTCCTCAGCAAGTATGCTGCCTTGTAGGGTAGGGTAGTGCTCATTGAGATACGCCACAGATTCCTTATCGATCTCAATGACATGCACCTCAGTGTTCTTCTCCAATAGAAACTGAGTGAGTACGCCCATACCCGCCCCAATCTCTACTACCTTGCGATAGCCCACAAGGGAGAGTGTATCGGCTATTTTCTTAGCGATATTCAGGTCGGTGAGGAAGTGTTGCCCCAAGTGCTTCTTTGCGCGGACTTCTGTCATTGGTCATTCTCTTTTTGCTTAACAATCAGCGATGTTTACGGCTACGGCTAGGCCTCCTTCGGAGGTCTCTTTGTATTTGGAGTTCATATCCTTAGCGGTTTGCCACATTGTGCCGATGACTTTGTCCAGCGGTACTTTGGCATTGCGAGGGTCGGTTTCGATGGCCAGCTCAGCAGCGTTAATAGCTTTGACGGCTCCCATTGCATTGCGTTCGATGCAGGGGATCTGTACCAGTCCGCCGATAGGGTCGCAGGTGAGCCCAAGGTGGTGTTCCATAGCGATTTCGGCAGCGATAAGCACCTGCTCAGGCGTGCCGCCCAATAGCTCGCACAACGCCCCTGCTGCCATTGCTGAGGATACGCCTATCTCTGCCTGACAGCCCCCCATTGCCGCTGAAATAGTTGCCCCCTTCTTAAAGAGACTGCCTATTTCACCTGCCACCAGTAAAAATTGCTTAATCTCTTTTTCGCCTGCCTCTTGGTTGTCGATAGTCAGGTAATAGAGCAATACGGCGGGTATCACCCCTGCGCTACCATTGGTAGGGGCGGTAACCACACGCCCCAGCGAGGCATTTACTTCATTGACAGCCAGCGAAAAACAGCTTACCCATTTGAGTATCTCGCGAAACTTAATATCCGTCTTTTTAATTGAGTTGAGCCACCCCTCAGGACTATCGTAGCTGACCACACCGATGAGGTTCTTGTGCATATCATAAGCACGGCGGCGCACATTCAGCCCACCTGGGAGTATCCCCTCCGTATGGCAACCGATGTAAGCACATTCCAGCATCGTATGCCATATACGCAGCAGTTCGTGGTGTATCGCTTCCTCAGAGCGGATAGATTTCTCATTCTCATACACGATTTCAGAGATCTTTTTACCTTCTCTGTGGCAATAATCGAGAAGTTCGGTAGCTTTGTCGATAGGATAGGGGAAGTTCTTTTCTTCAACGGGCGAGGAAACACTGTCGTCTGCCTCTTCTTTAACGATAAAGCCGCCGCCTACGGAGTAGAATGTCGATTTGTACTCAAAATCCTCACCGTAAGCCGTAAAGGTGAGTCCGTTGGCGTGAAAAGGCAAGAAATTCTTATTAAAAACAATGTCTTCTTTAGGATTAAAGGGTAGTATACGCTCACCTCCTAAGCACAGCTGTTGGTTGTTGTTGATAGCAGCGATGATCACATCAAGGCTTTCGATAGGTACATACTCAGGGTCGGCACCACTGAGCCCCAGCATCGTAGCCAAGTCGGTAGCGTGCCCTTTGCCTGTAAGGGATAGCGAGCCATAGAGGTCTACGCGCACCTTGTCGGTGCGGGAGAAGTAATCCGTGGTGTGCAGTTCTTTTAAAAAAGCCTCAGCAGCGCGCCACGGACCTAAGGTGTGGGAGCTCGAAGGACCCACGCCTATCTTTAACATATCGAATACACTAATTCTTTCCATTGTCAGTTTTTTAATCGGGCTGCAAAATTACGAAATAATGTTTAATGAGCAATGAGTAATGAGTAATTTTGCTATCGCGTCCTTTATCGCTTTCTGATCGCTGACCTCTGACCTCTATGTTGGCATTAGGGAATTATTTACTATTTTTGCCGCCAAAATGAAATATATTTATGAATGATGATAAACAGCAGCGTTTAACACGCCATAAACAATTAGCTACAGGCCTATTTGTAGCAATGCTAATCCTTTACAGCACAATGCTATACCTCACTCACACCCAGCCTGCACTCGCTTTTGTGGGCTATGTAAAAGCCTTTGCTGAGGCGGCTATGGTGGGAGCTTTGGCGGATTGGTTCGCTGTTACGGCTCTTTTTCACCACCCGCTGGGTCTACACATACCCCACACGAACCTCATTGTGCATAAGAAGAACGATATCGGTGAGAATCTCGGGGCTTTTGTGGTGGATAACTTCTTAAAGGCGGAGCAGTTACGCCCCTATGTTACGCAACTCAGTATAGGGCGTTACCTCACCGATTGGCTCAATAAGGAACGTAACATCACTCAAATAAAACAATGGCTCACTAAGGCCGTGGAGGGCAAAACCACAGACCGACTCACCAGCAAACTCTTTGGCAGCGTAGCAAGCTATCTCACCAGTCACCAAAGCACCCTACAGGGCGAAATCAACAAGCAGTTACCTTCGCTCGTACCTGATTTTATTAAGAATATCATCTCTGAGAGCCTACTAAAGGGCATACAAAAACTCCTGACTGAGGCACAGGCTGACCCTGAGCACGTTTTGCGCACTGAGGTGCAGGGGCAGTTGCATACACTTGCCAATGAGTTGCCTTTTTTAGAAGACCTAAAAGCCAAGCTCCGCACCCTGCAACCCACCATTGATTCCTGGGTACAAAAAGCCGCCTACCAATTCGTACTGCGCAACCGCCACGAAGTAGGCCACCTCATAAGCAACACCGTAACCAACTGGGACGGCCAAGCCCTTAGCGAAAAGCTCGAACTTGAAGTGGGTAAAGACCTGCAATTTATCCGCATCAACGGGACGCTCGTAGGGGGATTAGTAGGCTTGCTGATTTATGTGGTTACTCAAGTGGTTAGTAGTTAAGGATTAGTGGGGGTATCGGTTAAAAATGAAAATTGAGTTGTATAAAACCTATCTTTGCTAAGCGACTTTCTACCCAAGTATTTCGGTTATTAGGGTCGAAAGTTTTGTTGTCTTTGTTGATATTGTATTTTACAAAGAAGCCAGGTTCTGTGCATACAGAAAAATTCTTCGTAATCTGATATTGTATGCCCAAGAAAGGGTTTACAGCCAGATTTGTAAAGTGCTGTTTACGGTCTTTATAGTAGAGATAGCGCCCCCAGAGGTCAATTCCATAATAAAATTTCCAATGTTTGTAATCTTTGAAAAGCCAATCTACCCCTATTTTTAAAGCAAATTCATAGCTACTGTCCTTTGAAGAGTCTACCCTATAGTCTCCTCCTGCTCTATAGGCAATCTTAGGGGGGGTCAGATAGCGATATTCCACTAAAAAGGCATTGCTATCACTTGGGAAAGCTGCATTCACAAACTTTGATATTCCTATCCCTATTTGATGTTTGAGCTCAGCATCTGTCTTTGTTGTGATAGTAGTATTGCGGGTAGCCATAGTGCTATCGATAACAGAAACAGCATTGCCCTCTTGTGCGAAGGCAATGCTGCTCATTATTGTTAAAATTGATATTATAAATATTTTCATTGCTTAATTCTCGTTGTCAATGAACTTCTTAAAGATTCTATTCACTTGACTGTCAAAATCCTTTACATACTTTTCAGCTTTATCTTGACTACCATCTGAGAAGATCAGGTCAGGTGAAAATTTACCATTTTCCTTGTTGTATTTCAAGTCAGCAATATGGCTATCTCCTTTGAATACCAATGTTTTTACATAAGTGTTTACTTCGTCAATAGAGGGTTTATAATCTTTGTTTTTACCTCTGTACATCCCTTCTACATCGGCAGTGGTATACACCCTGAGATCGTCTTTGTAGGCTTCTGCTGCTACGCTCTTTACAAGTTCTTGGAAACTTGTTACATTATCGAAATCACTGTGTTTTAAGCGAATATCAGCCTTCACACCAAAGTCGCATCCTTGTGATGTCGCCATTGAGAAGGCAAAGGTATAATGCTCTTTTTCTGCCTTTTTTGCCTGTAGGCGAGCCGTAAATGGATTCGCAATAACTACGATATCCACTAGCGAAGGGATAAAGATATTGTTATATTGCTCATACTTAATATTGTCGATAGTTACTTCAAAAACTCTTAGTCCATCAACTGTGAAATAAGCATTGCCCCTTGTGGGATAGCGAGCTTTTTTATTTTCAACGGTTACTTCTGTATCCTCATAATTAGTCAGTACAAAAGTAGCATTGTTAGTTTTGCCCTCTTTTGTTGAAGGAAATTTCAGTGTTAGAACCTTACTATCGCCTTCCTTTACCCATTTCTTGTTTGTAATATCCCACGCATAGGTAGCTTTCAGCTTGTGAAATACAAAAGAGCTATTGGGGTCGTCTACGATTTTATCTCTGCCGAGATCATCTTCTAAGGCAAACCATAAGGTCTGAACCCACTGATCAGAATTGCCCCCAGATTTATCCCCTTTGGAAAAAACGAGATTGTAGAAGAACTGCGAAAAGCTGCCATCATTTAAGGTTTGCATACATCTGTAGAGCCCATCAATAGTGTTTTGGATAGCTTGCCTTGCTTCGGCAGGTGTGTAGACTTTCTCGTCATCGCTTTTTGAGCAAGTCGTAAATAGGGTGATAACACCAAGTGCTACAACCCACTTTTTGATACTGTTAAATCTTTTCATTTGTTAAAACTATTTTCATTATTTGGCTGCAAAAGTATGGCAATAAAATTGAACTGCCAAATAATTGGGTAAAATAATTAGTTATGGGTTAGAGGGTAGAACTGCTTTCTGATCCCTGATCTCTTAAAGTACTATTTCCTGTTCGGCGATGTTGCCTGGGAGGTCGATGGCGCGGGCGATGAGGTGGGTGCCGCTCGGTTGGGGGTTGTCGGTGGTGGTGATGTAGAGCCAGCCTTGTAGTGCTTCGGTGGCTTCGCCTTGTTCGATGAGCGCCCCCTCGGCATCGCGGAGTTGTACGGTTACTTTGGCAACCTTGGTGGCTTTAAATGCATTGATGATGATTGTCTCGCCTGCGGCACCTGTGTACTGCGAGGCGTCAATTTCCTCAATGGAGGGCATCGCAAAGTAGTCGGCAACGGCTATGTTGTGGGCGGTTTTGCCTTTGCGTTTGGCGATTTTGGCATAGTAGTTGTATAGCTCGGGGTCTTGGCGGGCCTCTACGGAGTAGGCGGTGGCGTCTGCAAAACGCATAGCGTGCTTCTTTTGGTTGGGAGTGCGCTGCGCAGGCAATTGCGGTTTTCGGCATATAAATGTCTTGCCGTTGCGCTGCTTGAATACGAATTGGTCGCCGAACTTTCCTGAGACTCCCTTCAGGAATACATTGTCTTTTACTTCTGCCATTTTTTATTAGTGTTTAGTGTTTAGTGTTTAGGGATTAGGGGTTAGTATTTGTATTCTTTACCGTTGTATTTCAGTGTTTTAGTTTCTTTAGTTTTCTTCATACGCTTCTTGCAATTAGTATCGTAAGTGATCTCCTCTTGTGTGATAGTATCAATAATGTCATAATAGCCATTCGTTTTGTTTTTGCTCATTGAGAACATCGACTTACGGCTATCCGAAGGCGCACAATCATTCTCATCGCCGTTGGTAGGAGTCTTATGTACAAATCCTAAGGGGTAATTACTCAACACTCTGTCCAAGTTGTTATTTCGGTATACAAACAGCTCAAAATCAGTGTCTTCAACATAGTCAAAACCGTTGTGATAACTCTCCACTCTAATACCAAAGGCACGCACGCCTTCTGTGAGCACAAACAAACCTGTATCAATCCAGATGCGTGAGATTTGCATATCATTACGGTCTGAAAGCCATTTGTTTTTTTCTTTATAGAATGCTTTTATCTTCTTGTTATTCAAGTCGTAAAGCACTATGTAGGCGCTGTACTCTGTAGTGCCTTTCTCCTCCTCATTATCTTTGGCAATCTCAGCAAAGACCATCACCCACGTAGATTTGTCATTAGGTAATATCTTTTCGGTATAGAATTGTGTATCAATTGCTTGTTTGTGGATACCCAGCTGCTTTATCACTGTGTTATATGCCGCCATATCTACACTTTGGGCGTAAACACTTAGTCCTAAAAACACGCTTATCATTGTCAGTACCTTTTTCATAGTTCTCTTTATTTATTTTTGTTTTTGTTTTTTTCTTTCCAACGGAATATCCATTTTACATAGATAAGCATTATCACCACGCCTGCAAGGCGCATACATAAATCGGTATAATTGATCATTGGTGTCTTCATTTTTCAGTGCAAAGGTACAAAATAATTTGTAATTAACAATAAAGTTGTTTAAACCCAAATTGCGCAGTAGGATTATGAAATCTCTATAATCTATTGATTGTTAGCAACATCCTCTCCCGTCCTCTCCTTCGAAGGAGAGGGGAATCCGAAAGCGTACTCACACATTGTTAATTAGTTAGTTGCAGTGGATAGTTCTACTGCGTAATTTGGGATGATTAATTTGCTAATGCGCTGAACTTTTTACTTTTTACTCTTTACTCATTAGCATTATGTCTTTCATAATCAATTCGTTAGGTTGGGTGGATAGGTCTATATAAAGTGTGTAAAATGGGTGTTTTTGATGGCTTTGTAATTCGTTGATTTTTCGATGGTTATTCGCTAAACCTAATATTATCCTCTTACTAACCTAATACTATAGTAATACTGTGGTAATACTATTCAATGGCTATCCTTCGGCGTTCCTCCGAGATGTGTCCGAGCGCGTTCCGATCGGGGTGGGGCGATCGCGGTGTGAAGTTAGGGGATCGGTGGTCAGAAGGCAGGAGATCAGTGGTCAGAAGGCAGGAGATCGGTGGTCAGAAGGCAGGAGATCAGTGGTCAGAAGGCAGGGGATCAGTGGTCAGCAGTCAGGAGATTAGTGGTCAGAAGGCAGGAGATCAGTGGTCAGAAGGCAGGGGATCAGTGGTCAGCAGTCAGGAGATTAGTGGTCAGAAGGCAGGAGATCAGTGATCAGCAGTCAGGGGATCGGTGGTCAGAGGTCAGGGGATCAGTGGTTAGAATTGATGGTTGGAAGCCGATCGCTGAAAAATTATTCATTGTGCATTATTTATTATCCATTAAAAAATCGTATCTTTGCCGCCAGATTAAGTTTGTATATGGAATTTGAATTATTGACCACTGATGCGGCGACCAAGGCGCGTGCGGGGCGTATTACCACCGCACACGGGGTGATTGAGACGCCCATCTTTATGCCTGTGGGCACCGTGGGGACGGTGAAAGGGGTGCATCAGCGCGAACTGAAGGAGGACATCAATGCTGATATTATCTTGGGCAATACCTACCACCTCTATTTGCGTCCGCAGACTGACATACTTGAGGCGGCGGGCGGTTTGCATCGTTTTATGAATTGGGATAGGAGTATCCTGACCGACAGTGGGGGCTATCAGGTGTATTCGCTCTCGGCTACACGCAAGATAAAGGAGGAAGGGGTGAAGTTTAAGAGCCATATCGACGGCTCATACCACGTTTTTTCACCCGAGAAGGTGATGGAGATCGAGCGCTCGATTGGGGCGGACATTATGATGGCGTTCGACGAGTGTACGCCCTATCCGTGCGATTATGCATACGCGAAACGCTCAATGGCAATGACGCATCGCTGGCTGGATAGGTGTATTGCACACTTGGAGAAGGTGCCACCGAAGTATGGTTACGCGCAAAGCCTCTTCCCGATCGTGCAAGGGGCTACTTATCGCGATTTGCGCACTCAGTCGGCAGAGTATATCGCCAGCAAGGGGGCGGATGGCAACGCTATCGGTGGCCTCTCGGTGGGAGAGCCTGCGGAGAAGATGTATGAGATCACCGAGTTGGTGTGCGACATCCTCCCGAAGGACAAGCCGCGCTACTTGATGGGGGTAGGCACGCCAGTGAATATCCTCGAGAATATCGCCCTTGGGGTGGATATGATGGATTGCGTGATGCCTACTCGCAATGCGCGCAATGGGATGCTCTTTACCTCCGAGGGGATTATCAATATTAAGAATAAGAAGTGGGAGGCGGATTTCTCGCCGATTGATGCCGATGGGCATACATACGTAGATACGTATTATACGAAGGCGTACTTGCGACATTTGTTCGCTGCCAATGAGTTTTTGGGCAAACAGATTGCCTCGATTCACAATTTAGGGTTTTACTTGTGGTTAGTGCGTGAGGCGCGGCGTCAAATCCTCGCTGGGAGCTTTGCATCGTGGAAGGCGGCAATGGTGCCACGGTTAGAAAATAGATTATAGATGAAAATACTTGATTGGTACATACTAAAGCGTTATTTATTGACGTTCTTTGTGATGCTATTGATGTTTATCCCCATAGGGATCGTGGTCGATCTCTCGGAAAAGGTCGATAAGATGCTTGATAAGAAGGCACCGCTGAGCGAAATACTTGCTTATTACGGTAGCTTTATCATTTATTACGCGAATATACTCTTCCCGATCTTCCTTTTTATGTCGATCATCTGGTTTACCTCGCGCCTAGCGATGCGCACGGAGATCATTGCCATTCTGGGCTCGGGGATTTCGTATCGGCGGTTTCTGCGTCCGTATTTAGTGGGGGCGTCGATCGTATCGGTGGTGGTATTCTTTATGGGGATGTTCATCGTGCCAGCCGCAAGCACGGTGTATAACGACTTTTGGAATAAGTACTTACGTGGTTCGGAGGTGGAGAGCGTCTCGGAGCTTTACAATCAGTTCTCGGAGAACGATGTGCTGTACGTAAGCTCGTTCGACTACAAGAAAAAGACGGGCTATAACTTTTCGGTAGAGCATTTTAAGGGTATTAAGATGACCGAGAAGATCAATGCGGCTGAGATACAGTGGATAGATAGCACCCACACCTATCAATTGCGCAATTATGTAAAGCGTAGGGTAGGGGAGGGCGATGATGTGATACAGCGCAAGGAGGTGCTGGACACTATCTTCAACTTTAAGATTGACGACTTGATGCCGATGGAGTATACGGCGGAGAATAAGAACCTCTTTGAGCTCAATAAGTTCATCGAGCGTGAGAAGATGAAGGGGTCGCCGAATATCAACCTCTATCTGCTGGTGAAATACAGGCGTTGGAGTGCGATGATTACGGCTTTTATCTTGACATTCATCGGCGTGGCGGTCTCCTCAGTGAAGAAGCGCGGTGGTATGGGGATTAACCTTATCTTTGGGGTGGTAATTGGCTTTAGTTACGTGTTCTTCGACCGCATTTTCGGTACCTTGGCGCAAACCTCAGGGCTCTCACCGTTGATGGCGGTGGTAATCCCAAATCTAATATTCCTCACCTTGGCAATTGTGCTGCTGAAAAGAGTAAGAAGCTGATGTAGAAACCTTTTAAGAATTTACAGTATATGGATATGAATTGTAAAGGAACGCTTGTATCTCTTGCCTCACCAAAGGTAATGGGGATATTGAATATAACGCCTGACTCTTTTTATGAGGGCAGTAGAGTTACAGAAGTCAATGTGCTGAAACGTGCTGAGAAAATGCTATCAGAAGGGGCTGATTTCTTGGATATTGGTGGATACAGCACGCGCCCTAATGCTGCTGAAGTATCTCAGGAAGAGGAGCTGCATAGGGTAGTCCCAGTAGTGAAGCTGTTACTAAAAGCATTCCCTACGGCAAGGCTTTCTATTGATACTTTCAGAAGTGAAGTAGCACGGCAGACTTTAGAGGAAGGGGCTTGCATTATTAATGATATTTCTGCGGGGCTGCTTGATGATAAGATGTTGGAAGTAGTGGCGAAATATCAAGTGCCTTATATTGCAATGCATTTAGTAGGTACTCCTCAAACAATGCAACAACGAACTCACTATGAATCAATCATCAAGGAGATGCTTTACTATTTCTCAGAAAGAAAGGCAAAAGCACTCAGTTTGGGGATTAATGACTTTGTGGTTGATCCTGGCTTTGGTTTCTCTAAAACCTTAGATCAGAATTATGAGGTATTACATAATTTGGAATACTTTCAGGAATTAGGTTGCCCTATTTTAGTAGGAGTCTCACGTAAGTCAATGCTTTATAAGTTGTTGGATACAACTCCTCAAGAGGCACTCAATGCTACCTCAGTGGTCAATACTATTGCTTTGATGAAAGGGGCGCATATATTACGTGTACACGATGTGAAAGAGGCTAAGGAATGTATAACCATTTACAATAAGATGCGATGAAACTATTTGATGTATTAGAGATTTCGATAGCTGATATACTTGATATACTGCTTTTTGCGGTATTGTTGTACTATATCTACCGCCTGATAAAAGGTACTGTGGCTATTAACATCTTTATGGGGATTGTGATTATCTACCTGATATGGAAAATCACTGAGGCCTTCCAAATGCAGTTGCTTAGTAGTATTTTAGGACAGTTCATAGGGGTGGGGGTCTTTGCCTTGATAGTGGTCTTTCAGCAGGAAATACGCAGTTTTCTGTTGACATTAGGTTCTACAAATATTACGGCACGCAATAAGTTCAGCCAGCTATTCCATTCATTCAAGCCTAAGGAAATTTCTCTAGAAATCGACGGCTTAGTGAGTGTATGTCAGAAGCTATCTTCTACTAATACAGGGGCTTTGATAGTATTGGAGCGCAATGTTCCTTTGGACTTTGTCACTGAAACAGGCGATAAAGTGAATATAGAGTTCTGTGAGCCTATTATAGAGAGTATTTTTTATAAGAATAGTCCTTTGCACGATGGAGCTATTGTCATCAGGGATAATCATATTATTGCCACCCGTGTGATACTTCCTGTAGTAGGTGAAAATCAATTGCCTAAACGCTATGGATTACGCCACAGGGCAGCTATTTCTATCACTGAAAAGACAGATGCTACTGCATTAGTAGTTTCAGAAGAAACGGGGCGTATATCGTACTTCAAAGGAGGTAGTTTTGTGAAATATAAAGATATTGCGAACCTTATCGAACTTATCAAGCAAGATTTTAGGCTTATTTCATAAAAAAGTCTCTAATAGAACATTCTATTAGAGGACTTTTTGTTATATCACTTAGTGAATCTATACTAAATTTACAATCTCATTCACAATTTGTAATTCCTCATTGGTAGGGATTACTAAGATCTTCACACGGCTATCTGTGGCTTGTATCTCCACAGGCTCAGTAGGGTGGTTGCGACTTACGTTCTTCTCCTCATCGAGCTTGATACCGAAAAACTCCATATTCTTACATACTAATGAACGTGTGAGTGCGTCATTTTCACCTACGCCAGCAGTAAAAACAATGCTGTCTAAGCCGTTGAGTGCTGCAGTGTACGCCCCAATGAACTTCTGTATACGGTAAGCGTACATCTCATAGCAGAGAATAGCCTCAACATCGCCTTTGTGATATTTAGCAGAGACATCGCGGGCATCGGAGTTGCCGGTAAGCCCAAGCATACCACTCTTTTTATTGAAGATCGTTTTGATTTCTTCATTGCTGAGCCCTAATTCTTCATTGAGGAAGAAGACCACAGAGGCGTCAATGAGGCCACAACGTGTGCCCATAATAAGTCCATCAAGAGGGGTTAAGCCCATTGAGGTATCCACGCAGTGCCCCTCAACGTTTACGGCTGCCATACTTGCGCCATTTCCCAAGTGAATCGTGATGTTCTTCAAATGAGGATTGTTGAGGTACTTGCGTGCCTGAGCGTCTACATATTTATGGCTGGTGCCGTGGAAACCATAGGCGCGCACCCCGTGTTTTTCGTAATACTCATTGGGGATAGCGTAGCGGAACGCTTTAGCAGGCATCGTCTGGTGGAAAGCCGTATCGAACACCGCCACGTGAGTAGCATTGCTGAACAACTTACGTGCCACTCTGATGCCTTCTAAGTGCCCAGGGTTGTGCAAAGGTGAGAGCGGGATAAGTTGTTCTATCTTGCTCACTACTTCATCGGTGATCACTGTGGGTTGCACTAAGGTCTCCCCGCCGTGCACCACGCGATGGCCTACACCTTTAATCTCGCTGGGGTTGCTGATAACCCCTACTTCTTTATCAGTAAGCAGCTCTGCTACAAGGTTCATACCCACCTCGTGCGTTGGGATTGCTACCTCACGTTTTACTTCTACTTCTTTGCCATTTTTTAGGGCTATGTATTTGATAGTACTGCCATCAATACCGATGCGGTCTACCAAGCCTCGTGCGTGCGATACACCTGTTTTTGAGTCTATTAATTGATATTTAAGGGACGAACTCCCTGAATTGATAATAAGTATCTCCATTCTTCTATTTTTCTAATTGCTAATTTTCTATTCTTCTACTTCTACATTTCCGACTGTATGGCTGTAATGAGCACGGTGTTGTAGATATCCGGAATGAGTGCCCCACGGCTGAGGTCGTTTACGGGCTTCCTGAGTCCTTGCAGTACAGGCCCGATAGCCAAAGCCCCTGTTTCGCGTTGCACCGCTTTGTAGGTGTTATTCCCTGTGTTGAGGTCTGGGAAGATAAGCACATTCGCTTGCCCAGCCACTGGGGAATTAGGCATCTTGCCCTTAGCCACTTTGGGGTCTACCGCTGCATCGTATTGGATAGGTCCTTCTACAAGTAAGTCGGGGCGTTGTTGTTTCACGATAGCAGTAGCCTCGCGTACCTTGTCCACGTCGGCACCACTGCCTGAGGTACCTGAAGAGTACGACAACAAGGCTACCTTAGGCTCAATACCAAAAGCAATCGCTGAGTCGGCAGAGGTAATAGCAATCTCTGCCAATTGTTCTGCCGTTGGGTTAGGCACAATCGCACAATCGCCATATACCAACACCCTATCGTGCAAAAGCATAAAGAACACTGAGGACACAGTGTTTACCCCTGGCTTAGTCTTTACAAATTGTAATGACGGACGAATAGTATGTGCCGTAGTATTCACCGCTCCTGAGACCATACCATCAGCATCGCCCAAGAATACCATCATTGTGCCAAAATAAGAGGCATCGAGCATCAAGTCCTTAGCTTGTGAGAGCTCCATACCCTTTGCCTTGCGCAATTCGTACAGCTTCTCTGCATACGCCTCGTACTTAGGACTATGGATAGGGTCTACCACGGTGATACGATCTTCATTCCATTTTAAGCCGAGCACGCCTTTCGCACGAGCTTTCACTGTCTCAGGATCACCTAAGATAGTGAGGTATACCAACTCGTCTTCTGCCAATTGAGAAGCAGCAGTGAGCACACGGTCGTCATTGCCCTCTGGCAACACAATGCGTTTCTGTGCCTTGCGCGCCTTTTCCACCATATTGTATTGGAACATACGTGGGGTAATGGTCTCTGACTTAAAGCTCGAAATACTGTCATTGAGGCGTTTCACATCTACTGTCTCCTCAAAAAGCTGTAACGATAGTTTTATTTTCTCTGTATTCTCTGGATAGATGCTTGACTGCACATTACCAATAGCGTTAGCCACCTCAAAGGTATCGCTCTTGGCAATCATCACAGGAATATGCTGTTGCAAGCCTTCTAAAATCTTGATAACTGATGGCTCTGGCTTAAATCCGCCATAGAGCACTACCCCTCTGATTTGTGAGAAGTTAGCATAATTCGCCAGTAGTGTACCCAAGATAAGATCGCTTCTGTCAGCAGAGATCACTGCCAAGCCCCCTTCAGTGAGGCGGTCTAAGTAGTTGGATAGACGCATTGCCCCAATGATAGTGCGCTTAGTGATCACGTCTATGCTGTCGCCTTTGTAAATAAACTCAGCATCTAACGCCTCAGCAACCTCTCTGATAGTAGGGCGCGATAGCTCTTCGCGCTCTTCGATGATCGTAAAAGGAATATCCTTAAAAATAGCCTCTAAGCGCGTTTTGGTTTCTGCAGTAGCATTCTTTGCTTTATTGATGAATACGCTGAGCACGCGCACATCTTTCTCTAAAAGGTTATGCAACTCCACTTGCACCTGCTCAATGAGTTCTTCCTCTGAGGCGTACGCATCATTTAGTACTACCAAAGTAGGAATATTAAGGCTCTGCGCGATAGAAGCATTCAGGCTCTCATCAAAAGGATTGCTGTCTTCACCAATACTGGCACTATCCACGAGCACAAAGTCGAACTTAGCCTCAAGCTCTTTATAACGCTTGATGATAGTGTCGTATACCTCACCGATACTCCCCTCGTTCTTAAGGGCAACAGCCTCTTTACGTGTGTAGACGTGTGCATCCTCGTATTGCATATTGAGGTTAAAATGCGAGAGCACCGTCTCAACAAACTTGTCTTTCTTTGATTTCTTCTCTACAATAGGCTTAAAATAGCCTACATTGGCTGTGTTGCGCATCACCATTTGCAACACGCCTAAGCTCACTAACGACTTGCCACTGTTGGCATTAGGAGCCATAATATAAACTGATTTATTCATCTTAACTTGAAAATTACTCTCTTAAGTTTCTGAGCCGCAAAGTTACGACCTTTATTTCGTTCTCACAAGAAAAAGTATACTTTTTTATCTTTTCAATGCGCACCGTACTAATTGAGGAGAGTCGATAAAGGGATCGCGATTGCGCTCCAACCCCGAGATGGAGTCTTCCTCATTCCAGCTTAAAAAATGACTATGCTTATCATTATTACTAAAATCATCGTACAGCGTTTGCCCTCCATTCAAGGTTTTCTAAAAGTCATTGCATAAAAGCGATTATCCCACAAATAATGTGTCTGACGATTGAGTACTATCTCAGGAATAGCCTTCTCAATTTCACTCAAATCAAAATGAGCGTCTGCGTATGCTTTTTTGGTCAAACTATTTTTTTTGTACTGACTCTCAATAAAGTCTTGCGTTTCATCGGCTATCATCAGTAGGGTTTGCGGTTTGGCTACGCGCAACATCTCATTGATTGCCCGCTCTTTGTTTGAAAAGAAGTTAATACCTCCCACGTGAAAAACCACATCGAAACTATTATCTACAAAAGGCAAATCTTCTGCTGCACAATTCACTAATGAGAGGTTGAGCTTATGCTTCCATACTTTCTGTGCACGCCATAACATTCCTATTGATATGTCTACCCCGACAATGTCAAGTGATTTTTTATCTACACTCTTGGGCAAATAATTAAAATCCTTGCCTGTACCTACCGATACGTACAGCACCTTCACCCCTTGCTTCCACTCCAAGAGCTGCATCATCTCGCTGCGCATTTTCGCTACGGTATTGCCATATTTAAGCCATCCTATCCAACGCTCGCCAAAGTCGTACAAAGGAGCTAATTTGTTATAGAGCTGCATATATTTCTCATTATCCCCTGATAAATAGGCAGGGTTAAGATATTTCAGTATCTCCCCATCCTCTGATACATACGTCTTGTTGAGGTCATCTCTCAATATCGAATGAAGTTTTTCTTGTTTTGTCATTTATAAATTTGTTTATACAGTTTTGTGCTATAGCTTTCTCATTAGACGTCATAATATAAACTAATTTATTCGTCTTTTATATGATAAAATTTGATTAGCTTTTATTTTGAGATGACAAAATTACAAATATAAAATTACACTGCAAAGAAAAAAGTAACTTATTTTCTATAATTCAATAGATGAGGTACTTGTTCCCTTTTTTTGTCTGAAAACTCACCTCTTTATTTTTATCTCCTTTGGCGATCACTTTTCCGTTCAGATATACACTTTTCCCAGTGGGAAGCCAAACCGAGCACTTATTGCCACTTAATGAGAGTATCTCCGCTTGCTTTAGTTGAAAGTTTTCCCATTGGAAGCTGACTTCAAAGCCATTGCGTGCTCGCATTCCTTTCATATTGCCTGCTTTCCAATCTTCGTGAGAGGGTAGGGCAGGTAAGAAGCGTATTGTACCATTTTTCCCGTGGCTTTGCAATAGCATTTCACCGATGCCTGCAGCCCCACCAAGATTACCATCAATTTGGAATGGAGGGTGTGCGCAGAATAGGTTAGGGTAGGTGCCACCCAGTTGTCCCTCTTTGCTTGTAGGGTTTACAGGTTTTAGCAATTGCCTGAGTAGTAGCAATGCGTGGTTACCATCTTGCAAGCGTGCCCAAAAGTTGATCTTCCACGCACGCGACCATCCTGTGCCCCCATCGCCTCGCTTTTCGAGTGTTTTCTTAGCTGCTTTTGCAAGTTCTGGGGTGTCCCACGGGGTGATCTCATCATAAGGGTAGAGTCCATAAAGGTGCGATACGTGTCGGTGGGTAGGTTCAGCATCTTCCCAGTCATCGAGCCATTCATTTAGGTCACCCTCTTTACCAATGGTGTTAGGCGCTGTATGGGCGATAATATCTTGCCATTGCTTCTGCTTGTCCTTATCCAGCCCTAATATTTCAGATGCCTGTAAGGTGTTTGTAAATAACTCCCTTATGATCTGCATATCCATCGTAGGGGCGATGCAAGTAAAGCCTATTTGCCTTTTGCTCTTGCCGCTGGAACGGAATATATAAGCATTTTCAGGTGAATTAGAAGGGGCGGTTACCCAGTAGCCTGTTTGAGTGTCTTTGATCAGTACACTCTCAAAAAAACGTGCTGCCTCTCTCAATACAGGGTAGTATTTCTTTAAGAAATCAATATCCTGAGTATACTGATAGTGTTGCCACAGATGCTCGCACAGCCAAGCCCCTCCAGTGAGGGTTGAGCCCCAATTAGCACTTTCGCCAGGGGAAGTGTAGAACCAAGGATTGCTTATCACGTGGGCTACCCATCCCTCTGCGTTGTAGTACGCTTTGGCTGTCTTTTCACCATTAGGCACTAAGTGCTTCGTAAAGCGATGTAGTGGCTCTGTCAGTTGAGAGAGGTTTGCCATTTCGGCCAGCCAGTAGTTCATTTGTAGGTTGATATTCAGGTGATAATCACCATTCCAAGGAGTCTGGTACTCTTCTGCCCATAAGCCTTGTAGGTTGGCGGGTAATAGTCCTTTGCGTGAAGAGCATATCAATAAATAACGTCCGAAGTTGTAGTACAGCACAGGCATAAGGGCGTCCTTTTCACCTTTATGGAAACGCTCAAGGCGCTCGAAAGTTGTGAGGCTTTCAGTAGTGGCATTGGGCTTACTCGTCCAGCGGTTGCGATTGAACAACTCCTGATAGAGGGTTTTGCTTTCTGTATAAGCCCTCTCGAAGTCCTTAGGTAATTTTTCTATATAAGATACTGCTTTTTTCAGTATATCATCCTTGGTAAGACCGCCGTTGAGGTAATTGTAATTAGTAGCTGCGCTGATTTTCAGTACAATCTCCTTGGCATTGGTTACGGCTAAGGCTGAGGGAGTAGCTTGCAGGGTGCCATCAGCACTTACCTCTATCACTGAGGCAAAGTGCATCCCTTCTTTATCCTCATCGGGCAAAATACCATTAAGCACGATTCTGTTACCCTCATAGCGAGTGGTAGCATTCTCTTTTCGATTAAGAGCAATTTTTACTCCCAAAGGCTTATTACTACGTATTTTCACCCAGAGGAGATCGTTCTTAAAGTCAGCAAAGGCACGCTGCTCTATTTGGGCACCATTGCGCTCAAAAGTAGTGGTTGCCATTGCCTTTTCAAGATCGAGGATGCGCCGATAGTTCTTCACAGTGCTATTGCTCCCCCAGTCGAGGCTCAATTCGCCTAACACTTGATAGCAACCGTAGTGGCAGGTAGCCCCTCTGCCATTGCAAGAGCCTTTACTTTTGGCTATAAAGTGTTTTTCTAAGAGCTTTTGAGCCTCTAAGTTCTTGCGTTCCAAAAGCAAGCGTTGTATTTCTGGTAGATACTTATGCGCTTCTGGATCGTCAGCCTCTTGGGCACCGCCCGACCATAGTGATATCTCATTGAGCACAATATGGTCTATATCAGTTCTACCGAATAGCATAGCCCCCAATCTGCCATTGCCAATGGGGAGGCTTTCGGTAAAAGTAGCTGCAGGTGAGTGGAATACCACTGCTACGTCCTGTGGCTGTGAGTAGGCAAAACTACTCAGGATCAGTAATAAAAGAAGTAAGTTGGTCTTCATTATAATGATATAGTTTTTATGCTGCAAAGGTACACAATTGTTGTCAGATAGACAAAATAATAGCACAAAAAAAAGCAGCCCTTTTTCAGAACTGCTCTTTTGTATATGAATATCAGAACAACTATCTCAGCACTAAGTCTGTCTGACCTACTTCCTCTAATCTGTCGTCATATACAGTGATTTTGTAGGTACCTTTTTCAAACTCTTTACCTGTTTTGCTAACAAAGTCGCACACATCCACACTCTTGTTTTCATAGATGAAATTAGTGGCGGTACTAAAGTTAGCTGTTCGTTCGTTGTACGAAGTAGAGTCGTTGGCCCCTAAGGTAAGCCCTGAAGGCGCTACTATCTTCACGTAGAAGTATCGTGAGCCGCTCTTAGCGATTCTGTTGCCCCCTACGGTAAAGCATACTCTAATTTTCTCTGCACCACGTGCTCTATCAGTAATTTTGTTTTTCTCACCTTTGATACCCTGTGCGTAGAGTTTTGAGATCTGTAATGCAGATCCTGCCTCAACCACCTCTTTTAGCTTAGAAGCCTGTCTTGCCAATGAATCGGCTTTAGCATTGGTATTGTCCAACTTCACTGATACGCTATCAAGGTCCTTTCTAATAGCTGTATTGGCACGCATAAGTGAGTCGTTCTTTTTGATTAAGAAGTCACGTTCCTTAGTAAGGTTGAAGGCTTGTGCTTTAAATCGTGCCAAATCTTGAATGTTCAGTTTCATATTTTGAACTGAGTCGATATAACGGCTAATTCGTTCACGAGCATCGAGCAAGTCTTGGTTGACGTTCTTATTGTCTTCCACCACCTTGTCGTAGCTCCCTTTTAAAGCACCTAACTCTTTAATGATTTGATCTTTTTGAGAATTAAGCTCTGATTCCTTCATATCCTTATCCTTATTGAGCGAATACGTATAGTAGCCCAACCCTCCTGTTGCCAATACTAACAAGGCAATAATAATCTTGGATAAGACACCTCCTTTGGGTTTGTCATCTTCTTCATAAGACGATAATGATTGTGAACCTAAATTTGAATTAGGATCGAAAACTGGTCTGTCGTAATTATTACTCATAATATTTCGTTTTGTTTACACGGGGCAAATTTAGAAATAAAAAATAATATCTTGCAAGTGTTTAAGTATATTTTATAACTTATTTAACGTTTATTTAACATATCGAAAGTAACAAACATTCGTACCTTTGCAGCCGTTTTCAATTTATATAAAATAAGATGATAATACGTTATTTTGCAATCATTTTTGGTTGCTTAGCCTTAGGGGAATTAGTCGTGGCTGTTACTCATATCCCCTTCCCTTCAAGCATTATTGGAATGCTTTTTTTAACACTCTTCCTTCACCTGAAATGGATCAAGCTACACGCCATTAAAGGCCTTTCCGACCTGCTTATTTCCAATTTAGGGCTCTTTTTCGTCCCCCCGAGTATCGCCATTATGGACTATCTCGACATCATCGAAGCCAATTTCTGGGCAATTATGGGCTCCATCGTACTCAGCACCGTATTTGTAATCCTCATCACAGGACACGTGTACCAGCTTTTCCGAAAGAAAGTAGATATTGACTTCAAGCACATTATTAAAAAGAACAAACAAAAATGATAGACTTCTTACAAAATCCCGTATTCCTATTGGCACTGACCTTTGTCTTATACTTCGGCGCCATCTATATCCAAAAGAAGTTCAACTCAGCACTCCTCAACCCAGTACTACTGACTTCTATCGTGCTGATCACCTACCTACTCTGCTTTAACATCTCACACAAAAAGTACGAAGAGGCAGGCACTTACATTGAGTTCTGGCTCAAACCATCGATCGTGGCGCTCGGCGTACCACTCTATTTGCAGCTCTCCAAGATCAGGAAGCAACTCGTACCCCTCTTAGTATCACAAGCCGTCGGCAGCCTTGTAGGCATCGTCTCCGTATGCCTTTTAGCCAAAGCCTTCGGTCTCGACAACGAGCTGGCAGAGTCCTTAGCCCCTAAATCCGTCACCACCCCCATCGCCTTAGAGGTCTCAAAGATGGTGCACGGCGACCCCCCAATCACCGTAATGGCAGTGATCACCACAGGGCTTTTCGGCAATATCTTCGGGCTGACACTCCTGCGCTGGTTCCGCATCAAAAGCCCAATGGGCAAAGGCATCTCACTCGGCACCGCTTCCCACGCCTTGGGCGTAGTAGCAGCCTTCAACCTCAGTGAAAAGTACGCCGTATACGCCAGCCTCGGGATGATCTTCAACGGTATTTTTACCGCCATATTAGCCCCACCAGTCGTACACCTATTATTTTAGAAATAAACAAACCTGACAGAAGGCATACTGAGCCCCCTGTCAGGTTTTTATTTACGAACCAACTAAACCTATTTTTTCACCGAAGGAGGGTACTTCTCCAAGATGCGATTCACGAAATTGGCAATCGCCTCCTCCTTTCTCTCCACCGATTGTGGAACATAGCCCGTGCCTTTCCCTTGCCAGATCAGCTCCTTCTTCTTCGCGTCGATAATCTCAATGTAAAGCGTCCCCTCTATATTCCTACTCACATTATAAAAACTGCCGCCCCAAAAAGGACCCCAGCCTACACCCCAACCCCAATACGTAGGGTAATTGTTGTAGACGTCCACATTCTCCTCTTCGCGCGTAAAGATATTTACCAGAAAATCAGGTTGCTCCGATTTCGTAAACCCTTTCTCATTCAAATTCTGCTCAATAGCACGCAAAATTCGCCGCTTATCCAAGTCAGATATCTGTGCCCTATCCACCCCTTCCTTGAAAAACGCATACGACTTATAGGCAGAAAAATCCACTTGGCGGTCGTAATCCGTCGTCACATACACACTGGCACACGAGGTGAGCGTCAGTGCCAGCACAAGCCCTATAAAAATACCTATCTTTTTCATTGCATATAAAAATTTAATATCCTACCAAATCCACAGCAAAATCTGTACCGAACTCCACTTTTCCCCTACAAAAATAATCTGCAGCCCTCTGTAAGCAATTTTTTACAGTTGATTATCAATTTCTTATGAAAATAGCGATAAAAATTCACCTCACCTATTTCACAAAGAAAGAAAAAAAGTGTATCTTTGCATTTTAGAACCCCACCGAGGGCATACTGCCACTTTTCTACCTACAGGTGCCCCACAAATTCCTCTGCAACACAACCCTCATATTTTAAGCTAATTAACTTATCTGACTTCGTTCTGACTTCGTTCTGACTTCGTTGTGAGTTCGTTCTGACTTCGATATGTGTTCTGTCTGTGTTCTATGTGTCTCCTATGTGTCTCCTATGTGTCTCCTATGTTTCTTCCTTTTATTTTTGATACCCTCATACACCTTCTCCCAGAAAAAAATAGCCCAATAGCAGTGTCATTCCACAAAAAATATATACCTTTGTCCCCGAATAACCACTCATAGTAGAATCAAAAAAGCGTGAAGAAACTCATAACAATCCTATTGGTCATAGTCATCGCAGCACTTGCCTCAGCACAGGATACGCTGCCTAAGCGCGATCTGAAGGTGGGCTTAGTGCTCAGCGGGGGCGGTGCTAAGGGGCTGGCGCATATCGGGGTGCTCAAAGTGCTCGAAGAGGCAGGCGTGCGCATTGACTATATCGGCGGCACGAGTATGGGCTCAATGGTAGGGGCAATGTATGCGGCAGGCTACTCAGCAAACGAGTTGGACTCTATCTTCCGCAGCCTCGACTTCGACAAACTCTTGCAGGATAAGACCTCCCGCCGCTCCAAGTCGCTGCACGACCGCTATGTGTACGACCGTTATGCCGTTGCCTTGCCTTTTAATAAGTGGAAGGTCGGCTTACCGCGGGCAGTCTCAAAGGGGCAGAATATCTATAACGAGTTTGTAAAGCTGCTCTATCCCGTCAGTGAGATTTACGACTTCTCGCAGTTGCCCATTCCCTTTCTCTGTGTGGCTACCGACATCGAGACGGGTGAGGGCGTAGTGCTCGACCACGGTTATTTGCCTAAGGCGGTAGTCGCCAGCGGATCGTTCCCATCGCTCTTCGATTTGGTAGAGATCGACGGACGGCTGCTCACCGATGGGGGTATCGCCGATAATTACCCCGTGGATAAGGTCAAGGCGAAGGGTATGGACATCATCATCGGGGTGGACGTGCAGAGTCCGCTGGCAACACGTGAACAGATAGACTCCGCACTCAAGATATTGCTGCAAATCACTACCTACCCTATGGTCAATGACTTGCCCGACAAAGTAAAGCGTACCGACATCTACATCAAGCCCGACATAGAGGGCTACAACGTGATCTCGTTCGACAAGGGCGATGCGATTATCCACAATGGAGAGGTGGCAGCACAACCCTTTATGGAGCAACTGCGTGCCATCGCGGCACAACAGCAGCACACTAAGGAGCGCGAGCGTATCCAGAAGATCGACTCCTTCTATCTGAAGGACGTGCATTTCTTCGGTAATGAACACTTTACGCGTAGCTATCTCAGAGGGAAACTACGCCTGAGTAAGCTCGACCGCAATATCTCCTTTGATCAGCTCGACAAGGGATTGGATAACCTTATGGCAACGGGCAACTTCCACGCCATCGACTACCAGATCCGTCATACTTACGAAGGTGAGCATATCGACTTTATCGTCAAGGAGAACCCTCAGCGCACTTATCTGAAGTTTGGGGTGCATTACGACAATCTCTTTAAGACAGGCTTCTTGATGAACTACACATCCAATTCGCTGCTGCAAAAGAGTGATTACCTCGCATTGGACTTGGTAGTAGGCGACAATCTGCGCTATCAGTTTGATTATTTTGTGGATAAGGGCTACTATATCAGCTATGGGTTGCGCTCCAAATACAATCACTTCTACCGCAAGCTACGCACCGACTATTGGTCGCGCTACGCAGCGGAGGAGTCGCACTTGAGTCGCATTAACATTGAGGCGTACGATTGGCAGAATCAGCTTTACTTACAAACGCTCTTGGGCAACCGTTTTGTCTTTGGCTTAGGTGTGGAGCATCGCAAGGTGAAGTTTGAGACGGAGCAGGTGTATGGCACGGCTGCCTTTCAGCTCTATGAGGAGGATTCGCACTTCGGCAGCCTCTATTCCTACTTAAAGTATGACACGTTTGACAATAGTTTTTACCCCCGCAATGGCTTGTATTTCAATACACAATTTAACTTTTACGCATTGGCATCGGCTTATGACAATTTTAATAAGTTTACCACAGGCAAGGCGGAGTTGGCGTTTGCCTTTCCATTAGGTAGGCACGCGGCAATGCGCTGGGGCTTTGAGGGAGGCGTAACCATCGGCGGTGCGGATGTGCGTGCACTGAACTTCTTCTTTGGAGGCTACAACAAGAATGCTTTTCACAACTATACGCCCTTCCTTGGGTATGACTTCCTGAGTTTTGGTGCGAAGAACTACCAAAAGGCAGAGGTAACCCTTGATATTGATACCTTTAAGAAGCAGCATATTCTCCTGCAAGCCAATGTAGCCAATGCAGGTGAGGATTTTTATAAGACGGTGGATTGGTGGAAACATATCGACTATACGGGCTATAGCGTAGGCTACGGCATTGATAGCTTCTTAGGGCCTGTGGAGCTGCGGTGTACGTATTCGCCTGAGGTAAAAAAGGCAGTGTGGCTGTTTAATATAGGGTTTTGGTTTTAATACATACGATGAGTAGTTTATTAATAAGTTGATTTATAGTACTCTATTAAAAAGTTGTATTTTTGAAGCTGGATACACAACCAATTATTAAATATTTTTTGTACCTTTGCAGCACAACAAGATAATAAAGCTAAAATATTATGAATATAACAGATTTAGAACCCAAGGCGTTATGGAAGAATTTTACGCTTCTGAACGCTGTACCGCGACCTTCAAAACACGAAGAGAAGGTGATTGAATTTATGCTTAACTTTGGTAAGAGTTTGGGCTTGGAGACTTCGCGCGATGAAGTCGGTAATGTAATCATAAGGAAACCTGCTACAGCGGGTATGGAAAACCGCAAGCGTGTGGTGCTGCAATCGCACCTTGATATGGTGCACCAGAAGAACAACGACACTGTCTTTGACTTTGCCACCGAAGGCATTAAGATGCTCATCGATGGTGATTGGGTGCGCGCTGATGGCACTACCCTCGGGGCGGATAACGGCATCGGTGTATCGAGCATTATGGCGATCTTGCAAAGTATTGATATTCCGCACCCTGCCTTAGAGGCACTCTTTACCATCGATGAAGAGACAGGAATGACAGGTGCTAAGGGGCTTAAAGGAGGCTTATTGCACGGTGATATCCTCTTGAACCTCGATACGGAAGAAGACGATGAGCTCGACATCGGTTGTGCTGGTGGGGTAGATATCACTGCCTTCCGCGAATATGACACTGAAGAGACCCCAGAGGGCTGTGTTGCTTTCCAACTCACTGTGAAAGGCTTGCGAGGCGGGCATAGTGGTATGGATATTCACAAAGGCTTTGGCAATGCCAATAAACTGATGAACCGCCTGCTGTTTGCCCTTGATGAAGAGGTGGATATGGGCGTGGCAAGCATCAACGGCGGCGGCTTGCGCAATGCTATTCCGCGTGAGAGTGTGGCGGTGATCGTAGTGAATAAGGCTGAAAAAGAGGCGCTCTTAGAGACGCTTGCTGATGAGGTAGAGGCTATCAAGCACGAGTATAGCGTAACGGAGCCTACCCTTGAAGTGCTGGTAGAGACTGCTGCCATACCTGAGCAGGTGATGAGCTATCCCGCACAGTGGGAATTGCTGCGCGCTTTGTACTCTGCACACAATGGGGTGTATCGTATGAGTCAAACGATTGAAGACTTGGTAGAGACCAGCAACAACGTTGCGCGTGTGGAGGTGGCTAACGGAGAAGCCAAAGTGCTCTGCCTTACGCGCTCTTCGTCAGAGACCTCAAAGTTTGACTTGGCAGATGCTATACGCTCAGCTCTCGAACTCGGTGGCTTTGAGGTAGAGTATTCAGGCAGTTACCCAGGGTGGGAGCCTGACGTCAATTCGTCTATCCTCAAAGAGATGACAGGCTTATACAAAGAGCTTTTTGGTGAAGAAGTGCAAGTAGTAGCGTGCCACGCGGGCTTAGAGTGCGGTATCTTAGGTACTAACTACCCCGATATGGAGATGATCAGCTTTGGACCTACTATCAAGGGGGCGCACTCACCAGAGGAACGCGTGAATATCGCCTCTGTACAAAAGTTCTGGAAGTATCTGTTGGCGATATTAGAGAACATACCTATTAAAGGTTAGAAAATAGCTTAATGATTACAATTTGGCTTAAGAAGCTAAAAACGAAAAACAACGGATGATGCATTTGTATCTATCATCCTGTTGTTTTTTTTAACTTTATATACTCTACTAGACCTAAATTTTATTTTTTACAGCTCCATAAAAAAAAGCATATTATTCATTGCTTATTGCCCATTAATTTGTATCTTTGCCGCCGATTTACAAATAAGCAAATGGCTCATTTACGACATATACGCAAATACTTCTTCAAATACCGCTACCACCTGCTGCTGGGCATCGCCATTACGATCGTCTCGCGCATCTTCTCACTCTTTATGCCGCGCTATGTGAAGAACTCCATAGCCGCTATTGAGCAGTATGCCCGCGCAGAGGTCAAAGACCCCTCGCAGATCACTTGGCTGCTCATCGAGTACGCCGCCATCATCATCGGCACCACTATTGTCTCAGCCGTGTTGATGTTCTTTATGCGGCAACTCATCATCAACGTATCGCGCTACATCGAGTACGACCTCAAGAACGAGATATTTGTAAAGTACGAACAACTATCGATGTCCTTCTACAAGCGCAATCGCGTAGGCGATCTTATGAACCGCATCAGTGAGGACGTCAGCAAGGTGCGTATGTACGCAGGTCCTGCCATAATGTACAGCGTGCAGACCATCACCCTCTTTGTCTGTGTCATACCCCTGATGTTCATCATCTCGCCCACGCTCACCGCCTATACCCTCATACCCCTGCCCATACTCTCAGTGCTTATCTACAAGATGAGCGCGCGCATCAACACCGAGACAATGCGCGTGCAAGCCTACCTCTCAGACCTCACCGTCTTCTCACAAGAAACCTTCTCAGGCATCGGCATCATCAAGGCTTACAACGATGAAGACCGCACCGATAGGCAACTCGCTGCACTCGCTGACGACGGCTTTAAGAAGAATATGAAGCTCGCCAAGATACAAGCCTTCTTCATCCCCACAATGATATTGATGATAGGCCTCAGCCTCATCTTCGTCATCTTCATCGGCGGACGGCTCTACTACCTCGGCAAGATAGAGAGCATCGGGGTAATAGTAGAGTTCAGCATTTATGTGATGATGCTCACTTGGCCTGTGGCTACCGTAGGTTGGGTAAGCTCCATAGTACAACAAGCCGAAGCCTCACAAAAGCGCATCAACGAGTTCTTAGCCGAAGAGCCTGAAATAGCAGATACAGTGCCCAGTGCTCAGGGTTCAGGGCTCAGTTCACAGCTCTCAGCTCAAAGCTCAAAGCTCAAAGCTCATAACACAGACCCCACACTCGCTGTGGTCGCACCGCCTCAAAGCTCAAAGCTCAAGGCTCAAAGCTCAATAGCCTTCAAAGACGTCTCTTATCGCTATGAAGATACAGGCATAGAGGCACTCAAAGACGTCTCTTTTACCATTACGCCAGGGCAGACAGTCGCCATTATTGGCAAAACGGGCAGCGGCAAGAGCACCGTCCTTGACCTCATCACCCGTATGTACGATGCCACTGAGGGAGAGGTCGCTGTAGAGGATACCCCCGTAAAGGAGTGGCAAGTGCAGGCATTGCGCAGTCGCATATCGGTAGTACCACAAGAGAACTTCCTCTTCTCAGACACCATCGCCAATAACCTGCGCTTTGGCAACAACGCCACTGACGAGCAGCTTGTAGAGGCTTGTAAGCGGGCAGTGGTGCACCACAACATTGAGGGCTTTACTCACGGTTATGAGTCAGTGTTGGGCGAGCGAGGCGTCTCCCTCAGTGGCGGACAGCGGCAGCGCATAGCCATAGCCCGTGCCCTGCTCAAAGACGCCGACATCTACCTCCTTGATGACTGTCTTTCAGCCGTAGACACCGACACCGAGGAGAAGATCCTCAGCAACCTACGCGACACGCTCAAAGGCAAGACCGTAGTGATCGTAAGCCACCGTGTATCGGTAACCAAATACGCCGACAAGATACTGATGCTCGAAGGCGGACGCTTAGTAGAGCAAGGTACCAAAGAAGAGCTCCTCGCCAAAGGCGGAGCCTTTAAAGCATTTTATGATACACAAGCGATTTAAGGTTTGGGGTGTGAGGTATGGGGTATGAGGACTGATGCACCAAAGATCTGATAAGTCACTGTCTCAAAGCTCACTCCTGACACCTACCTCATACCCCACTCCCCAGACCTCACACCTAAAATAATAAATATATGTATTCAAATGATTTTATGAGTTCAGTTGTAGATCCTAAGACGATCTTCGGCGACAATCAGCCCATTGTGTTTTACAAAGAGAAAGGAAAGGCTGAACCTACTTTTATAGTGCAGAGCGACCGTAAGGTCTATCGCTTAGGCGAGAAGCCTGCGGGCTTTGTTTTTGCACCCTTTGGTGGAGGCGTGGATGAGGCGATTATAGTGCCTCGTGATAAGCGTGCCTCGGTCAATTTTATGGAACCCCCACAGCTGAGAGAGGGTACTCTTTCCTCTATACCTGATGAGAGCACGCAGCATACGCGTTTAGTGGCTAAGGCAGTGGAGAAGATACGCTCAGGTGCCTTTGAGAAAGTGGTGCTTTCGCGCAAGATTACCATCAACTATCAGCTTGATAGTATGATGAACCTCTTGCAGCGGATGATTGAGCGTTACCCCAATGCCTTTTGTTATGTCTTCTACCACCCCGAGATAGGTATGTGGGCGGGGGCTACCCCAGAGCTGTTGCTCAACTATAATGATAGTGTGGTTACTACAATGGCATTGGCAGGTACACAGCCACTTATGGGCTATACCCACCCAAAGTGGGGCGATAAAGAGCGCGCCGAACAACAGGTTGTCGTAGATGTTATCAAACAGAAATTAGCCCTTTACAGCAATAATGTAAGTGCCTCATCTACCTATACGAAAGCCGCAGGAAGCGTATGCCATCTGTGTACAGATATGAATGCGTTTGTAGGGAAAGAAGTAGACGTGTGGGAGATAGTAAAAGCCTTGCACCCAACGCCTGCGGTCTGTGGTTACCCTACTGAGAAAGCACGTGAGTTTATCCTCGCCAACGAGGGCTATGACAGGCAGTACTACACAGGCTTCTGCGGACTTGTGGAAGAAAATAAGTTAGACCTGTACGTCAATCTGCGCTGTATGCAGCTTAAAGAGGGCAAAGCACATCTATACGTAGGTGGTGGCATCACCAAGGACTCTAACCCAGAGAGCGAGTTTGCCGAGACGCAGCACAAAGCGCAGACAATGCTCGCGGTGCTGTAAGTAATAAAAAATAAAGGATTAGCAATTTATAAAAACTTTTGTTGTAAAAAAGTTTATTATATTTGACTTGTATTACATAAAAGTAGTATCTTTGCACTTGAAATCTAACTTTGGAGATATAAACATTTAAAATATGAAAAGAATACTGATTTTTGCTATTTTAGGAATGATCATAAGTTGTTCGCATACAGAGGAGAAAGACCTTATGGTAGTAAATGGAGATATTGAAGGATTAAAAAAAGGCACCATCTACTTACAGCAAATTCAAGATGGCAAACTTGTCAATCTCGATTCGGTAAAGGCGGATGGCAATGGCAAATTTACCTTTAAGAGAAAACTCACATCACCTGAGGTCTTCTATATTTACCTCGATCTGAGTAAGAAAGCAGGTACTGACCTCGGAGATCGGTTGTTGTTCTTCGGGGAGCCTAAGACGATTACCATCAATAGTGCGTATGATATGTTTGAAGTGAAGGCAAAAATCTCTGGGTCGGAAACCCAACAGCAGTATGATGAGTATCTCAAGACGATACGTAGGTTCAGCTTTCACAATGCAGAACTTTTAGAGAAGCAGGTTAACGCCCTCAGAGCTAATAATATAGCTGAGGCGGATTCACTTGGTAAAATCTCCGAACGCAACCAACTGCACCGTCATTTATTTGTGCTCAACTACGCTCTTCACCACCCTGATTCGTATATATCTCCTTATGTGGTGCTTTCCGATGCAGCTGATACAGGGGTAAAATACCTCGATTCGATCTATAATGGATTCTCAAAGGACGTAGCTTCTTCTAAATATGGTAAGGAAATGAAGTTATACATCGAAGAAATGCACAAAATATCTCAGTAAAGTAGCCCTAAAGCATTAAAATTGTATTCATTGGGCATAGTATTTATATAAAACACCCCAAAATTCCCAGAAAAGGAAGTTGAGGGGTGCTTTTTTATCTCAAAGTTGATCGATTTTTGCACTAATCACGACCGTAAAGCAGTTTACGTAGCGGTTTGCAATATCGAACGAGCCTTTGGAATAGATCAGATCCTGCGATGGCAAGTGTGGTAAAGAGCAGCACCTTGACGTAAAAGTGATCGCCGATGATGGTATTGAGCTTCTCGACCAAAAAGTAGGCGTAATAATGCGTTACATAGATTTCCAACGATATCGTACCTAAGTAAATGAAGAGCGTACGCAACTTACTTTGCCTCGCATTTAGCCACTCACCGAGCTTATAAGAGGCTAAAATACCCGTAAGTGATACTAAATATAGGTGTGTGATCTGCATAAGTTGCTTGAAACTCTCAGAAACGTGTGTGTTTTCCGATAAAAAGCTCGATGTATTGGCTTTTGGCACCCCAAGAATCAAGATTGGGAACGCAAAAATACTAATAATACCCGCTATTCGTACATATTTGATCAAAAAAGGTTCATATTTATGCAGAATGTAGCCCAATGCGAAGTGTACTGTACACCACGACAACTGGTAGAGCCCAAAAGATGGATCGGGTGAACCTAAGGCGAAAAAGGCTATTGCGATCACTCCCCAGAAGGAAAGTAGCACTAATTCCGTGTGTTTTTTGGAGATTTTGAGGGCAAAATAGAGCAAAATGCAGAGCCAAAACAGTATCCACAGGAACCAATTGCCTGTCGCAGGATCGTAAATGAGGTTGTAGAGCCTTGAAATTACGTCCTTATAGTCGAGAATATGATGATAAACAAGTATATTTATGAAAAACCACACAAAAAAAGGGACTACAAGCACCTGAAATCGCTTTTTTAGGTTCACGCGATGGGATTCATTATAGCAAACATAGCCTGAAAGCAGCATAAATAGCGGCATATGGAAGCTATAAATGGTAATAAACAGCCTATTGGTAAGGTCATAGCCCGAAAACCACTGCGAAGCGTGCCCTGCCACCACCAGCGTGATCGCAAATCCTTTTAACAAATCAATGAGTGGATTACGTTTTTGTGCCATAATTGTGCATATATATTATAGGTGAACAACCTCATTTACTGAGGCAAAGGTAAAACAATCATCGCAAATAGCCAAAAAAAGCACAACTTTTATTTTTTAGAGATTTCTTAAAGCTCTAATTACCAACGATTATAATAAATTACTACAAAAAATTATTCAAAAATATTTGTGTAGTTAAAAATTACTGTTTACCTTTGCTGTGTGATATTGAAATCACAAACCTTGTATATTTTTATTAATTCATTTAAAATCAAATTGATATGTTACATCTTACCAAAGAAATTCAGGAGTTTGTAAGCTCCTATCCACCCCGCAACCTCAGTAGGTTGCTATTGCAGAAGCCCCTATTTGCAGGGACTACCAACCGCGATTTGGTGCAACAAATCGAAGGAATTGCCATTGCAAAGAAGAAATTCCCATTTATGCTCAAAGAGGGGATCATTTTCCCCAAGAAAATGAATTTGGAGCAGGCTTCCTCAGAGGCGACCGCCAAGTGGAAAGCCGATGATATGGTGGGAAACAGGTACTTAGACCTTACTGGCGGCAGCGGAATTGACGCCTACTTTATGTCGGAGGGCTTCAAGGAGGTTACTATTGTTGAGCCTGACCGTGAGCTGGTAACGCTGCTGCGTCATAATTGGAAAACCTTTGGCAGGAAAGCCAACTTCTGGCAGGATAAGGCTGAGGACTTTTTGCAGAACGACAAAGATCGCTATGATTGTATTTATTTAGATCCCTCACGTAGAGACGCTTACGGAACGAGAAAGTTCCTTCTCGACGAGTTGGAACCCAACCCCATCGCCTTACAACCGCTGTTGCGCGCGCATACCAATAGGGTGGTGATGAAACTCTCGCCGATGGCAGACCTTAAATACCTATTCAAAATGCTTGAAAATATAGCTATAGTGGCTATCATTGCCGTTAAGAATGAGGTAAAAGAGCTTGTTATCGTGCAGCATTACGACAAAAAACCCGAAGAAGTGCTCGTACATTGTGCCAATTTGGAGGCTAAAGAGCCCGATGTTAGCTTTTTCTACGATGAAATAGAGCAGATTGCAGCTTTATATGCTCCACCAAAGCATTATTTGTACATTCCGAATAACGCAATCTTGAAATCAGGGGCATTTAACTACATTGTACAGCGTTTTGGAGTGGAAAAACTGGAAGCAAATACCCATTTGTACACTTCTGATCGGTTGATAACTACCTTTGCAGGACGAGTGCTCGAGGTTGAAGAGGTTGACATCGATGAAATCATCGGAGGTAAATACAATATCATCAGTAAAAACTACCCTCTCAGTGTAGATGAACTCAAGAAGAAATGTAAGCTCACCGAAGGAGGGGAAGATTATCTCATTTTTACTCGTTCCATTCGTGGGATAGAGATACTTCGAGGTAAATTAATTGATGTACATCCCGATGAAAATGAGCATAACGAGTTAATAGTTCACTCAAATTAGAGGAACTATTCGTTCATTATATTTTAATTATTCATTAAAATCGCAGTTTTTATAAGCTGCGATTTTTTTATTTATGATATATTGTAATTTTTAATGATAAAAATAGCGTTTAATCATTAAAAATTGCAATTGAAATAAAATAAACAGCTGTTATCTTATTATTTTTTATAAAAAATAGTAGTATAATAACTGTTTTTTTATATTTATATACGAAATTATGGAGCATTATAATCATTATTTTTATATAATGATGCACTCTATAAAAGTAAAAGCTATTTATCTCATAGAATTGTACTGTATATATAGGTGTAAAAATAATGTTCTTAACTTAAAAAAATAATTATATAGAGAATAAATACGCTAATATTAATATATATTATAGAAGAAAAGAAGATAGCTCTCTTGAACTTTATAAATGAAAATTTCATAGAATAAGTAAATAATCAAAAAAATATTTAAATTTTAAAATATTGTAAATTATATAGTTATAAAATTTATAAAAATTTTTTCATAAAAAAATTTGCGAGTATCAAAAATTGTTTCTACATTTGCGCCATAGAATTACAACTTAAAATAACAGTAAGCTATGTATACATTATTGCAAGTAAAACGGATCAATGCTGCAAAGCTCAATAATGATGAGTATACGCAGTTTATGAAAGAGGTAGTAACGAATGCTGTTACAGCAACTATCGAGAAACTGGCTATCACTGAGGATCTACTGACAGAGATGCGAAAGAAGATAGATAATCTTACAGAAGCATCGCATCAAAGTCGTGTAAATCAGAGCTCTGATAGTATTGAAGGTTTGGATAAGTTACGTAGCAATTTGCTATCGTACTTAGTGATTGAATTTAAGAATTCACGTAAAAGTGGTGTTCATAATGAGGCTGTTGCAGCTGGTGCACTTTACAAAGAGTTCAAAAACTATACCAGTACGCATAATACACCGAAGCGTCAGAAGTCGCAAATCATCGATTCTTTCCTTAAAGATATCGATAAACCCGAGAATTTAGCGAATATAGATATTTTACGACTCGCTGAATCGGTAAAAAAGCTAAAGGATACCAATAAACGTTATCAAGAGATGGTAGCAGGGCGTTCAGAAGAGGAGCTTAATCGCCCGAGAATCAATGTACGTAAGGAACGCAAGGAGCTTCGTGATCTTTATCTTTATTTGATTGCGCACGCTGAAGCAAAGAATATTGTGGAACCTTCAGATGAAGCAGCAGCATTTATCACCAAAACGAATAAGCTCATTGACGACACGGTAAGAGCGCACAGCCAACGAGTAGGTATAGCGGTTGCCAACAAAAAGAAAAACAATTTAGATGACGAGGAGCTACCTCAACCTGTGGCAGCTTTTAAAGTTACGAATAATTAGATTATACGACATATTTAAGTAGTGTGATTTAGAGTAATTGAGATGTTAAAGTCCCTAATCTTCTGTGAATTTAAACATTAGGGCACCTATAGCAGGAGTGATTTCGTGGTAATTTCATATCACGAAATTTCTCCCTGTTATAGTTTTTTTTATTTTAAAGAGTACCCAAATGGAGTAGAGGAGGAGGGGAAGGAATTTTGAGCTGCAAAAGCCCGCTACAATTACAAGTTAAGGTGTTTGGTGAAGGATATTTGTAGCAAAGAGGCTACTATTCGTATAGGTTTCCCGTTGATAGGGTACACGGATTTGTTGTTGAAGATACTTTGAAAGGAAATAAGCCAGTCATTTTTAGCATAAATGGCAGATAAACGGGTCATAGTCGTAGGGTGCAGCTTGAGTTTCCAAGCTCTAAAAGCATCAGATTGGTTGCCGAAATTAGCGCCGATGATTTCACCAAAAGTAAGCGCCCATCGCTGCCCAAGCACCCAAGTATAGACGTAGCCAAAGTGGAAACCCACTTGAATGTTCTCAAATGAAGTGTCCGTAAGCCCTTGTAAATCAGGGTCGGGCTCAACTCTGTGCCAGTAAACCCCATTACCAAAGAGGAAGCTACCCGCTGATCGCACCTGCAATTCGCTTTGTTCGAAGGCGGCACGAGCCGAAAAGCGCTTGCCATTCCATACGTAAGTGGCTTCAATGCCTACCTGCTGCATCGATAGGTTGCGATAGTTGGGTTCGGTAGGTTTGCTATCCCTGAGGTAGAAACCTTCATAGTCTTGATAATATGCGTCGAAAAATAGGTATTTACCATACCTATGCGCTTGTAAATCAATGATGTTGCTCTTCAGTTTCCGATCGTTCTCCAGAGGGAATATATTAGTTGAAGCCAGTATGTTGATGCCTATAATCTTACGTAGACCCACGCCACCCCAAAGCTAAAAGAAGTGCTGGGGAGATACGTTTTTTTATCTTGGGAAACCATCAGTAACTTTGTGGGTATAAAGGCTTTAAGCCATATATCCTGCGGATAGGGCTGTATATAAGTGGTGTCGCGATCCTGAGCCGATAGGGTAGGAAGAAAAGTTATTGCTAAAAAAGTAAGTAAAATATGTTTTAATTTCATAACTTTGCGCGCTGAAAGCTCCCTTATATTGCAGAAGAAAGCAATTTTAAAAGCGAGTGCAAAAGTAATACAAAAATTTAGAATAATGGAACTTATTGAGAAATATTTTTCACTCACCGAGGCTCAGAAGTTGCAGTTTGGCAAACTCAAGGCCTTGTATGAGGATTGGAATGCAAAGATCAACGTGATCTCTCGCAAGGATATGGACGACTTTTACGAGCGCCACGTGCTGCATTCACTTGCTATTGCCAAGGTAATACGCTTTGCCGAAGGTACTGACATACTTGACGTGGGGACAGGTGGAGGCTTCCCAGGTATTCCACTCGCCCTATTGATGCCCGAGGTACGCTTCACCTTAGTGGATTCCATAGGGAAGAAAATACGAGTTGTAAATGAAGTAGTTACCGTCTTAGGCATTGAGAATGTAATTGCGATACAATCACGCGCTGAAGAGCTCACCGAGGCGTACGACTTTATCGTCAGTAGGGCGGTCACCCAAATGCGCGACTTTGTGCCTTGGGTAAAGCAAAGGGTAAAACGCAACTCACGCCATCAGCTTAAAAACGGTATACTTTATCTCAAAGGGGGTGATCTCACAGCTGAGCTTTCTTCATTCCCTGAGGCACAGCTCACTGAGATAAGTTCATTCTACGAAGAGCCTTTTTTTGAGACAAAGAAGGTAGTTTATCTGCCGCTGAGCTAACCATCGGGTAGCTCTCATCAGGATTGCGCATAATAAAAGTTCTATAAATCAATTGGTTTATAGAACTTTTACGTATCTCAGTTCAGCATCTAAGTATCTGATAAATAAGTTTGTGCTTATATCTTTTTGAGCTGCTGCTGTAACATCTTAATTTGGTCGGTGAGCATCTTCTGTTTGTCGAGCTTTTTAGCATCTGAAAGCAGCTCTTGTGCTTCACGTTTTTTGCGTTTCTGCATCATTATACCCGCAAGACTGAGTTTAACCATCGCGAGGTCAAAATCCATTGACAGACCTAATTGTAAAGCCTTACGGAAGTATTTTTCAGCCTGCGTAAGGTTCTTTTGAGAGTAGATTACACCATACATATAGTTGTAATACCCCTGTTGCTTGCGGATGAGGGCAGTTTTAGGGTCTTTAATCCTTCCGAGCCATTTCTCCATACCAACAAAATCCTGTTTACGTAGTCTTAAAAAGGTAAGGAGGATATATTCGTTCCTAAAATATAGGAATATAGGCACTAATGAAAGGAATATCAGGGCGATACCATTCCATATATTGCGCTCAGTAAACTGATATACAGCCCACAGAATGATAAGCCCAGCTACTACTAATTTAACATATTTATTCTGTAAATATTTCATTCTAATCTTTATTTCGGCTTGCAAAGGTACAAACTTATTTCCAATCTGCAAGTTTTTTAACTTACTTTTTTCAAAAATATCTCCTCTGGATATTCCACTTGAGTTAAGAATAAGCCACACGCTGGCACTGAGGCTCCTGCATTAGAGCGATTTCTACTGTGTATAATCTCTTCAAAATCAGCAAAGGATAACTTATGTAAACCTACCTCAATAAGAGTACCCACCACAGCTCGCACCATATTCCTTAGAAAGCGATCAGCACTGATGGTAAATACAAGCTGTGAATCTACACGTTCCCAATGCGCCTCATAGATTTTGCAGAGATAGGTCTTTACATCTGTATGTGTCTTAGAAAAACATTGAAAGTCGATATATTTAAACAGCACTTGTGCTGCGGTATTCATCGCTTTTATATCTAAAGGCGAATTCAAGTACATACTATATTCATACGCAAAAGCATCCTTCACAGTGCTAATATAGTACTGATAGGTACGCTTTACAGCGTCAAAACGTGCGTGAGCATCATCTTTTACCTTATGCAGTTGGTGGATTGCTATGTCCTTAGGTAAAAAAGCATTGAGCCTATTACAAAAGTACATATCAAGAGGTTCATTTATATCAAAGTGGGCGAACATCTGCTTTGCGTGTACGCCACTGTCAGTACGCCCAGCACCTATGAGCGCAATAGGCGTACGAAGTATGGTACTCATAGCCTTTTCCAATGTTTCCTGCACAGAGTTAGCATTAGGCTGACTTTGCCATCCGTGGTAATTCTTTCCATTGTATGAAAACTCAATAAAGTAACGCATATTATTAATAGGAGAGTAAAAAAGAAGTAGAGACCAAAGTTATACCTCAATCCCTACTTACTTATTTTGTTGTACTTTAATTTCTCTTATTGACCTAATAATTTTTTCAATCTTTGGAAGTTAGCACTGTCACCCAACGCACCGTAGATATTTTTCAACTGTTCCAAAATGCTGTTGTCATTACCATTAGCCTTGGTGTAGTTTTCCAATACTTCAGCACCTTTTTTGAATAAAGTTTCTTTTTGGGCTTTCAGTTCGTTGAACTTCTTAATATCAGCAGCTGAGTTACCGAGTTTGTTCATTTCCTCAATAAGTCCATTGCCCTCATTGATATAAGTAGTTGAAAGGTTCAATGCAGCTTCTGGGTATTTAGGTTTGATTTTCAAGGCTTGCTCAAATCCCTTTCTGGCTTCAGCAATATTGCCCTGCTGCATATTGATTACCCCAATATTGTAGTGAAGGTCAGCGTTGTTAGGGTCTAACTGAGCTGCTTCTTGCATACGTTGCTTGAACTCGTCTTTCTTGTCTAATTGCAAGTAAATATTTGCTTCCGCAAGTATTAAGTTAGCATCTTTTGGATATGCTTTTCTCGCTTCAGCAAAAGCCTTTAAAGCGTCATCACTCTTTCCTTGCTCTACATATATAAAAGCAATATTTTTAATGATGTCTGCACGACGTGACGGTGTTTTTTCTTGTCTTGGCTTGATGTGTGTGCCACCCTTCACCATAATATCACGTTGATTTTTATCAGGGAATGACTCTTCTTTATTAGTTTGCTTGTTGGTAGCGATATACTGCACTTCAGCACCATCATATCCCAAGTCTTTTAACTCTTTATAGTGCTTTAAAGCAGTGTTGTAATCCTTGTTTTCAACGGCTACTACTGCGGCATTGTACAAGAAAACTGTATCACGTGGACTGAGGCGATATACTTGTTCAAAAGCTACTGCTGCATTCTTAAGGTCCTTGCGTTCATAAGTCTGTTGTGCTTGCTTCATTGCCAAGTTCACTGCTTCATTGCTAAGAGCTTGTATTTGGCTCGCATATTTACCTTTGCCTCCTTCCAGTTGTTTTACCTTAGCAAAAGCAGTCGTAGCAGCTTGCAATGACGAGAGTACATTCGTATTCTTCTTAGCCTGTTCAACATTCACAGAACCTTCTAAAAAGTAGAACTGTGGTGCAAACTCAGTACCATCAATGTTTCCTTTCAGGGCATTCAATCCACTCTGTGCCTCTGCTAATTCACCTCTTTTAATCTGTTTCTCAATTTCTTTAAGCTCTTTTTTCTGACCAAAAGCTACAGCTGAAATGAGTAAAGCTGATGCAATTAATAATGGTTTTTTCATATCGTTTTGTAATTTTAAGTACACTGCACTTTGTTTTTATTATGTGTGCCTATTTCACGCCGCAAATGTACATATTTATTTTAACACGACAAATATTTTTATCTAAAATTTATATTAAAATTTTATTTCTTTGCTCTCGTACGGCTCCTTTCTCTTCTCAAATAACCTTGCCGTAAGTTCACCTTCAAGACTAATACGCTCACCTTCAACAAGTAGCCAACTACCTTCGCGTAATCCTACCACAGGGGTGTCGTTAAGTACTAAGAACTCTTTGATGCGCGTCTCGCGTGTCTCGCCCTTGTGCTTACTCGTAGGGTCAGGGTCAAGATAGTGTGGATTGATATTAAAAGGCACCACCCCCAGCGTCTTAAAGCTCGATGGATAGACGATAGGCATATCGTTAGTGGTCTGCATCGTCCGTCCTGCGATGTTACTCCCTGCGCTGGTTCCCATATAAGGTGTACCGCTAAGTACCACCTCGCGCAGTACGTCCATTAGCCCTAAGTCATAAAGCTGCTTTACTAGCAAAAAGGTATTCCCTCCACCTGTGAATATTGCCTGTGCTGTTCTTATAGCTTTAGCAGGGTCTGCAAAGGTGTGCAAGCCGACTATGCGCTTTCCTATTACCTCAAATCCACTCTGTGCCACCTCGGTATAGGCTTCGTGTGTAATCCCACTCGGGCGTGCATAAGGCACAAATAGCACCTCATCTACATTTACAAAGAAAACTGTCATTGCTTCCTTCAAATACGATAAATACGTACCTCCATACACTGTAGAAGTACTGGCTAAAAGTATCTTTTTCATCATTTTAATAGCTTCTAATATAAATTTACTTCCAAACGCTTCTGATTTCTGTATAACTGCGTAGTACAGTCACCTCTTTGTGATTTCTTATATCCGAAACTTTATAGGCAATGGGAGTACAGATACTACTGAGGAAGTTTGCAGAAGGCAACTTAAAGAAGTCTGTTAAGGCACTCAGCGTTTTGATGCGCTGCCTGCTACTGCCATCTCCTGAAAGGCTCACTACCTGCACCTTACCACTAGCAAAAAGCTGGTTAATAGCACTAACAGCAGCTGTATCCGCTGCTTCACCAAGTTCAGTTGCCACTGCTTGCTGCAATTGCGCTGTAAGCTCATTAGCCATAACGTTGCTTTCAATCAGTAGCACTGCCGACTGTCCGTAGAGCACCTCGCTTATGTAGCCTGGCACATAATAAGTTCCTTCATTGCCAATACCCCACGCATCAGCGGCTTTCGCACTTACACCTACTTTGTAAATACCTTGTAATACCCTCACACAGACATACTTTTTTGTTTGCTGTAATACTGCCTTTTCATCAAAATCAAAGTGAAATTGTACCCATTTGGTAAAGTCGTTTTTAGGCAGATAAGCCCCTATCGTCTTATTCAAACTCTCTGTAGTACTCACTTCATTGCCAACATACTGTAAGTATACAGCCGATTTATTCCCTGTCAATGTGCCTGCATTGGCTTTTACAGCTTTTTGTGCCTCATAATTCACTTCGGCTACAGAACCTAAGCTATTAAATTTTATAACTTGGCTTTCTCGTCCTCGAAAAGTCAAGTTAAGTTCCACATCCTTAGCCGCCTCAATCTTTATAGGCTTCAATTGCTGCCCATTGATAAAATCATCACCATTGAACACACAAGCAGGATAAATTTCCTCATTACCATTAATATCCAGAGCGGCAATAGGGTCAATCACTTGCTGTACTTTTACATTCTCGGTGTATTCCGCTTTACCGTTTTGTACTCTCCCTGTTGGAGTAGAGGAGAGCACTTGTTCTCTCTCAACGTGAAAGCGTAATGGGTATAAACCTGAAATCCATTCCTCAAACGATTTTTCAAATACACAACCTACAACGAATATCGATAGGAAGGCGACTACTAAGCTACCACAATATTTCTGCTTCATAAAGTAATAGATTTAAATTTTCGCCAAAGGTACAACTAATTATCCATATCACCAAAAGAATTTAATAAGTTACAAATGTAAACCGCAAGTTATACATTCTCGAAAACTTCAAACTTTTTATTGGTATAAAATATAATAATACATTGAATCTCTTTGTTTACATTTGTATTAGCATTACCTTGAGCCTTTATAGTTTCAGGAGCCGTAACTTTTGTAGATTTGTTTACAGATGTGATTATATTTGTAATGTCAGAATCTTCTTTCTCTACAACGTCGATAGTTTGCTTATTCTCTACTACTGATTTTTGAGCTGTACTCTGACTGAGTTCCTGACTGAATAAATCAATAGGATAAGCCGCTTTTGGCTCCTTCTCAGCCTCTTTTACAGGTGGAAAAATACCTTTTCCCTGTGTAATCCAATACATATCTACCTCGGGGAATTTCTCAACTAAACGCAATATAAAATCCAGACTGGGCTTGTTGCGCTCTGAAAGTAGGTGCGAGATACCTGAGCGCTGTATTTCAAGTGCATCGGCAAAAGCTGAAGCACTTAATCCGTAATAATCCATTATGGTTTGTAGGCGTACTACAAAATCACTTGTGTTTAACATTGTAAATCTATTAGATTGGGTTAATAATTTGCAAATGTAAAACTAATATTTCATATACACAAATCTAAACTTATAAATTTTTACGTGAATGAAGTGTTTATTTATTATAAACTTATAAATATATGAAACAATGATATTTATAATTTTACTATAATTTTTTTCAATAGTATAAAATAGCCTATATACAATAGTGAAATACTTTTTAAGATCTAAAATTGTGTGAAAATAGTGGAGCGTATGTTTACATATTAAGAAAATAATTTTACAAACGTAACTAACTTCATAGAAGTCAGTATGTAATCTTACTTAAAGAACTATGTTAGGAAATAGTCCTTTATAGTATACTGCCTTTGTATATCTCACCTATGTTTATTTCCCATTTTAAAAGAAAGTGAGATACTGCTACAGTACGTGACTAATGCGCTGAAAAAGTATGTGAAAGGGGTGAGGTTGTTTTTCAATTGTTATATTATAAACGTGTTTAAACTTTTTTGAGGAACTTGGAGATAAACCCTAATAGGAGCATTCCAATCCAAGTTACATCAAGATACTCATATCTCATTATCAAACCTTTATATCCGTCAAGCCAACCATTTGCTTGTTCAATCTTAAACCTATTTTTGTACAATTCTTCATCAAAATAAACATCTGGTTGCTCTCCATTTCGGGGATTAGGTTTAATATTTGCTATAATTTCTTTGCTTTCTAAAAAATCTCTAAGAGACTTACTATCAAATCCTGCATCAGCATTGAGAAACAGTCCTTTGTGTTCTATTCCTGCTTCTTCTAATAAAGCTAAGATTTCTTTTAGTACTTCTTCTATTTCATATAAGTCATCGTGATTTCCAGCTTTAGGACTTCCCATTGCTATCATTTGCCCTTTATTATCACACAAAAAAATGCTATTTGTGGTTATGGCTTTTTTTCTTGCTTGATAACCTGCAGATTCTCCTTTTTGACGACAACGTGTATGACTACCATCCAATTGAACGCAAGACATATCTAACTTTCTTTTCTTCTTACTTAATAGATTCAACCATACTCGCTGAAAACTACCATCTTTACTCTATTTATTGAAGTAGTAATAGACATTTTGCCAAGAGATTTCTCCTTTTTCAAAATAGCTTTCAATTGGAAGTTCTCTCCATTGTACCCCTGTTTTTAATCTCTTGAGAATCAATAAAAATATTGAAGCTAAATCAAAATTACTTTTAAATCCTCTTTTTCCTACACTTAAAAAGGGAATAATCCAATTATTTATTGTATCTTTGCCCAAAGTTCCTGAATTTTGGTGTTCTTTTTTTTTCAAACACAAAATTACTAATTTTCGGGAACTTTTACTTCTCTAAAAAAAGTTTAAACAGCTTCTTCTTAATAAACTTACCACACACTCTAAAAGTTGGGGTTATTTGTTCTCTTTTACGCCTATAAAAATATCTACTTCGGAGGTATCACCTTGCTGAGACTTCTCGGTGTAGCGCTCATAGTCATATATATAAGTGCGATTGAGCGTGGCGTCGTTGTCCCAGATATGTTGCCACATTGCCCCTACAGCTTGAGGCATTGCGCCTTTGGCTACAAACTTTTCAAAAGTTTGTTCAGGGAATTCCCTGCCTTCTAAGCCGTCGGGAATCGTGCTGAGCGTGGTAACTTCCACTCCTATTATACAAGTATAAGGCTCGGTATAGTCCTTTTGGTAATCGGTGTAGATGCTGTAAATGGCATCGCTTACCTTATTGGGTATTTTTGCCAAAATTTGCTCGCTAAAAAAGCGTTGCCAAAGGTTTCCGATGTCTTGCATCGCTTGTCCGTTCTGATTGGTAGTGCGTACACTAATTCCTATGATTTTCATTTTCTTTTTATTTAAATAGTTTTTAATAAATTCTTTTTAACTTCTTACAAACTTGCCGATACTCTCTAAAAGTTGGGGTTATTTGTTCTCTTTTACGCCTATAAAAATATCTACTTCGGAGGTATCACCTTGCTGAGACTTCTCGGTGTAGCGCTCATAGTCGTATATATAAGTGCGATTGAGCGTGGCGTCGTTGTCCCAGATATGTTGCCACATTGCCCCTACAGCTTGAGGCATTGCGCCTTTGGCTACAAACTTTTCAAAAGTTTGTTCAGGGAATTCCCTGCCTTCTAAGCCGTCGGGAATCGTGCTGAGCGTGGTAACTTCCACTCCTATGATACAAGTATAAGGCTCGGTATAGTCCTTTTGGTAATCGGTGTAGATGCTGTAAATGGCATCGCTTACCTTATTGGGTATTTTTGCCAAAATTTGCTCGCTAAAAAAGCGTTGCCAAAGGTTTCCGATGTCTTGCATCGCTTGTCCGTTCTGATTGGTAGTGCGTACACTAATTCCTATTATTTTCATTTTTTTGTATTTAATTCGTTTTTAATAAATTCTCTTCTAACTTCTTACAAACTTCCCGATACTCTCTAAAAGTTGGGGTTTGTCTTCCAAAGCGATTTTAGCGATGGCATAAAACTCGCGTACCCACTTCTCGAAGGCGGCGAAAGCGGCGTCTTTGTCCTTAGTAGCCTGCTGACTTTCACCTCTTTCGAGGACGTAAGTGGCTTCGGCTTGCTTTACATCGGCGAGGATGGTGAGCTGGGTTTCGATATGCTCAGCAGTGATTTTAAGTTTGTTGAGCGGAGTGAGCAAATCGGGTTTAGCTTTGAGCTCTTTGTAGAACGCCTCGATGTCTTCAAGGAGCTTATTGGTACGCAAAGGTGCCACTCCCTTGATATGAAGGGCAATAAGGATTTTAGGCTCCTCTTTGTAAATGATTTTAGCCTTTTTGCGGTCGGTAGCGTAAGTGTTTTTAAAGGCTTCGAGCTTTTTGGAGAACTCGTTATAGGCGAGAGCTTCCTCGGAGGTCTCACGCTTATTGGTTTCGTATATCTGGGCGGCGGTATCGTACAGGGCTTTGCCTTGTGCGATTTCCTTATCGCCATAACCGTACTCAGCTAATTCCTTTTTCAGGACATCATTCTTGGAAATATTCTCAAAAATGAAGGAATAATTCTTGAATTTTTCGAATGAGATGTGGATAATTGCCATATTGATTGAATTTTTAAATGATTATTAAATTATTTTTACTATTTTTTACTTGATTTTGCGTTCCCATGACTTAATATTGTATTCCCGTGAGTTGATATTCCGTTCCCATAATCTAATATTGCGTCCCCTTGAGTTGATTTTGTATTTCCACGACTTAATATTGTGTTCCCGTGAGTTAATATTGGAACTTTTATAGTCTATTAAGATTTAAATTTACCAAATATTATTTTTCAAAAGCAAAAATACATATTTTTTTAGAATATCTATATTATACTATTCTATCCACTCTATATTGTCTGGATTTTTTAAATAAATTTCTCTCAAAATTTTAGCTATTTGAGTATTTTTGTCTTTAATAGTAATAATTAAAGTATCTATTGCTCTTGTAAGAGGAATTAATGTCCACAAATTTACAAATCTTTCTCTCTTTTCTTCAAAGGATTCTAAAGCTAACTCTTCTTGATTAATTTCTTCTTTATATGTATTGAATTTATACTTCATAAATTCATCTAACTCTAAACAAACAACAGTCCACCCTTCTAAACCTCTACATGATTCATATTGTAAAAGTCTATGTTGATTAATATCTACAGGATAATTTGTCCTTAAATCTTGTTTTGTGCCATCCCATATAGAAATCTCTTTTTTGAAAAATTCTTCTGTTTTAATAAAATATCTTTCTTCTTTTCCTTCTTGATTTCTCTTATAAACTAAATTAGGTGGACATAGGAACATCATGTCATAGGCACTATTCAGGTTAGCTTTACATGCTTCAAACTCTCTTTTATGGAGTTCTTCTGTATAATCTCCTATTTTGACAATTATTTTTCCTCCATAATAGTCTTCCTTTGCTTTTAAATTCCAATTTGTATTTAATTTAGCAGCTATATCATTTACAAAATTTACAAGTACTATTTTTTGTCGCAAACTTATTTTTTCATTTGTTTTTACAAAATCTATATCTTTCCTCAATCCTTCTATCCAATTACATCTTCTTTGAGAACGAATTAATTGATCTACTCCATCTGCTACAATAGATTTTTGTCTTCCAAAAATAAAAAAAATGATTTTCTTTTCTATTTCATTCCAATCCTGACCTTCATCAATTAACACATAATCCCATGCTATTTGTTGATGTCTTGTTTTCATTAATTTTTCTAAGTCAGAATGTTCTATTAGTTTATTTTTTACGTACTCATAAAACTCATTTAACAAATCATAATAGCGATTTAAGTAATTGGGTATGTAGACATTTCCTTTATTACTTTTTTCAGTTTGTATTTCAAAACCTAATAATATTTCATAAAAAAATTTATGAAGAGTTGATATATTGACGGAACGACTATCTATATCATCAGGTATTTCACCCAAAGCTAGTATTCTTTTTATATCACTAACTAAAGCATGATTATAAGTAAGTATCAAACACCTTGCTCCTTTATTTTCAGCTAAATCACAAGCAATATTAATTAGTTTTATAGTCTTTCCTGTTCCAGCTCTTCCAGAAATAACAACAAGTTTTTCTCCTATGGCTTGTGCATAAATTTGTTCTTTAAGTATTTTTTTTGTGATTTGTTCTAATTTTCTTCTATTTAAGTCTCCCATAGATTCTTTGACTTTTGAAAACAAATCAAAAATCCTATCCATTTCATTAAAATCATAACTTTGATTGTATTTTAAACTTTTAAAAGTACAATATCCTTTAGGTTGATTAGTATCTTTATTTATAGGATTATAAGGTATTGATTGAACGCAGGCTAATTGGAATAACCATCTTAAAGTAAATTTATTAGGTAGATAATTATGCTTATCATAAAGGTTAGGATTACTATTTAAAAAATCTTTTTTAATTGTGTCAGCACTTACATTACGAAGCCAGATGAAATTACATATATATGGAGAAAAGTTAAGTCTATCTTCAAAATAATTTTTTAGTGAATATTTCTGATTTTCACTTTGGGTTGTAACATCGTGAAGTTTATCGTTATAACGGACTAATAAAGTTGTGCCTTCCAATTTAATTTTATCAGCAGAATGAAGTTTTGTTTCGATTACAAAACAAAAATCATTTATAAAGAGATTCCTATTTTCTTGAGGATAAAATATTTCTTTCTCATTTTGGAAAGTTTTTGATTTTGTTTTAATATTCATTGAAAATTTATCGAAATTTCCTATTACAATAATATCAACATCCTTTGTTTCTTGACCGAAAAGTGTTACATTACTTAATATTAAAATCTCTCCATTTGTACTTGGAAATTTTCTAAGTTCTTCTTCAAAAATTTCTTTCAGAACAATAGCATCTTTATATTCATTAGAGTCCTGTTTCCCTTTTATTTTAATAGTTACTCCCATTTCTATATTTTTAATTGATACTATAAGTTATTTTTTCCTTTCTCTCAGCAAAAAAAATAACATTAATTGTCTATTTTCCTCAAAAAAACTTTGACAAAGCTCATTTTAATTCCCTTTTATACAACGAATTTTGCCAAAGTGCCGTGATTAACCATTAATCATTAACCGTTAATCATTGTTTGTACATTTTTTCGCGGAGTTCTTGAATATTCTTGTCATCCATATATTCATCAAAGGTCATATAGCGGTCAATAATGCCACTAGGGGTGAGCTCGATGATACGATTGGCGACGGTTTGCGAAAATTCGTGGTCGTGAGTGGTGAAAAGCACGGTGCCTTTGAAGTTTTTCAGCGAGTTGTTGAAGGCGGTGATGCTCTCCAAATCCAAGTGGTTGGTAGGTTCGTTCAGCATTAGCACATTGGCGCGCAACATCATCATACGGCTGAGCATACAGCGCACTTTCTCGCCTCCTGAGAGCACTTTGCAGTTTTTGAGGGCTTCCTCGCCACTGAAAAGCATCTTGCCCAAGAAGCCACGCACGTATACTTCCTCGCGTTCTTCCTCTGTTTTTGCCCATTGGCGCAACCAATCCACCAAAGAAAGGTCTTGGGTGAAAAAATCGGAGTTATCCACAGGAAGGTAAGACTGTGAGGTGGTAATTCCCCACGCAAAAGTACCCGCATCGGGCTTGAAGTTGCCGTTGAGAATCTCATAAAAAGCAGTGGTGGCGCGTGAATCCTTAGAAATCACGGCTACTTTGTCGTCTTTGGCAAGGTTGATGTCCACATTTTGGAACAATACCTGTCCGTCGATAGATGCAGCGAGGTTTTCCACGTGTAGGATTTGGTCTCCCGCCTCGCGGTCACGGTCGAAAATGATGGCAGGGTAGCGACGAGAAGACGGTTTGATTTCCTCGATATTGAGTTTCTCCAACATCTTCTTACGAGAGGTCGCCTGCTTTGATTTTGCCACATTGGCACTGAATCGCGCAATAAATTCTTGTAACTCTTTGGATTTCTCTTCCGCCTTTTTGTTCTGTTGCGCACGCTGACGTGCTGCCAACTGACTACTTTCGTACCAGAAAGTATAGTTACCCGAAAAATGGTTGATTTTTCCGAAGTCAATATCCGAGATATGGGTACAAACGGCATCGAGGAAGTGGCGGTCGTGGGAAACGACAATCACCGTATTGTCATAGTTTGCCAAAAAGTTCTCTAACCAACCGATAGTCTCGAAGTCGAGGTCGTTGGTAGGCTCGTCCATGATGAGTACATCGGGGTTGCCAAATAGCGCTTGTGCCAAAAGTACACGCACTTTGAGTTTGCCGTCCATTTCGGACATTAGAGTATAGTGCATATCCTCAGAGATGCCCAAATTGGAGAGCAAAGCAGCCGCATCGCTCTCGGCATTCCAGCCGTTCATCTCGTCAAACTGCATTTGTAGCTCACCAATGCGTTCGGCGTGCTCATCGGAATAGTCCGCATAGAGGTCGTCCATCTCTTTTTTGACTTTGGAGAGGACTTTATTGCCCATAATCACGGTGTCAAGCACAGTATAGTCGTCATAAGCGTAGTGGTCTTGTTCAAGCACCGACATACGCTTGCCTGGTTCGAGGATCACACGCCCCGAAGTAGGTTCTTGCTTGCCTGAAAGGATTTTAAGGAATGTAGATTTGCCTGCCCCATTGGCACCGATAATGCCGTAGCAGTTGCCTTGTGTAAAAGTTACATTGACCTCATCGAAGAGGACGCGCTTGCCGAATTGTACGGATAAATTGGATACTGATAACATTCTATTTTAGTGTTTAGTAATTAGTAGGTAAGGGTCGGTTTCGGGCGGCAAAGATACAACTTTTTAATGGATAATGAATAATATACAATGAATAATTTATCTCGCAGGTTCAGGGATTAGGATGCAAGAGCTACCTCTGATAAAGGAATAACGAACGAGGTACGAAAGCAATACGAATACAAAGGCGCAGACACAGCTATGATGACACAAAAAAATCTCTTGTTAATAAGCTTTAACAAGAGATTGACTGTGCCTGAGAAGGGACTCGAACCCATACTCCGAAGAACACGTACCTGAAACGTGCGCGTATACCAATTTCGCCACTCAGGCTTCATTTCTGATTTCGGCGGCAAAGGTACAACCTTATTTTTTAACTACCAAACTTTTTCTGAAAAAGTTTTCTTTGGAGAGCAGTAGGCAACAATTGCAGAGCAGCACTACCCCCTAATCCTTATTATTTATTCCCTACTACCACCAATGCCTTCGAAGTCTTTTCATCAAAAGGTTCTTTCTTGAAGTTGCCATAGTGCTGCACTTGTGCAAAGCCTACTTTGGCAAGTAGCTCAGTGAATTGCTCGCAGGTGATAATGGTTAGGTCTTCCTCAGCGTGGAGATGACTGTCAAGCACTGCCTTAAAGCGTATGGTCTGGGCATCTTTAAGGTAGTATGAACGCTCAAAACGCACCTCTGGTTTGTCAATTAAGGGCAGATCGCCTAAATAATCCTCCTTGCGCTGTGCAAGGTAGAGGGCAAAGTTTACCACCTGAACGATGAGTTTACCCCCTATGCGCAGTTTGCTATGGGCTTGCTGCAAAAAGTGCTCCACTGTGCTAAGACCATTTAGATGGGGTAATGTATTGCCTATATTAATCATCGCATCGTAGGTATGAGGCAAGTCGCCAATGGTGAGCATATCTTTATAGAGCACGGCTACACCCTTAGCACGAGCTTGGGCAATAAGGCTCTCACTGAGGTCGATAGCAGTAACTTCCAAGCCTTTATGCTGCAAATAAGCCGCAAGACTTCCCGTTGCAGCCCCTATGTCGAGAACGCGTTGCCCCGCACTGAGTTCGCTATCAAAAAAGGCTTTATGTGATGGCGATAGCGGAAAGATAAGGTCGTATTTCGCTGCAATTGTATCGTAAAAATGCTGTATATCGTGTTGATGACTCATAATGTTATGATTTGAATTTACCCTGCAAAAGTAAGGCATTTATATTACACGGACAATTTTTTAGGCAAAAAAATACACCCGCACTTTACTAATGATGCAAAGCGCGGGTGCATTCTTTATTCCTCAATGGATTAAAGTTCCCTGAATGCAGTGTGCAACAGGCGACGCTTGTCGTTGAGGGCTTCTTCCATTGAAATCATCGTTTCGGAGCGCGATACGCCTTGTATCTCACTGATCATATAGATGATTTCCTTGGCGTGCTGTGTATCTTTAGCACGGATCTTGCAAAAGAGATTATAACGCCCTGTGGTGACGTGTGCTACTGTTACGTAAGGGATTTCCTCCAAACGTTGTAGCACAAACTGCGCTTGGTGGTTCTTCTCCAAAAAGAGACCCACATAGGCAATAAAGGTGTACCCCAGCTTGTCGTAATCAACAGTGAGGGTTGAGCCTTTGATAATGCCTGTTTCCTCCATCTTGCGCACACGCACGTGTACCGTACCTGCCGAGATGTCTAACTTCTTAGCTATATCAGTGAAAGGAGTACGCGTATTGTCAATAAGCATATCCAAAATCTGATGGTCTATTTCATCCAATTTAAATCTTCCCATTGTAAATACCTTTTAATTTGTTTGAAAGTGCAAAGCAACGCCTTTTTTTAATATATTGCAAACAAATTTACATAATTTTTCAGAATAATGCTATTTTTTTAATCTATTTGATATAAAGCGCCGACCAATTAATGGCGTCCTCAAGGGCTTTTTTATCCTTAGGAACGTGCATAAGTAATTCATTTAAAGGTAGTTCCTTATGCCCGTACTTCCCTTGGAGGACTCCTACCTCGGCGATGTAGGGCACAAAGGTTATTTTAGCCTCTTTGAGCTCTTCGCGGTACATAATGCCTACATTATAGCCCTCATCCCCTCGCAAAATGACGTCGAAAAAGCACTTGGCATTCTCCGGAATTGAAAAATAATCCTCGTAATGTGCCCCTGTAACCTTATTCGTTGTGATGTATTGCAGTGCCTCCATCATCGCCATAGCAACGTATTGGCGCGTTTGCTCACGAGGGTAATCCTCAGGATAGTGTCCCGCCTCAAAAAGGATGGTAGGGGTTCCGAGAGCGGTGTACCTATCGCCTGTGCAGTTGAGGTTAAAGCTATCGTCAAAACGCCCGACCTGCTGTGGGATGTGCTGCGAGAGTTTGCGCCACATCGCTGTGATGACCTCCATAGCCGACTGACGCACAGGGTTTAACGCACGCGCCTCATTGTACGACGGTGCCAAAAAGGACACGGTAGCTGGGTGCTTGCCTGTGCCTGCGCTGAATATGGTACGCTGGTCGTGTAGGTTAAAGCACCAATGGGGTTGCACGCTGTCGTAGGCAAGGCGCAGCGCACGACTCTCTGGCTGGGTCAGGGCAAGGGCATCGCGGTTGAGGTCTACCCCCGCGGCGTTCACCCGTGTATAAGCCATTGCTCCATCAGGGTTTAAAATGGGTATGCAGTAGAGGCTCAAGCGATCGAGCAAGGGGCTGCCTTCGAGCATCATCAGCACATCGAACAAAGCCTTAGTGGTGGTCGATTCGTTGCCGTGCATCTGCGACCAGAGCAGCAACTTCGTCTGCCCTCGACCCTTTCGGTACAGACTGATAGGGCGCCCCGCTACCGACTGCCCCAGTGGCAGCACCTCATCAAAGGGATAGCCCTCAAGTACGGGGGTGAGCATCTCTTGGGTAATGTAGCGACCGCTAAGGGTATTACATTTTATATAGGTATCAATATTCATTTTATGATTTATATGAGTAATTTGAGCGGCAAAAGTAAGTATATTTTCCGAGATAAGCAGCAAAACCCCACACAGAAAATTTTTCTTTTGTATAGGAACAGTATAGGATGAGTATAGGAAGAGTACAGGATGAGTATAGGAAGAAAGTAGCTTTTTCGGATGTGTCGTCTCTTTAAAAAGTAGTTTTATTGGAAAAATAAACTACATAAAGTAATAAATGCAGTATATTTATAACGCGCAAGGAATATAGTTTTTATTACTTTTAGGGAGAAGATTACAACAGGTTGAAAAACTGTTTTTTACTTAAAAAAGAGACGTGTTGTGTAATTTTTCAACGTAAAAAATTTGCACAGATTAAAATATGGGTGTACATTTGCGGCGTATAAAATTCCCAATAGATGGTAATCTATTTATTTTTATAATAAATTATAAAATACAAAATTAGAGACATTACTATTTTGTATAAAAATATTAATAAGTTATGGCTATATTAAAATATTTTAAGGGAGAGGATCTTTTACAATTAATTGCATATTTGCAAACGTTGCCTCAAAACTCTTTTTATATTTATAGATTGAAAGAGTGTTTAAGAATTACTTTATTACAATTAAATAAGAAAAAACAGAACTATAGTTCATTTTTTAATATATTGAAGAATGGATTCCTTGGTGAAGACCCACAGGAAATTATGTTTACAGGGCAAGTTGGTACTCCATACGGTTCCTATACTGTTTTTCCTGAAATAAGAGCTTTTTTTCAACATAATCTCACAAGATTATTAAGTATAGCAGATAGAAATAGTATAGGAAAAAAAGAGCTCTCTACAGTATATTTTTTGTTAGAAATATCTCAAATAATTGCAGATCGTTCAGAATTAAGACGTAATGAAGAAGGTATGCCTAATGCAAAAGAGTTATATATCCCATCACTTAATGCTATAAATAAGGAAAAGGATAGGATTTTTTTTACTTATAATGAAATTAAAAACTTAATAACAAAGTATAATCTCTCTGAAGATAAATTCAAACAATTTGTTTTGTCTTTAAAAAAATAAATAAAGATATAAAGTCTAATGAAAATTCAGATGAAATAAGCTTACACCCTTTTTACAAATCAGAGTTTGGATATTTTGTCTTATATCCATCAGGATTACTCCACTCAGCATATAATCAATGTAAAGAGATACTTTACAAGATGTTTGGGAGAGAAGAAGTATGTAATGTATTTCATAAAAGTATTTTTAAAGAAATTATTGCAGTTACTAATAGAGATAATAACGGTTTTATTGGCGAAGTAGATAACATCAAATATCTATGTTATGTAATAGATATAGATAAAATACTTTGTTTTCATTCTCTATTTATAGATAAAGGAGTAAGTATTGATAAATCAAGAGAAATTGTAGAGACACGTATAAGGAAAGAATTTCCTATGTGTAGGAATACACTCCATATTATAGTGGGTTCACAAATAGAAGATAATGAATATTTTATAATGTATCCTCAAGATACTCTTTATTTTACTATAGATGATTTAATTATACTTTTTAAGCAACATTTTATCAATTTTAATAAGAGAACATTATATTATTATGCTCAAGACAAGAAGAAATTAAATCTGATTCCTATGACTCAGGATATAGATATTATTACCTATTACCTCAAAAATAAGCAGACATTCTACCAAGAAGGTTTATTTGACTCTAGTATGATATACATAGAAATAGGATTAGGACTTTATCTTAGAAAATATTATATGGATGAAGATTTAAGATATGTGTACTCTCCCTATTATAATAAAGTAATACCAATTTTCCATTTGTCTGCAGGGGTTCCCATTTATGCTCCAACAGTATCAGGAAAAGAAAAGCAATTTATAATGATAGAGATTGGAAATAAAAAATTGTATATTCACTTTTCTGAAAATCCTCAACAGCATTATTTAGAAGTAGCAGGGAGTTTTGCTTTATGGATGTATGCAGCTTGGTATAAAAAAGAAATAAATATATTAAAAAAAGACACAGATATTAAATTAGTTTTAACTAATAAAAATGATATACAAAAGGAAGATGGTTATTATATTGTTTTTATTGATATAGATACTCTTTTTAAAAATACAAAGTATGAAAATATAGAGAAAAAGTTATTTTTAAATTTCACTCATTTATTACAATCAGCTAATGTGATTTCTATATCTTTAACTAACAATGTTGTTGATGAGATGTTTAAGGAATCTGCAGGACATTTTCTAATGACGAATGAAGATGCCCTTATATATTCAAATAATGACATTGTTAACCATCAGCTTAATGACAGATGGATAGATATTATTCTCGAAGATATATCAGAATATCTTAATATTAAGGGAAAAGAGAAGAAATTATCAATAATAGAATCTAAAGAAATAATCAAGAGTATTATTAATTATTTACAGCAAGAAGTCAAAGCACTAATAGTAAAGTTTGATACTAAAGAAATGTTAAAATCTTTAATTAAAATATATTATAGCACATTATATCAATCAAAGATTATAAGAAAAGGGTTTAATAGTATAAATAATGCATACAGATATATTGGTACAGAACTTGACCAACAATTTGGTGTAAATAGTGAAAACTCTACAATAGGTATTATTACTCAAGGTATTATAGAATTTATAATTCTAAATAATATTGATAATCAATCAAGCAGTTCTTCATTAGAAGATAGGGATAAGCTATTTGCTTTAATGTATCATATAGCTAAAATGGGAAGTTATATGGATATGTTTAATAATGAAATCCCAAATACGGAACTTACAATACTTAAAAATGGTAGAATTGTAATTCCTGATATATTTTTCAGAATAAATAATGAATATTTCCTTACCTTAAGAAAAAGAGAGATTGCAGACTTAAAACTACTTGAAAAACAGCATCAGTTACTTCCTCCATTTATATTAGATGTATCTGATAAGAACTTCCTTCAGGCATTTATAAAAGAATATGGTATAAGTTTTGATGTTTATAAGAGTATATTGTCTACATGCTCAGATTATTCTATTAATAAAAATACTTCACTTGTAGAATTATCAAAAAATAAATTTGATTCGATCTTACACAAGTTAAATGAAGTGGAAAAAAATGCTTTCTATAAGTCTTTTGTGCTAAAAAATGATTTAAATGATAAGCAAAAGTTACCATAATCTGAATTATTTTTCCAGCGCTTTAATAGACTACCACAAATAATTACAAGACCTTGGGTATTGTATAATAATACTATATTCTTCTCAATAGAAATTTTACATATAAGTGTATCTTTATTGGGAGAAAGAATATCAAATGGAACACTACGAGCAAAGTCTAATGAAATGAAAAGTTTTATTGGTGATATCAATAAGAAAAAAGGAGAATACTTTACTGAACAACTATATCAATATTATATTGACTTAGACGACTCTTCTCTTATAGTAAAAAAAGAAGTTTTAGTTAAGCCAAATAAATTATTATCAGCAAATACTGATTTGGGAGATATAGATTTACTCATTATAAACACAAAATTAAAACAGATAATCTGTATCGAAATAAAAGATTATTATGAGGCAAGAACAGTCTATGACTATATATCACAGAATGAAAAGATAAAAAAAAGTCTCCCGAAAGTTCAAAAAAGAGATGATTGGTGCAAAAATAACATTAATAAGTTTAAAAGCTATTGTGAATCAGTTGATGAAGATTATAGAATTAGAACATTTTTTATTACACGTAATGAACCCATATATAATTATATACCAAATGAAAATGATTCTACTATAGCTATAATTCCTGTATTTGTACTTATAAAAGACCCATATTACTTATTTAGAGATTAACCAGAACATATTTCGTTATAATAAAAATTCACTAAAAACATTTATATTTACTAACTCCACAAAAAGCAAAGTTTTCACATTTTTGTAAAAAAAATAAAAATATGACATTCAATTAATTATCTTAATCTTTCTTATCCTAATGATCTCTTTTTCTTCATACTGAGATTAAATTAGCTAATAAGTTGTATAATTTTTTAACATAAAAAATTTGCACAGATTAAAATATGGGTGTACATTTGCGGCGTAAAATAAAATGAGAAGAATTATAAGAAAGATTTAAGAAAGAGATTTCAATAAAATATTTTTGCGTTTACGCTAACAGACCTTGTATCCGAAAGTCCAAATAGAAAGTAATCGGGGTAGTTGGTGAAATGCCTGCGCTGCGAGCGTGGGCTTTTGCTACCTTGATTACAGGGCTTGGACTCCCTCGGATACGAAGTAGTAAAAGCCCTTTTTTATGCCTATAATTAAGGGTTCTCCAAATGAATATACGAATGCCTATCCGGAGGGCGTTTTATATATTAGGGAATACCGAAGCCCTTACCAAGTAGGTATAATTAAATACAATTTATAATGAGAAACATTTTAAAAATTGCCGTAATGGTTGTATGTGTGTTATTCTTGGCTGTAGGATGCAGCAAGAGTGAAGACAAAAAAGAAGAAAAAATAGAGCTTACTGGGAATATGGCTCTTATTCAAGGAACTTGGAATATCTATTCCGTAAACAATCAGGTAGTTACAGATGCTACTGTAAAGAAAACGTCTATGACCTTTTCTAAACGTAATGTAACTATGACTGATTACTCTACAGGAAGTTTAAAAAATCTTTCAGGAACCTTTGCAATTGAAGGAGGGTACTTGCTTATCACAGTTGAAGGTGATACTACAAAGAATGAACTCATCTCTTTGACATCACAAGAACTGAAGATAAAAACCTCAGATGCAACCTTAGTCTTTAGGAAATAAAGATTTATTAAATTACTAACAATCATTAAAGCCTCTCTTCGTGAGGGGCTTTTTATTGTCTGTTTCAAAAAGTAACTTATTATTCCACATTTAAGACATTTTGTCATATATCATCATTTGTGTCAGGTGATACAGGACATTTTGTCAGGTTAAAGAGAAAAAACATCTTTGGCACACTTTTTGTTGTTAGAAAAAGTATAAAAGGTTCTAAATTGTAACCTCACAAGGCGCCAAAGCAGGATACAATAATGGACAACTAATATTAAGTTCTTAAACATTTTAGATACTCTTTTAATTATAATTAAGCCTATGGCAATACAAATAGGAAATTATGCTATGGTAGGTCTCAAAGGAAATATTGGAGGCTTGCTAGTATACAAGAGAGTTCGAGGCAAATTAGTAGTAGCTAAGATGCCAGAGTTTACTAAACCTGCTTCTGATAAGCAAAAAGCACATCGCAATCGCTTTAAGGAAGCTGGGGTGTATGCAAAGACGCTCAAAGAGGGCAATTCTGAATTATACGAAAAGTATGAGCAGATTGCCAAGAGCCGAAACCTCACTACACGCAATGTCATCTTGCAGGATTTTTTGACAGCTCCACGGATAGAGCACATCAATACCTCGCACTACGACGGCACTGTTGGTTCAACGATAAGTATTGAAGCAACGGACACAGTTGAAGTGAAGAGCGTAACGGTAAAAATCCTGAAAGCCAATGACACGCTGGTAGAAGAAGGGAAGGCTGTAAAGCTCGAAGGCAAATGGACTTATAGTGCCACTGCTACCAACACGCCTGTTGCAAACTCGAAAGTAGTTGTAACAGCGGAAGACTTACCAGGAAACATTACAGAGCGTGAAGCGATAGTGTAATGTTATCTTAAGGTAACGAGAATTCGAGTGCGAATCCGTTTGCAAGTAAGGTAATATAAGATATAGGTCGTAATGTACATACGACACCCACCCTTCTACAAACATCCGATTTTTAGCTATGAATTTCCAACGTCTAATAAATTAGACAATCTTAGAATGTTGATAAAACCTCTGCAGCTGATGATAGCTATATAAAAATGTTGAGCATCATCGAAGAGTGATTTTATACACTTCGAAACCCCTCATTGTAAGGACGCTTACAATGAGGGGTTTTTATTTGTGCGTTAGCAGATTAATTATTAATCATTGCTCATTAATCACTATAAAAGTCCTTCTTGCACTAAGTTATGTAGGTGCACAATGCCAACATAAGTGCACCCTCGGTTAACAGCAGCTGGGTGATCTTATTGTGCTGCATCAGCTCTAAGGCGTCGATGGCAAGGGCATAACTCTCACAAGATAGCTTTCTCAACTCGGTGAGATGGAGTTTACTGCTAATATCATAGGTGTGAAACAAGCTCAGCTGTTCGCGACTGGCTTTTTCAGCAACACAAATAACACCCAGCCGTTCTGTTGTGCTGTCTCCTCTAAGTATAAGCCAAAATGCTCCATATAAGAGCTAAACGCCCCTGTCTCTTCAAGGTCGCGAAGGTAGTACCTTATCTTGCTTTTCTCGCAGGCGATGAGCAGTACGCCGCTATCTGTAAGCAAGCGATGGATTTCAGTGTAGGCAGTCTCGGCGTTCTGCCAATGGAAATGCGTTTGGAAAGCACAAATAAGGTCAAAAGACGCCGAGAGGTAATCCGTCTGCGTAATGTCCTTTACAGCAAAGCTAACTTTCCCCTTTATGGGCTGCTTATACGCCTCTGCAATAGCCGTCTCGGAGAGGTCTATCCCCGTAATATTCGCATTGGGAAAGAGCTCAGTCAAATAGGCAGTAGAGCCGCCATTGCCCACCCCTACGTCTAAGATATTATTTACCTTTTTGCCCTTTATGTAGCCCGAAGCCCAACGCACCATCGGCAGGTATGTTCTATTCCACAACTTCATCATCAGTACGCCCACAAAACCACGAGGACGCTTCGATTGGCTTACCAAATGCACGAATAGCAAGTCCAACAATGCGATGAGAATGATCAATGTGTAAAGCATATTTTGAGAAAATAGAAAACTAGAAATTAGGCGGTAGCAATAACTAATAGAAAAGCTATTCCGCACCAAACAAAGTGTAATCTCCCGTCATTTCACTGAGGGAGTGCAGGCGATTATCTATAAAATAGAACTCTATTTCAAGACAGCAATCGCTGCCTGCGATGCTCCAATTGGTCTCAGCGATGATAAAGATATGGCTATCTGTAACATCGCTCAGGTTGGGCACGATGCAGGCAGTGTACTCAGGGCAGAAGCTATCGGTAGGGTGCTGCTCAATACGTCTCTCACGGAGTTGCTCTTCATAGAGGTCTTTAACGGCTTGCGCAATCATCTCCCGTTGCGAAGGTAGTGCTACAAAGGCATCAAAGCAGGTGCGCTGGTGCGGCGAAAAGTCGGCAAAACGCTCGCTTTCGGTGTATATCCATAGCTCCATAGCCTCGCCAATGAGGGGAATGAAGATTGCCTCCGTAGAAGTGGCAATGCCGCAATCTTTCGTAAAGGTAATTTGTGGGGTGTTATGCATCATTCAGTTTCTATAGTAATAAAATACTGCGTTAAGTAATCACTCATATACTCCTCGATCCACTGTTTTTGTTGCTTCTCATCAGAGAGCAGGCGAAGATAGGTCTTCCTTAATTTCTTATTCGATGTACGGTACAGCTTATAGCATTCAGCAATTATTTGATAACCGTTATAATACGTCTTTTGCAGGGCATCAAATCGGTTGTTATAAGCCGTGTGATAGTTGTTTAACGCCGCCCTTATCACCTCCCTTTCAAAGAAGCGAGGCAGTGGTTCTAAGTGGTTGAAGGTGGTGGTGTACTGACTGTCGTACATCTCTGAGTACAGATAGGTGTCGTTACAATTGCAAAACCCATAAAAGGCGAATTGCTCAAAGGATTTGGCATCGCTTTTCAGCTTTGCATAGGTCGCGCTGATGAGTGCTTGGTTTTGTCCCTTGCAAAAAACGCTTGCGAAGAGCAAAAGATACTTACAAAGGTTATTTACTGCCATACGATACGATCTGCTAATTGTAAAAAATAGTCATTACTCCATATAGCAAGTGCTTGCGAATTTTTGATAAACGGCAATACATCTTGCCTTACGGCTTTGATGTCGGTGGTAGCAAGGCGTTCCTTGAAGTGCAAAAGATACTCCTCACGGGTCATCTCAGTGTGGTTAAACTCGCGGATACGCTCTTGGAGGTGCGTGAAATTCAGCGGCGTACGATGGCGCACATACCACTCAAAGTCGTACCAATCGCGCCCTTTTACGCGTCCACGCCACGAGCGGAAAGCTAAGGCGTGCATCTTACCTGCATAAAGGTCAGGGAGGGTGAAGCAACGCGTCATAAACGATGAGGGCAGTAGCAGAAGCTTTTCCTCAGTCTCGAACTGCAAAGGTGAGGTGGTATCCACTTCAATCTTTATTTTGATACTCTTTTCGGTTTGGAACTGCAAGTCGTATACGTGGATATTGTCTTTGAGAAAAGCTGATTCTACGCGTGTATGCTGCTTTTTATCCTTGCGTGTGAGCGACACATCGCACCCTACTAAGGCAAACTCATCGAGGATAGCAGGAAAATAACGCTCAAAGTTAAAATCGGGCTGAGGACGCAAGAGCAAGAAGTCCATATCCTCACTAAAGCGGTCTAAGCCATAGAAAATACGCAGACACGTGCCTCCGTAGAAGGCGGCTTCCTCAAAGAACCCTCCACGATAAAGCCCTGCGAGTATGAGGCACTGATTGACCTCAAAGGTAGCGTTGCGGCGTGCCTCCTCACTGCTGAGGTCGTAAGGGGCGAGCATCGATTGATAGATGTTGTTCATTTTTTCTTAGTGGTTAGTGATTAGGGAGCAGAGGTCAGTAGTCAGAAGTCAGGACTCAGTTCTGATCTCTGATCCCTCAACAACTTAGCAATAGCCTTCATTGTGGTAGCTTTTTTGCCGAGTGCAGCACACGCTTCGAATATAGTGGCATCCATAGCAAAAAAGGCGTCCATATCAAGGCGAAGGTCGTCCTTGAGGTAGGTGAGTATTTCCTTGCGGTAGCGCATATTGAGTCCTTTAGTGTAGGTGATAAGGTCGGCAAGGGCTTTTTCGGGGGTAGCAATAATAAAAGCATAGCCCGTACGCTGCACAATAGTAAGCCCAATAGCAAAATAATCGCGCGTGCATTGCTGGTAATGGAAGTGCCCCACAGGAGTGGTGAAACTGCGGCTGTGCTTAATGGTCATTGATAGGTGCTGATACACTGCCTCAGGTATCAGTCCGTAATAGCGCAATGCCGATTGCAACGAGAGGTACGAAGGACCATAGAGCTGATTGGCGATAAGTTCCGTAGAAAGTGGCACGCCGCTTAAAGAGGGCGAAACCACATAGAGGTTGCGCTTCAGGCGTATCAGACTGCCCGCACGCTCTAAGTCGGCAACCTTTTGCGCCTTGCTCTTGATATGCGGGTAAAGCCCTGCTACCACAGCGGTATTTATGGGAATGGTATGTAAATCCTGTAACATTGCGTTCGATTTATGGGGACAAAGATACAGAATAATTTATAATGGACAATGCACAATGTATAATTTCTTAGAAGCAAGTAGTAAAAACAGGAACAGTTAATCGTGTTTTAGGCGATTAACTGTTCCTGTTTTTACTGTTTTATTGCTGCGTTAGCCCTCACACCCCATACCCCATACCCCATACCTCAAACCTTTTCCAAAATCTTTTCGTAAGCGGTGTAGAATATAGGGGCTTTTACGCCTTTCTCTTTGCCAAAGTCGTATACAGTTTTGCATACGTAGAGCAGGTCAGAGAGGTTGTTGTGGAGGGTCATTATTTTGCGGGTGAGAATGTTTTTGGCGAACATACGCTTCATCAAAGGCACTGAGATAAAAGTCGGCAGGTGGTATGCCCAGAGTTCATTGCGGTAGTGCTTTAGGTCTATTCCGCGTGCGGCAGCTATCTTTGCCGTCTGGCGAATGGTACGCACCACTTGTTTGAGTTGTTTTGAACTTTGCATCAGTGCTTCGGCAGCCGCGGAAGTGTTGTGTATATTGCCATTGCTGCCTGCTACTACCTGCACAGCAGCGTTGATACAAAGGTGCAACTGTATCCATTCGAGCATATCGTAAGGACATTCTAACTTGAGCTGGGCATCAGCAAAGAGGGACTTTAATTTTGTGTAGTTTACAGAGCCTGCTTTGCTCTCTTTTTCTAACATAAAATGGTCGAATACACAGCCATTGAGTATGTCACCCTCAATATTGCCTCCCGCTACGGGATAACCCAAGATATAGTCCTTCTTCTGCAACATTTCGTGCCCGTCCCAGTGTGCCTCTATGTAGTGATAGGCTTCCAATAGTTTTTCCAAAGCCTTGCGATCTTCCCACAGACCGCAGCACAAGAGCAACTGCCCCGTGATACCCTCTGCCTGCAAGCTCTTCAGCACTCCCTCAATACCTCCTGAGGGGACGCTCACAAAGATAAAGTCATACGCTTTTTGGCTACAATGAGCTATGGGATACGTGTCCGTGTAGGCTTCTCCCTTGGGGTGTCGTCTTCCATCAAGCATAGCTACTTTAAGCTCAGCAATCCCTGCCTTGGGACTATCCTTTCTTAAAAAGTGCTCTACTTTATGTCCTGCCTTATGGAACAAGTAGCCGTAAATGCTACCTATAGTTCCTAAACCAATGATAAGTATATTCATAACAATGTTTAATGTTATTATTTGGTCGCAAAGATACGAAAATAATGATTAAAGCTTAACTTTTCAGGGAATAACTACTCCCTTAGCTCACTTCTCATTATACATTGTGCATTATACATTATTCATTATCAAAGTCTTTCCCGCTCTTCTACTTCCAATATTTCAACGCTGCGCTCACGTTGTTTGCCGAACTTGTAGACGGCTTGCAGTTTGAGTTGCCGCGACTCCATATTGCCATAAGCAGCGATGTGGGTGTCTCTCAGCCTACTCTCGTTGTCCCAGCGGTTGGTGTGGAAGAGGTCGCTGAGGGTGAGGCTTACACTGAGGCGGTCGTGCCAGCAATCGCGCTGTAAACCTACATCTACGCTGCCTGAGGGGAGCGCAAACTCGCCCACTTGGGTCAGGCGGCGACTGTTGTACTCCCCACTGACTTCCGCGCGTATGCCCCAGGACAAGGTAAAATAGTGTTGCATCGCACCCATTACGCTCCACTGGCGGAGTGCCCCCACAAAGAGGTCTTCGCGCAGCTGGTTATCGATGTAGAAGATGGCGGCATTTGCCGAGGCTTTCCACCACGGGGCAAAAGTAAACTCACGGAAGAGCGTGAGCGAGAGGTGCTGCTGTTGCCCGATATTACGGTGTATGTAAGTGAGCAATCCCCCTGTGCCACTCTCAGCGATTTGCGCGTAATAGTCGTTGGCAAGGGTATAAGAGAGCGCACATTGTGTTTTGCCAAGTGGTGCGCTCAGACTTAGCTTGTGTATCTTCTGAGGTGATAAAAAAGGATTGCCTTTCCACTTGGAATAATTATCCAAAAAGAACTCCACAGGGTTCAGCATCTCATAAGCGGGTCGCTCGATGCGACTGCTGTACGCCAGCGACCAATGTTGTTCATCGGTAAAAGCATAATCAAGGGTAGCAGTAGGGAAGAAATCCGTGTAGTGGTGCGTGTGGTGCTCTGGGGTGAGCGTGCTACCTATGTGAGGGGTAAGTTGTCCATCGGTATCGGTGTGTTCTATGCGTAAGCCTGCTGCAAGCCTCCACGCCCCGAAATTGTGCTCATAGCTTCCGTAAATCGCGCTGATTTGCTCACGATAGGTAAATGCATTAGAAGCGTCTGCATCAAGTGTATTTGCCACAGGAATGCCCGTGAAATAGTCCAATCCGTTGCGCGATTGCACGCGGCTGTACTTTGCCCCTGTCTGCATCTCTCCACCAAAGAGCGCAAAAGTCTGTCCCGCTTGTAGGGCAAAAATATGTATGTTGCGATGGTTCAGTACTCGCTGCCCATCGGTAAGGCTGTGGCTGCCATTAGTAAGATTTACATCGTAGTTAGAGAGCGCGTTATCAGTAAAGCCATCAAAGAAGATATAATCGGCATCGAATTGGTACTGCGCCTTATCGGAAGGTTTGTAAAGATACTGCAAAGCACTGCTGTACTGATTGGCTTTCTGATGCAAGGCATCGCTATAAGAGTAAGTGCGTTTGAGCAAAGAGCCTGTATTGCTCAGTTTATCGGTGTACGTAAAGATGTCGCCCCTGCCAAAAAGACTGTTCAATGAGGCGTTAAAGCCCAACGTATGCTGCGTAGTAAAGCGATATTCACCCCCAAGACTGCCTGCAATACTGCTGCGCTTATCAGTATCCTCAGAGTCGGCATTATAGATAAACTGCTGTCCGCCAATGTGCCCTCCCTCACTCTGGGTACGCTTATTGCCATAGCGACTGCCAAAGTGCCCCACTTGGTGTCCGTAGCTGCCGTAAATACTCGCCTTCTCGGTAGACTGCTGGAAGTAGATATCCGTGTTCTGATGTAGGTGCGTACCATAAGCCACCCCATTGCCCACAGAGAGGTACGTACCTTCTAAACTGCTCTGCTTTAGGACAATGTTGATAACCCCCGCCGCACCTTGCGCATCGTAGGAAGCGGGCGGGGTAGGCATCACCTCAATGGAGGCAACACGACTGGCTGGCAGTGATTGCAGAAAGGACTTGAGTTCCTCCGCCTGCATATAGGTAGGCTTATCGTTAAGCAGCACCAGCGTACCTCGCTTGCCGATGATGCTAATGCCGCTCTGGTTGTCCACCGTAACTGCTGGGGTCTTTTTGAGGATTTCTAATGCCGAGCTCCCTGCCGTGGTAAGACTTTGTTGTGGATTGAAAATCACCTTACCCGCCTCAACGCGCACTGCTGAGGGACGCTTCTCACCTGTGAGAGTAACGCCCTCTAAGGCAGTAATAGCCTCGCTTAGACGAATCGTGCCGAGGTCAGTGCTAAGGTCTTGGGGTGTGGAATAGCGGTGAATCGTTTGCTCGTAAGGCTGAAAGTTATACGCCTCAATGGTGAGGGTTAAGGTCTGAGGGGTGGGGTTTGAGGTATGGGGTGTCAGTCGTACTGACCCGTTGAGGGCGGTAACCTCTTGGGCGATGACCTCTCCCTCAGCGATGAGCCGCACCACTGCCAGCGGAACGCCCTCGCCCGCACTATCGACTACCTTTGCCGTAAGGGTAAAAGCACTTTGTGCATACGCCGCGCTGCCACAGAAGAAAAGCAGCATAACGATGAGGGTAAAGAAAAACTTCATAATGGTTTGTTTTTAGCGAATTATTGGAGGCAAAATTAGTGAATAATCTTTAATGCACAAGGAATAATGATTGTTTTTTTATGTTAAAATAAATTTATGCTAATGAATGTTAAACTGGGGGGGTATTTCTATGTTAGCATGGTTTTATAGGATAATATACTAAACGCTAAAGGGTGATTTTCTAAGGAATAGGGATTAGTGGTTAGCAGCCAGCAAGCAGTAGATCATCGTACTACTGTCTGCTGGCTGCTATTTTCTAATTTCTTATTTCTATTTTCTAAAAGAATAATGTGTGTAAAAGGGGCTTTTTGGGTGGTTTTATAATCCGTTCATTTTTCGATGGTTATTCGCTAAACCTAATACTAACCTAATACTATCGTAATACTGTGGTAATACCATTCAATAGCTATCCTTCGGCGTTTGTTCGAGTTGTATCCGATGTGAATAGAGAATAACAGGGGGCAGGTTGCTGGCGGTGCAGGCTGACCTCTGTCCTCTCACTACTCCTTTCTCACTACCTCTTCCATCGGTTTGCGTTTAGAGTAGGGCATAGGTTGGGCATAACCGATACGCAGCAAGATTTGAGGGTACTCTTTGTTACCCAAAAGTTGGGCACGCAGCCTCTCACGTAAGGAAGGTACTTCACAGGGTTGATTGAGGTAAGCATTAGCGATACCTTGTGCAGTGAGAGCGAGGAGCGTTCGTTGTAAGGTAGCACCAAGGGCAATCCACGCGGGGATAGTGTCTTCATCGGTGGAGAGGAGCAAGAGATGTGAAGAGGAGGCTATCTTCTTGTGGTCAGATTTATTCTGCGTCTTGCCTTTGAGCATCAGGGTGATGATAGGCTTGGTAATCCATCGGGGTAGGTTAGGGGCACCCATTACGGCGTAACTCAGTCCGTCTGAAGTCTGCTCGCTATGGCGTTTGTTAAAGCGTATCCACGAGAGGAGTTCTTTCTTAAAGCCTTTGTCATTCATTTGGTAAGTATTACCATCCATTACGGCGCGGGTAAGCGTTTCCACCTCAGGAGCATTTACCGCCCAAGTGCGGAGGTGCGTGCCAGTAGTAGGTAACGCATCGAGCAGCCTATCTAAGGTTTCTTGTGGAATGGCACGCCCATCATAAAGAGAACGATTAGTCTGTCTCTTAGAAATTTGCTCAAAAAGTGGGTCAGCACTTGCACCCGTACTTTTGCTTAGCGCAATAGTGATGATGCCCTCAGCACTCACAGCGGTAGAAGTAGTATAACCGAAGTGAGAGGCAGCAATGCGCAGGTTTTCAGCCGCACACCCCAGACTAATAAAAAGTTCTCGGTTATGCGGGTCTACTTCGGGCAGACTTTTAGCAAGCACGGGCGTGATAGTAATCGTATCCTTCCCAATGGTGAATTGCCAAGGCTGGGTATTGTGCCCTGAGGGGGCTTTAGTAGCATATTGTACCATCTGGTACAGTTCATTTTCTTGTGCAACAGTTTTCATAGCGAAAATTAGTGATAAAACGGTAAACATAATTGATTTCATTTTACTGATTATTACACCCCCAGCCCCTTCAAAGGGGTATTAAAGGAGTTTGTTATTACGCTGCAAAGTAACGGCGGCTTGGTGGAATAAAAATGAACTTGGGTTAATTTCGTGTTCTTTTAAGGATTAGGGAATAGGGAATAAAAAGTAGCGAGTAGTGAGAGGATGGGGTTCTCACTACTCGCTGGCTACTATTTTTCTAATTTTCTAATATCAAAACTTAACCGCTACTCCTATGCTATTTGTACCTATGATAGGGCTAAGAGTGATGTTCTTTTGTTGATTGTGGTTGTAGACCTCTATGGCTTCATCAAATCTATTTGAAGAAGTAAGACTAATGACCACTCCTGGAATAAATCCTCCTATCAATAAAGAGGAATAAACAAAGCCACTGGGAAAGTTTTCAGTATTGTTATCGACAATTAAAGTAGCTAAGCCTAATCCTGCTGAACTAAATACCATTATTTTACCGATAGTATTCATAACATTTGATTTGCGAAACAATCGGTAGGCTTCTGGGTCATTTTTAAGTACTTCTTCCAATTCCCATTTCTTGGATAGTAGTTTACCATCGGCGTAGTAATCATCACGCTCTATTGTTATGGATTTAGGGGCTGTTGTTGTGCTATATATTTCTTTTGCCCCATTTTCGTACTCTATAGCTTGGAGTTCTGCCTTTTGAGCGATGTAAGTAGGTCCTTTGAGGTTGTCATCCTTTTTGTATTTTACCTCATTAGTAGAGATTTCTAAGACCTTTGCGGTGATGGTTTCGCCTTTTTTAGTGATAATTTTGTCCTGTGCTAAAGTGATAAGTGGACACACTGCTGCGAATAATAATACGAGTTTTTTCATTATGGTATTTGTTTAAATTACGTACTTAGGGTGCGTTACGTAGCTAACGTATAGCCATAAAAAAAGGGCTTTTGCTTACTTATTAAAGTGAGGGTCTCCAATCCCTAATGTAGCTATAAGTACAAGCAAAAGCCCACGCTCGCGGCGTGAGCATTTACTAACTGACTGCTACATTTTTTGAAATTTGGAGATTTCACTTTAAGGGTCTGTTAGCTTAAACGCGTTATGTTCGATATGTTATATTTGTTTTATCTCGATAATTCTTTATTTGAGTTATTAAACAATCCGATTAGTTCATTTCACGGCGGCAAAGGTACAATTTTTTAGTGAATAATGAATAGTGCACAGTGAATAATTTTTGTTATTACACTAACTAACCGCTAACTATGCACTATACACTATAAACTATGCACTATCCTGTTTCGTATTCTACTGAGTGCTTGTGGGGTGATGCCAATATACGAAGCGATGTATTTCAGCGGCACACACTGCAACAGGCGGGGTTCTTTCTCAAGGAGGTAGCGGTAGTTCTCCTCTGGCGATTGGGTGAGCAATTGGGCTTCTTTTTGCATCTTTTCGATAAGAAGCTTTTCAAGGATTTCCACTTTTACTTTTAGGTAATCGGGGTGAGTGAGTAGCTGCTCTAATTCCTCGCGACTTATCTTATAGGCGGTGATTTCCTCTAAGGCTTGCATATTGACTAATGAGGGCGTCTGTTGCACATAAGAGGCGTAGGAGAGACAGAACTCCCCCGCAAAAGTAAAATCCACTGTGGTTTCCTTATCACTCTCGGGGTTGTAATAGAAGTAGCGCACAATGCCCTCCTCGATGTAATAGAGGTTGTGCTCGACGTCGCCTGCGCGGGTAATGTAATCGCCCTTAGCGAAGTGTACGGAAGTAAAATGCTCTTCAAATAGTGTATAGTGCATAATGTATAGTGTATAGTGAGGTTGCAAAGGTAGTGAATGATGAGTAATGCACAATACATAATGCGTAATTTTTTTGTGGTTTTATTTGGTGGGAAGGAATATTCTTTGTACTTTTGCATTCAGGCCTTAGTCTTAAGGCTTCAGGTGTGCGAGCTAACTGCTTGCTTCTTATTACTAAAAATCTTCTTTTATAACCTATTGAAAAATAGGGTTTTATTCTATTACAATCCGCTTATCTTCTTACTATCCTCTTACTATCTTCTTACTATCCTTTTACCATCTCGGCTTTATCTCGGCTTTATCTTGGCTTTATTTCTTGATATGAACAGCAGATAAGCAGCAAGATCAGGGGTAGTCCACAGGGCAGAGTTCACAGCTCACAATGCAGATCTCTCATTTCTCTTTTCTCACTTCTAATTACTCTCTACTCATTGCTCATTAAAAATTAATTTGTACTTTTGCGCTTTAAATGTTTTGTGATGTTTGAAGAAGAAGACGAAAACTATTCTATTGCTAAGTTCGAGGCGATGCTCAGGGAGAAGCATATCTCCTTTTTTGATGTTGATGAGTTTGAGGATATCGTAGGCTATTACTTGGAAAACGGCAAGATGAGCAAGGCTAAGCGGGCTTTGGAGATTGCACTTTCGCAGCACCCCGATGCCTCGTCGTTGAAACTCTTGCAGGCGGAGCTCTTCCTCCTTGAAGATAAACTCGAAGAGGCAACAGACCTCCTCGACGAATTGGAGTCCATTGAGCCGATGAACGCTGAGGTGTACGTGCAGCGCGCTAATCTGTACTCCAAACTCAACAATCACCCTAAGGCGATCGAGCTGCTTACCTACGCGACTAAGTTTTCACCCGAGCGCGGCTATATCTATGCCCTCATCGGTATGGAGCACCTTTACCGCGATGATTATCAGCGGGCTAAGGAGTTCTTTATCCTTGCCATAAAGGAAGATGCTGAGGACTATGCCTCGCTACAACAACTGCTCTACTGCTACGATATGCTGAACAATACGCAAGGGGCAATGGAGTTCCTCAATAAGTATCTCGACAAGAACCCTTATTGCGAAGTGGCGTGGTATTATTTGGGGCGTATTTACCTCTCGCAAGAGGAGCACAAGAAGGCTTTGCGCTGCTTTGACTTTGCCATCATCAGCGATGATACTTTCACGGGGGCGTACTTTGAGAAGGCGCGTGTGCTGGAGATAATGGGCGACTTCGTAAAGGCAATTGACAATTACAAGATTACCCTCACGCTGGACGACCCTTCGGCGGTGGTGTACCTGCATATCGGACGTTGTTATGAGAAGATGCGCGATGATAAGCGGGCTGAGGAATACTACTTCAAAGCCACTCACGAGGATCCGCAGTTGAGCAAGGCGTGGATTACGCTGGCGGACTTTTACTACCTGCGCGGCAAGCACGACCAAGCACTGAAGTACATCCTCAAAGTACTCAGTTTTGAAGAAGGCGAGCCTTACTTTTGGGTACGCTATGCAGAGCTCAACCGACTGCATTTCGGCAACTTAGAGCAGGCGGAGTACGGCTATCGACGGGCGGTGCAAAGCGGCGATTACTCCTACAACACCCTCACGGCGTGGGTGGACTTGATGCTCACTAATGAGCATTACGATGAGGCTTTGCCCATACTCTCGGATATTCAGCAGATATACCCCCACGAGACCAGCAATTTCTATCGCGTGGCAATGGCTTACGAGGGGATGCAAGAGCACGAGAATGCGCTTACCTTCTACGAAATCGCCGTAGCAGAAGCCCCTGAATGGCAGTCGTTTTTCGAGAATAAATTCAACTTTAAGTTACCATAGATGGGTATCGTACTTCGGCAATCGGTAAAGAACCTCGTATTCACCTACTTAGGCTTTGCTTTTGGGGCGGTGAATACGCTGTTTTTGTTTACCTACTTCCTCAGCAAAGAGCAGTATGGCTTGGTGAGCTACGTCAGTTCGGTAGCTACTATCTTAGCCCCTCTGCTGAGCTTTGGGGTAGGCAACACGCTGATACGCTATTACAGTGCTTACCCCGAGGCGCGCGAGCAGGGCAAACTCAGCTTGATGCTGTGGCTTTTGCCACTATTGGCGATTGTACCTTGTGCCTTGATAGGCATTGTGGGGTATGAGCATATCGCAGGCTGGCTCTCGGCTACCAACCCCATTGTGGGCGATTACTTGCTGCTGATATTCCTCACCTCAGTGGTGATGGCTTATTTTGAAGTGGCTTATGCGTGGGCAAAGGTGCAACTTCGCACGGTGTATGGCAATTTCCTAAAAGAAGTGTTTCACCGCGTGGGCATCAGCGCATTGTTGGTATGTATTTACTTAGAAATCATCACTTTTGAGCAATTGATGTGGGGCGTGTTCTGGGTGTACTTCGTGCGTATGCTTTTAATGATGATTGCCGCTTTTCGGTTGCAGTCGCCGCGCTTTGTATGGGGGCTACCCGCAGGGCATAAGGAGGTGCTGCTCTACAGCCTGTTTATCATCCTCTCGGGGTCAATAGCCTCACTGCTAATGGACATCGATAAGTTTATGCTCAATCAGTATGTGAACATTGGGGAGATTGCCGTCTATAACGTGGCGATCTTTACTGCTACGGTCATTGCGATACCTTACAGGAGTATGTACCAGATTGTCAGTCCGCTGACGGCGCAGTTTATGAACCGAGGCGAGGAGGCATCCTTGCACGATCTTTACCGCCGCAGCACTACGGTTGCCTACCTGTTGAGTATGCTCATCTTTGTGCTGATTATCGCCAATGCCAAGCAGTTTTATGCACTCTTGCCCGATAAGGATTACAGCAGTGGTATTGCCGTGCTGGTGCTCGTATCGCTCGTAAAACTCTCGGACAGCTTTTTTGGGTTTAACAATGCCGTGTTGCTCAACTCACCCTACTATCGTACGGTGCTTTATTTGAGCGTTTTCTTGGTGATTTCGGCGGTTTTACTCAATATGTGGCTCATACCCCTCTATGGCATCAATGGGGCAGGATTTGCGACCCTATGTGCCTTTATTGCCTATAACCTGCTGAAGGCTTACTTTGTGTACTACAAATACCAACTGACGCCTCTCTATCCCGCCACTATAAAGACCACACTTTTGGGCGTGGGTTGTGTAGCTGCCTTTACCTTTTGGGACTTTAGCTTCTCGCCCTTGGTGAATATCGCCTTGAAGTCAGTGGCAATAGCGGCGGTGTATGTGGGGGTAGGTTTTAGGATTAAATTAGTAGTGAGAAGTGAGGACGGACGCCGTCTGCGGAGTTGAGCAGTGAGCAGTATTTTTATAACAACATTCAAAATAATATATGGCAAAAGGACTAAGCAAGATGGAGAGTTTGGCTCACTCAGTGGGAGCAGGAGTTTATATGACTTTTGGGGCTTTTATAGAGGATTTTAATACGCTAACCAAAGCATTAGAAACGGCTTTACGTATAGAGCTTACTGATGATGACGATTATATGTACGAAGATTATGAGCTATCTGTGATAAAAGACTATAGCAACGCGCCTTATCATATTAAATACTTTTGTATTAGCGATGCTTCTATTGAGGAGTATCATCTCAGTGAGACGGAAGTTTTGTACCCTAATTATTTGATTACTTGCAATATAGTGGAAAAAGAGGAGACGGGTGATACATTAAACTAACTAAGGAGATAGTTGGTAAAGAGGCAGAAAAAGTGCGGGTGTTGCTCAGGGATATTCCGTATATACAAGTACTAAGAACTATAACAGATGTGTGGAATGAGTAAAATTCATTTAACAGAGGCAGCAGATACGTGGAATATGGTTAATGAATAAAGAACTAATAAAAGAAGTTTTTATAGTAATATTTTTTTTGTGTTTTTGATTCTCTGTGTTCGAGATGTGTTCAAGATGTGTTCGAGATGACTTCGAAATGGCTATAAAAGAAGTATTTTCTGTATAAGCAGCGATAAGTAGTATTTATATAAAAATTAGTGGAATGAGTAATATTATCATCACAGGCACCAGCAGAGGCATAGGCTTTGAGATGGCGAAGCAATGTGCCGACTTGGGGCACAAGGTGTTGGCGCTTTCGCGCAATGTAGCGCCAATTGAGGCATTGGGGTACCCAAATATTACTGCCTTGCCTTTTGACATTACCTCTGAGGAGGCTATGGGGCGCGTAAGAGACTATATCGCAACAGCGTGGGGTAGGGTAGAGGTGCTGATTCACAATGCGGGGCGACTTATCAATAAGCCTTTTGAGGCACTGACGCTCTCGGATTTTTCAGAAGTGTATGCTGTAAATCTCTTTGGTGTGGTGCGGCTTACGCAGGTGATGTTGCCTTTTATGCAGGCGGGGGCACATATCATTAGTATCAGCAGTATGGGCGGGGTGCAGGGCAGTGTGAAGTTTGCTGGGCTGGCAGCTTATAGCTCGTCCAAAGGGGCACTTATCACCCTTATGGAGGTATTGGCAGAGGAACTTAAAGAGCGTGGTATTGTCTGCAACACTTTAGCCCTTGGTGCGGTGCAGACCGAGATGCTCAGTGAGGCTTTTCCTGATTACAAAGCTACCGTAACCCCTGAGGAGATGGCGCGTTACATCACCGAATTTGCCCTTAGTGGGGCAAAGCTCTTCAACGGAAAAACCCTGCAAGTGGCTAATAGTACACCGTGATTATTTCACTCTTATTTAACTTTTAATTCACTGAAATAAAAGTTATTATAACAATTATATAAACTATCAGTTGAAGTTGTTAGTATAGAAAGAGTGGTTATAGTACTGTTTTAGCACCTTAATGTATTCAAATACAAATGGTTAATGCTTATAATAGCTTCTAATGAAACACACTACGTATATGTTGTAAATAACATTTTATAGTAAAACTAATACTTTAAAAATATTGTTTAAATTATTGTTTACCATATAGTTAAGATGAAATATAAAAATGAGTAAAAATACAGTTATATCTAACAAGAAAAAGAGACGTACCAATAGGGCTAAAAAGGTAGGTTTACCACCAGGGAGTTTGGTCTACTTTGGTAACAAGGAGATCAACACTTCCATTGATGTGATACAAGTAGAGGAGCAGCATTACCTCCATAAGAAAGTAAGCTCGGCACGTGAGGCACTCTCCTATATCAGTCCTGACAAGCGCACTTGGATCAATTGCAATGGGCTCAATGCTATTGAAGAGATGAAGGTGTTTGCGGAGTATACCCATCTGAATAATCTGCTGTTAGAGGACGTGCTCGATACGGAGCACCGTCCTAAGGTTGAGCTGCTTGATGAGCATATCTTAGTGATCATCAAAATGCTTTATCACAACCAAGAGGAGCAACTTGTATCAGAGCACGTGGCAATGCTATTGGGCAAAGGCTATCTGATTACTTTCCAAGAGAGTGAAGGCGGCGATGTGTTCGACCCTGTTCGTAGGAGGTTGGAGAACCCTAAAGAGCGTAACCTGAGTAATCATAATTTCATTATGGTAGGGCTGTTGGATGCTATCATCGACAATTACTTTATGATTTTGGATAAGATGAGCGATAAAATAGAGGTGATAGAAGATGAGATTATCAATAATCCCCGTGAGGATATGATCTCTGAGATACAGCTACTTAAAAAGCGGGCTATCTTCCTGCAGAAGATGATAGTGCCTTCACGTGAGGTGGTCAGTAAGTTAGAGAAAAGTAAGCACTCTCTGTTGCTCAATGAAGCCAAGCCTTACCTGAGAGACCTCTATGACCATACCATACAGATTGTGGAGACGCTCGGCACCTATCGCGATATCCTCTGGGGGCTCACCGATACGTATATGGGGGCAATGAGCAACAAAATGAACAACATTATGCGTCTGCTAACACTCATTTCTACTATCTTTATCCCGCTGACTTTCATCGTAGGGGTTTATGGTATGAACTTTGAATTTATGCCAGAGCTACATTACAAGTGGGCATACCCTGCCGTGTGGGCAGTGATGGTGCTCATCTCGCTATGGATGTTGGGGTATTTTAGGCGAAAGAAATGGTTATAGTTGGAAAAATTAGTTATTACTCATTGCTTATTACTCATTAATTCGTACTTTTGCCGCATTTAACCGTATATACAATGGAAGCAAATAAAGAAGCTTTATTAAAAAAATGGAATGAACTCTCAGAGGACAACTTAATGCGGTTCTGGGAAATTGAATTGATATCCATTGATGAAACAAGCGTAACTTTCAGAATGCCAGTGACTGAAAAAGTTACCCAAGTAGATGGGGTGCTACACGGAGGAGCTACCTTAGCCTTGGCTGAAACGGCAGGCAGCGTGGGAGCATTCCTACTTTACCGCAATGAGGGTGAGTCAATAAGAGGAATAGAGCTCAGTGGTAATCACCTGCGGGCAGCTAAGTTAGGGGATACTGTTTTTGCTAAGGCAAAGTGTATCAATGCTGGTAAAACACTCCAACTGTGGGAAATCCCTATCACTAACCAAGAGGGTAAGCTTATTTCTTTTTGTAAATTTACAACGATTAAAATTTAGTACTATGGCTCAGTTTATAAAAATCTACGAGGAAAATCCAAATGAAAAAGAACTCAACAAGGTAGTTGAGGTACTGCAGAACGGTGGACTTATCATTTATCCAACTGACACTGTATATGGCTTAGGCTGTGATATTTCGAACACAAAAGCACTTGAGAAGATTGCACGTATTAAAGGAGTAAAGTTAGAGAAAGCTAACTTCTCGTTTGTATGTTCTGACCTGAAGAACCTGTCAGATTATGTAAAACAGATTGACTCAACTACATTCAAGTTGCTAAAGCGTGTATTGCCAGGTCCTTATACTTTTGTTATGCAGGGAAACAATAATCTTCCTAAGGATTTTAAGAAGAAGAAAACAGTTGGTATCCGTGTGCCTGACAACCTTATAGCACGCCGTATTGTGGAGCTGTTGGGCAATCCCATCGTCTCTACATCCATTTATGACGAAGACGATGTGATTGAGTACACCACCGACCCAGAACTAATTTTTGAAAAATGGCAAAACAGAGTTGATATGGTTATTGATGGAGGCTACGGTGATAATGTGGCTTCCACGGTGATTGACCTCTCAGGTGATGAGCCAAAGGTCCTTCGTGAAGGTAAGGGCAGCACAGATATTTTTTAGAATAATATTTATAAAGAATTATGGCAGACGATAAGAAAGTTATTTTTTCAATGAGTAAGGTCAGTAAGACCTACTCACAAACGGGCAAGCAGGTGCTCAAGGATATTTACTTGAGTTTCTTCTATGGGGCTAAAATAGGCATACTCGGGCTTAACGGCTCAGGCAAATCCTCCCTTTTGAAGATTATTGCAGGAGTAGACAAAAACTACCAAGGTGATGTGGTCTTTGCCCCCAATTACACCGTGGGCTACTTAGAGCAGGAGCCACATCTCGACGAGAATAAAACCGTAATAGAAGTGGTGCGTGAGGGAGTAGCCGATACGATGGCAATCCTTGAGGAGTTCAATGCTATCAACGATCAATTTGGTTTAGAAGAGGTGTATTCCGACCCTGACAAGATACAGAAACTGATGGATCGTCAGGCGGAGTTGCAAGATAAGATTGATGCCCTCGGTGCGTGGGAAATCGACAATAAACTCGAAGTGGCTATGGATGCGCTACGTACCCCTGAGGCTGATACACCCATAAAAGTACTCTCAGGAGGTGAACGTAGACGCGTGGCACTCTGCCGATTGCTCTTACAGCAACCCGATGTATTGCTCCTTGATGAGCCTACTAACCACTTAGACGCTGAATCGGTATTGTGGCTTGAGCAGCACCTACAGCAGTATGCAGGGACAGTAATCGCTGTAACGCACGACCGCTATTTCCTTGATAACGTGGCAGGTTGGATACTTGAACTCGATAGGGGAGAGGGTATTCCGTGGAAAGGGAACTACTCCTCGTGGCTGGAACAGAAGGCACAGCGATTGGCACAGGAACAAAAGAGTGAAAACAAGCGACAAAAAGTGCTTGAACGCGAGCTGGAATGGGTACGTCAGGGAGCTAAAGGTCGCCAAGCAAAGCAGAAAGCACGTTTACAAAACTACGACCGCCTGATGAATCAGGATGCTAAGCAACTTGAGGAAAAACTCGAAATATACATACCTAACGGACCGCGACTGGGCACGAATGTCATTGAGGCAAAAGGGGTATCCAAAGCCTTTGGTGATAAGATTCTCTATGAGGATTTGAACTTTGTATTGCCACAAGCGGGCATTGTGGGTGTGATTGGTCCTAATGGAGCGGGTAAATCCACCATCTTTCGTATGATTATGGGCGAAGAGCAACCCGATAGCGGCACTTTTACCATTGGAGACACCGTCAAGATCGCCTATGTAGACCAATCGCATAAGAATATCGACCCTGAAAAGACGATTTGGGAGAACTTCTCTGAGGGGCAAGATCTCATTATGATGGGTGGACGTCAGGTGAACTCAAGGGCATATTTGAGTAAGTTTAACTTTGGTGGCAGCGAGCAAAACAAGAAGGTGGCGACTCTCTCAGGAGGTGAACGCAACCGCTTGCATCTAGCGATGACCCTCAAGGAAGAAGGCAACGTGCTACTGCTGGATGAGCCTACCAACGACTTGGACGTAAACACCTTACGTGCCTTAGAGGAAGGCTTAGAGAACTTTGCAGGTTGTGCTGTAGTCATCTCTCACGACCGTTGGTTCCTCGACCGTATATGTACCCATATCTTAGCATTTGAAGGCGATTCACAGGTGTATTTCTTTGAAGGTAGCTTCTCAGAATATGAAGAAAACAAGAAAAAACGCCTCGGCAAAGAAGTAACACCAACACGCATTAAGTATAAGAAGTTAATACGCTAAATAAAAATTAGAAATTATAAATCAGAAAAGCGGTTATTCAATGATGAATAACCGCTTTTTATTTATGTAGTTTTCAGAAATTGTGCTGTCGAAAATCATAAATACACAAGTCTCTGAAGCTCAGTATATTATGTATTCATAATTTACATTATGTAAAATAGAGGAAAGAATATTGAGTAAATAGCCTATGCAATCACCCCGCTACCTAATAGTTCCTCGCCTTCATACCAGACGGCAAATTGCCCTTCAGTGATGGCACTTTGAGGTTCTTTAAAATGAATATACAATCCATCAGGGACAGCGTATAATTTAGCTTCCTGCAATGGCTGACGGTAGCGAATGCGTACCATAGCATCTTTATTCTCATAAGGCTGCAATCGCAAATCTTCGCGAACCCAATGCACATCTTCCTTCTTAATAAATAAGGCACTCCTGAACAGACCGCTGTGCGTGTGTCCTTGCCCTGCATAGATAACGTTCTCATTTACATCGGTTTCCAGCACAAACAACGGCTCGGGTGTGCCACCGACATTTAAGCCTTTACGTTGCCCCTTGGTGAAGAAATGCGCCCCCTGATGTGTGCCGACTCTCTTTCCATCAGAAGGTTGATACACATAGCGTTGCGATAAGTATTTGAGCTCATCTTCATAGCACTCAAAAAGACGCTGCTCAGCGCGTTCTGCATAGCCGTGCCAAGTAGCAGGTATTTCTATAATAGCCCCTTCTTTGGGTAGTAATTTCTGTTGAAGGAAATCGGGTAAGCGTACTTTTCCTACAAAGCAAAGCCCTTGAGAATCACGCTTTTCAGCAGTAACTAACCCTTGGGCTTTAGCAATGGTACGCACTTCGGGCTTGAGCATCTCCCCTATCGGAAATAATGCTTTACTGAGCTGATCCTGTGAGAGTTGACAAAGAAAATACGACTGATCCTTATTAGGGTCTACCCCCATCAGCAAGCGGTATACAGGCTTTCCTCCTATCTCAATTACCTCTTTGCGGCAGTAATGCCCTGTGGCAACGTAATCAGCACCAAGGCTCAGTGCCAACTGCATAAAGACATCAAACTTTATCTCGCGATTGCAGAGCACATCAGGGTTAGGCGTGCGCCCACACTCGTACTCGGCAAACATATAATCGACAATACGCTGCTTATAAGGTTCACTCATATCCACGGTTTGGAAAGGAATGCCGAGCTTTTCAGCTACCAAAAGGGCATCGTTGCTATCCTCAAGCCAAGGGCATTCATCCGAAATGGTAACCGAATCGTCGTGCCAATTCTTCATAAACAGACCTATAACCTCATACCCCTGTTCCTTAAGTAGATACGCAGCCACACTGCTATCCACTCCCCCACTTAAGCCCACTACTACTCTTTTCATCTGTATTTTAACTTTTGAGGGTGCAAAGGTACAACTTTTAAATGATTAATGGTCAATGATCAACAATGAATTTAGCATAAATACCTCAAAAATAGTTTTGCGTATTATGAATTATTTCATAACTTTGCCGCATCTTTTTAACAATACCACAACATAACTCCACAGCTTAATTTTCTTACCTCTGATTACTGACCTCTGACCCCTCCTCGTAAGAGGAACCTAAGAGCAAGGTAAGAGGAACGTAAGAGCAACTACGGTTGCAATACGGATGGAGTACGGTTGCAATACGGACTTTCTACCTACCCAAAAAGGGGGTATTTTGGTATTATTAGCCATTACATATTATTCAATTATAAATCCATTTTAATAAAAATATGACAAAAACTACTTAGAGCAGAGTTCCGCCTAAGATAGCTCCTCAATTTACCTTCCTTTTTTGCTGAGAAAATAACACTTGCAAAACTGTACAAAAGCTGTATAAAGTTTTTTTTCAATAATTTATATTGATATCTCAAATATTATTCGTACCTTTGCACTTGGAATATCATATACTATCGCGATGGCAGCGCATAATGATTTTGGCAAAGAGGGCGAAGAGGATGCAGTGCAGTTCCTCGTTGACAACGGGCATAGCATCTTGGAACGCAACTACAGATTTGGGCACGCGGAGATCGACATCATCTCCACAAAGGCTAATGTGCTGCATATCACAGAGGTAAAAGCACGCAATTCAACTGCTTATGGTGCGCCAGAGTCGTTTGTGAACAAGCAGAAGATGGGGCTGCTCATCAAGGCGGCAAACCACTATGTGAGTGTGAAAAACTTGGATATGGAGGTGCAATTTGATATTATTTCGATTGTGAAAAACAGTGTGGAATACGATATTACGTATATTGAAGATGCGTTTTATCCGTTCTAAACGTATAAAATAAGTGTAAAGATGAAAACAGTATCCGCAGCCGTTGAGCAATACATTAAGTCGAAACCGTTTCTACAAACGGCACTTTCGCAAGGGATCATCAACCTGACCTCTTTGGCGCGTATTATCCGCAAAGAGATACAGGGTGAGACATCGCATCGTGAGGTGCGCAATGGAGCGATAGTGATGGCACTCAAACGCCTCTCTACCGATATGGAGTTCCGCTCTACACACCGTATTGTAAAGGTACTCAAGAATATAGGCAACATCATCATCCGTCCTAACCTGACGGACTACACCTTCTTGGTATCGGAGACACTGATGAACTGTCAGGCGGAACTGTTGAAGAACCTACAACACAAAAGCGATGTGTTCTGTGCTACTACACGCGGTGTAAACGAGTCTACCATCATTGTCAGCAATAGCGTTGAGAGCTTGGTAGAGAAGATTTTCAGTAAGGAAAAATGCTTGCACAAGTTTACCGACTTAGGCTCTATCAGCGTGAAGTTGCCAGAAGAAAACGTCTCTACCTCAGGGCTTTATTACTTTATCTTCCAACGATTGGCGTGGGAAGGGGTGAGTATGAACGAGGTGATTTCCACTGCAAATGAGTTCACCATCGTAGTGCCTGAGGAGCAGGTAGATGTGGCTTTTAAAGTGATTAAGGATTTAAAATTATTATAGAAGATTTTTGAAGATGGTAAGAGTAAGATTTGCACCCAGCCCGACGGGAGCGTTGCACATAGGCGGGGTGCGCACAGCACTATTCAATTATTTATTTGCAAAGAAACACGGCGGCGAGTTCCTGCTCCGCATTGAGGATACCGACCAGAACCGCTATGTGGAAGGTGCTGAGGATTACATTATTAAGTCGCTTGAGTGGTGCGGATTGACCTACGATGAAGGCGTAGGCAAAGGCGGCAAACACGCGCCTTATCGCCAGAGTGAGCGCAAGGCTCTCTATCGCGAGTATGCTGAGGCACTCTTGGCAAATGGATGGGCGTATTACGCCTTCGATAGTGCCGAGGCTTTGGAGGCACAGCGTAAGGCATTTGAGGCAAAGGGAGATACCTTTATATATAATTGGGCAACGCGTGGTAGTTTGGAGAACTCGCTCTCGCTGCCTAAGGAAGAGGTTGAAAAGCGATTGCAGCGCGGCGATGCCTACGTGGTACGCTTTAAGATGCCTGAGGGCGAAACCCTGCAAATGCACGATATGATTCGTGGGGATGTCACTATTGATACAAGTACGCTCGACGATAAAGTGCTCTTCAAGAGCGATGGAATGCCTACCTATCACTTGGCAAATATCGTCGACGACCACCTAATGGAGATCACACACGTGATCCGCGGTGAGGAATGGCTGCCTTCGATGGCACTACACCTATTATTATATAGAGCCTTTGGCTGGCAGGCACCTGAGTTTGCACACCTACCACTGATACTCAAGCCTGTGGGCAACGGGAAGCTCAGCAAGCGCGATGGGATAAAGTACGGCTTCCCTGTCTTCCCAATGGAATGGGAAGAGGAAGGCACACTGCTCAAAGGCTTTAGAGGCGAAGGCTACTTCCCTGAGGCACTCATTAACTTCTTGACACTACTAGGCTGGAACCCTGGTGGCGATAAGGAGATTTTCTCCATAGAGGAGCTTATTGAGCTGTTCGATTTGGAGAAAGTACACAAGGCAGGAGCGCGCTTTGATCCTGAGAAGATCAAGTGGTTCAACCATCAATATTTACAGATGAAGAGCGACACTGCACTTGCGGAACTGTTCCAACCTATACTAAAAGAGAAGGGTCTCTCCTACCCTACTGCTGCCTTAGCGCGCGTGGTAGGGCTGATTAAGGAGCGGGCTACCTTTGTGGCAGACTTTTGGGAGCTCGGCAGTTACTTCTTCGTACGCCCCACTGAGTACGATGCAAAGGCACTTAAGAAGCAATGGAAGGACAATACCTCCGAAATCATCGACGAGGTGAGCGATATTCTCCGCAATGCAGAGAGTTTCAGTTCATTAGCTTTGGAAGAACGCATCAAGCAATATATTGAAGAGAAAGGTTACGGCTTCGGACAGGTGATGCCACCTCTACGGTTAGCCCTTGTAGGCGAGATGAAGGGTCCTCATATCTTTGATATTATGGAAATTATCGGTAAAGAGGAAACACTTGATCGGTTGAAAAACATACAGTTAGCTACCAAAGGGTAAAATTTTATAAAAATATTTTGCAAAAAAGTTTGGTAGTTAGAAAATAATTTGTACCTTTGCCCCGATAAATAAGACAAACAGATGTATTCAATTTGTAACATAATGTGTATGTGGTGCACGCCAAAAGCGAGCAGTGCTGCTTGTGTTATATATTGAAGTCGGAGCTAAAAAGACCATATATCATAACAAACTCACTGCTTTTAAGGTAGTGAGTTTTATTTTTATACCTATATGAATAAAGTAAATTGTGCAGAGAGCCTGCTAAGTGAGCTATATGAGCAGAGCAGTGCCATAACCCACCACACTAGTAAGCAGCGTATTGAGCATTTTATTGAAGGGATATTTAGGTTTCTCTTCCTTATAGAAGAACGCACCTGTATCTCAAAGGCGACTATTGAAGCACGGTATGAGGAACTGAAGTATGATTTTGTACATATCGTCAATAACTTCTTAGAGAATGAGGAGCAAAAGGCACAAGTAGCTGATTACTATGATTGTATATTACCAGAGATATACAACAAATTGAAGGAAGATGCGGTATTTTTCACACAAAGCGACCCCGCAGCGACCTCAGTGCGTGAGGTGCAGATCACTTACCCAGGCTTCTTTGCCATTATGGTCTACCGTATGGCACACGAGCTATGGGTGCGAGGGGTGCGGTTGCTGCCGCGTATTCTCACTGAGTACGCCCATAGCAAAACAGGGATAGACATACACCCAGCGGCAGAGATTGGCGTTCCCTTTATGATTGACCACGGCACAGGGATCGTCATCGGCGAAACGACGGTGATAGGCAACTATGTGAAAGTATATCAAGGAGTAACGTTAGGAGCATTATCAGTATCGCTGGATAAGGCAAACACCAAGCGACACCCTACTATCGGCGATAATACCGTGATATACTCAGGGGCAACAGTGCTTGGCGGCGATACTGTGGTAGGGCACGATTGCATCATTGGTGGAAATGTATGGCTTACAAGTAGCATTGAGCCGTATACGAAGGTCTTCCATAAGAGCCTCATCACCGTAAAAGGAGTAGAAATAAAGGAAGAGCCGATTAATTATATCATATAGAGATCAGAGACGAGAGAACAGGAAGGAGTAAGAGTGAGAATAGTAAAAAAGTAACTTAATTAAAAACTATATAAAAATGGCGTACAAAAATGTTTTAGAAGTCATCGGGAACACTCCCGAGGTGAAGATCAACAGATTGTTTGGTGAAAATGCGAATGTTTACATCAAGTTGGAACGTTTAAACCCAGGGGGGAGCATCAAAGACCGTATCGCATTGGCGATGATCGAAGATGCTGAGGCGCGGGGTCTACTCAAAAAAGACACCGTAATCGTAGAGCCTACCTCAGGGAACACAGGCGTAGGGCTATCGCTGGTAGCTGCTGTAAAGGGCTATAAGCTCATAGTGGTAATGCCAGAGTCGATGAGCGTGGAGCGCCGTAAGCTCGTAACAGCTTATGGAGCTGAAATAGTGCTCACCCCTAAAGAACAAGGCACAGGTGGAGCAATTGCTAAAGCCAAAGAGATTGCAGAAGGCATTCCTAACTCGTGGATACCTCAGCAGTTTGAGAACCCTGCAAACCCAGCTGTACACGAGCGTACTACAGCACAGGAAATACTCAAGTCATTCCCTGAAGGTTTTGACTACTTTGTAACAGGAGTGGGCACTGGTGGGCATATCTCGGGAATCTCAAAGGTACTCAAGCAGCACTTCCCTAAGCTTAAGACAGTAGCTGTAGAGCCCGACCAATCGGCAGTGCTCAGCGGTGGAAAACCTGGTCCACACGCTTTGCAGGGCTTAGGTACAGGTTTTGTCCCTAAGACTTACAACCCTGAGGTAGTAGATGAGGTAATTCCTATCTCAAAAGAAGAGGCTTATGAGTTTGCCCGCAATTTAGCTAAGAAAGAAGGTATCTTGGCAGGTATCTCTACAGGGGCAGCCTTGGCAGCCGTTAGCAAGGTGCTACAACGTGACCCTAAGGCTCGTATCCTCACAGTAAACTACGATACTGGCGAGCGTTACTGGTCAGTTGAAGGACTTTACGAATAATAAATATGTATCATAACTTTTATAAATGGGAAAGGGCTTAGAACTGTGGTTCTAAGCCCTTTCTGTATTTATCAAACTATTTTATTTTAACGGATGTTCTTAGGGTCTACACCTGAGTCAATCAAAGCCTTGCGTATTTCAGCAAAGGTTTTGAGGTTCTTACCTTTCACGGCATCAAAGTTATTACCTTTCTTCAGATAGTTGATAAGCCCTGACTGTCCGCCGAAATAGAATGGCTTCACATCAGCAATAGAGCCACCTCGCTTGAGTGCTGTGAAGAACTTCTGATACTCAGCAATACGCGCATCAATCTCCTTCTTTTCTTGGTTGAACTCTTTCTTAACTACTGCCCAATCTGAGCCTCCTATTCTACCTGCATTGAGTTTCACCCTATCAACTACATCCTCAGAGCAAGCCAATGAGTTAAAAACCTTCATATCAGTGATAAAGGAAGTAGTGGCTGCTCTATTAGAAGCCGTGTTTTTAGGGGTCTCCTCTACCCTATCCACACGTGAAGGAGCAGCGGGTTTAGGTTCTGTTCTGCGAGGTTCATCTACTACCACACGTTCTCTTCTGATAGGCCCCTCATTTTCTACAACAGTTTGGTTATCACGGCTTCTACTGTCTGCAATAATACGCTCCAAATCCTTCTGATAGGTTTTGAACTCCGTAGCACTACCTTTCAAATAAGGTTTTAAAAGGCTGTCCACTTGTTCGCTATTAAAGGCTGAATAGTCAAAATCTTTTAAGAAGTTTTCCCATACAGCTTTCTCAAACTCAGGGCGAAGTTTATCCGTAAGATAATGCTTTCTTTGTGCTTCTGCCCAAAATAGATTCCCATTAGGATCAGAGTGGGTCTCCTTCCAATGTCCTACCTCAGCAAGGAATGCCCGAGCTGGTGACATAGTCTCTATTTTGAGTGTATCCTTCGTCTTTTGGTCAATCATCTGAGAGAGTTTGCCCAACTGAGCTTTATCAATGGCTATTGTATCTTGCCCTTCTTCATCATAATTGACAATGAGCTTCACTTCATCAAAAGGCAGGTTGTTCTTCAATCGGATATACGAATTATCAATGTCGTAAGTGCGTTCATCAATATTTGTGAGGAAACGCATATCCTTGATTGGGCTTTCTGAGGCAATTTCAATATAAGCCTTCACAGGGTCCTTAAGCATAGGGAATATGAACCAGTAGCCAATGCCCACCAATAGTAATATGATGCAAGCCACTGAGGCAATCTTAAACCACAACTGCTTTATGATAGGTGTTTTCTCGTCTTCATATTCCTCGTCTTCATCATCAAATGAAGCTAAATCTTGCTGTGCTAAGGTTATTTCATTAGGGGCTGTATAAGTTTCATAAGTACTCTCTTGAGGGGTTGTATCTCTTGAAACTACATCAAAATTAACTATACCACTCTCTGAAACACTCACTACCTTGTTTAAATCTGTACTTTCAAATTCAAAATGATACTGATGTTCAGGTAAAATAATCTCTATAGGTGCATCACTACGTAATTTTTTACTGAATGATATCCCATTAATTCTCAAAGAAACAGTAATTAGTTGATTTGAGGCAATTGTAAAGTTATATCTCTGAAAAGGAACGGAAATAAACTCCTTATCTTCAACAGAAATATGACTCTTGAAAACAATATTATTATAGCTCAAATCAAATATCCTATGGACTTCATCCCCTTTTAGAAGGAAATAATACCCCCTACTATCCGAATAAAGTTTAGGTTTAAAATAATTACTTTCTAAAGCTAAAAGAGGAATATACCTTTCGTATTCCAACTGAGGTGTCCTTATATATAGTTTTAACTCCTTCTCTACAAAAGGAATAGTATCAAAGGTGTAGTTATTATACGTCTTCCTAAAAATACCTCTTTCAAGCCCTTTCTTAAGTGTGTCACGGAAAGAAAATACCTCGTAATACTTTGATTTTTCAAGCAATAACTCTATTTCATCATTCTCATCAAAGTACTCATTGGTATAAGTTGCACTGATATCCTGCCCATTCTTCATAAAGGCAAGGATCTTGATCCCCAACTGTGTAACTATAAAGTGTGATCTTTCAGTAGCCTGAGTATTACTTGCTGGCGTATCATTCTGACGCTGTATTTCCTGATACTGCAACATTGGGAAATCAATGCGATGTGCAATAGGATTTTCAATAAAGTCAGTGCGCAAGAACATTATTTGCTGTCCCGCTAAAAACCCGTGTTGATAAGGTGTATTGAAGTATTTATCTACCTCATACACATCTTCATAACCTAAGAACTTAGGCATTGTAACAGGCTGTGATTGTGGGCTTTTTACACTGTAATCCTCTGTAATTTGCTTTTCATAGCCACGTAAGATATGGTAATACGGACTGATATCATCTCTCTCACTTTGCATTGGAGCATTTGTATCAGCATTGATGCGCTCTGCAAAATACATATCCATCATCAAATTAAGCACTTGCCTAACTCCTCTCCATTGTAGCACGTGGGGTATATACAATGAAATAGCAATATATACTCCCGTCTGACCATTGATGTCGCGTGAAGAACGATATTGTGTATATATCTTGTAATTCTGTGTAAATTCTAATGTATAAAAATCCACACTCGGAATATGAATTCGAATAAAAGAACTAATGTCTTTTAGTCGCTCTCGTATTTCTTGTGACTGAAAATCAACCCCGTGAGCAGCAAGCACTTTACAACCTTGCTTATAACCCCAGATCGATAAACCAATTGTATCTATTTTTGACTCCATAATATTTACGGGTGTGTTAAAATTTTACGCAAAGGTAGAGTAATTTTGTGACACCACCAAATTTTTTTGCAAAAAAATACCTACAAAATTAAAAAAACTTTGTAGGTACAAAAATTATAATTGATATGAACTATTTAAACTTCTCGCTAAATTATTCATTTACAGTAGCTTCTGCAACCACTTCCTCCGCTTTCACTTCAGGAACTGCCACAGCTGGTTTTTCTACCACTACCGCTTCTGCAACCACCTCAAATGGGAAATCAACCACTACTTCACGGTGCAAACGGATTGCCGCATTATACTTACCTGTACGCTTAATAGTGTTCCCTGGGATGTTGATGAACTTCTTATCAATCTCGTGACCTGCCTTTGAAAGCTCACTTGCCAAGTCGCCGTGATTGATAGACCCGAACAACTTATCGCCAGCACCTACCTTTGCCACAATCTTCACTGCCAATGAAAGCAATGACTTCGCTGTTTTCTTAGCCTCATCGATGATATGCTGTTCTTTGTAAGCGCGTTGCTTTAAAGTTTCAGCCAATACCTTCTTTGCAGATGGAGTAGCCAATACAGCAAACCCTTGTGGAATCAAGTAATTGCGACCGTAGCCGTTCTTTACTGTAACGACATCGTCTTTAAAACCTAAGTTCTGTACGTCTTGTTTTAATATAATTTCCATAGTCTCTACTCCTTTAATTACTTTAATAAATCAGCTACGTAAGGCATCAATGCCAAGTGGCGTGCACGCTTTACAGCAGTAGCCACTTTGCGTTGGAATTTTAGCGAAGTACCAGTCAGGCGACGTGGTAACAACTTGCCTTGTTCATTCACAAACTTCAACAAAAAGTCAGCATCCTTGTAGTCGATATACTTAATGCCTGATCTTTTAAAACGACAATACTTCTTTTGCTTTGATGTGTCGATGTTCAGTGGAGTAAGATACTTAATGTCTCCTTTTTTCTGTTCTACTGCCATTTTCTTACGCTTTTTTAGTGTTCAACTTTGCTCTTCTCTTTTCAGCCCAAGCGATTGCGTGTTTGTCCAACTTTACAGTAAGGAAACGCATCACGCGCTCATCGCGGCGAAATTCCAATTCATAAGCCTCGATAATCTCACCTGGTGCTTTGAATTCAAAGAGGTGATAAAATCCGCTTTTCTTGTTCTGAATAGGGTAAGCCAACTTCTTTAGCCCCCAATTCTCTTTTGCTACAAATTCTGCACCCCTCGAAGTAAGAAAACTCTCGAACTTTTCTACTGCTTCCTTTATCTGGGTCTCAGATAAAACGGGATTCAAAATGAAAACAGTTTCGTATTGATTCATAATTCAATAAATAAAAAATTAATTTCAGGGCGCAAAAGTACTACTATTTTTCCACCCGACAAAATATTTCATCACTTTTTTACTAAAAAAGTTCTTGTAAAATATATAACCCACTGTATATAAGCAAAATAATGATTACAGTTTCAGCTTTTAGGCAATAGCTTTTAGCGTTTAGGACTAACGTACCCTTAGCATACATTACAGTAATGTTAAAGGCGCGTTAGCAATTTACTCTCTACTCATTGCTCATTAATCATTATAAAAGTCCTTCCTGCACTAAGTTATGTAGGTGCACAATGCCAACATAAGTGCCTCCCTCGGTCACCAACAGCTGGGTGATCTTATTGCGCTGCATCAGCTCTAAGGCGTCGATGGCAAGGGCATCAAGGTCGATGGTCTTAGGGTTGGGCGACATAATATCGGCTGCCGTCAAGCCACTGATGCTATCGGTGCGACTGAGCATACGGCGAATATCGCCATCGGTTACCACCCCTACAATCTTACCTTCGGCAATCACCGCCGTAGCCCCGAGCATCTTCTCCGAAATCTCCACAATCACTTGCTTCACATCTGTTGCAGGGCTCACCGCAGGCTTTTGGTTATGGGTTACTATGTCCGACACCTTTAAGTACAGCCGTTTGCCCAGTGCCCCCCCAGGGTGATACTTGGCAAAATCTTCCTTGCCGAAGTGCTTCATTTCCAAGAGACATACCGCCAGCGCATCGCCCAGCACGAGTTGTGCCGTAGTGCTGGTAGTCGGGGCGAGATTGTTCGGACAGGCCTCCTTTTCTACGTGAGCGTAGAGCACCCAATCTGCCTGTTGTGCCAACACCGAATTGCGATTCGAGGTGATGGCAATCAGCTTGTTAGCTCCACGCTTGAGCAGTGGCACCAACACCTTTATCTCAGGTGTATTACCGCTTTTGGAGATACAAATCACCACATCGTCGGCTTGGATAATACCCAAATCGCCGTGGATAGCATCGGCAGCGTGCATAAATATCGAAGGCGTGCCTGTGGAGTTCATCGTAGCCACGATTTTGTTGGCAATGATGGCACTTTTGCCTATGCCCGTAATCACCACGCGTCCTTTGCTAGCGAGGATATGCTCCACCGCCTGCACAAAGTCGTTCGTGAGATAATCAGCCAGCCCCAACACTGCTTTACCCTCTTCAGCGATGGTCTGCTGTGCAATTGTAATAATATCTTTATGGTTCATTTCTAAACGTATTTTTATTGGTGATAAACTTCAAATCGTGCAAAATTACGATATTCCTATGAATAAACAAGTGCAAAAGGACAACAAATATATAAAAAACATAGCTTTTATTTCTTAAAAATTCATTATCAATAAGATAAATATTATAAGTAGATACACCGACAAGACTACGAAGTATACGGCAACCGAACGGAGACGTAACGAAGCCAAAATGTCCTAATCTCACATTAAGGCTACATCTGTACACAAGGATCCATCGACCAATCGCAGATGCGCCCCGAATGGATCTCGAGTGGATCTCGAATATTTGGCGAGCGTACTCACTGTGGCAACCGAAGGAACTCTATAGGAAGAGTATAGGAACGGTATAGGAAGAGTGAAGGAACGCTGAAGGAAGGTATTACTATAGTATTAGGTTGGTATTAGGTTAGTATTAGGTTTAGCGAAAAACTATCGAATAATCAACGAATTAAAAAGCTACCAAAAAAGCACTTTTAGAGGTCAGTGATTAGGGGTCAGTAGCCAGCTATTAGGAAGCAACCTACGGATGACAACTAAGAGCTAACATACTTGTGTCTACCAAGAAAAAACTAAAAAAATTACGCATCACTTATTGCCTATTCATCATTATTTACTACCTTTGCCGTCAAATTAATTTATCATACCAATTTTTATGAAGAGAATAAGTATAACATTACTGGCGCTGTTACTGCTATTTCCAGTAGCAAGAGCCGATGAAGGAATGTGGTTCTTGATGTTTATCAAGCGACTCAATGGGCGCGATATGCAAAAATTAGGGCTCCAGCTTACCCCAGAAGAGATTTATTCCATTAACCACAACAGTTTGAAGGACGCCATCGTGCAATTCAACGGAGGTTGCACAGCGAGCATCATCTCCAAAGATGGTTTAGTGCTCACCAATCACCACTGTGGCTATGAGAACATTGCTGAGCTATCGACCCCTGCAAGCAATCACCTCAAGAATGGCTTCTGGGCAAAGAACCACAGTGAGGAATTGCACCCAAAGGAATCGTACGTGCGCTTCTTTGTGCGTATGGACGACGTAACGAAGCGTATGCTCGCGGTGGTGGACAAATCTATGAGCGAGAGTGAGCGAGAGGCAGCACTGAATCGCGAAATCGCTAAAATACAGAAGGAGAACGACGGCGGCGGCAAATACACCGTATCAGTGCGTTCTTTCTTCCAAGGAAATGAGTTTTACTATTTTGTATACCAAGATTTTAAAGATGTGCGCCTTGTGGGTACACCCCCCGAAAGTGTGGGTAAATTCGGCGGTGATACCGATAACTGGGAATGGCCACGCCATACTGCCGACTTCTCCCTCTTCCGCGTATACACAAATAAGAATGGTGAAGCTGCTGAGTACGCTCCTGATAATATCCCGATGCAAGCCAAAACCTATTTAAAGGTAAGCCTCAATGGGGTGAAGGACAAAGATTTTGCAATGATTATGGGCTATCCTGGGACGACCAACCGTTGGGAGGCATCGTATTGGGTAGATCAGAAGGTAAAATATGCTTATCCTGCCTGGGTAGAAGGTTCAAAAACCGCTATGGATGCTATGAAACAGTTTATGGATAAGGATGATGCCATCCGCCTTAAATATGCCTCGCAATACTCGCAGATCGCCAACTATTGGAAGAACCGCCAAGGGATGATCGATGCCCTTACTAAGTACAAAACAGCTGATACCAAGCGCGCCGCTGAAGCTAAGTTCGCTAAGTGGGCTAATAAAAAGAAAAACAAAGCTGAGTATGGCGACGTACTCAATACGATGGCAAACTACTTTGAAAAGACCAACATAAAGGCTGCTGACGATAACTATCTGATTTCAATCATCCGCGCCTCAGCATTGGCAATCATCCCGTACCGTACTGTGATGCTGCTACGTGCTGCTGAAAAGGCAGGCGCAAGCCCAGAGATGGTGCGCGAGCGACTTGCTGAGATACTCGCCCCGTATGACGATATAAATATAGAGGTTGAAAAAGCCATTCTGGCAAACACACTGAAGCTCTATGCTACCAAAGGCACCCATATTGCAGATGAGGTGGCGCGCATCAAGGCGGATTACAATGGCGACTTCAATCGCTATGTGGATGAGGCAGTAGCCGGCAGCGCCTTCAAGAGCAAAGATAACGCTGCCTTAGTCACTACCAGCACTTCTATTGCTGAGTTGGAGAAAGACCCACTGTTTGTGCTCTCATCCTCTCTGCTGGATAAATACCGCGACCAATCGCCTGAGTTAGTAGCTTTGAATGATAGCTACAAAGGGGCATTCCGCCGATTCGTAGAGGGTATGAGAGTATCAAAGATTAGTGCGATACGCTACCCTGATGCTAATTCAACCCTCCGACTGACTTACGGAACGGTCGATCCACTTGCGACAGACAGCCGAAATGCTGATGTGAGCAAAAATTACTACACTACTTTCAAAACAATGGTTGCCAAATACAAAAAGGACGACCCAGAATTCGATATGCCACAGCGTATGCTCGACCTCTATTCGAGTAATAATTTCGGCAGGTATATAGATAAAGATGGCTCAATGCACCTGAACTTCCTTACCAATAATGACATCACAGGAGGTAACTCAGGCTCGCCCGTGATGAACGGCAAAGGAGAGCTCATAGGGCTGGCTTTCGATGGCAATATAGAGGCAATGGCAGGCGATGTAATCTTCGACAAAAAGTTACAACGCACCATCAACGTCGATATCCGCTATGTGCTTTGGGTAATTGACATTTACGCAGGAGCAAAAAATATCATCGATGAGATGACTATCGCCCAATAAAACAGGGTAAAATTAAATAGATTTATAAACGAAAGTCCCAAGAGCATAAAAACTCTTGGGACTTTATTATCTGTAATAATCAAAAAGATCAACACTTCTTTCGATACTTCTTTCTGTATCCTAATAAGAGGGCTATGGCAGTGACAATAAGTATGACAAGAGGGATAACAAATACTTTTACTTGCCAAGCCTTCTTACTCTCAACTACCTTTTCCTTATCCAAGAAAGCCAATTGCACTTTCTTATTGCGCAACTGCAAGAAGGCGGTATCATCTAAGAGATAGTTTACAGCGTTCTGTAAAAATGCTTTATTATCGTAGTACTTACTCGTCCACTTATCAAAACCGAGCTCTAAAGGTTGACCGCCACTAATGTCATTCTTAATAATATCACCATCAGAAACTACAATCATCTTTGTAGGAAGGCTCTTATCTGCCTTTTCTTTTAGGTCAATAGGGCGAACCCTATCTTTATAAACCGATGTAAATTCGCCTTCTAAGAGCACTCCCATTGGTATATTGCCTTTCTTATAAGCGTTTTTATCCATCTGATCAGGATTGATACGTAAGCTAATTTCACGCGGGGTGCCATCTGCCTTTGCTAAGTTTGAACTCGATAGTAATACAGTTTTCTTTATATCGTTCTTCAGGGTATCTATCCCATTGGCAAACTGCAAACGTACCGCATCTAAATGATTTGTAATAAGGTGATTATTCTTTGAAAGCACTAAAGGGTTGTACACCCACGGGATAGGCATATAGCGCGACTGCGAACCTTCGCCAGTAGCAATGACAATTTCTGAGAAATACAAGTCGTTTACCAGCGTGTAATTAATCCTAAACCCATAGCTAAAAAACATATCTGTAAGGTTGAGATTTACAGGCATTGCTACGGCTGCACCGCCAGCCTTATAGAGGTCGTCAAGCGTGATATTTACATTATCAATGAGCCATAACACGCGTCCACCACCCATCACATATTGGTCGAGTACTTGCTTTTCAGGGTCAGTAAAAGGTTCAGTGGGTTTGGGCACTACTAATAAGTTATATTCCTGAAGATCTCTAAGTGTCTTCTCAGCATTGGTCTTTACCGAATCAAGTGTGAAAGGCGCAATGTAGTAATACTCACGTGCCATCTTGATAAAGTCAGCCATATAAATATCTTCGAGAGTGCCATTACTCTTTAAGATCGCTATTTTCTTTTGCTTGTGTAGCGTGAGCTTATAAAGAGCATCAGTGAAGTTATATTCCAGTCGCTGTACGGAATTCTGCACTTGTTCTTGGTCATTAGCCCCTAATTTATTAACAAAAAGAGGTACCTTTACCCTACGCTCTTGTTGCTTGCCTCCCATATTCTCGATAGTAGAAATCACTGCCCACGGAAAGATATGCACTTTTGAAGTATTACCAGCTTCTGTTTGTGATATTTCAAGAGGATTAAGCCCATTGAGTACCATCTGCTGAATCAATGCCTGCGGGTCAGACTCATTCTCCAAAGGATTGACAAACTGCACGGTTATATTGCTGTTCATCGCCGCATATTCCTCCAATAGTTGTAGCGTTTCAGTCTGTAACTTCTTAAATTCAGTAGGGATATCGCCCTTTAAAAGCACTTCGATGAGCACAGGCTCTTTAATATGTAGCAGCACACGACGTGTAGTCTCTGAAAGCGTATAGCGCTTATCTTTGGTCATATCCACACGTGTATGAGCCTTACTGGCAATAAAATTAAGAATCAGCAGCCCTATCAATGCCAAAGCTACTTTAAAATATATAGATTTTAATACTCGTTTCATTGCTTATACGTTTTGAGAGATAAAGTAGTGATATACAAAAAGAAAATAATCACCGAGAGAAAGTAAATGACGTCACGGCTATCGATAACCCCTCTACTGATAGCATCAAAATGTGATTGAAACCCATAACCTACGATACTGTCAGGTGCTATCAAAGCCACTACTTGGTCAAGACCAAAAAAGAGAAAGAAACATAAAAAAGTAGCCAATACAAACGAAATGATCTGGTTGCTACTCACAGCCGATGCCCATAAGCCCACAGCTGCAAAAGTAGCAATAAGCAAAAATAATGCGATATACGAGCCTATCGTACCTGCTACATCTAAGTTACCCACTGGTTTGCCAAGCACCCAGACTATATACACATAAAGAACGGAAGGCAATAGTACAATCAGCAAAAATAAGAGTATCCCTGCGTACTTACCTAATACCATCTGCCAAATTGTCAAAGGCTTAGTGAATAATAAAGTAAGCATACCACTACGTCGTTCCTCTGAAATACTGCGCATCGTCAAAGCAGGTACTAAAAACACAAATATCCACGAGGATAACCTGAAAAACGGAAGTAAATCAGCAAAGCCTGCATTAAAGATATTGTAATCAGACTTCAATACCCATAAAAATAAGCCACAGAGCACCACAAATAGCCCTATGACCGTAATCCCTATTGGGGATGTAAAAAAATAACGAATCTCTTTTTTAAATAGTGCAAACATCAAATGTCTATTTTAGAATTGCAAAAGTAAATTAAAAAAATTAAATACCAACAAAATATCCTATTTTATCTTTGTTATGACTATTGGGGAAAACTGTTTACTATTTGGTTTATAGACTTTTACATTTGATACAGAAAACTTTTTACTCAGAAGAATTTGTCAGTATTTAAAAAAGTAGTACTTTTGGAAAAAATTTGTATTAAGGATTAGAATAATGAGTGTAGAAACGCTTACAATAGAAGAAACACAAACCAATACTTTAACACCTAAGCCAAAGTGGATACGTGTAAAACTGCCCACTGGGAAAAAGTACACTGAACTAAGAAACGTAGTAGACCGATATAACCTTCATACCATCTGTACCTCAGGAAGTTGCCCTAATATGGGTGAATGCTGGGGAGAAGGTACAGCTACCTTTATGATTCTTGGGAATATCTGTACACGCTCTTGTGGATTCTGTGGGGTGAAAACAGGACGCCCTGAAACACTCGACTGGGAAGAGCCTGAAAAAGTAGCGCGCTCCATCAAACTGATGAATATTAAGCACGCCGTAATCACCTCAGTAGACCGCGACGACCTTAAGGATATGGGTAGCATTATGTGGGCTGAGACCGTTGGGGCTGTGCGTCGTATGAACCCCAATACTACTATGGAAACACTTATCCCTGACTTCCAAGGAGTAGAGCGCAACCTAAACCGTATTCTTACAGCAGCTCCTGAGATTATATCACATAATATGGAAACCGTACGCCGCCTCACTCGTGAAGTGCGTATACAGGCAAAATACGACCGTAGCTTAGGTGTGCTGCGTTATTTAAAAGATAATGGTGCCAACCGTACTAAATCGGGGATTATGCTCGGCTTAGGTGAAAAAGAAGAAGAGGTGATTGAAACCTTATACGACCTAAAAGATGCCAAAGTAGATATCGTTACCATAGGGCAATATTTACAACCTTCAAAAAGGCATCTACCTGTGAAAGAGTTTATCACTCCTGAGCAATTCGCCAAATACAAGGAAATAGGCTTAGAACTTGGGTTCCGCCACGTAGAGAGTGGAGCCTTAGTAAGGTCGTCCTACAGAGCACATAAACACCTTTTATAATGCATAATGTATATTCACAATGATAAGTAGTGTATTATAAATAACAAAGAGGCTTCCTAAAAAAATTAGGAAGCCTCTTTTTATTATGCTTTATACATTATAAATTGTACATTATTTAATCGGGCTTGTAGGGAGTTTTACTTCTCCTGGGTCTTTCCACAAACCGTCCTTGATAGCTCGTTTTTTAGCAGTTTCAGCACGCTTATTGCTATCAGGGTGTGAACTCATCATCTTTTGAAAGCGACTTTGTTCTGCACCTTCTGAAAGGAGTGCTAACTTCTTAAAAGCGGTGTATACTCCCACTACATTATAGCCGTGTTTCTTCATAAAGTCGTATGAGTAATCATCAGCTTGCGACTCTTGCTTCTTGCTGTGTTTTGCATCTAAGAAAGCATTTGCCATTTCACCAATCTGAGTTTTACTCAAGGCGTGCACTGTGTTTGAAGATGCTGAAGCTGCATCCATAAGAGCCGCTTGTGTATAAGCTGCCTTAATAGCATCTTTGGTATCCTCATTCTTAACGTGACCAATTTCGTGACCTATCACAGCCAATAGCTCGTCATCAGTCATAATATCCATCAGTGAGGAAAACACACGTACACTACCATCCGCACAAGCAAAAGCATTGATATCAATCACCTCATAGACCTTGTAGTTAAGGTTCAAACCGTCTTCATTCTTGTGCTTACCAAAGATACGATTCAGACGCTTCGTGTAAGGGCTGTTTTTATCCGCCACTTTGTTATGAGCATCCATCCAATCTACTGATTCTTTCGATAGCTTCTTGGCATCCTCATTAGTGAATGTAAGTGCTTGAGCACCCTTAGCAGCAGCTCCTACTGCCTTACCCAAATTGATTTTTTGTGCTTGTACTGTTGCCATAGCACATACCGCCATTGCGGTCAAGATAATTCTTTTCATTGTATAATTATTTGAAAAATTGCGTGCAAATATACATCTTTTTACCAATACAAAACAATTATAACCACTAAAATATTTTCTAAGGCTTCTCCCCTACTAACACATTGCTCTTAAAAAGATGTCGTGAATTGCCTATAAAAGTCTTCATCTCAGCCTGTGCTTCCTGATTGAGCTCTTTGTAGTTAGCCTCTTCATATTCCTTACAAGGCAGTATCTCATAGTGGTATTTGCCATTGGCTTTTTGTGTACGATTTACCCACGTGAGATAGTACCCTTTATCCACTATGCGAGTACTGTAACCATCTTTTAGCAGCGTGAGTTCTACCATTGCACCCCCATCAGTATTGGGCTTGCGTTGGTTGGAAACAAAATTCCCCAGCGAGTAAGTTACCAGCCGCTCCTTATGCAAACTTGTCTGCGGATAGTAATACATAGGTTGCAACACGTGCGGGTGCCCTCCGATGATGATATCTACTCCATTATCAAATAAAAACTGAGCTACTTCTTCTTGTCGCTTATTCTGATGCTGTTGATACTCTATACCCCAGTGGATCATCACGATGAGCTTATCGAGATTATAGCGCTTTGCCTCTGCAATGTCAGCCTTCATTTGCTCAAAGTTTATCTTATTGACTATCGTAGGTTCAGGTACAGGCAGCCCATTAGTGCCATAGGTGTAGTTCAGCAAGCCCACTGTGATACCGTTTTTATTGAGCACAAGCAGATTGTGTTGCTCACGCTCACTCTTATTGCGGAAAGTACCTGTATGGGGAATACGCAGCGAATCCAGTACGTCAAGGGTACGGATGATACCCTGTTTACCTCTATCGCAAGTATGATTATTGGCTGTAACTAATACACCAATGCCACTACGCTTCGCATCTGAGGCTAAAGCATCAGGTGAGGAAAACTGTGGGTAACCGTTATAAGGCTTGCCAGCAAGCGTAACCTCAAGATTGGCAATAGCAAAGTCCACAGCAGCAAACCTGTGCTTTATCTTAGCAAATACGGGTGTATAATCGTACTTTTTAGTAGTTGTGTCATAAGCCCCTTCTATCTGAGGAACGTGCCCCATTATGTCACCCATAAAGAGCAGTGACAAACGATTACCAGCCTCTTGTGCCCCAAGTGCAAAAGGCAATAACAACAATATAACTCGTATCATCTTCATTTCTTATTAAAAGTGATGCAAAGGTAGTAATTCTTCAGAATATAGCACAAAAAAAGCTGGAAAAAACTCCCAGCTTCTTATGATATTAAAAAATACTTAGTCTCTTCTCGATAAGAATATGCGCAATATATACCAGAACAGCAACATCACTGAGGCAAAGAGTTGCAATGCTGCCCCTACATATTGATTAGTGCCATACTCATTCTTGATATTATAAGTTTCATAAAGGATAGCTCCTGAGGCTAAGGCAATCATACCTGCGGAGAACCACAAGCCTAAATCAAAACCAAAGAGTGCCCCTGCCACAATCAGCCCTAAGGATACAAAGCCCCCTACTACAAGCACTGTACGCAAGAAGGAGAAATTCACTCGGGTGAAGAATACTACAGCAGTAAGCCCTGCAAACATCGCCAAGGTGATAATCCCCGCCTGCGATATCATCGAACCTCCATCGGCGTAGAGCAAAGCAATCCTAATCATAGGCCAAAAGATAAGCGCCTCGAGCACTACGTATACGCCCAAACCTAAATATTGTGTGTTTCTATCCAAGGAATGTGCCCATTTGTTAGCCAATACCGAGCCCAACCAAAAGGCGCCAATCACAAATAGCCATATATAGCGCCCACCCAATTTCAGCAGTAAGCTGTCGGGGATAATCCTCAGCAGCAATGCCTCTACTGCGATAAATGCCAATAATGCCAAGGCTACGTGAGTATATGTTTTGCGGTAAAACTCCGCGCGCTCAGTCTCAGTTACATCGGCTACCAGCTTAGGAACTGAAGCCCCTCCGTACTGAAACTCTGAACTGTAATTATTGTCTGTATTCATATAAATGAAGTTAAATAGTTAATATAAAAAATAGATTTCAGAGGGTAGATAAACATCTACGCTCCGAAATCTATCTGTTGTAAATGTTATTCCTTATTATAATGTGTTTACATTGTTAAGGTCTTCAAAGGCTTTCTTAAGACGTGCAATGAACGTCTTTTCACCTTCTCTGAGCCATACACGTGGGTCGTAATACTTCTTGTTAGGCGCATCAGCTCCTTCTGGGTTACCCACTTGCCCCTTCAAGTAGTCTGCTTTCGCTTTCATATAATCGCGAACCCCTTCAGTGAAAGCATATTGTAAGTCAGTATCGATGTTCATCTTCACTACACCATACGATACAGCTTCTTTGATCTCGGCTAAAGTAGAACCTGAACCTCCGTGGAACACCAAGTCCAAACTGTTGTGAGGCAAATTGTACTTCTTAGAAACATAGTCTTGTGAGTTACGTAAGATCTTAGGGGTCAACTTCACATTTCCTGGCTTGTACACACCGTGAACGTTACCGAAAGATGCCGCAATAGTGAATTGTGGGCTCACTTTTGAAAGTTCTTCATAAGCGTAAGCCACGTCCTCTGGTTGCGTAAAAAGTCTGCTGTCTTCCACACCTGAGTTATCCACACCGTCTTCTTCACCGCCAGTCATACCGAGCTCGATTTCAAGGGTCATCCCCATCTTACTCATACGTTCCAAATAGCGTTTGCTGATCTCAATGTTTTCCTTGATAGGTTCCACTGATAAGTCGATCATATGCGAACTAAAAATTGGCTTACCTGTTTCCTTAAAATGCTTTTCTGAAGCATCGAGCATACCGTCGAGCCAAGGCAATAGCTTCTTAGCGCAGTGGTCAGTATGCAGGATGATAGTCGCCCCATAAGCCTCAGCCAATTGGTGCACGTGTTTTGCTCCAGCGATAGCACCGAGCACTGCTGCACGTTGATTCTCATTCGAAAGCCCTTTACCTGCCATAAACTGTGCCCCACCGTTAGAGAATTGAATAATCATAGGTGAATTAACAGCTACAGCAGTTTCCAAAGCTGCATTAATAGAGTTTGAACTAATTACGTTGGCTGCTGGCAAAGCAAAGCCTTTTTCTTTGGCGTATTTAAATACTTCCTGTACTTCTTTTCCAAGAATAACGCCTTTTTTAATGTTATGTGCCATTTTCTTTTAATAAATTAAAATTATACTTCTTTCTTAAAGCAGATACTACCACAGGCAATCATCCACTTTGACGCCGCAAAGGTACGGCCTTTTTCGCAAACCACCAAATAAATTCTTAAAAATATTCGTTTGTGTATCGAAAAAAATACGCTCTATGCACCCCAGCTGATTACAGTTTTCTGAAAAAGAAAAATATTCTTTTGTACAGGCTCAGTATAGGAACAGTACAGGAAGAGTATAGGATGAGTATAGGAAGAAAGTAGTTTGTTAAAACATATAATTTCTTAAAAATATATTTTTATTGGTATAATAAACTACTTAATATCGTGTTAACAGAATATTTGCACGAATAAGAAATATGGTTTTTATAGTTTTTAGAAAGAGAATTACAACAGCTTAAAAAACTGCTTCTTAGTTTAAAAAATAATTTAGTGTATAAAATTTTAACATAAAAATTTGTGCAGATTGAAATATGGGTGTAATTTTGCGACATACTATCTTTTCCTTAGAAGAAGTAAAATAAAAATCAATTATAACTAATATTTTTTAACTATGTTAAAGCACCTTTTTCATTTGAAGGTCGTATTCGCAGGTTGGAGTACGGCTTAACAATTATTATTGCCACAGCAGCGAACTTTATCGCTCAGGTCATCTCACTAATTTTAGCGGGACAAAAATATTACTTTATTCCCTATCTTTTCTTTTTGCCTTTCTATGTTTGGTTTGTATGGGCGCAGGGGGCTAAACGTTGTCACGATGTAGGTAATAGCGGTTGGTATCAACTCATTCCCTTTTACCCTATATACCTCATTTTTGGAGAAGGGGATTATGGCAGTAACCAATATGGTAAAGACCCTAAAAATATCAATGCTCCTTCTGAGTATGATATGACTACACCTCAAGAACGGATCTGGAAACCTTAAATGTTTTTTTCTTTGCCACAACAACCTCACCATAAGACTTACTTATGGGTTACACCTTGCAAGGTTAGTCTGTCTCAAAAGTATTCGAGACAGACAAAACAACTAAGTCTAAGTTCTTAAATATTTACTAGTCCTTTGTAAAATTCAAAAACCACCATTGTAAGGACGCTTACAATGGTGGTTTTCTTTTATTGTTTGTTTAAGTTATCGTGCTTGTGCAGTATAAAAATCGAGCAATTTATGCGTCCCCGTGGTTTGCCCCATACAATCGTGGGTCATACTCCAGCTTACAAAGCGCAGCGTATCTGCTTTTCGCTCGTTAAATAGTTGCATTATTCCGATTAGTGGTTTGAGTACCATAGGGCTTACCCTACTTATCTTTGCAGGCTTACCCAATGCTTCAAAAACACAAGTTGCCACTTCCCGCCACGTAAACACCTCAGGTCCGCCTACATTCCACTCACCTACTTTGCCCTCCAAAAGCCTATCTACACAGAAGGCTGCCAAATCCGCCCCGTGAATGGGATTGATACGCACCTCTGGGGCAAAGAGATACACCCGTCCTTGTTGTGCCATCTTAAAGACCTCAGTCATATCTGAGAAATAGGCAGGCGGGTTCACCACCTCACTGATAATCGCAGAGGCTTTTAGGTCTTTTACAAAGGCAGCCTTTGCCTTAGTAAGCTGGGCAGGACACTTATCACCTCCGATGACGTTCACAAAGCAGAAGCTCTTCACATCGTACTCCACAGCCGATCGCAATACATTTAGGTTTGCCCCGTAATCCACTGCCCAAGGGTCTGCCTTCTGCTTGGTTACGCCAAGGGCTGAAATCACTCTATCGACCCCCTTTGCCAGCTCAGTAGTAAATGTAAGGTCAGTTACTGCCCCTTCTGCCCATTCATCTACCAAACCTTCAAGCGAAGGTGCTCCCCAAGCCCCTTCTTCCTCAGCGCGAACTCTACTGCGTACTACGGCTCGCACCCGTACGCCTCGTCTATGTAGTTCTGCTACTATGTATCTTCCCAAATAGCCCGTAGCTCCTACTACAAGTACCGTTTCTTGTTCATTCATACGTCAAATTAATTTTAAAGCCAAAAAAGAGACCACCCGTGGGCAGTCTCTTTTATCTTATTGTTTTTGTATTCTAAGGGAATACGCCTCTTTCTTTGTATACGCGCTCTATCTTCTTGAGTGCTACGATATACGCCGCTGTACGCAGGTCGCAGTCGTATTCTTTTGAGGCTTCAACTACCAAATCGAATGAGTGCTCAATCTTCCTTTGTAGTCTTTCGAGTACCTCATCAATATGCCATACCTCAGCACGCTTGTTCTGTAGCCATTCGTAGTACGAACCTATCACCCCACCACTGTTACACAAGATGTCAGGAATTACGGCTATGCCTTTCTTCAAAAGCACTTCCTCTGCCTCTGAGTCTGTGGGGCCATTAGCGCCTTCTGCCACTAATTGCGCCTTGATGTCTTTCACATTGTTTACAGTGATTTGGTTACCCAAAGCTGCTGGCACTAATAGATAGCACTCTGTCTTCCAGAAGTCGGCATTATTGATAGCCTTTGCTTTAGGATAGCCTCCTACCCCACCCTTGTTGGTCTTTGCATACGCTAAAAGCTCTTCAGGGCAGATACCATCAGGATTGCTAATAGAGCCTGTGTGGTCTTGTACAGCAATGAGTTTAGCCCCAAGCTCACTGAGAAAATGCGCTGTCCAATAGCCTACGTTACCGAAGCCTTGCACAATATAGGTCTTGCCTTTCAGGTCTACATTATGAGCTTTTACCCACTTCTTAATAGCAGTTACCACTCCAAAACCTGTTGCACGGTCGCGCCCTTCCAATCCGCCGCAGCCTACAGGCTTACCTGTTACTACGTGGAAGTTATTAGCGCGCTGTGAGGGTGCTTTGGTAGAGGCATACGTATCGGCAATCCACGCCATAATCTGTGCATTGGTATTCACATCTGGTGCAGGAATATCGTAATCAGGACCAATATTATCGCCCAATGCGTAGGTAAAGCGACGTGTGATACGCTCCAACTCTGCTTGTGAGAATTGGCTTGGGTCAATCTGTATACCACCCTTACCGCCACCGTACGGAATGCCTGCGATAGCTGACTTCCACGTCATCCACGTAGCCAAAGCACGTGCGGCATTGATGTCCACCGTTGGGTGATAGCGCAATCCCCCTTTATAAGGACCCAGTGCGTTGTTGTGTTGCACGCGATAGCCTGTGAATACCTCAATGCGACCATCGTCCATCTTCACAGGGAAGTGCACTACTACTTCGTTCTGAGTAGTTGCTAAAATCTTGCGTACGCCTGCATCTAAGTTCATCTTGTCTGCTGCTTTGTTGAACTCGTGCATCACGTTTTCGTACATACTTGTTTTCTTTTCTGTATTACTCATATCTGTTACGTTTGTTATTCATTTAGGCGGTAAAAGTATAGCTATTTTTTTAAACCGCCAAACATTTTAACACTTATTTTCATAAATATTTTAAAACTCACCTTTTAGCCCACTAAATTTCAATAGTTTATATCTTTATAGTTTACGAAGGAAAACGAAAACAAATTTGTATTACTCATAATAATTTATTACTTCGTTGTGGGTTCGTTCTTGTTTCGGTGGTAGTAAGCATTTTATCCATCAGTAGCCTTCAAAGAATAAAAAATAGCGGCTTTGCACTTACGTACAAAACCGCTATCCCATTAAATATAGTTTGGCAACTTTTATATTTCATTCCTAAAAACGGTGTGCTTTAGCAAGAATTCAAGTAGTAATAACAAGCCTGCTATAAGCGCCAACGGACGGAATTTTTCGTCTACTTCTGTATATTTAAATTCCTCTATCTTACTTGTTTCAAGTTTATTAATCTCATCGTAGATCTCTTTGAGCTTTTTATTGTTAGTAGCACGGAAGTATTTCCCCTTAGTGATCTTAGCGATATTCTTCATCAGTGCTTCATCTATCTCTACTTGTTGCATTCGGTACATTATGGAGCCATCAGCGTTCAGAGCAAAGGGTGAAAGTGCCATACCATTAGTACCTATCCCTACCGTGTAAACCTTAATACCATATTCGGCAGCCATCTCAGCAGCTGTTTCAGGGTCGACGAAGCCTGTGTTATTTACCCCATCAGTAAGGAGGATTATCACACGGCTCTTGGCTTTGCTCTCTTTCAAACGATTGACCGCCGTAGCCAGCCCCATCCCAATAGCAGTACCATCCTCGATAGCACCAGAATTAATGTCCTTCAGAGCGTTAAGGATTATCGCCTTATCGCTTGTTACTGGCGTTTGAGTATAACTTTCACCTGCATAAATTACCAAACCGATGCGGTCGTTAGGGCGCTCCTGTACGAACTGTGAAGCTACTTTCTTCAGTGCCTCAAAGCGGTTGGGTTTCAAGTCCTGCGAGAGCATACTGGTAGACACATCTATTGCCAGCACAATGTCAATCCCTTCAGTAGTCTTTACCTTAGCTGATTCTGAATGCACTTGTGGGCGGGCTAAGGCTACAATCAGCAAAGCTATAGCTAACACTCTGCTTACAAAAAGTAAGTGGTATAAATAGCCCTTTCCTTTATACTTCTTAAAAGTCAGTGTTGATGAAATACTTAGGTTTGCCTTCGATTTCTTGTAAGAGAATATATACCACACACACAGCAGTGGTATGAGCAACAACAACCAAAAGAATGCTGGATTTGCAAATGTTATATCTTTAAACATACGCTCTTTACTTTACTCTGTTTTAAACACTATCGACCCTATTACTCGTTGCACAATAGGCTGTGCTGCTGGTTTATCAATATACGTGATGAGCAACTGCTGTAAAGCCCCGTTTTCAGCAAAACTAAGCGACTCATAACCTGCCTCAAAAGGCTGCTTTGTCTTCTCATCAAGCACCTGCATTTTACCGTACACTCTGATGCCTTTTGCACCACTCGGTAGGGTTACTTCCTCTTGAAGTGTTGTGATGTTCTTAGCCCCTGCTTTGTCTAATTGTGAAAGCAACAACTCATTTACCTGTTGCGGATTAAGGTTCAGAGGCTTATCATCACCTTGCGCTTTAAAGGTGATTACATCAGTCATTATGTACAACTCAGAATTGATACTACCAAAGTCAAAGCAATACTCTTTATCTACATCAGCGCCCAATAGGTTGCCATTGCCTATCTGCCTACGTGTAAGCACCTCTGGAGTGCTGAGCTGTGTGACAGGATAGCCGTAATCGCTCGTTACCCATTTGCGTGCATTGAGTTCCAAAAGCTGAGTGCCAATAAGCTGATTAGCATAGTAATAACCCACTACCGCAGCACCCACTCCAAGCAATAGCATCACCGAGCACACAATGATAACCACTTTCTTAGCGCGCTTTCTATATTTGCGCTTCTGCTCAGCCAAAAGTTCTAAGAACGACTGTTGCTGTACTGTAGCTCCTGAAGGTGACACCACTGGTATCGCCTCCTTAGTCTTTATCACTACGTTTTCGATAGTCTCACGGTCGTACTCAGCATTATTGTCTGAGGGCTTACTCTTGGCAAACTTCACTAAGTCGGCGGTTTGCAATACGCGCTTTAAGTTCTGTATAGTTTCAGGGGCAAGGTATAGCTTTCCTTTTTCTTGTAGCAAAGTTATCTTTGCCAGAAGTTCATCAGTAGTGCTTTCTTTGGCTAAGATATGCACCTCATCCTCTAAGTATTCCTTAACAATATCCGTTAGACGCGAATAGTACTCCTTGTGCTGCGACTCCATCAAGTAGCGCGACTGTTGTAGCTCTCGCAAATCCTGTATAGCACGCTCAAAAGGCGGCAGTTGCTTCTTCTTAAAGACGTCCGAGAGCTTCTTTTTGCGAAAGACGAAGATATAAAGCAGTCCTCCTACAATAGCACCAATAGCAGCCCCACCGAGCACCCACAGCCACCATAGCGAGCGTGCAGGTCGCCCTACCTCTGCAATAGGCTTAATGTCATACAGCGGTCTTTGTAGGGTATCAATAGCGATATTCCTCACAGCTACCCTTATGGAATCAGTTATAAAATCCTTACTATTGACAACTACTCGCTGAGGAGGAATCGTATACTGCCCTTCATCGAACTGAGTGAGGTAATAGGTCTTCACCAAGCGGTAAGTACCCTTATCCTTCAATGTATCAGTTGGCTCAGTGCGCACCATCTCAAGCGGAGAGAACGTCTGCCCATCAGGAAAAACAACCCTGTCCTCAGGAGTGCCTTTTACTGATATCTTGTATTGCACCTGTTCGCCTATCTTAATATCTTTCGGATTAGCCTCTACCTTTACCTCTTGGGCACTAAGAGTTGAGGCCAAGCCTACAAAAGCGTATAATAATGCTCTCTTAATCATCTTTCTTTTCTCTAAAATAAACAGCCTCTAAGATCTACTTACCTTCGCTTGAAATAGCCCAAGAGCTTCTGTGTATAACTCTCGTCTGAGCGGCAACTCACTACCCCCGCACCCGACTTCTGCAACAGGTTTTCAAAGTACGCTACCCCCTCCCTATACTGCCGCTCGTAGTCCGCTCGTACAGCACTCGACGAAGTATTCACCTGTATAAGCTCACCCGATTCGGCATCCTTTACCATTATGTAGCCGAGCTTAGGCAAGTGCATCTCCTTAGCATCATAAATGCGGATACCCGTAACGTCGTGCTTCTTAGCAGCAATCTGCAAAGGCTTCTCGTAGCCTTTATCCATAAAGTCCGATAGCAGAAACACGATAGCCTTCTTCTTCATCACCCTACTGAGAAACTCCAAAGCCCCGAGAGGCTGGTCTGCCTACTCTTAGGCTCAAACTCAATCAGCTCACGGATAATACGCAACACGTGCGACTTCCCTTTCTTAGGAGGAATGAATAGCTCTATCTCGTCCGAAAAGAGTATCAAGCCTGTCTTATCGTTGTTCTGAAGAGCGGAGAACGCCAGTGTAGCCGCTATCTCAGTAATAATCTCACTCTTAAACTCCTGTACCGTACCGAAAAGCTCACTGCCACTCACGTCCACCATAAGCATCAAGGTAAGCTCGCGTTCCTCCTCAAATACCTTCACATAAGGCTCGTTATAGCGCGCCGTAACATTCCAGTCAATCGTGCGGATATCGTCCCCAAACTGGTAAGGACGCACCTCACTGAAGGTCATTCCGCGCCCCTTAAACGTAGAATGATACTCCCCACCAAAGATATGGTCAGAGAGCTTCCGCGTCTTTATCTCTACCTTGCGAACCTTCTTTAATAATTCTTTTGTATCCATATTAGCGATTAGTCATTAGCCATTAGTGGTTCATAAATCATTATGCACTACACACAGTGCACGATTCACTTCCTATGGCACCTCAATCGTATTGACAATCTTACTAATCATCTCCTCAGAAGTGATATTCTCCGCTTCAGCCTCATAAGTAATGCCGATACGGTGGCGCAATACGTCATATACCACAGCCCTTACGTCCTCAGGGATTACATACCCTCTGCGCTTGATAAAGGCATAACACTTAGCTGCCATAGCCAAGTTGATACTACCACGAGGCGAAGCCCCAAAACTAATGAGCGGCTTCAAGTCGGCTAAGCCATACTTATCGGGGTAACGCGTAGCAAACACAATATCCAAGATATACTTCTCAATCTTCTCATCCATATACACTTCGCGCACAGCCGCCTGCGCCCTAAGGATTTGCTCCAAGCTAACAGTCTGGTTCACCGCAGCATAGCTATTGCTGAGGTTATCGCGCATAATACGCTGCTCCTCATCAAGCTTAGGATAGTCAATCACCGTCTTGAGCATAAAGCGGTCTACTTGTGCTTCGGGAAGCGGGTAAGTACCTTCCTGTTCCACAGGGTTTTGCGTAGCCATTACCATAAAAGGCGCATCGAGCTTAAAGGTCGAGTCGCCAATGGTCACTTGGCGCTCCTGCATTGCCTCAAGCAGTGCCGACTGCACCTTGGCGGGCGCACGGTTGATCTCATCCGCTAAGACGAAGTTCGCAAAGATAGGTCCCTTTTTAATTGAGAACTCATTGTTCTTAATGTTATAAGTCATCGTACCGATCACGTCCGCAGGCAATAAATCAGGGGTAAACTGTATACGACTGAATGAGCCGTGTACTGACTTCGATAGCGTATTGATCGATAACGTCTTAGCCAACCCTGGCACCCCTTCCAAGAGAATGTGCCCTTTGCCGAGCAAACCAATCAGCAAGGCGCTGACCATATGCTTCTGACCTACGATTACCTTGTTCATCTCAGAGGTGAGAACGTCGATAAACGCACTCTCACGCTCAATCTTTTCGTTAATCTGACTGATATCCACAGATGTATGTTCCATATTACTCAATTATTATATTTGACGTTTAGCACTCCTACAAATATCGTGCCGCGCAAAGTAACGAAATATATTTTATTTGACAAAATATTTTCAAAGGAAAATGCACAAAAACCATAAATCACCTCTTAGAACACTCATATTCAACGCTATTGATAGACTACTGATCTCCCAAAAAAGACACAAAAAAAGTTCTAAAAAAACTTCACACTCCCTAAGAATGCCCCTCCTAACCTACTCCACTCCCGCTTGATCGCCCTACAAGCCGACTACTGTACCCCTCCGATCGCCCAACGGATCTCGAACGGTTTCCAAACGGTTCTCGAACATTTGACGCGAGCACCCACAACGACAACCAAGTGAATACCGAACGAACAGTACAGGAACAGTATAGGAAGCGTATAGGAACGCCGAAGGATGGTCGCAGGATAGCCATTGAATAGTATTACCATAGTATTACGTTAGTATTAGGTTAGTATTAGGTTTAGCGAAAAACTATCGAATAATCAACGGATTATAAAAACATAAAAATAGGGGTTAAAAAGCAGTGATCAGAGGGTAGAAATCAGCGGGAAAGAGAGCTGTTATAAGCCAAAAACTGAAAACCGATATAAGCTAAAAAAGTTTTAAGAAAAATTTATGAAAAAAAACATTGCTTTATCAAAAATACTTCGTACCTTTGCCCTCTGGAACACAAGTAAGTAACAGTACCAACATTTATGAATATACTATTAAAGTCGGCAAAGGTAATTGACCCCGAGAGTGCCTTCCACCTGCAAACAAAGGATATCCTTATCAATGAGGGTGTTATCACTGAGATCGCAGAACATATCGCCCCAAGAGAAGAAAAGGTAATCGAAAATACCTACGTGTCACAAGGCTGGACGGATAGCAGCGTATGCTTTGGGGAACCAGGTTATGAAGAGCGCGAAACCATCGCTCACGGCTTGTACACCGCTGAGCGCAGTGGCTTTACCCACGTGATGATCAATCCACTGACCCATCCCGTGGTAGATAACAGTCAAGGAGTAGCCTTCATTAAGGAAAAAGCACGTGGTTTTGCTGCCACAGCGCACCCCATAGGTGCCCTTACCACGGGTAGCAAAGGTGAAGACCTCGCCGAGCTCTACGATATGCAAATGGCAGGTGCAGTGGCTTTTGGCGATTACAAAAAGGCAATCACCAACGCCAATCTGGTAAAGCTGGCATTGCAGTACACACAGCCATTTGAGGGGGTGGTGATATCCTTCCCCAATACACCTAAGATAATGGGTAAAGGTGTTGTCAATGAGCACATTGCAGGCACCCGTTTGGGGCTGAAAGGCATACCAGCACTCGCCGAAGAACTATGTGTAGCACGCGATTTGGCTATCTTGGAATACGCAGGCGGAAAGCTACATATCCCGACGGTCTCCACAGCAAAATCCGTTGCCCTCATCCGCGAGGCAAAGTCTAAGGGCTTAGATGTAACCTGTAGTGTAGCTATTCACCACCTGCACTTTACGGATGAAGTTCTCGAAGGGTTCGACACAAACTTCAAGATACTGCCACCGCTGCGCGAAGCTGATAACGTCATCGCTTTACGCGAAGCCTTAGCCGAAGGGGGAATTGACTTCGTTACCTCCGACCACAACCCTCTGGATGTAGAACTCAAGTTCAAGGAGTTTGATCTGGCTGCCTTTGGAGCAATAGGCTTGGAGAACACTTGGGGAGTGCTCAGCCAGTACGTAAACCCTGAGAGGGCAGTTGAGCTACTCACCGCTGCACGCAAGCGTTTCGGTATTGGTAGCACGCCCATAGCCCAAGGCACCACTGCCGACCTGACACTCTTCACTCCTGAAGGCGAAAGCCTCTTCACCCAAGAGGATATCTTATCCAGTGCTAAGAACAGTCCTTTTGTGGGTAACACAATGCACGGAAAGGTGTTGGGAGTAATTGCCAACGGTAAAGCAACACTTTGCATATAGCTCAATAAAACAATGATACACAATGAAAAAGATACTCCTACTCACTCTTCTAATAATCAGTATAAGTAGTAGTAATTGCAAATCTAACAACAATATGGACACAAATAAAAAACTTCCTTTGGAATACATCATCCGTCAGCCACAGGTGCGCTTAAAGAAGTCGCCTGTGATCTTTATGCTGCACGGCTATGGCAGCAATGAGCAAGACCTCTTCTCATTTGCTGAGGAACTGCCCGACCAATACACAGTGATTTCACTCAGGGCGCCTTACAATCTGCCAGGCTTTGGCTATGCGTGGTATATGATTGATTTCGACGCTGATAAAGAATACTGGGGCAATATGAAGCAAGCAGTAGAGTCGCGCGATTTGATTGTGGACTTCATCGATAAGGCTTGCGAAATGTACAATCTGGATAGCCGCAACATTACCCTACTCGGCTTTAGCCAAGGCAGTATCCTGAGTATGGCAATTGCTATCTCCTACCCTCGCAAAGTAAAGAATGTGATTGCACTGAGCGGTTACCTCGACAAGAATATCCTTAAAGAAGGCTACGAAAAGGAGAACTTCTCAGCACTGCGTTTCTACGTATCGCACGGGGCAAGCGATCAGGTAGTGCCTATCGAATGGGCACGACAGACCCCGCCTATGTTGAAGAAATTAGGCATCAAGCACGTCTATGAGGAATTTCCCGTAGGGCACGGCGTATGTCCAGAGAACTTCTACTCGTTCAGAGACTGGCTCAAACGCAATGCTATCCTATGAGAAAAGGTGTCAAATCAAAATATGAATTCTTAAAGCAGCACGCATACCTTATCATCTACGGTACTAATACCCCAATGGGTAGGCTCTTTGATATTACACTGCTAATACTCATATCTATCAGTGTAATAATGGTAATGCTTGAAACGGTGGAGAATGTGGATTATCACCTACACAGTATCTTAGTATTTTTAGAGTGGGTTATTACTATCTTCTTCACCTTAGAGTACATCCTACGCATTATTTCCAATAAGAAGCCCTATCAATACATCTTTAGCTTATATGGCGTTATTGACCTAATCGCCTTACTACCGATGTATCTCTCATTCGTCATCCCTGGTACGAAAGCCCTTTCAGTGGTAAGAGCTTTACGCCTGTTACGTATCTTCCGTATCTTAGATCTGGCAAGCTTTATGCATCAAGGTGAGGAACTCAAAGCAGCATTGCGTCGTAGTCGTAATAAAATTATCATATTTATATACTTCGTGCTGGTAATATGTATTCTTTTAGGCTCATTGATGTACTTAATTGAGCGACACCAGAATGGCTTTAGTAGTATTCCGCGCAGTATCTACTGGTGCATCGTGACCCTCACTACAGTAGGGTATGGTGATATTGCCCCAGAAACAGCAATAGGACAAATCATCGCAGCAGTGGTAATGATTAGGTATGGCATTATTGCTGTACCTACAGGTATTGTTACTGCTGAATATTCAAGGGGAAGGAAAGATTGCAAAACAAACTCCAATCATAAGGAAAACAATAAAGCAACATTAGTGTGCAAACATTGTGGCGAGCACAACCACTCAAATGATGCTAAATTCTGCCATCAATGTGGAGAACCTCTAAGCTACCAGAGAATTAATGAGACCTCTTAAGAAAACCCTCATAAACATTTCAGGACCTACTGCCATCGGAAAGACCCGTATGGCAATAGCTTTGGCAAAGCATTTCAACACGGAAATACTCTCGTGCGACTCGCGTCAGTTCTTCAAAGAAATGTACATTGGGACTGCTGTGCCTGAGGCAGATGAACTCGCTGAGATAAAGCATCACTTCATACAGCATAAGTCTATCTTCACACCATATTCCGTAGGCGACTTTGAACGTGAGGCTACCGCACTGCTGAGCGAGCTCTTCAAGCAGCACGATGTGGTAGTGATGGTAGGTGGCAGTGGCTTATACGCCGATGCACTGATCCACGGTTTGGATAGTTTCCCAGCTGTGCCCGAAGAAGTGCGCAATGAGCTAAAAGCCACTTATCAAGCGCAAGGCATCACTTACCTGCAAGAGCTTCTCAGCAGGCTCGACCCCGAACATTACACTCGCGTGGATAAGAATAACCCCCAGCGAATGATACGTGCCTTAGAAGTGTGTTTGGCAAGTGGTCTACCCTACTCTTCCTTCTTAAAGCAGCACAACACACAGCGCGATTTTACCACAGTTGAGATAGCCCTGACAGCTGAACGCGAAGTGGTATACCAGCGCATCAATAGCCGTGTAGAGCAAATGCTCGAGCGCGGGCTAATCATCGAGGCTCAAGACCTCTATCCACATCGCGACCTCAACGCCTTGCAAACAGTAGGTTACCGCGAGCTGTTTAGCTTCCTCAGCGGAGTGTACACCCTTGATGTTGCCATTGAAGAAATAAAGAAAAACACCCGTCGATTTGCCAAACGACAGTACACGTGGCTCGCTAAAAACAAAAATATCCACTGGTTTGACTACCAGACGTCTGCTGAGCAAATCGCAGAAAAAATAACAAGTTTTACACGGTGATAGCCTCTATATCAAAAAAAGTTTGTATATTTGTACTCACATAGAGGCAAACAAATTGTATTTAAAGAATGATAGTTATAAAATTTGGAGGTTCAAGCGTAGGAACCGTTGAGAATATTCACAAGGTAAAAGAGATTGTAAAAGCCAAGACAGAACCCTTTATAATGGTGGTATCTGCCTTTGCAGGGGTAACGAATGCCCTGCAACACTTAGCCACAGCAGCCCTTGAAGGGCATCATTCGGAATCCCTTGAGGAGCTTAAAGCGCGACATATCGCAATGGCAAAGAGCTTACTGCCTATTGACAAACAAACTACAACGCTGGTCTACATACAGCAAACCTTCTTAAAGCTCACATCACTCTGTGAGAGCGTATATGCCTTGGGAGAACTTTCAGAACGTACCAAAGCGCGCTTCTTAGCACAAGGAGAACTGCTTTCATCACACATCTTATTTGAATATTTGAAGCAAGAAGGCGTGAAGCTGAGCTATCTTCCTTCTGATAAATACATCATTGCCACTGGTGATTACTGCAATGCCAAAGTAGACCTACAAGCTACCCAAGCGCAATGTGCTTCTATCAACACCTTGCAGTGCTATATCGCAGGAGGTTTTATTGCTACCAATACCTCCACAGAGCTAATGGTACTGGGCAGAGGTGGTTCGGACTATACAGCTGCTATCTATGGCTATTGTACAAATGCTACTCAAATAGAGCTTTGGAGTGATGTAAATGGTATGCAGAACGCCAATCCACAATTGGTAAAAAGCACCAAAGTTATTACCCAAATGAGCTATGAAGAGGCTTTTGAAATGGCATACTTCGGTGCCAAGGTGATTTATCCTCCTGCTATTCGTCCTGCAATGGAAAAGCAGATCCCTGTATACCTGCTCAATACCCTCCATCCAACGGATAAGGGGACGCGCATCAGTACAGTTACTTCCACCACCCATAGCGATAAAGTGTTAGGAGTCTCTACGCTTTCAGACATCAGTATGCTGACCGTCTCAGGAATAGGTTTAGCAGGTACCAAAGGAAGTGCAAGACGCGTATTCCAATCGCTTGAAAGTGCAGGAGTAAACATCATTCTCATCACTCAAAGTTGCTCAGAACAAAGCATCTGTTTCGCAGTAAAAACCAGTGATGCACAGAGTGCCGAGCAAGCGCTACAAAGGCAGTTCGAACGTGAAATAGCCACAGGGCAGATTGACCCTATCAGCCTAACCCACCAACACGTGATATTAGCTCTTATCGGCGATAATATGAAGCACCAAACAGGGCTTAGCGGAAAGGTATTCAGTGCTTTGGGTAATAATGGCATCAATGTGCAAGCTATTGCACAAGGGGCTTCTGAGCGCAATATCTCCGTAGTGATTGACGCTAAGGACGAGCATAAAGCTGTAAATGTGGTGCACGAACGCTTCTTCCAAGAGGCTACTAAGAAGGTACACCTCTTCGTGATAGGCATAGGCAATGTAGGCAAGCAGTTCTTGGATATCGTATACCAGCAGCAAGCTTATTGCAGACAATACCAAAAGATAGAGTTACGCGTATCTGCTGTAGCTAATAGCAAAAAATACTTGCTCAACGAGGAAGGACTCACCTATGAGGAAGCACTCTCTCTACCTGAAAAAGGAACTCCTTACACCGATACCTCTGCACTGGCAGAATTGATTATTAGCGTCAACCGCCGTAATAGCATCGTAGTGGATAACACGGCTTCAGAGGCTATTAGCAACCTCTACGAGCGTTTCTTTAATCACACCATCTCAGTGGCGACCTGCAATAAGATAACAGGGAGCTCTCCTTTGGCAAATTACAACAAGCTAATGCAACTTGTCAAAGATAAAAACTGCGATTTTCAGTATGAGACCTCTGTAGGTGCGGCATTGCCTATTATCAAAACTATACAGAACTTGCGTCTCAGCGGGGATACAATTCACCGTATTGATGCAGTGGTATCAGGCAGCCTAAATTTTATATTCAATCACTACAATGCTACTACCCCTTTTGCTGAAATTGTAAAACAGGCACAAACAGAAGGCTATACAGAGCCTGACCCTCGTATTGACCTCAGTGGACTGGATGTGATCCGCAAAATACTTATCTTAGCACGCGAGGCAGGTGAGCAGAAAGAAATAGAAGAAGTAGCTTTTGAGAGTTTCTTACCTGCCCAAGCAATGCAAACTACCTCTGTTGAGGCTTTCTACAAAGCACTATCCGACAATGAAACCTTTTTCCAAGAAATGTATAACAAGGCAAAAGAAAAGAACGCTAAGCTGAAAGTTGTCGCACAGCTACTTGAGGGTACTCTAAAAGTATCCCTCCAAGAAGTAGCTTCTAGCAGTCCTTTCTATCATTTAGATGGAAAGGACAATATTATAGCCCTCTACACGGATATGTACCCAACAGAGCCTTTGGTAATCAAAGGAGCAGGCGCAGGTGCAAAAGTAACTGCTAGCGGAGTATTCTCCGACGTGATGTACATTGCCAATAAACGCAAATAATAAAACAAAATAATGATGATAAAAAAGATTTTATTAGTAGGACTCATTGCACTCCTTTCTTGCAATAAAGCAGCCTCAGAGCAACCACGCTCTGATGAAGGAGAGAAGAAAAAACCACAGCAACAGGAACAAAAGATTGTCGTCCCAAAAGAATTGCAGGCGTATTACGGCAGCATTGATTTCAATAAAACAGGGAAAGCCTTATACGACGATTTAGCGACTTTAACCATCGAAAAACACACACATATCCTTGGCTATGGCGATCGTCATAAATACCTATACAAAGCTGATCGCAGCGAGAAAAACCCTGATAACGTGGTATTGCTGTACACAGGTGAAGAACGCTATTGGAAAGAATACGAGGGCAATAAAGGTTACTACCCTACTACCTTCAACACTGAGCACACTTATCCTCGTTCAAAGATTAACAAAGAAAAAAACTCAGCTGCCATAGGCGACTTGCATCACTTACGCGTATGTGATAAAAGCGTAAACTCAAGCCGAGGTAATCGTCCTTATACAGAAGGGAAAGGTAAGGCTGAAAAAATAGGTACTGCTTGGTACCCAGGTGATGAATGGAAAGGAGATGTAGCACGTATGATTTTATACTTAAACTTACGCTATAACCTACCTCTGAATGAAGATATTTCTACAGGGGGTATTGACCTTCTCCTTCAATGGAACGATGAAGACCCTGTGTCGTACATTGAAAAGAATAGAAACAATGTAATTGAAGGAGCACAAGGCAACCGCAATCCCTTCATTGACTTTCCACAACTGGCAAGAAGAATATATAAATAAGTCACTGACAACAAAAAAGCTATCAAGAGCAATCATTAACTCTTAGATAGCCTTTTTTATATAAAAACCTAATTCCTTGATTTATACGTAATGCTAAGCCCGTACTGCGGTTGTGTGAGGAAATCCGCCTGTATGTAAGGTTGCACGCTCAGGCGTTCATCGACGTTAAATTGCTTTAAATGTGCCTCTACATTAGCATCGATGATATTCAAGGCGTATAGCCCAATGCCGATCAGTATAGAAAGTTCCTTATTGCGGCGATAGAACTGAATGCCTCGGCGCAGTCCGTCAGTGCTTAGGCGGGGTTGCCCATCTGCACGATTGCCGTAGAACTCATCGTCGGTGCGCCCCTGTTGCCTGCTTTTATAAGCTGTGAGATACCTGTTATATTCCTTTGAATTGATGATATAGAAATAAATAGGTGTGCCCACGGCTGCATACACTAAGGGGAGCTTCCAATAGCTCTTGTTGTATATCTGTCCTAAGCCTGGCAACACAGCCGAGTAGAAGGCTGCCTTAGCAGGCGAAAGGGGGTCAGTGTTCCAAGTAATATTCTTAACATTGTTTTTCATAGCCTCGACCTGCACCGAGTCAGAGGACATTTCCACAATTTGCACCCTCTCTTGGGCTTGTGAAATGCCTGCACACAATAGTCCTATGAAAACAATATATTTATTCATTGGTATGTAATAAGTTATGAATACGTTTGAAATCCTCCTCAGAGGTGAACGGGATGGTGAGGGTACCCTTTCCACCCTTACCCATTTTCACCGCTACCTTTGTGCCGAAGTAATGGCTGAGTTGTCCTGCCTGCTCTTTGATGTATTCAGGCACCTCCACCTTGCTACTGCTCAGGCTCTTCGGTATCTTGATATGTATTGAATCATTGCCTTCTTCAGCTGCTTTCCTTACGAGCAGCTCGGTATCGCGTACCGATAAGTTTTCCGAGATGATGCGTTGGTATATTTGCACCTGTTTTTCAGCCTCTTCAATACCCAACAATGCACGCCCGTGCCCCGCGGAGATAAAGCTATCGCGCATACCTGTCTGAATCAGCGGAGGGAGTTTGAGCAATCGCAGTGCATTGGTGATGGTGGCACGCTGTTTGCCTACGCGGCGGCTCAATTGGTCTTGCGTAAGGTTAAGTTCCTCAATGAGGCGTTGGTATGAAAGGGCGGTTTCGATAGGGTCTAAATCCTGCCGTTGGATATTCTCAACCAATGCCATCGTCAGCGACTCATTGTCGTCAGCTAAGCGTATATAGGCGGGTATCGTATCCAGCCCCGCAATTTTAGCTGCCCTAAAGCGGCGTTCGCCTGAGATAAGCTGATATTTGTGTTGCCCTTGAAGTTTCCGCACTGTGATGGGCTGTATTACACCGAGTTCTTCAATGGAAGAAGCCAGCCCTTGCAACTCCTCTTCGTTGAAGGAAGTGCGCGGCTGATAAGGATTGGTCTCTATTAAATTGAGGTCTAATTCAATGATATTACCTACAATTTTATCGGCATCCTTATCGTTGATAGAGTTGATTTCAGTAGCTGCACTCTCTCCGAAGATTGCCGAAATACCACGACCCAATGCTGGTTTCTTTACAGTCTTTGCCATTTGATTAATTTTTGTTCTTATCGATTATCTCTTGCGCCAAGTTGATGTGGTTGGTAGCCCCTTTGCTGGTAGCATCATAGTTGATGATGGTCTCTCCATAGCTTGGAGCTTCACTCAGGCGCACATTGCGCTGTATGATGGTCTTGAACACCATATCGCTAAAGTGCTTCTGCACTTCTTCCACCACTTGGTTTGATAGGCGCAAACGGGCATCGTACATCGTCAGCAGCAGCCCTTCAATGTCCAGATTAGGGTTGAAAGCCTTCTGCACGCTCTTGATGGTGTTGAGCAACTTGCCCAAGCCTTCCAAAGCGAAGTATTCGCACTGTATTGGCACAATTACTGAATTGGCAGCCGTGAGTGCATTGAGTGTGATCAGCCCCAGCGATGGTGCGCAGTCTATCAAGATGTAGTCGTACATATCTTTGATAGGCTCTAATGACTTGCGGAGCATAAACTCGCGTTCTTGTTTGTCCACAAGCTCAATTTCCACCGCCACTAAGTTGATATGTGCTGCGATGAGGTCAAGATTAGGCGAATCGGTATGCACGATCATATCCTTTGCCTCCATAGTGTGCTCGAGCAGTTCGTAAGTGCCGTGCTCGATGGAGTCCACATCAATGCCTAAGCCCGAAGTGGCGTTTGCCTGTGGGTCAGCATCGATGAGCAGCACCTTTTTTTCCAATACCCCAAGTGCGGCAGCTAAGTTTACTGAGGTAGTAGTCTTTCCTACGCCTCCCTTTTGATTTGCAATAGCAATTATTTTACCCATACATTATTATTTTTTAAAGATTGAACGGAAGCCCCTGCCTTGCTACGGCTGCCAGCTCAGCTTCATTTACGGCGGTAGCACGTGCAATAGCTTTATTGAGCGTAAGCACTAAGTAGTCCTCAAGCTCTTCCTTATCAGCGAGCAGCCGCTCATCAATGGCAATGCTCTTAATCTCACGGTTGGCAGTGATGGTTACTTTTACGCTACCATCAGAGGCTGCCTCGTCAATGAGCACGCTATCCATACGCTGCTTTGCTTCCTCTATTTTCTCTTGGGCTTCTTTGAGTTTCCCCATCATACCCATCATATCTCCAAACATACAATTCTACTTTTTCAGGGTGCAAAGGTACGCATATTTTTTAAAACTCAAAGAAAAAATACAATCAATATTTGTGCAACCATAATTCTCAGGAACGTAGTTAGCGGATACACACTTGCATACGTCAGGGCAGGAATTTCGGAGTTAGTCATCTCGTTAGCAAATGCAAGTGCTGGCGGATCGGTACAAGCCCCTGCCAAGAGTCCGCAGGTTTCCAAATAGTCGAGTTTACTGCTGAATCGCGCTATAATGGAGGTAACAATCAGCGGAATGAGCGTGATAAGTGCCCCTAAGCCCATCCAATACAAGCCACTGCCACTGAGGATCGTATGGATAAAAGTCGCCCCTGCATCCAAGCCTACGCTGGCTAAGAATAGTACAATGCCTATCTCGCGTATCATCAGGTTCGCACTCTGCGAGACGTAATGGGTTACGGAGAATTTACCGCCATACCTGCTAATGAGGATCGCCACAATCAGTGGCCCGCCTGCCAAGCCCAACTTCACAGGGAAAGCAATCCCAGGGATGTGGAACGGAATGCTACCTACCAGCACCCCAAGCACTATACCCATAAAGAGCTCAGCGATATGAGGCGTATTGAGTCGCTTCTTTGAGTTGCCGAACTCCTTGCTCACGAGCTTGATGTGCTCTTCATCGCCAATAACGGTGAGTGTATCACCAAATTGCAGTTTCGTATCAGCTGAGGGCAGAAACTCAATTCCTGCGCGGTACACACGGGTGATGGTTACCCCAAATCGCCTACGCACATCCAGCTCTGCCAGCGTCTTGGTGAAGATAGGTCGCTGAGTAACGTTGATGCGATGTGAGGCGTACTTCACTTCCTTCTCATCAGGGAAGTACTCGTCAATGGATACACTCTCACCCATCAGTGTGAGAAACTTCTCATTCTCCTTTTTATTGGCGACAATCAGCACTACATCATCGCGGTGGATAATGGTTGCACTATCAGCAAGGATAACCTCGCCCATACGGTTGATGCGCGAGATGGTAAAGTCAAAATTGAGGGTATCCTTTATCACACTGAGCTTCTTGCCGAAGAGTGCGGGGTTGCTCACCTTGATAGTAAAGCGGTTGATCACCACCTGCTCTTTTGAATGCCGCCATACGTGCAAACGCTTCTCAGCATCTACATTCACCTTCAGGAAGCCTTTCAGAGCGAGCATCACGATGATGATGCCAAAAACCCCAAAGGGATAAGCCACCGCATAAGCCGTTGAAAGCTGCTTAGCGTTTTCTGCCGCATTCTCTATCCCTTGGGCGGTCTGTACACTCTCCAAAGTCGCTTGGGCAGCCCCAAGCCCTGGGGTATTGGTTACCGCGCCCGACATTATGCCCACCAATGTACCCATATCAACGCCTGTGATATAGAAAATAGCTACCACCGTAGCCACACACGTGAGCACCGATATGAGTGCCAGCATATTGAGCTTGATACCCTCTTTCTGAAAGGACGCAAAGAACCCTGGACCCACTTGTAGTCCAATGGTATAGACGAAGAGTATCAAGCCGAACTCTTTCATAAAGTGTTGGATTTCCTTGTTCACGGTAAACCCAAAGTGCGCCATTGCAATCCCTGTAAAGAGCACACAAGCGATCCCAAAGGAGATGCCCCATACCTTGACCTTACCCAGCGCTACTCCCAGCGCAATGACGATTCCATAAATAATAACAGTATAAGCAACGCTCTCGTGGTTGCTCATCAAATTAAAAAACCAATCCACTTTTTTTAATATTTAATTTAGGGGTTAGTGGTGCATTAACTACTAATTGCTAATCACTAATCACTAATCACTATTCGCTAAGAAAAGCATATCTATAATCCACAGGGGGTACAAACGTTTCCTTTATAAGGCGTGGCGACACCCAGCGCAAGAGGTTCTGTGCCGAGCCTGCTTTGTCGTTGGTGCCCGAAGCTCGTGCGCCCCCGAAAGGCTGTTGCCCTACTACCGCCCCTGTCGGCTTGTCGTTTACGTAGAAGTTGCCCGCAGCGTTTTCCAGTACACGTAATGCCTCACTCAGCGCATATCTATCTTGCGAGAACACCCCGCCTGTGAGCGCGTACACTGAGGTCTCATCTACCAAGCGGAGGGTCTCGCTCCACTTGTCGTCCTCGTATACGTACACCGTTACCACAGGACCAAATAGCTCCGTCTCCATAGTGGTGTACTTAGGGTTGGTAGTTACAATCACCGTAGGCTCTACAAAATAGCCCTTCGACTTGTCGTAACCACCGCCGACAAACACCTCTGCATCGGCGTCCTTCTTAGCCTGATCGATATACTTAGCCAGCTTGTCAAACGAGGCTTCGTGGATCACCGCTGTGATGAAGTTGCTCAAATCCTCAGGCGAACCCATTTTAAAGGATAATACATCTTTCTTTACTAAGTCTAATATCTCTTGTGCTTTGCTCTTAGGCAGATACACCCGCGATGCCGCACTGCACTTCTGTCCTTGGTACTCAAACGCCCCACGGGTGATAGCCGTAGCCACCTCCTGCGCGTGTGCCGAAGGGTGTGCGATGATAAAGTCCTTACCGCCCGTCTCGCCTACAATACGCGGATACGTTCTGTACGTATGGATATTATTGCCTATCTTCTTCCATATATCTTGGAACACGTGCGTAGAGCCCGTGAAGTGTATCCCTGCAAAATGCGGACTTGCCAAAAGGGTATCGGTGATCATCGCGGCATCGCCATTGACGAAGTTGATCACTCCATCGGGCAAGCCTGCTTCCTTGAACACCTGCATCAGCATATTAGCAGCAAACACCTGTGAGGCACTTGGTTTCCAAATAACTACATTGCCCATCAGGGCAGCACTTGCAGGCAGATTGCCCGAAATAGCCGTAAAGTTAAAAGGAGTAACCGCATACACAAAGCCTTCCAAAGGGCGGTACTCCACACGATTCCACACCCCCTCAGAGGAGGCGGGTTGCTCTGCGTAAATATCAGCCATAAACGCCACATTAAAGCGCAAAAAGTCGATGAGCTCACACGCCGAATCAATCTCAGCTTGGTGCACCGTCTTGGACTGTGCTATCATCGTAGCGGCGTTCATCCGTGCACGATACGGACCTGCGATGAGGTCAGCCGCCTTCAGAAAGATAGAAGCGCGCTCCTCCCAAGGAAGCGCTGCCCATCGCTTACGGGCTTCAAGAGCTACGGCAATCGCCTGCTCCACATGCTTTTTCTCAGCATTGTGATATACGCCGAGCTTATGTTGATGGTCGTGAGGCGGGTGCATCTCGCTCGTCTTGCCTGTTTTTATCTCCTCAGCCCCAATGTAGAGCGGCACCTCAACAGGGGCATTCCATAACTGTTTATAAGCGGCGAGCACTGCTGCGCGCTCAGCCGACCCTGGTGCATAGCCTTTTACAGGCTCATTTACTGCCTTAGGCACTTTAAAAAATCCTTTTACCATTTTGTATAGTATTTGAGGTTAAAAATTTCGGCTAAGTTACGGCAAATATTCGAAACCACCAAAGAATAAAGCATAAAAAAAATCATAAAAAACCCTAACAACTGATTACCAATATCATATAAAAACACTATCTCTATACAAACACCTAAGAAGCCGCACAGTTATCCCCTACTCACTAAACTCTCTCCTTAAAAAGAAAATTTTCCTAACGACACAAGTACGGAAGAGGTACGGTATCAGTACGGTACCAGTACGGATGGAGATAAGCATTTTTTAGACAAGACTAAATCTTATAACCTATCGATATCGCAGAAAAATAACCTAACAATTCATATAACAGTAGTTTTTACACAAAATAAAATCGGCTGCCTTATACCCAGACAGCCGATCTTACTATGAATGTACAAAATACTTTATATGAATAGCGTACTGCTTTCCCCTATATCCGATTTCAAGATTGTATCTTGCTCCTTCTCTATCACTTCCTTTGGCACTCCAAACTCCTTAGCACCATCTTCCACAGCACTATCCTCATTTGTTACATCGGTATAAATATGCACAGGAATAGTGATGTGAATCAATTGCTTGTCCTTAGCGTCTGTATTATATACCAAATCAGAGGGTTTAGTTTTAAAATATGAAAGAACAATATTCAGGTTGAAATGCACATAAGGTTTCTTTATGCTGAAATAGCCTTTTAGCCCAATATGCTCAGCTCTAAGTTTACTTGTGAGAACATTATCGGAGATACTCTTCTTGAAATACTTATCCTCAGGGTCAGTATCGCGATATGTGTAGCCAAACACTTCCGCTTGAGTAACTGTTATGGTAGCCCCTTTTACATCCGTAAAACCATTCCCAGTAAAGAAAAACTGATAGTGGTTAGGGGCATCACCTGTTGAAAGAAATGAGTTTACACGCTTGCCATCCTTATCGTAGAAGATAATCTCCAAACCTGAAAGTGATTCGCCTTTACTTGATGAGTCGCCAATCCAAGGCAAGGCTTTAGGGTTATTCGCATCAGCTACTAACTTGCCATCTTTATTCTCAAAAATAAACTTATGTACTGAATTGAGATACTTCACCCCTGGGTACTCAGGATTTCCGTGGAAATAACCGTGTGAGTGCCCTTTGGTGAAGCGCAACTCTACCTTGCTCCACTGGAACTTACTCCAATCAAGTACTTGTTCATTATCTCCTGGTTTTTGAGGAGGATCTATGGGCTTGGGCTCTATTGGATTTTTAACATCATCATCCTTATGACAAGATACTGCAAAAAGACTTATCAATACTATACTGAATATTTTTACTATATTTTTCATTTCTGTGTAATTTTAAAGTGTTTATTATTTAGTTAATTTAATAGGGAGTTCCATATTGGTATCCAACACAAAGGCATTAGTATACTCCACTACATTATACTTACGGACTTCTCCCGACTTAGGATCGAGCTTATTAGCCACTAAAAAGTGTGCCAACTTAATGCGCAACGTAAAGCTCTCTGTGCTATCATCCGCCTCTTTGATAGTAAACACTCCCTTTAACCCAATAGGGTCATTAGCTGTAGGATTGTTCGTATCCCAAGTGCGTTTGCGCAGCGTTACTCCTGCTTCTCCTAAGTCTTTATCCTCAGGGTCAGTATCTTGATACTCGTATTGCACCAAGTTATCCATTAAGGCCACCATTTCTTTCCTTTCTGCCCTATTCTTAGGATAAGTACCTTTATAAAGCTCAAAGAAATGTTGATGGATAGGTGCCATCTTCGCACTTACAAACTCTGAATTCAACCGCTTTGATTTATTGGAATACACAATGGCAAATAAGTACTGTCTTCCCTTCTTAAAGGTAATAGGACTTGTAAAATTGTACTTTATGCCATCTGAGGTATTCACAGCCTCAATGGTTTGAGTCGTTTTAGAAGCTACATCCGTAACATTGAAAACCACTTTATCTGGCAGGTCGTGTCCCCTATCCTGAGTTTCATCAGTAGGCGTTTTTGGCTTGGTGATTCCTCCATCTTTGCTACAGCCTATAATGGCGCCCGAGATAAAAAGAGTCACCATTGCAATACTTAAAATATTATATATCTTTCTCATTTTACTTTGTGACTTTAATAATTTCACTAATAACACCCGTTCTATCCTGTTTATCTGTAACAGTAAGTGTGAACTGATAATCTCCCTCCTTAGCATCTGCTGGCACTCTGTAATGATTGTGTATATTACCATTATTATTGCCTACTGCCTTAGGAAAATCTTGGTTCACTGAAAAAGAAGAAGTACCCTCACCTTTATACTGTATGGTAAGCACAACCGACTTAATACCTGCTTCAGCCCTAATATCAGTTTCTATGTGCAACTGCTTTCCTATCTGCACTGTCTTACTATTATTCTCTCCTACTTCCGTATTTGAAAAAGTAGGTGCAACAGTAGTCTTATTCTCCTCCTTTTTATTATTAGGATCTTCTCCACTACTGCTCGTATCCTTTGAACAAGCCGCTAACGCTACGCCTGCCAATACTGCCAAACTAATGGCTCTAAAATAATTGTATATCTTTCTCATTTCTTTAAATGTTTATTAATTTAACTTTAAAATTGTTAGTGCGGCTCGCACCTCAAAAATTATATACCACTCTTAGCAGCACATTCCGCCCTAAGTCGTGGGCATAATACCTAAATCTATTGGTATATTCCTTATACTCTGTATTGAAGAGATTTTCAGCCGAGAGGTACAGCGATAGCGATTGTGTCTCGCTGATGGGTACCGTAGCCCCCAGTGATGCCTCAAAGAGATGATACGCCTCAGGGGTAGTACTCACCAATTCCTGTGAAGGCTCAAAGCGCGTCTGTTTGGCAACAAAAGTATGCCCCAATGATGCCTTTAAGTGCTTCATTCCCCAAGCCTCCTCTACCTCATAGCGCAAGCTGTGAGTAAACTTCGGCGCAGGGATATACGGAAAATACCGACCTGTACGCTGTTCGCTAGCAAACACTACCGATGCCCGCAGATCGTACCACAACTTGTCCTTATCAGCTATATCTGACAGCAAACAGAGTTTTCCATCAAGGTCTGCCCCTCTGAAAAAAGCATCTGCCTGAGTATATTGGAATATCGGGTATACCCCTGAGAAGAGCGTACGCGTATCCCCCGTAGGATAGTCGTAAATATAATTTTTGATAAGCTGTGCATACACATCTAAGGTAAACTCCAATAGGTCTGTCTTATGATAAGTTGTTGACACAATCCACTTAATACCTGTTTCTGATTTAAGGTGCTCATCACCCAACTCGTACGTACCTGCCCCGTGATGCAATCCACTGCTGTAAAGCTCATTGACGTGTGGTGCACGCCACGCAAAACCTATGTTAGTGCTCAGTCGCCAATGGTTACCGAAGTGCCCCATCGCCCCTAAGCTATAGGTAAGGTTGTGAAACTCGTGCTCACCTCCATAACGCTGTGCATAACTATCATATCCATCGGCATTAAGATACTTATAATCGTAGCGTAAACCCCCTTCGAGCAACCAACGCTCCCAACTGTACTTCTCCACAGCAAAAGCCCCGTAACCAAGCGATACAAAGTTAGGGATTACAGGCACTACCCCTGTACCAGGCTGATTGTAATTATCCTGACTGATACCACTTACCCCTATCTGCGTATCCCAACGATGTGCCACAGATATATCACTCTGTCGCTGCCAATTCACATCAAGAGAGTGGGTCTTTAAGTCCATATCCAGTGCAGGAATACGTGTACGGTCTAAACGGCGTACATTGAACTCTTGACGCACATCGTCTTGATAGGCATACTGTGCAGTGAGTGTACCTCCAAAAAGCGATAGGTGGCCTTTGGCTTTGAGCAGATGATGTACTATCTTCTGCTTAGGAGCATTGAGCTCGTAGGAAAAAGGGTAAATGGTCAGTGGTCGCCCTATCTCAAAGCGTGCCAGCAAGTCGTCTAAATTACCGATATGCGACCCATAGAACACGCTGCTCTCATTCTCATATCTACTGTAAAAAAGCTCCACTCCCACCTTGTGCTTCTCATAGCCCAAAGCCGCTGAAAAGTCGTGCTCTGCTGCTGCGGTATTATTCAGAAGGTAATTCGCTGTACTCAGGTCGCCCGAACGCTTTAAACTGCCTTGCAGACGCCAAGCCAACGATCGCAACTTCGGTACAGAACTCTCTGCCTTTACAGTCATTGCAGTACGTCGCCCATTAGAGGCAAACGAAGGCGAAAGCTCTCCGTGCAACCCATCACCATAAGGCAGCTTATTAGGTACAATAATCACCACACCACCAAGGGCGTCTGAACCGTAGCGGACAGCATCAGCCCCTTTTACTACGCTAATCTTATCTGCCACCGAAGGGTCTATCTCAGGAGCGTGATCTGCCCCCCACTGTTGCCCCTCTTGGCGTACCTCATTATTGAGGATAAGAATACGATTACTATGCAAGCCGTGAATAACAGGCTTAGCAATAGTAGCTCCCGTCTGTATCATTGATACACCAGCTACAGAGGTTAGCACCTTGGCAAGCTCCTCACCACGTTGTTGTTGCAGCGCAGGTTTGGCAATGGTAGTCACTGCCTTAGTTGCTTCTTCTCTTCTCTCAGCAATAGTACCTACCACTGAAGTGGCGGCTAATTGGGTTACTTCCTCACGCATAGCGATGGTATATACACCTTGCTGAGGAACACTTATATTCCCCTGAAAATCAGTATACCCTAAGTAACTCACCTTAATGGGATAGACCCCCGCTTTCAGTGAGGTAATCACAACGGAGCCTTCCCTATCGGTAATGTAATGTTTGCCTACGAAGTGCACCACCGCCCCTACGAGCGGCTGTTTATCATAGCTTTCCACCCTGAGCTGTAGCGACTGCTGCCCAAAAGACACCGCCGATACTGCACAAAGCAAAAGCACCAAAATCTTTTGCATCTTTTTTAGTGATTAGGAGTTAGTGATTAGGGATTAGCCTCCCTATCATCAACCCATTCATTAATCATCCCAGATTACGCATTAGAACTATCCACAGCAATTAACTACTTGACAATGTGTGAGTACGCTTTCGGATTCCCCTCTCCTTCGAAGGAGAGGATGTTGCTAATAATCAATAAACTATAGAGACTTCACAATCCTACTGCGCAATCTGCAATTATACATTGTGCATTATGCATTATACATTAAAAAAGGTGGTGCTCTAGCACTTGTCTGTGGGTAAAAATGGAGTACTTCGCCGTCTCTAAAGAAGAATGCAAAGCTATCGCTCTGCTCAAAAAACTGATAGATGTAAAAAGACGGCGTGAAGAAATGGTGTAGCTGTACGAAGATACAATCGTGGTGCTGGTCTAAGCCTGCAAAGTGCGCTTTATGATGGCATTTTGTGCCTGTAGCGTGTGCACATAGCTCCTCATCGCTATGGTGATCGTGAAAATACTCACCCAGCGGAAAAGCCACTTTGAGCATCGCTACGAGCAACGCCAAAGCCACCCAACGAATATGTACAGCTTTTCTCTTCATTTGAAAGTGCAAAGGTACGAAGAAAAAAGAATACTACACAAAGGAATAATGTTAATTTTTCAAATTATTTTTATAAAGAAAGTAAAAGAGCTACCATAAATCACTCTATAGTAGCTCTTTCAATTATATAAATTTAAGCAATTTCTAACTCAGGCTGTAGGTAGTGCCGTCCTTGCCGTCTTTAAGCTGAATGCCAAGGGCAAGCAGCTCATCACGTATCTTGTCCGAGAGTGCCCAATCCTTATTCGCGCGGGCTTCCATACGCATACGGATCAGCAGTTGCAGCACCCCGTCTAAGGTGTCGCCACTGGCCTCTTGGCTGGCGACATCCTGCAAACCGAGCACCTCTCCCACAAAGCTATTCATTAGGCTGCGGAGCGTCTCCAAATCGCTGATGCAGAACTTATCCTCGCCATTCTTCACTGCAAAAATCCACTTCACTGCCTCAAAGAGGTGGGCAATGAGCATAGGCGCATTGAAGTCGTCCAAGAGGGCAGCATAGCACTTTTCCTTCAGCTCATCAATGGCAGCCGAAAAGCCCGTTGGGTGTTCCAAATCAGTGGTGAGTGTATTGACTGCTTTAAGTGCCTCCATAAGGCGATTATAGCCCTTCTCAGCAGCAAGCATCGCCTCATTGGAGATGTCGAGCACCGAACGGTAATGGGCTTGCATAAAGCAGAAGCGTATCACTGCGGGTGGGAAAGGCTTTTCAAAGAAACTATTGTCGCCACTCACCAGCTGCATCGGCAATATATAGTTGCCTGTGGACTTGCTCATACGCTGCCCATTCATCGTCAGCATATTAGCGTGCATCCAATAGCGCACAGGGCTCTGTCCGTGTCCCGCCTTGCCTTGGGCTATCTCACACTCGTGGTGCGGGAACTTCAAGTCCATACCGCCACCGTGTATATCAAACTGCTCGCCTAAGTACTTAGTGCTCATTACCGTGCACTCCAAATGCCAACCAGGGAAACCATCGCCCCAAGGCGAAGCCCAACGCATAATGTGCGCTGGTGAGGCCTTCTTCCATAGCGCAAAGTCCTGCGGATTGCGCTTCTCGCCTTGCCCGTCAAGGTCGCGTGTGTTGGCAAAAAGCTCTTCGATATTACGACGCGAGAGTTCCCCGTAGTTCAGTCCTCGGCGGTTGTATTCCAGCACGTCAAAGTACACCGAGCCGTTGCTCTCGTAAGCAAAGCCGTCCGCGAGGAGCTTCTCAGTGAGTTGTATTTGCTCCAAAATATGCCCTGTGGCGGTCGGCTCAATGGTCGGTGGCAGCATATTGAAGAGTTCGAGCACTTTGTGAAAGTCCACCGTGTACTTCTGCACGATCTCCATAGGCTCAAGCTTCTCCAAGCGCGATTGCTTCACAAAGCGGTCGTTATTCACATCGCCATCATCAGTAAGATGCCCCGCATCGGTGATATTGCGCACATAGCGCACCTTATAACCCAAAAAGCGCAGCGTGCGATAAATAAAGTCAAATGACATAAAGGTGCGCACATTGCCCAGATGCACATTGCTGTACACCGTAGGACCACACACATACATCCCTACATTGCCCTCGTGCAAGGGCACAAACACTTCCTTTTCACCCGTAAGTGAATTGAATATCTTTAATTTATTTTCCATATTTACTTATATTTATAATGCGAATAATAAATTAATCACTAATCATTAACCATTAATCATTAAAACGTCTCCACAATCTTATACCGCTTCTCTTTTACCTTGGTGCGCAGTATCATCTCGCCCAAGAAGCCTGCAATAAAAAACTGCGTGCCGATCACCATTGTGATGAGCGCGAGGAAGAACTCAGGTCGGTTGGCAATCAGGCGATGATGCGGGTGGATAAAGAGCTTGTCAATACCCAGATACGCCGCGAAAGCAAAGCCGATGAAGAACATCAGCACGCCCAACGCGCCAAAAAAGTGCATTGGTCGCTTGCCAAAACGCGACAGGAAGCTGATGGTTACCAAATCGAGAAAGCCATTGATAAAGCGACTCATACCAAACTTCGTTTGTCCGTATTTGCGCGCTTGGTGTTGCACCACCTTCTCAGTAATGTTCTTATAGCCCGCATTCTTTGCCAGCACGGGGATATAGCGGTGCATCTCACCATAGACGTCAATGTTCTTCACCACCTCCTTGCGATACGCCTTGAGCCCACAGTTGAAGTCGTGCAACTTCAGCCCTGAAGTGCGGCGCGCTGCCCAATTGAAGAGTTTAGAGGGCAAATTCTTCATAAGCACCGAGTCGTAACGCTTCTTCTTCCATCCCGAGACTAAATCATAGCCCTCTTTGGTGATCATATTGAAGAGGTCGGGGATCTCCTCGGGACTATCCTGCAAGTCGGCATCCATTGTGATCACCACTTCGCCCCGCGCCTTTTGGAAACCCGCATTGAGTGCCTGCGACTTGCCATAGTTCTGCAAAAAGCGAATCCCCTGCACGCGCCCGTTCTCCTGCGAGAGTTCCTTAATCACGCGCCACGAGCCATCGGTGCTGCCATCGTCTACAAAAATAATCTGATACACAAAGTGATAACCCTTCATCACTTCGGTAATCCAATCGTGGAGCTCGCGCAGTGATTCCTCTTCGTTGTAGAGGGGTATGATGATTGATACTTCCATTCGTTTATAGTTTATTTTCTCTTAACTGAGATAAGTACATTTTGAGTTCTTCAGTAGTAATAAAAATATTTCGAAATCCTTTTGCTCTTAACTGATTGACTAATTTTTTGTCAGAACTCCATATTGGAAATCCTGTAGCTAAATGTGTTGCTATAAAGGGTTGATCTTTTATATCAATATCCTTAACCATTGTATAGGCTTTAAGTTTAATATCATCCGAGATTTCTTTTCCTTCAATAAATTCAATATTCTTCTTATAAAACATCCATTCTTCAAAGAGCTCTATTTCATTTAATTTAGTATATTGCAGCACTTTATTCCAATGAATGAATACTTCCTTTTCTAAATAGATAGGAGCTATAAACTTCAAATAAGATTTATTTTTTAATATAGAAGCAATTCCTTGATTAGGTGAGATTAAAGCGCTAATAACAATATTAGTATCTACAATTAAAGTTTTTATGCTGGTAATTAAAGTTTGCATATTTTATTATTTTGGAAATAAGTATTCTTCAATTACCTCTAATTTTTTCTCGTGGGGCGTGGCTTCAATTTTCTTTCGCACCTCTTCCTCTGGAAATCGATTATAAAGAACACCCAACATCATATCCACAGTCATATTATAATCAATGCTATCTGATATCTCCTTAACAGCCTTTTTTTGTTCTGGAGTTAGCTCTTCAAATTCCTGACAATCATTTTCATATATAGATGACTGAGACTTTATTCTTCCGCTTTGTATAGGTGCAAGTACTTCTTCCATAGATTCAATATTGATGGATTTCACATAATTTTGCTGCAAAAGTAGATAATATTTCTGAGATAACCAAAAATCGGTCCTTATATTTCTTCTAATATTTTTATAAAGTCGTTGATAATAGTAAGCCCCTTATCTTGGTTGTACCACTTTTGTAGTTCTTCTTTAAACTCAGGGGTAAGGGCTCCGTGTGCTGCTTTGTAGTCTTCTACCATCTTAGTAGCGGTAGAGGGTCGTGAGCCCCAGCGTGCCAGTACATTTTCTTGCAAGTCGAGGAAGAGCACCACAGGGATTGCCTTTCCGCCATTGGTCAAGAAAAGGTTCATTAAAGGCTCATTATCATCACGGAAAACGATTTTTAAGTTGAGCTTGGGGTTGAGTTCTGTTATCTTATTGATTACAGGCAATATCTGCGCTGCATCGGCACACCAAGTTTCAACAATGACTAAGAGGGTACGACTCCGACGGTACTTTTTAAAGAACTCAGCTTTATCCTCAGGGATTTCAATCGTTTTATCCAAGCGCTTGTAACGCTTTTCATTAAGTGCTGTGTAGTGAATGCGCTCATCGGTTTGCTCAGGACCGCTACTCTTACCCTCTTCGGCGTATTTATCAATCAAATTGCGGTAACTTTGGTAGGAAATTGCGTATAATAAACTCTCTCTTATAATTTTTGTTGTACTCATTTTGAAATATTTTTTGTCAAAAGTACAAAAATATTTTGACACTGCAAGTATTTTTTATAATTTTGCAAATATTTTTAAGACAACAAGATTATGAATACCATTTTTAAGCACTGCCCTAACTGCACTTCTACCAATGTGGAATTCCCTAATAATGTGCGGTTTCTATGCCACGACTGCGGTTTTACGTACTTTCATAATATCGCTGCGGCAGTAGCTGTCATTTTTCGACACGACGACAAGATTTTATTTACTGTGCGCAATGAAGACCCTGATAAAGGGCGCCTTGACCTTCCTGGGGGGTTTATCGATCCTAATGAAACTGCTGAAGAGGCTGCTTGCCGTGAGGTACGTGAAGAAATGGGATTGACCATCACCCCTTCACAATTGCATTACATAGGCTCTCACCCTAATAACTACCCCTATAAATCAATACCTTACCGTACGATGGACTTGTTCTTCGAGTGTGTACTCAGCGACCCTAACGTGCATATCGTCGCTCCTAATGAAATCAAAGCGCTGCAATGGATCGCTCTCAATGAAATCAACTTAGAGGCTATCGGCTTTGTATCAGTGAGAAATACCATCGCAAAGTTAAAAGGGTAGCGGTATAAAAGCACAGAAAAATGAAGAATATCACATTATACATAGATAGTACAAGGTCGAACAAGGATACGATTTTCTTGCGCAATTTGCCCGACGATGGCAGTCTTTTTGAAATCATTGGGATTATCCGCAAGATATACAAGAAAAAGGCTTTGATCATCACCAGAAATGTCAGCTTCAGGGGGCTTACTTATGCTACTATGTCACTGCGAAATATCATATTTAATTTCCCAGTGAGCTTTACCGATTGTATTTTCTTCGACAACGTATCCTTTGAGAATTGTATTTTTAAAGATAAAGTTGATTTCTCAAACAGTAAGTTCAAGAAGAGTGCAAGTTTTGCCCATAGTATTTTTGAGAAAGAAGCTGATTTTACAGAAGCTGACTTTGGCACAAAGGACAAGAAAAACAACGCTTCGGATGTGTTGCAATTGGGTAAAGCGAGTTTTCTCAGCAACGTGTCTTTCCACTACTGCAACTTTTATACCAAGGTCTCTTTTGAGAACACTACTTTTAAGGCGCTAGTTGATTTCCATCTATCTACATTCTACGAACCAGAACAGTTCTATTGGACGGACTTCGCTAATAGGGCGGTCTTTTCGAATGTTACTTTTAAGCGAGAGGTTCAATTCTTGTACAACAAGGTAGACAAGGACACCTACATAAGTTTTGAGAGCAGTGCTTTTGAGAAATGTTTAGATATTTCAAGAGCTAACTTCACTTGTAATGTCAATTTCTGGAATATTTCGGTAAAAGGTGAGAAAGAACTATTCAGGAGAGGCTATTTCTCAAAGTATTACGACGATTTTGGCACTCTTGAAGTCAGAGAGGGGGATAAAGCCCTTTCGGTATACCAGAAGATCAGAGAAAGTTACCGCATTATCAAAGATAATTTCTACAAGAACAACGATAAAATCAACGGACTTGCTTTCTACAAGCGCGAAATGCACCTCTATCAAAAGGAATTAGGGGGCAGTGCGCGTGTGAAGGATAGTACTGTTCTATTCCTCAATAGGATTTCAAATAACTTTGGCACTAACTGGCTAAAAGCCGTTGCATTCACCCTCTTATCAGGTATTATTACTTACGGGCTGGTTATCCTTTCTCTGTACGAGAAAATCTCTTGGGATAGTTACGGCTTGAAGGATATTTTTAAGCACTTTTTAGAAATACTCAATATTGCTGAGTGGGAGGTTCATCCTTTTGGGCTGGCACTCGGCGTATGGGGCTACTTAGCCTTGTTCATCGGTAGAATCTTCATTATCTACGGTTATTACCAAACGATACAAGCCTTCAGAAAGTTCGGAAAATCATAATCAAATAACAAATATCTTAGAATGTGTACCCCTTTCAGCCTGTGTTGAAAGGGGTTTTTAGTATGATTTACAGAAGTTTGCCAGCAAGAAAGAGTGCTGCAATAGTGAAATAGATAATCAACCCTGTTACATCGACTAAGGTTGCCACAAATGGCGCTGAGGCAGTAGCAGGGTCTAAGCCTATCTTACGCAATATAAAGGGAATAAGCGAGCCTGTGAGTGTACCCCATAAGACAATGAAGATCAGTGAGACGGACACTGTAAGCCCAATAGAAAGCCAATACTGCCCATAGTTGTAAAATCCGCTCTGCTGCCATACAAGAATGCGCAAGAAGCCTATAACCCCCAAGATACTCCCGAGCAAGATCCCTGATAGGATTTCTTTCTTCATCACATACCACCAGTCCTTGAGCTTGAGTTCTTGCAGCGCCATTGCGCGGATAATCAGTGAAGCAGCTTGTGAGCCTGAGTTTCCTCCACTGGAAATAATCAAGGGGACAAATAGCGCTAAAACAACCGCTTTTTCGATTTCACCGTCGAAATACCCCATCGCCGAGGCTGTAAGCATTTCGCTGAGGAACAGGATTATAAGCCAGCCAGCACGCTTACGAACCAATTCCAGTAGTGGCGTTTGGGTGTAAGAGAGGTCGAGTTCTTCCATCCCACCGAACTTCTGGATATCCTCAGTGTCACTGGCTTTGATCTTGTCGAGGATGTCGTCGAAGGTGACGATCCCCACCAGCGTGCCGTTGTCGGTGACGATAGGCATCGCCGAGCGGTCGTATTTCTGGAAGATTTCATAGCTTTCCTCAATAGGCAAGGTAGTTTTGATACTGACGAAGGAGTTATCCATCAGGTTGGCTACGAGGGCTTGCTTATCAGCCATCAACACCTGACTGATGTGTAGGTCGTCGATGAGCCTGTTTTGCCTATCGACAATATATATAAAGGTAAGAGTCTCAGCCTTCTTGGCATAACGGCGTATCTGTGTGAGCACCTGCTCGATAGTCCACTCGGGGCGCGCCTGTATGTAGTTGGGGGTCATCAGGCGGGCAATGCTATCCTTGGGATACCCGATCAGGTTCAGTGCCGTCTCTTTTTCTTGAGCATTGAGCAGGTTGATGGATTCTTTGATGATTTGATCGGGGAAGTTCTCCAAGAGCTGAGTGCGGTCGTCAGGAGGCATTTGGTTGAGGATTTCTGCCAGCTCTTTATTGGCTAATGATTTGGCTATATCAGCTTGCAAATCAGGCTCGAAATAGGCAAATACATCCGCCTTTTTATCGGGGGGAAGCATCATAAAGGAGATATTGCGTTCTTTCTCGTTGAGTTGGGCTAATTGCTCAGCGATATCAGCAGGGTGTTTATCTTGTAATTGCATTTTTTAGGTGTTTGTGTCATTAGGCGACTGTTCGTTCTCGCTTCGAAGGTGGTTCGTTTATTTGAGGCTGCAAATTTAGGGATTTTATTTTAATTGGAAAGGTATTTTTTGCATTCATTTTTAAAAAAAGGGAGTAATACAAGTGCAAGCATATTTCAGAGGGGCAACTCATATATTGGAAAGCATCGTACAAGGAAGTGATTTTTATTATATTCTCATTAAAATGATATTATAATTAAAAAATATGTAATTCTTGATAACACTAATATGAGAGTAAAATACTACCTTTTTAGTAAGAATAAAGTATAGGAAATCGTATAGCCATCGTATAGGATTCCTGTAGGGTTTGTGTAGAGTTGCTCTTACCTTGTTCTTACCTTGCTCTTAGGTTCCTCTTACCTTAGGTAGGTTTTTCTTAGTAATCAGTAGGGGAAAGATAGGAATGAGTAAGTAGTAAATTAGGAAGAAAATAGTGTGTTGCAGTATTCTCAGAAATATGCTGCAAAATTACAAAATAATTTATAATGCACAAAACTTTGTAAATATTATTGTGGTCGTCTCTGTAAAGTTTCATCGTTAATACGTCTATATACAATAGTTAAAATATTGATTATTAACAATATGTGATGAATTAGTTCATTTACATTCTATGCGTTTACTCTTAAATATATTCTTTTTTTCTTGGTATATAGATTAATTTATGTATCTTTGCACGGTCAAAGTATAGAGATGATACTAAATATCAGCATTATCGGAGCGGGAAATGTAGCTTATCACCTTGTAAAAGCACTGTGTAAGCAGGCTGAAGTACATCTGGTTCAGTTGTATAGCAGAGGCGAGACACCGAAGGACTTTGAGCATTTTCCCGTGGAAAGGGTACACGACTTTTCACTGTTGAGGTCTGTCGATATCTGTATCCTTGCTGTAAAGGACGATGCGATTGCTGAGGTATCGCGGCAACTGCCTTTTTCAGGAGGCTTGGTAGTGCACACCTCGGGCAATACGCCTATGGAAGCGATTGACCCTAAGCATAGGCGGGGAGTGTTCTATCCATTGCAGTCGTTCTCAATAGGCTCGTCGGTTGATTTTAAGCAGATCCCAATTTGCTTAGAGGCGGAACACAAGAGTGATATGGAGAGCCTGCTGAAGCCTTTGGCTGGGTTGCTTTCTTCTAAGATATACGAGCTAAATGGCTATCAACGGCGTATGCTGCACGTAGCGGCAGTGTTTGCTAATAATTTCACCAATCACCTTATCGCCCTCAGTGAGGATATTTGCAAGGAAAACCATATACCGTTTGAGATTTTGCAACCGCTTATCAGTGGTACTTTTGAGAGGCTGGAACACTTAGCCCCTATGAAGGCTCAGACAGGTCCTGCGAGGCGCAATGATACTCAAACGATCAGCGAACACTTAGGATTACTTTCGGGTGAGAGGCGAAAAATCTATGAGATAATTACAGATTCAATTATAAAAACGTATGAAAGAGAAAAATTATAAGGAGTATTTGAAAGAGATTACTACCTTTGTATTTGATGTGGACGGCGTTTTCACCAACACACAAGTATTTGTGGATAATGAGGGCGAATTGTTCAGAAGTATGAATATGAAAGACGGCTTTGCTATCAAAACTGCTGTAAGTAAGGGCTATAACATTTGTATCATTACAGGGGGGAGCAATGTAGGGGTAAGAAAGCGTTTTGAGGGGCTCGGTGTGTTCGATATCTATATGCTGCGCCACCAAAAGCTGGATACCTTTTTGGAGTATCAGAAGAGCAAGGGGCTAAGAAAGGAGCAAATACTCTATATGGGCGACGATATGCCTGATATCCCACCGATGCAGCACGCAGGTTTGGCTACTTGCCCACAAGATGCCGTACCAGAAGTAAAGGCTGTTGCGGATTATATTTCGCATCGTGATGGTGGACAAGGCGCCGTCAGGGATGTGATAGAACAGGTGCTAAAAGTGCGCGGTGACTGGACATTCTAATTACTAAGACTTACTACTCTCATTTCATCAATGTAAAATACTACCGAATGTTACTCAAACTATTACGTGATGAAGAGAAACTTTTTTGATTACGCACTTATTACCTTAAAAGGCATAGCGATGGGTGCAGCGGATGTCGTTCCTGGTGTTTCGGGAGGTACAATCGCATTTATTTCAGGGATTTACGAGGAATTGGTGGATTCTATTAGTAAGATCAACGCGGAGGCGTTCAGGCTCTTGTTCAAGAAGGGGTTGTCTGCCTTTTGGAAGCATATCAACGGGGCGTTCTTCTTTGCGCTGCTGTTGGGTATTGGCATCAGCATACTGTCGCTGGCTAAGGGGATGAAGTGGCTTTTGGACAATCAGCCTATAATGGTGTGGTCGTTCTTCTTTGGGCTAATGGTAGCCAGCGTGTTCTTCCTTATAAAGGAAATTGAGCATTGGCGTATCGCTACTGTGTTGGCGATGGTGCTGTCGGGTGCCGTAGCTTATGTGATCACTATCTTGCCTCCGCTGGCAGGTAACCATGGGCTTATTTTTATCTTTTTTTCGGGGGCTTTAGCTATATGTGCGATGATACTCCCAGGTATTTCTGGGGCTTTTATCTTAGTGCTTTTAGGGGCGTATCACACTGTTTTAGATGCGCTTAGCAATTGGAATTTCACTGTCATAGAGGCATTTGCTGTTGGGGCTATCATCGGTATTCTGAGCTTTTCGCGTACCCTCAAATGGCTGTTTGCTAAGTATCGCAATCTTACTTTTGCAGGACTTACGGGCTTTATCATTGGGTCGCTCAATAAGGTTTGGCCTTGGAAAGAGGTATTGAAATGGGATACAGACTCGCAAGGAACAGCAATAGCGGCTTGGGAACGCAGTGTTTCGCCTTCGTATTACAGTGAAATTACAGGGAATGCACCTCAATTGCTATTGGCTTTTGTGCTGGCAATCGTGGGCTTCTTTGTAATTTATGCGATTGAGAAATTAGCAATGCGCTCTGCCAATGCAGCAAATTAACACTTAAAATACCTATAGACTATGGCTACACTTTCTCGTGGCGATAAGAAGTTGCTGAACGCTTGGGCAGCGTACGACTGGGCAAACTCGGTCTATTCACTGACGATCGTCTCAACGATTTTCCCTATTTTCTATGCATTGCTTTTCGACAAGGCGGGCACAAAGGAGGTGGAGCTCTTCGGAATGCTTTTTAAGCATACTTCGGTGATTACTTTCATCACAGCCTTGGCTTTTTTGGTGATCGTAGTGCTCTCGCCTATCCTCAGTGGGATTGCGGATTATCTAGGTAATAAAAAGGCATTTATGCGCTTCTTTTGCTATCTAGGATCGGCAGCGTGTGTGGGGCTGTATTGGTTTTCGTTGGAGCATATCTATTTCAGTTTGCTGTGTTACTTTTGTGGGGTGGTCGGTTTTTGGGGGAGTATCGTGTTTTACAACTCCTATCTACCTGATATTGCGCTACCTGAGCAGTACGATCGCGTAAGTGCGCGGGGTTTTTCGATGGGGTATGCAGGCAGTGTATTGCTCCTATTACTGAACCTCGCCTTAGTGATGAAGCCTGAACTTATTGGCTTGGATGAGAGCACAGAATCGGCATTGCTGACGATGCGTATTTCCTTTCTCACAGTGGGGATTTGGTGGTTTGGCTTTAGTCAGATTCCGTTTTACTATCTGCCCAACAATAGGCATAAAGATCGGCAGGCGTCCCTACGACTTCTGAGTAAGGGCTATAAGGAGCTACACAAGGTGTGGCTCTCGCTAAAAGCCTCACCGCGTTTGAAGGGCTTTTTGTTTGCCTTTTTCGTCTATAGTATGGGGGTGCAGACGGTGCTATTGGTAGCTACCTACTTCGGCACAGAAGAGATCGCTTGGGAGAACGAACAGCAGCGCACTACGGGACTTATCATCAGTGTATTGGTAATACAATTGGTGGCGATACTCGGGGCGAGTGCTACGGTATGGGTGGTGCGCCGTATGGGCAATATCGCCACGCTTATCGCTCTAAATGCTGTGTGGATTGCGATTTGCATCGTGGCATATCACATACAGAGCCCGACAGCTTTCTATGTATTGGCAGGCTTTGTAGGCTTGGTGATGGGTGGCATACAGACCCTTTCACGCTCTACCTACTCGGCGTATCTTCCCGCCACAGAGGATACGACTTCTTTTTTTAGCTTTTACGATGTAACTGAAAAACTCGGTATCGTCATTGGTATGGGTATCTATGGGTTGATAGATCAGTTTACCAGCAATATGCGCAATGCGACTGTCTCATTGGTGGTATTCTTCTCTCTGGGAATTGTGTTGCTATGGCGGTTAATGAGAAGAAATAAAAGTGTGTAATATATTAACATCTTGCTAATCTCAGCAAGATGTTCTGTTTTATTAACTAATTGATAAATAGCGTATTGTAATGCTATTTGAAACTTAGAAAGTGTGTAATAGAGCTAAAATAAAGGTACTTTAAAATATTTTTATTTATAAATCAATTAGTTATATTTTTATTATGTTAAAGTTTTGAGTATTCTTTGCTATTATTAGGAATATTTTCATAACTTGCGCTCGTTTTTAAATACCAGATTTTATAATGAGAACAGAAGATATTAAACAGCTCTTTGAAGCATTTGAGAAAGCCGCACAAAAGCAAGCCAATATTGAATTTTGGAGTGCAAGGGAGTTACAACAAAATAAATATATATGCTTAAATTAGTACATTACGCTTTTAAGGAGGAAGTTACTTACGAGAGGTTTGTAGAGTTGATGAACCTAGAGCGGTCTGTATTCCGCGTCAACAACTATGCAGTGCAGTTCCGCCCCAAGAGCAGAGGAAAGGAGGCGCGCATCACCCTTACAGAGGAAGTTGCTGGCGAGTTTTGCTTCTATCACATCAGCTTTGGTGAAGATAAGAAGCCTGTGCTCAAGACACAAGATGACAATGATTATCACTTGGAGGTCTACGAAGTACCGCTATGTGAGGCGCGTATGTATCACAAGGCGGCAGTGCTGTTTGAGAAGTTTTATACTGTTTTGATGAGGTCTGAGGTTTGAGGTATGGGGTATGAGGTAGTGTACGATTTAAAAGAGAAGTAAGAAATGAGAAACATTATTTGGCTATTTTTTGTGGTGTTATTGCTCTCCTGTGGCAAAAGAAGGGTATCACGTGATGCTGAACACATTGAGAGTGCCGTCTTACGCCCTCCACACACCTGCAAAATGCAGCTTACTACCTTCCGTACCCCTACTGATAACTTGCACATTACCCTTGCCGCTTCCCGTGGTGTAGAGGCACAAGCGTGGATAGACCTCAATGGCAACGGACTTCAAGATGCTAACGAGGCAGTGTCCGCTAAAGAAAAAGAGTTCCGCTTTACTCCAACGCAGCAAACAATCACCATCTATGGGGCTGCGAGCGTGTTAAGAGCCGACTACATCGGCCTCACAGAGCTCATCACTAACCAGAATCCTTACCTGGAGGTGCTTTACCTTCCCGATAATGCCCTGAAAAACCTCAATGTCAGTGCCAATAAGCGACTGCACTACCTCAATTGCAGCTTTAATACAGATTTGAAGGCGTTAGACGTGAGCCACAACCCAGCACTCGACACCCTTATCTTCCGCACAGGTATGTTAGAGCAGCTCAATGTGAGCCATAACCCCGCACTTGAGTTCCTCAGCTGCTCGCTTCCCTATCTCAAGCATTTAGATGTGAGCCATAATAAGCAACTGAAAGTGCTACACACCGATTACTGTAGAGGTCTCACCACCCTAAACCTCAAGCACAACAAGGCTTTAGAAGTCTTGGATATTCAGAGTTCCTCTATTAGGGAAATAGATCTCAGCGAGAACAAGCAGCTAAAGTGGTTTCATTGTCAGGATACACATCTAAAAAGGCTTGATCTATCACACAATAAGCAATTAGAGTACCTAAATGTGAGTCAAAATAAGGGTATAGAGCTCAACCTGCAAGCGCAAACCGCTCTTAGAGAACTTGATTGTAGTGATAGCGAGCTAAAGACACTCGACCTAACCCCCTGCACGAGATTAGAAACGCTTAATTGCAGTGAAAATCAGCTTACCACACTCAATTTGAGCAATAATAAGCATCTGGAATACATAGAATGCAGCAAAAATGCCCTCACAAACCTATCACTAAGCGGACTTGCAGCCTTAGAACGCTTGGAGTGCAGCGACAATAAGCTCACAGGGCTATCCTTAGGAGTAGTACCTTCATTGAAGAATCTTAATTGTGCGAATAATCAGCTCACAGCCATAGATATCAGGAAAAGCAAAGAGCTGACCTCCCTAAACTGTGAAGGAAATCAGCTAAAAGAGCTTTTTTTAGAAGAAAGTCCGCAGTTAGAAACACTTTCCTGCGCTAAAAATGTGCTTACAAACCTCAATTTAAGCAAAAATACTGCCTTGAGGTGGTTTGATTGCTCAGAAAACCCACTAAAGAAGCTCGATTTGACCCATAGTAAGGCCTTAAACCATCTCGACTGCTCAAAAACAGGCCTCAGCTATTTAAATGTAAGCCCCTTACCTCATCTTACATACCTCAATTGCAGTGGCAATGAGCTACGCTGGGGGAGTATCCATTTCAGAAAAGACAATGCCCTCGAAACCTTAAACTGTAACGATAATCCGCTGGGTACGCTCAATTTGCGAGGAATGAAGGAGCTGAGAAAGCTATACTGCGATAGCTGTGGCCTAAAAAAACTCGACCTGAGCAAGAACCCACTGCTGTATGACCTCAGCTGTGATGCCAATGCCCTCACACGCTTAGATCTCAGCGTACAGAATATAGATTATCTGAGTTGTGAAAATAATAAAATCAAGTATTTAGACTTACGATCAACCACCTATATCAAGAGTTTCCATTGTGAAGGCAACCCCATTGAGGTGATCGATATACGAGGGCTTAAGGAGTTTTGCCAGATGTGTGATGAGAGTAACAAGACCCTCAAGAAGCTCATTATAGGCAAAGATGGCCCTTGTGCCGACCGTATTTTTATGCGAGATGACGACACAGAGGTGCAGATGATCGTCATTAATAAGAAATGAATATAATTAGTGTATGATGTCATCAGATTTTAGATTTTTCTTAGAAAAACACGGTTTTGCAGTCTCTTCGCGTTTAGCGGAGAAACTCGGTATGCGGGCAAAAGATGTGCGCATATTCTTTATTTACGGAGCTTTTGCAACCTTGGGTGCAGGATTTGGAGTGTACTTACTTTTAGCTTTTCTACTACGTATAAAAGACTTATTTTACACTAAACGCATTTCTGTATTTGATTTGTAAGAGTGCGTGGATTAGTAGGTTATAATTATCAAAGAAAATAATTATCGAAATATTTTTGACATTTCTATTTTTTGTATAACTTTGCATCTTCTAAATGAGAGAGAAAAACTATGATTGACACCAATAAACTAACCGTCGGCATTTTACTGCCTATTGAATCTTACGAGGGGGCTATCCCTAAGATGAAAGACCAAGTTCAGTTGATTCAGCGAGTTGAATCATTGGGCTACGATGCTGTTTGGGTGCGTGATATTCCTCTCTATAATCCTGATTTTAGAGAAGTTGGGCAGATTTACGACCCTTGGATTTACCTATCGCATATTGCAACCTTAACTATCAGTATCAAAATAGGGATTGCGAGTGTAGTGTTGCCTTTGCGGCATCCTCTGCACGTAGCTAAGTCGGCAGCGAGTTTAGATGTGTTGTTCCCGAACCGATTTATGATGGGGGTAGCCTCAGGAGATCGCCCAGTGGAATACCCCGCTTTTAACAAGCCCTTTGAGATGAGAAGTGTGTCGGTGGCTGACCATATGGCAATGCTTAGAGAGCTTTGGTCAAAAGATTTTCCTACATACAACAACGACTATGGCACATTGATGGCAAATGTAGGAGATGTACTTCCTAAGCCATTGAAAAAGAACATCCCGATGTATGTAACAGGACACGTGGGTGGCATCAACTTAGACTGGATAGCAAAAAATGGTGACGGCTGGATTTATTACCCTCGTGAGTTTACTTTCACAAAGAAGATTGTGGAAGAGTGGCATCAGATATTAGAGAGGGAAGCATTACCAAAGAAACCGTATATTCAGCCCATATATATTGATTTGATGGGAGATCCTGACTTTGAACCACAAGCTATAGAATTAGGCTTTAAATTAGGACGTAATTATTTAATAGATATGCTGTTAACCCTACAAAGTATTGGGGTAAATCACACAATGTTAGTACTAAAACATTGTAGCAGGCCTGTAGATGAAGTGCTTGAAGAAGTGGGCAAAGAAGTTCTGCCACAGATAAAATAGCAATTCGATGGGCGTTCGATTTAAATAAGATTTTAGGTTATGACGATTACGCAATTTCAATACGTGCTAGCGGTAGCTAAATACCGCAACTTCACCACAGCTGCCGAGAATAGTTTTGTTACGCAGCCTACGCTGAGTATGCAGGTGCAGAAGCTCGAGGAGGAGCTTGGGGTACAGATTTTTGATCGCTCGAAGAAGCCACTACAACTCACTGAAATAGGTGAGCAAGTGGTACGCCAGGCGCAGATCATCGTGAACGAATCTGACCGTATGAGCGATATCGTTGCACAGCAGAAAGGCTTTGTAGGAGGCGAGTTCAAGGTAGGAATCATACCTACGGTCTCCCCTACTCTACTGCCTATGTTCTTGGCAAACTTCATCAATAAATACCCCAAAGTGTGTTTGAAAATTGAGGAGCAAACCACTGAGAATATCTTGAAGAAAATAGATAATGGAGAGTACGATGCGGGTATTTTGGCAACACCTTTGCAGAAGAACAATATCGTTGAGCTACCATTGTACTACGAGCCTTTTGTGGCGTATATCCCTGTAAATCACCGCTTGGAACACTCCAAGACAATCTATTCTGAAGACTTGGACATCAACGACATACTGATGTTGGAAGATGGACACTGCTTCAAGGAGAGTGTGCTGAACATTTGCAATCAGGATATAGTGGAATCAAAGAGTAAGTTTCAGCTGAAAAGTGGTAGCTTTGAAACGCTTATACGGCTGGCAAATGAAGGCTTAGGGATGACACTCTTGCCTTATTTACACACATTAGAACTCAAAGAAAACGAGAAGAAATGTTTGCATTATTTTGCAGAGCCTTACCCCGCCCGCGAGATTAGCTTAGTACACCACAAAAACGAACTTAAAATGCAGCTCGTCAAGGCATTGCACGACACAATTGCAGGTGTAATACGAGGAGCTATTGCCTTTCAAAATGTAAAGATCATCAGTCCGACAAGAAAAAAATAATTTCTGCCACGAGGCAGAAAGGCACGGTTTTTGTAGAAGGAGTGATTGTCTTATGACACAAAGTATATTTTATAACATTAAAAAGAGAATTTAGTAATAACAATGAAGAATATATCAGCAGTATTATTTTTATTATTCATTTCATTTGCCTCTTGTAGCTTTACTAGCAAGAAGTTTGACGATCCAAGCAAGGATAAGGACAAGGTGCTTTTGGAGATCATACAACATATTCTGGTCAATGCACATTTCAGTCCTGTAGAGATGGATGATGCTTTTTCCAAGCAGATATTTAAGCGCTATTTGGAAGCCTTGGATGGGCAAAAGCGTTATTTTTTGCAATCAGATATCAATGAGTTTAAGAAGTATGAAACTCGCTTGGACGACGATTTGAAGAATGGAGAAATAGCGTTCTTTAACCTTACATACGAACGCCTATTGCAGCGTATGAAAGAAGCGCAAGGCGTTACGAAGGCTATCTTTACCAAACCTTTGGATTTCAATAGCAATGAGAGTATCAATACAGATTTTGAGAAAATCCCTTATGTGAAGAACAAAGCCGAATTGCAGGCACGTTGGAAGCAGGTGATATTGTTTTCAGCCCTCTCTACTTACATCACTAAGCAGAAAGATGAGGCTACTAAGAAAGAGAAAGACCCTAAGTACACCCCCAAGAAAGACGAGGTGCTGAAAAAGGAATCAATAGAGGCGGCAGAAAAAACGCTGAATGATATGTTCTTAGTTTTTAAGGATATCACTCGTGAGGAGTACTTTGGGATTTTCGCAGATATTATTACCTCTAACTTCGACCCTCACTCCAACTATATGGCACCTGAGGTGAAGAAAGGCTTTGACACTGATATGTCGGGCAAGTTTGAAGGTATTGGAGCGCAACTGCAAAAGAAGCCTGATGGGGTAAGCATTACCAATGTCATCTTGGGCGGACCTGTATGGAAAGGGAAGCTCTTAGAGGTTGGCGACCAGATTTTAAAAGTAGCTCAGGGTAGTGAAGAGCCTGTGGATATCGTGGGGATGCGCCTTGAGGATACCGTAAAACTGATCAGAGGTCCTAAAGGATCGGAAGTGCGCTTAACAGTACGCCGCGTAGATGGCACTATTGAGGTGGTATCAATCATTCGCGATGTGGTAGAACTTGAAGAGACTTATGCCAAGTCGGCTATCATAGAGACTGATGGCAAGCGTTATGGGATTATCAACTTACCTAAGTTTTACATTAACTTTGAAGATGTAAATCAGCGTAATGCTGCTACTGATGTGGCTTTGGAAATAGAAAAGCTAAAGAAGGAAAACATTGCTGGACTTATTATCGACCTTCGCAACAACGGCGGGGGCTCGCTGAAAACCGTAGTGGATATAGGGGGGCTATTCATTCCTAAGGGACCTATTGTACAGGTGAAATCCTCACGTGGCAGCCGCGATGTGCTTTCGGATACTGACCCTAAGACTCAATGGGAAGGTTCGCTTGTGATCCTCACCAATGAACTATCGGCTTCAGCTTCTGAGATTTTAGCAGCAGCTATGCAGGACTATAAGCGTGCTATCATCATCGGTGGTAAACAGACCTTTGGCAAGGGTACGGTGCAGACGGTAGTGGATGTAAATCAATTCTTACGCCAAAATAGCTATGGTGATTTAGGAGCTTTGAAGATCACTATACAGAAGTTCTATCGCATCAATGGGGGCTCTACTCAGCTCAAAGGGGTAGAAAGCGACATTGTGGTGCCTGACAAGTACAAATACATTGACATAGGCGAGCGCGATATGACTAATGCTATGCAGTGGGATAAGATTGACCCTGCTAAGTATACCCCTTGGACAAACAATGCTAACTTTAATAAAGCTATAGAGAATAGTAAGAAGCGCATTGCAGCTAATAGCTATCTCAAGCTCATTGATGAGAATGCCCAATGGATTAAGCAACAGCAAAATGATAATGTTTTTCCTCTGAACTACGCCGCTTATAAGAAAGTGATTGATCGCAATGATGAGCAAGCCAAAAAGTTCAAAGCTATTGCTGACTATAAATCAAACTTGAAGTTTGTTTCTATCGCCTCTGATGAAGCAAAAATCAAAAGTAATGAGGACCTGAAACTGCGCCGTGACCGTTGGCACGAAAGTCTGCAAAAGGATGTGTACATCGACGAGGCTGTAAAGGTGTTGCAAGACCTCAATAGTAAGTAACTTTTTTTCATAACTAAATAATTCTAAACATTATTAACTTTGCCAAAGTGGTTACTTTGGCAAAGTTTTTAGATTTAAAGATTTATATGCACTTGAGACGACTCATCTTGCTGATATTCTTCACTATTAGTGCTATGACATACGCCCAGAAGGACAGTGTCTCAGTACAAGCTATAAAGAAAGAATTGGCTGCCCTGAAGCTCTACCGACAAAAGGATTCGGTGCGGATAGCTATGCTGATGAGTGAGATTGAGCGATTGGTGCAACAAGAGAAAGCTGTAAGCAAAGCTACCCTTCAAGTGCAAGTAGATGACTCACTATCTATGGCTGAAAAGCGCAAAGAGGTGGAAAGGCTGAGCCAGCAGATGCGTGGTAAGCCTGTTGTTTTTCAGAATGATACCATCTATTATCTATATGCCTCTTACGGTCCGTACGACATTGATACCCGTGTAAAATACGTTGAAGATAAGCTTACAGAACTCTATGAAGATCCTTATTTTAAAGCCGATTCACTAAAAGTAAAGCCTTTGGGCGAGTACCTCGCTGTGATGTACGGCAACAAAGCCATTGCGGATATTACATCCATTGATGCCGTATGGGAGAACACCACTCAAGAAGAGCTTGCTAACCGCTATTTGGGGTATATCAAGCACGCTATTGTAAAATACCAAGAGCAGAACAGCCTGAAGAATATCCTTTTGCGCATTGGAGAATTGTGCTTGGTGCTTGTGATTGCCATTAGTGTAATATGGGGGATTAACCGCTTATTTAGGTTCTTGAAGAACTTCTGCATCAACTCTAAGAACCGCTTCTTAAAAGGATTTAAAATACGCAACTATGAACTTATAAAGAAGCAACACATGGTGAAGGTGCTCATCAAGTTATTGTTTGTTGTACGCATCATCGTGCTGCTCTTTCTCTTCATTACAATCATACCGCTAATATTTGACATTTTCCCCTCTACCCGACACCTCTCGCGCATTATTCTCGGTTGGATTATAGAGCCTATAAAAGATATATGGTTTGCAGTCATCAATTATCTCCCCAGCCTCTTCAATATCATTGTCATTGTGCTGGTAACGCGCTATTTATTAAAAATAATGCGCTTCTTTGCCTTAGAGATAGAACGGGGTATACTAAAGATACGGGGATTTTACCCTGAATGGGCGCGCACTACCTATCACTTGGCACGATTGATGCTCCTCGCCTTGGCATTAGTAGTGGTATTTCCTCACTTGCCAGGCTCTGATAGCGATGCTTTCAAGGGCATATCAGTGTTCTTAGGGGTATTGATTTCCTTTGGTTCTTCCTCTTCAATATCCAATGCCATTGCAGGGGTAGTCATCAGCTATATGCGCCCTTTTCAAGTAGGCGATTGGATCAAGTCGGGTGATATTATCGGAGTGGTAGTAGAGAAAAACGCTTTGGTAACACACCTAAGAACCTTTAGCAATGAGGATATTACCATACCTAACTCCACCATCTTAAGCAGTGCTACGACTAATTTTTCCTCCATTGGCAAACAACAAGGCTTAGCCCTTAGTGCACGGGTGAAAGTACGCTACGACTATGCTGACAACATTGTAGAAGAGCTCCTACTAGAAGCTGCTTTAAAAACCTGTGGAATATCCAAAATACCCCACCCTTATGTACTACAAATTTCGCTGGGAGAACTTAATACGGTGTATGAACTCAATGCTTATACCCATACCCCCGATGATATGTTCTTCATCAAATCGGACTTAGTGAAGAATATCCAAAATACACTAAAACAGGCAAATATAGAGATCTTCTCTACCCAATATATTGAAATTAGAACTAACAACCAAACATCAGAAGAAAATAAAAAGAGTTAGCCTTTGAGCTACTTACTAAAAGTAATGAAACAACGTTTATTATTTATTGACGTAATAAGAGCCTACGCCATCTGTATGATGCTGCAAGGACACTTCATCACAGCCTTATTAGCCGATCCTTATTGGGATGAGAGCAATATCTTTTTTAGAATATGGCACTACTTTACAGGGATAACAGCTCCTGTATTTCTCACTATTTCAGGATTTATATTCACTTATCTACTCATCCGTGAGGGTGATAGAAGCCACAGAGGCTGGAAGAATCCTCGCGTGGTAAAAGGTATTCGAAGAGGTTTCTACCTCATACTTGTTGCCTGTTTACTTAGGAAAAGTATCCACTATGTTGAAATATTGCATTGTATCGGTTTATCATTGATCTTGATGGTAGGCATTTACATCATTTCCACTAATAGGTTTATCAAGTTAAAGTACATATTACCTCCACTTCTTATTGCCCTTACAATCACAATATTCCTATTTGAAAGCACTTATAACACCCTTTCTTTACCATTCTTACCAAGAATTATAGCTAATTATTTTACGCCTATATATGGTACATTCTTTTCTATATTACCTTGGTTTGGCTATGTATGCTTGGGAGGCTTTATGGGGTCGTTATTTTACTTCTTCAAAGGAGCTAAATACCTCTACCCTACTTTCATTACACTACTGATTGTTTTCGGGTATATATTTCATCACCAATTTACCACGTTTAATTTCCTTTACAACTTAACCTCAATAGAGTTGTTTAATAGAGTAGCTCGTTCAGGTTTCTTATTCCTCAGGATGGGTGATGCCTTATGGGTCTTTGCCTTCTTTGTGATCTTGCGCAATGTGATTACAATGCCTCTTATACAACGCATAGGGGTAAATACACTTTCTATATACGTTATTCACTACATAATGCTATATAGCTTTATACCAAAGTTTAATCTATCGTATTACTTCCATAGAAGTCTTACTCCCGCACAAGCCATTATAGGCGCTATTCTTTTTGTCAGTGTAGTAGTTTTCCTCTCATTTATCTACAACAGAGTAAAAGATAATATCAAAGAAAAAATAAAAGGGAAGGAATAATCTTCCTTTCCCTTTATTTATTTCTCCTTCTTTTAAAGTATTCCTTTTTATGAATTAGTGTCTACTACAACTCCGACAACACCTCCCAAAAATTACGACTATCGTACGTCTTTTCAGCTTCTTCGGGGGTATTAGTAACCCACAACACGCCTTGTCCTTTGGCTTTTGTAGCCAAAAACTGCCCTATGCTCATCTTCTCCGATAGCTTTTTGAGCAATGCCGCCACGCTTTCTTCGCTTAGGCTGTGAAGTGTCTGTCCGCCGAAAGGCATCTCGAGCCAGATAATCTCTTGATTCTCTACATCCAGCAAGCCAAACACCAAACCCTTACTCAGCGGCTGGGTGATGCGCACTTGCTTTATCACTGTCGAAGGGTCATACGCCACGCCTTTGCGCTCAGAGACTTTCATCTTGTATTTAGCGTCCATCCAGCCCACAACCATATTGGGCGAAAGTGCCCCGTTGGAATAGGCATTGCAGGTGAATATCACGTATGTAGCTTTCGCCTTGCGCAGCTCATCTATGTTGATATTGATATACTCCGCCGTGCCTACCTTATCGGGTATCTCACGTATATCACCACTGTGCTGACAGCCTGTGGTGGTTAGCTTGCTGAAACTGCAATAATCCGTGTGCCCATCTCGGTAGAGCACCTCACACGACAAGTCCATATCCAAATGCTGTGCAGGCAGGTCTTTACCCCATTGCATAAAGAGGCGTATCTGTCGCCCCTCAAGAGGAAAACGCATTCCCATCACAGCAGCGTCTAAGTCCTGCACATTCCCCGAGCGGTCGCCTATGGGCACAGGGATATTGTACAACTCAGGAGCGATATACACCGACCAATATTCGGGCGTCTCCTTAGCAAACCGCTCCATAATAGCATACTCGCACAAGTGTCACACCTTACGTTGCATAGCGATGAGTTCCTTTTCGTCATAACCAAACTGCACCCACTTGTTGGCAGGAATAGTAACCCGTGCCCCCGTAAGGGTCTGTACACTGCGCTGAGCCGCTTTGTCGAAGTAAAGCGCGGCATACATATCGAGGGTGAGCACCAAGCGCAGCGGCACCTTATCCACGATAGCTTTAAAGGCTTCAATGGTTTCCTCAGCCCCAAGGGCGAGCATCGTAGCAAAGAGCGAACGCGCAAAGAGCCCTGGTCGCTGCTGCAAGAGGGCAAAAGTAGCCTCAGTATTCGTATGCTGCACTGCCTCATTCACCTTGCCTTGCCACACCTCATACCGCTGGTTGTAGAAGCAATCCAGCAGTGCCGCCAGTGCCTCATAACCTTGTTTTTTAGCATACTCAGCAAGGCGCAACGCGCGGATAAAGCGCACCCACATACGGCGTTTAGGGTACATTGCCTCACAGGCTTGTTCAGGGCGCATCGGCAGCGCATTGAGCCAATACGCCACCCGCGCACAAGTAGGGCGGTCATATTTCAACCGCAACGCCTTCTCAGTATCCACAGCCGCCTTTTGGCTACTATCCAAGGGCCAAAACACGTGCCGATTATTCACGGCATTCTTAGCGATGATAGTACGCGGTTCAATGAGCTGCAAGAAGCCTGTCTTCTTATACCACAGATAGCGCAATATGTCGGTAGGGGTCTTAAATAGCCCTGCTGCCTCTTTGTCGCTGCCTTGTGCAATCAGCGCATCGACTATGAGCATTAGGTTTTCCTTTACCGTTATCTGCGTATCAACAGGAACGCTCAGGTGCGGCAACAGCCGTTTGAGGCTATCCACCTCAGTCGCCCCGAGAGCCACCCTTGACCCTACCAACGCCTTCAATAGGCTTCGGCGTCTGTATCCCTCCAAAGCGTCAGCAGGCGCAATTTACTGCCTTGCCCCTTATAGTGCTTGGTGGAAGTCTCCACCGCACGCCCACAAAACGGACAGCCTGTATAACGCTCAACGGGGAACGTCCCATCAGGGATATAATGCCCACAAGGAAAGTACCCCACCGCACCGACGAACCGCTCCTCATCATCGTCCCAATACGGTGATGGCAACGACTTTTGCGCCTTGAGCACGTTAAAATAGAGTGTAATAAGGTGATCTACGGCACTCTCGCCTGTGGGCTTTTCCCAATCGCGCACTAAGGGCGTCCAGCTCAACCCGATGCCCAGCACCTCCTTTATAGTGCTTACCACCATACGGAAGTAATCCGCTCGCGCCCCGTTCAGCGCGTGCAATAAGGGTTCATCTACCGCAAAGCCATAGCGTTTTAGCTCCTTAACAAGTGCCAAAGAGCCCGCTGTTACTTCCTTTTGCGGCTTCACATCAGCAGGTACATAAAGTGCGTTCTGCCGCAGCGCTACTCGTAATATGTCTTTTACTTTTCCCATAACGCAAAATACTACCTATTGCTATTTTCACAGAAAATATTACTATTGGACTCACCTCGAACACATTTCGAACACATCTCGAACACAGACAACGAAAATCCCAAAAAATATATTTCTATAAATACGTATTTTCTTAGTAAAATAACAGGATTACTCCCAAAGGTATTGAAACAAAAAAGAAAGGAAATTGCGGGAGTGAATGTTATCCAAAAACGTTAGAAGTAACTCCCGCTTGTCCTTTCTGTGTGCAAAGTTATAATTTTTTATAGTACTGTGCAAATTTCTGCATAATTTATTTTCAACTGCCACTATGCCACTTGCGCGCCAGCAGCGTGTTTTTAAGCAGCATCGCAATGGTCATCGGACCCACACCACCAGGCACAGGGGTGATATACGCCGCCTTGGGGGCTACCTCCTCATAGGCGACATCGCCCACTATACGGTAGCCTTTGGGGGCATTCTCGTCTTTCAAACGCGTAATCCCCACATCAATCACCGCAACGCCTTCTTTTACCATATCGCCTTTGAGAAACTCTGGTTGCCCCAATGCCATTACTACTATATCTGCCTCACGAGTAAAATGTGCTAAATCGGGGGTGTGGCTATGGGTTAGGGTTACTGTGGCATTGCCAGCCTCGCCTTTCTGGCTGAGCAAGATGCTAATGGGTCTGCCCACAATGTGCGACCGCCCTACTACCACTACGTGCCGCCCTGCGGTAGGTACTTTATAGCGTTTGAGCAGCTCCACGATGCCAAAGGGCGTAGCAGGGATAAAAGCCTCCATATCGAGTGCCATACGCCCAAAGTTAGCAGGGTGAAACCCATCGACATCCTTACGTGGGTCTACGGCAAGGAGTATCTTTTCTGTGTTGATATGCTGCGGCAAGGGCAGTTGCACGATATAGCCATCTATATCCGCATTAGCGTTGAGTTTATCGAGCTCAGCCAATAACGCTTCCTCACTGATGTCGACAGGCAGTTGCACCAAGGTAGAGCGAAAACCCACCTGCTCGCACGCCTTTACTTTGCTCCCTACGTAGGTCAGGCTCGCACCGTCTTCACCCACCAATACCGCCGCCAAGTGAGGCACACGCTCACCCGCAGCTTTTAGTTGTTGTACTTCCTCAGCAATTTCTGCCTTTATCTGCGCTGAGGTTGCTTTTCCGTCTAATATAATCATTTTAGCTTTGAGGTTTGAGCTTCGAGCTTTGAGGTCAGGTAACAGCCATTCTCTTAAAGCCAAAAGCAGATTATTAATTCTTGAGCCACTTATCTAATATCTTTAGTATCAATTCTTTGTTCTTCTTTATCTTGATAAAAGTAGGCAGCCTCGCTACCGTACTCATACCCACGCGCTCCCGTAAATCTGAGGAGAGATAATCCTGCATCAGGGCGATATGCGAACGGTTGTACGCCCAAAAGAGGTTACCGCGCACACGCTCTTGGTAGTAGTAAGGCAAGCCCGTATCCTCATCGCGCTTTAAGCCATCATTGCGATAGGTAAACTTCCACTGCTTGTCCTCAATACGCGGCTTCATAGTAAAGGTATGATGGCAGTAATTGCACTCCACCCTTATCTTCTCATCTGTACGGCGACTGTAAGGACGTTTCGCCTCTATTTGGTTGCCACACTCAGGACAGTTAAACTTGATATATGCCTTGTGAAGTTGGAGCTCCTTATAGGTTTTCCGAAGGCCACAATGCGGACAAAGGAACGCAAGGGGTTCCTTCTGTTTATTATTGAGTGAATGCCAAGAAAGGAGCGCTTGGGCTTTCTCACCACACTCAGGACAAATTACCGCAATACCCTCGTCCCACTTTATTCGGTGTTCCTTATAACGCTTTTTCATTATTCCTTAGTAAAATTAAACCTATTCCCCATACGTCCTTGCAATCGCCCTATCAATGAGATAGCACAAAAAGCCATAGAACGCCACACTCAAGAGTAACGCCACAAAGGAGGCACAAACCCACCGCCAGCCTTTGCCTTTATCCTTATAGCGAAAATAGCGTACAACGCGGTAGATGAGATACAAAGGTACCCCTACATAAGTTACTACAAACAGACACCCATACGCTGTAAAATACTCCAATGCATATATAGTGGGCACAATAAGCAGCATACACAATAGCACTAACGCCAATGCTAACCTACTGAGTAATAAATCGTATGGTTTCATTGTTTCTTCTTATACCGTTTTGCCTTAAGTTCCTCAGTGCTTACACATATAAACAGCCCCTTAGCTTTTAATCCCTTTCTTAGTTTCTTATCACCTGTCCATATTTTATGCCCCGTTTGAAAGTGCAATGCCAAGAAGTATAGGTCATATTCATCAATATCCTTCACTATATCATAAGATTTTTGATATAACTCCTCTGGAACAATCCGCATTGACAATACGAATCCTTTCTTGCAATAACTTCCATTCCTCTTTAAGTGCCTTTTTACTCAAAGTAGTTAGTTGTTCTATTCTCTTCCAATGCCGTTTTAATCTCCTCTTTAATGAATTTAGGAGCAGTAAACTGAAAATTAGGTTCTTCTTTTAATATTTCAGCAATTATGCAATCTGGGTCAATCAAAGCACTGAACACAATATTCGCATCTGTGATTAAAATCATACCCTACTTATCTTTTTGTCTAAATATTCAAGTACAAACCTATAATTCATATTTCTATTAGCCTGCTCTGACATTTCTTTTAAAGCCTTGTTTACTTCCCTCTTAGGCATACGCTCACTCTTGGGCTTATACCGAGTCTCATCAACTGTTTTTTTCTTTGTCGTTGCCATATTACTTATCTTTATTATTCTTCTGATATGCCGCCCGATATTCCTTCAGCGTACTGCGGTTCGCACTGGAATAGGCGGTCTCTTCACTGCCGTCGTTTTGCCAATAGCACACTGGGCAGATCTCATAAAAAGCCGCCTCGGGGTCTTTGGGTAGGGTGTAATTACCACAACAAGGACAAGGGGCTTTGTTAAGCCGCAATGCCCTCTCTGTTGCCACTTCAATAGCCGTTGTGAGATTATCCGCACTGCAATTATCCATTATAAATTATAAATTATAAATTATCCACGCATTCCTTGCATCATCTGCATCATACGTCTGCCGCCACCGCCTTGCATCATCTTCATCATCTTGCTCATCTGGTCGAACTGCTTCATCAGCTGGTTTACCTCTTGTACGTCCCTGCCGCTACCTTTGGCGATGCGTTTCTTGCGACTGGCATCAATAATAGCGGGGGTAGCGCGTTCTTTGGGGGTCATTGAGTAGATAATTGCCTCAATGTGCTTGAAAGCATCGTCTTTGATGTCTAAGTCTTTTACCGCCTTGCCTACCCCAGGTAGCATACCCAAGAGGTCTTTCATATTCCCCATACGCTTGATTTGCTGTATTTGCTCCAAAAAGTCGTCAAAACCGAATTGGTTCTTAGCAATCTTCTTCTGTAGCTTGCGGGCTTGTTCTTCATCAAACTGCTCTTGGGCGCGTTCTACCAGCGATACCACATCGCCCATACCCAAAATACGGTCGGCCATACGCTCAGGGTAGAAAATGTCAATAGCGTCCATCTTCTCGCCCGTACCGACAAACTTAATCGGCTTATTGACCATCGACTTAATGGTAATAGCCGCACCACCACGCGTATCCCCGTCTAACTTGGTGAGGATAACCCCATCAAAGTTAAGTACATCGTTAAAGGCCTTGGCGGTATTTACGGCGTCTTGCCCTGTCATCGCATCTACGACGAAGAGGGTTTCTTGTGGTTTGATAGCACTATGGATATTTGCGATTTCTTGCATCATCTGCTCATCAACCGCGAGGCGACCCGCCGTATCGACAATCACCACATTAAAGCCATTCCCCTTAGCGTAAGCCACTCCCTTTTGGGCTATATCCACAGGATTGGTGTTGCCTCTATCGGAAAATACCTCCACACCGATTTGCCCACCCACCACGTGCAACTGGTCAATAGCAGCAGGACGGTATACATCGCAGGCAACCAATAGCGGCTTTTTGTTACGCTTGTTCTTGAGAAAATTAGCCAGCTTACCCGAGAAAGTCGTCTTACCCGAACCCTGCAAACCCGACATCAGTATCACTGAAGGGTTGCCCGAGAGGTTCACTCCTGCCGCATCGCCACCCATCAGTGCAGTGAGTTCGTCCTTTACAATCTTTACCATCAACTGACCTGGTTGCAAAGTCGTAAGCACGCTTTGTCCCAATGCTTTCTCCTTTACGCGATTGGTAAAGTCCTTGGCTATCTTATAGTTAACGTCCGCGTCAAGCAGCGCGCGGCGTACTTCTTTAAGAGTTTCCGCTACGTTGATTTCGGTAATCTTCCCGTGCCCTTTCAGGTTGTGTAGGGCTTTTTCTAACTTATCACTTAAATTGTCAAACATATTCTTTATCTTTAATTATGAAATAAAATCTTATCCTAACTCACCAAATCCTCATTCCTTGGATAGCTCGGATTGCAAAAGTACAAAGTTTTTTTCAATTGGCAAAATATATTTAACTTTACCCAATTTTAAGCCTATATATTAAACTTTTACACTTAATTTACCAACAGAAAATATTTCTATCGGCATCACTACGGATGAAGTACGGTATCAGTACGCTACCAGTACGGATGGAGATAAGCATTTTTTAGACAAGTATAAATCAGGTGAAAACTAAAAATACAATATAATAAGAAGAAAACACAGAAAAACAACCAATTTCTATTGTACAAAAAAATACAACCTATTAGATGTTTTATTATCTAATAGGTTGTATTAGTGATGATCTTATTCAGCAGCGAATACTACTAATTGTAAATCGACCTTATGATGCCGTCGGCAAGCCCGATGCGGGGTACGTTTACCACTTTCGCGCCCGACCACTTCATCGCGTTGATGAAGACGGTCAGTGCGTAGATGACCACATCGGCGCGGTCGGGGTTGAAGCCAAGAAGGCTGATGCGCTCCTCGTAAGTGAAGCCCTCCAAATAGGTGAGGTAATCGCGCAGATAGTCGTAAGTGAGGGGTTCGCCTTCCTTTACGCCAGCGTTCTTATAGATTTTGTTGATGTTACCTCCTGAGCCGATCGCCTCAATGGTCTTGTAGGGCTTTGTGTGGGCTTTTATCCAGTGCTTTACCTCGTCCCACACCTCTGGGGTAACCTTTCCGTCGAGCATACGCACGGTGCCGATGGGGAAGGAGCGAGATGCTTCTATCTTTCCACCAGAAAACACGGTGAACTCGGTGCTCCCACCGCCGACGTCGATATAGAGGTAATTTCTGTCGCTTTTGATCACTGCCGAGATGTCGGTGGAGGCAATGATGCGGGCTTCCTCGGCACCATCTATGATGTCGATCTGTACGCCAGAGCTTTTAAGGACGCTCTTTGCCACTTCGTCACCGTTTTTGGCTTCACGCATAGCGGAGGTGGCACAGGCGCGGTATTTTTCTACCTCACTGATCTTCATCAACAGGCGAAAAGCCTGCATTGCGTCCGAAAGTCGCTCGGTATTCTCCTCGGAAATGGCACCGCTGAGGAAAACGTCGGCACCCAAGCGGATGGGCACGCGTACGAGGCTGGCTTTGGTGAATTGCGGTGCCTTGCCAGACTCCTCCAAGACGTTGGCGATGAGCAGCCGCACACCGTTGGAGCCGATGTCGATGGCTCCTAACTTCTTAATATTCATATTTGTTACAATTTCTGATAGTATTATTTCTCTGCTTCCTTAGAGCGTAGGGGTAGCGGGTTCTTGGTGATCTCGGCATACTCCTGTCGGTTGCGAAAAATGTCGATGGCCTCGTAGATTGCCTGCCTGAATGACTGTGCATCGGCAATACCTTTGCCTGCGATCTCATAAGCGGTGCCGTGGTCGGGGGAAGTGCGCACCTTACTTAAGCCAGCGGTGTAGTTTACGCCAGCACCGAAGGCGAGCGTCTTAAAGGCTACGAGTCCTTGATCGTGATAGGGGGCGAGCACGGCGTCGTAGTTGGCATACGTACGGCTGCCGAAGAAGCTATCTGCGGCAAAGGGACCGAACACGAGTATGCCTTCGTCCAGATATAGTTGTTTGAGCGCGGGACGCAGCAGTGTGTCGTCCTCATTTCCTATCACCCCCTTGTCGCCGCAGTGTGGGTTGATGGCAAGTACGGCTATCTTAGGGCGTTGCAAGCGGAAATCTTGTATGAGGGAGTGGTTCATTAGGCGTATTTTCTGGCAAATGCGCTCGTGAGTGATGTGAGAAACGACGTCTTTTAGGGGAACGTGGTCGGTGATTAAGCCAACTTTGAGGTCTTCGCTAATCATAAACATCAAACTTGTGCCTCCCAAGGCCTCCGCGAGGTAGTCGGTGTGCCCCGGGAAGTGAAAATCGTCCGACTGGATGTTGTTTTTGTTGATCGGGGCGGTAACCAACACGTCGATAGCCCCTTCCTTGAGTGCCTTAGTGGCAGCTTGCAAGGATAAGAGGGCATAGTGGCCTGCCTCGACGGTTTCTTCGCCAAAGCTAACGGTAGGTGCCTCGCGCCAGCAGTTAAGTACGTTGAGTTTTCCATCAAGTGCGGCGTCCACACTGTCAATGCCTTGAAAGTTGGTGGTAATATTGAAGTGCTTTCGCTGAAATGACACTAATTTGTTAGAAGCGAAGATAATCGGGGTGCAAAGTTCAAGTATTTGATGGTCTTCGAAGGTCTTAAGTATGATTTCGAGGCCTACACCGTTATAATCGCCGATGGAAATGCCTACTTTTATGGGTTTTTCTTTCATAAGTTGATCTGATGTGTTATGTTATACGGGTATTTTTACTCCTTGGCAGTGTAGAATACGGTGATCTTTGGCAACTTTCGTTGCACTTCGTCGTATTGTGCTGCCGAAAAACTGTTATTATTGATGTAAAACACCCCGACCCAGCGTATTTTATCGATCGTTTTGATAAACTGCTTATAGTCTAATGGGTTATCATTGATATTTACATAGGTGAGGTGGGGATTTTCTGCCAGCGCGGTCGGCAGAGCCACTAAGTTGTTGTGATTGAAGTAAACGTTCTCCAACTTTTGCAGTCCGCCCACGGATTTGGGCACGTCGGAGAGAGCTGCATTGCGAACGGAGAGTTCCTCTAAGAGGGGAAGGCGGTCGAAGGCATCAGGTAGGGCTTTGATTTTGCTTTTGGTGTCGAATTGGCTAATAATCAAGGAGCGCAAGCTGCTAAGTGCGAAGACTTCGGTGGGAAACTCGGTAAACTCTACCCCTTCGAACTTCAATCTTTCTAATTGTGTGAGTCGTCCAATGCCAGCGGGCATGCCGCCAAGGGGATTATAGACGTTCAAGGTGCGTAAAGCGGTAAGGCGAGCGATACTCTCAGGCAACTTACTGAGATTGTTGAGGCGTAAGGTTAGTGACCTGAGCGAAGTATTGTCCTTGTCGAGCTCGGGAAAGGAAAGTATGTCTACCGTTTTTACTTCCAAGGCTTCGAGAGCGGTAGCTTCGGTGAGCAAACGGCGTAGCAAGCCCTCCTCTAAGGTAAAGCTATGGCTGAGTGAGGTGCTAATCTTGATTTCTTTCAGTAGGCTAAGGTCGCTTGCTGCCAGCGACTCGAACGAGGCGAAAGAAGCATCCTTACCTTCGGTAGTTGTTGCGGTAATTCGCAGAGAGGCACTCTGCTGAGCGGCTGTCGATCCTGCTGCTAATAGTAAGCAACACACACTTAGTTGAATAAATTTCTTCATCGTATGCTTGTATTTAAGTTTATTTTACTAATTTTGTATTTCAAACGGCAAAGATACAAATAAAAAATGGAAACGCAGCAAAAATTGCAGTATCACAGTAGAGGAAAATTGCTTCTGACGGGTGAATACGCCGTACTCGACGGTGCTTTATCGTTGGCGATGCCTACGTGTAAAGGACAAGTAATGAACGTATTAGAAGACAGCCCGACTTTTGTATGGGAGAGCTATGACCACCGAGAAAAAATTTGGTTTTCGATGCAATCTTCAGACCTCTTAGCCGAAATTACCGCGCCGAAGGTAGAAGGTCTGCCTGCGGAAGAGGCGTCTACGCGTTTGACACTATGTAAGCTCTTGCGCACACTGCTGGAAATCAATCCGCTGATGGCAAGCCGCCTAGCGCACAGCAAGATTACCACACACTTAGAGTTCGACCGCGCGTGGGGCTTAGGAAGCTCGTCCACACTGATCAATAACCTCGCACAATGGGCTGATGTAGACCCTTACACCCTGCTCTTCAAGGGATTTGGAGGCAGCGGTTACGACATTGCCTGCGCGCGTGCCTCCACTGCCCTACTCTACCGCCTGAGCGATGGGAAGCCTCAGGCATATCCCGTAAGATTTCTCTTTCCTTATAGTGATCACATCTACTTTGTGTACAGAAACCAGAAACAGAGCAGTAAGGAGGGCATTGCTCTTTACAGAAAAGTGAGCAAGAGCAAAACCAAGCTCGCCACTACCCTCAGCCACCTCACCGAACGGCTGTTGCTCAGCCAAACTATCGCCGACTTTTGCGACATCATCGATACGCACGAGCGAACACTCGCCGCCTACTTAGGTTTGCCCACAGTGAAGGAGCAGCTTTTCGCTGACTACCGCGGCAGTGTTAAAAGCTTGGGGGCGTGGGGTGGCGACTTTCTCTTAGCGATTAGTGCGTGTGAGGACACTCCTGCTTACTTTGCCGCCAAAGGCTATCAGACGTGTGTTCCTTACAGTGAAATGATCTACAACAATAAAGGCTGACCACAAGGTCAGCCTTTTGTATTACTGTATCGGTTTGATGCCTATTGCCCGCGCACCCCTCACATTGATAATAGTTGCTTGCGAGAGATCTTATTGACATTACCCCAACACCTCCTCATACAAGTGTTCATACAGCGGTACAATCCTATCCTCATCAAAGCGTTCTGCTACGCGGCGGGCATTCTCCTTAAACTGCTGTAAACGCGCCTTGTCCTCCAAGATGTAAATTGCCTTTGCTGCCATTGCTTCCACATCGCCCACTGGACACAGATAGCCCGATATGCCCTCTTCATTTACTTCTGGCAAGCCTCCTACATTGCTCGATACTACGGGCACCCCTGCTGCCATCGCCTCCAATGCCGATAGCCCAAAGCTCTCACTCTCTGAGGGCAACAAAAAGAGGTCGGAAAGGCAGAGCACGCGGTCGATATCAGCCGTATTCCCCAAGAAGAGCACCTGCTTTTTGATGCCCAACTGCTTGCAGAGCAGGTCAGCACCTTCACGCTCGGGCCCGTCGCCTACCATCACGAGTTTGGCAGGTAGCTTCTCAGCAATACGGGCAAAGACGCGCACCACATCGTCAATCCGCTTCACCTTGCGGAAGTTGCTAATGTGCGTTACTATCAATTCGTTAGGGGCTGCCATCACAGAGCGGCGACAAGGCGACACTTCCTCCTTCTTATGCAGGTTAATGAAGTTCGGGATCACCTCAATGGGCTTCTTCACCCCAAAGAGTCGTAGTGTATCCTGCTTCAAGCTCTCCGATACAGAGGTTACCCTATCTGATTCCTCAATGCTAAAGCTCACCGCCTCCTTATAGGTGGGGTGATTGCCCACCAACGTGATGTCCGTGCCGTGCAAGGTAGTGATCATCGGCAAGCGGATACCCTCCTTAGCGAGCATCTGCTTTGCCATATAGCCCGCATAAGCGTGCGGAATGGCATAGTGCACGTGCAGCACATCGATGTTGTAGGTCTTCACCACATATACCATTTTGCTGGTGAGTGCCAGCGCATAAGGCTGGTACTGAAACAGCGGATACTCCTCCACGTGCACCTCGTGGAAGTGGATATTCATCGCGAGAAAATCAAGCCTCACGGGATAACTGTAGGTGATAAAATGCACCTGATGTCCTTTGCGCGCCAAGGCTACGCCCAGCTCTGTAGCTACTACACCACTACCCCCAAAGGTGGGGTAACATACGATTGCTATATTCATCTGACTACTGATTTCTACTCCCTGACCCTACACGGATTGCCATACGCAACAACCCCTGAGGGAATATCCTTTGTTACCACACTCCCCGAGCCGATCACCACATCATCACCAATGGTAACCCCAGGGTTTATCACCACACCCCCACCAATCCACACGTTGTTGCCAATGGTGATAGGCAAGGCTTTCTCTATCCAGCGGTTGCGTGGCTCCACCTCTAAGGGGTGCAAAGCCGTAAAAAGCGACACATTCGGGGCAATAAGCACATTATTGCCAATGGTGATAGGTGCTCCATCGAGCATCACACAATTGAAATTGGCAAAGAAGTTATCTCCTATGCGGATATTGTAGCCATAATCGCAGTAAAAAGGTCCTTTTATCACCCCATTCTCACCCATAGCCCCGAGCAGTTTGTTAAGGATAGCCCCTCGCTCTGCCTCCTCACTGGAGTGCAGATTGTTAAAACGGAAGAGCAATTCTTCCGCCCGCATTCTCTCTTTTTGTAGTGCAGTATCCGTGGCATCAAACCACTCCCCTGCCAGCATTAGTTCTTTGGCTGTCATTGTATTAGCAATTAAGGACTAAGGATTAAATATTTTCCTCGTCTTACTTCTTTATTTCAAATCTGACTGCAAAGGTACAATATAATACTGAATAAACAATCATTAATCATTCATTATCGTTCTTTAGGCTTCCATTCCTTCCCTATATAGCGATACGTAGGCATCTTATTCCACGAAGCGTGTATAAGCCAATAGCCCTCTTTATTCTTGACGACATCTAAATTTTTAATAGTTCCCTTAGGGCAGTGATCGTAATCATCACCGTAAGACGCCACTACCTCAAAGTCCTCACTCTCCATAAGGCGATAATCGTTACAATACATATAGCCATTAGCTATCTTATAGAAATTAGTAACTACTATTTCTGAGGGGGAACTATCCTCAGTGTTCGCAGTTGCTATGAGCTTACCATCATCATCTTTCAATGACAAACGCCCTTCTAAGAATGCCTTCATCTCAGCGGCAGTGAGCTTGCCGAAAGTAGGCTTTCCATAAAAACCATAGAGAATCTCATTGCCATAAGCAATCCACTCACGTTGCTTATAATGCAAATCTTTCGCCTTCACGGGCTTGTGATAGTCAAAAGGTATCTTATCCCATTTATCCTTATATTCGTCTTCATTAACTTTCTTATAGCTCCACACATACACCCCATTTTTATCATAGCAATAGCCTGAGTCCTCAATAGACACAAACGTTTGAGCATCTACCCCCTTCACAGGCGTGTTGCGCTGGTAGTACACCCGCTTGCCATCGGTGATATAAGCCTCCTCACCCAAACCAAAAGCCCTAATGGAGGCACTATCTCTCACCGCAATAGGCACCCGTAAGTTCCCTTTCAAATCAACGAGTTCACTGAGGTAGTACACTCCATTTTTGTCCATTATATAAGCATTGCCTAAGGGTTTAAGCGTAGGCAGATCAATATAAGCGGGCAACCGCTCACATATCGCATCTGTATGGTTGATAAACAGCCCGTATTTTGAGGTAACCCCCACCGTTTGGCTCAGGGGTTTTACCGCTTCACCTTCGTATTCAAGCACACTCTCCCCCTCATAAAAATACTGCCCATCACAAGGCAGATACCAATTGTAGTCAGGGACAGCCGCCGGCTGAGAGCCTTCTATCCTCTTATCAAAATAGTAGAGATAATCCTTATCCTTAAAGTATATCGCGCACTCCACACAACCTCCCACAGGCTCGAAAGTATCAGGGTCAGATACCGCAACTACCTCTCGGTCTTTATACACCTTTCCGCCAGCACGCCACAGATAGGCACCCGATTTAGCCCCTAAGAGCTTAAACCCACGCGAATTGCGCGTAACGAGCCGCCCACAAAAGTACACCCCATTCTTGTCATACGCAAAAACCCCAAGGGGTTCGTAGTCAAAGTTCGTATAATCAATCTTAAAAGTCGCCGCATCAACGTGCAGCACATATCGCTTATTGTCAAATTGCCCGTAGACCGTATTGCCATTGACCAAATACATATCCCTCAGCGGCAAACAATCAGGAATTTCCAAACTGTTGTCAATTTCCCCAATCCGAAGTGTATCTACCTCACTTGCAGACATATCAAGAACTTCGGTATCCACCTTTTGCCCATTATTGCCCCACCACTGACAGCCTGAGAGTGGCGCACCTGAGAGCAAAACCGCTATTATACATTGTGCTATTTTCATATATCACTAATAATTTACAATTATCCCAAATTACGCAGTGGAACTATCTACCGCAATTAACTACCTAACAATGTGTAAGTACCCTTTCGGCGCGTTAGCCCTCATACCTCACACCTCATACCTCATACCTCACACCTCATACCCCACACCTCAAACCCCACACCTCAAACCTCAAAATAAAGCACACTCTTTATCCCTATCAACCGCAACTCGCGTTGTAGCTGCTTTACGTACACCTCCAATTCCTTCTTACTGTTCTTAAATAGCGTCCCTGGGGTGTAAAAGCCCACCGCAAAATGCCCGTGCCCTCTCACCTTTTTCTCCACCCACATCTCCCCTCTATAGCTGCCAAACGACCTCCGCACATAGAAGATATTAAAAACCACCTTGTCAATCCCTTCAATAGGGTAACGCTTTCCACGAATATTATTCAGCCTAAGCACCTTACCTTCAATGATAAAGGGCGTAGTGTCATACTGCCTATACAGCGAGAGTAGCCACAGCCCACCCAAGATAATAGGCATCACTAAAACAATTGTTATCATCGGGAAAGGCATATCACCAAAGGAGTCTACCATCTTTTTTAAAAAGCTAAAAAGCCATAACTCTCTATCCTTAGGTGGAGCAATAAAGAGCTGATAAGGCACTATGAGTGCCAGCAATACCAGCACTCCAAAAGCTACCGCCAGCTTCCGCTGTAAGTACAATACAGGCTTCTTCTTTTGCCCTTTACCAAAAGTAATATCTCTCATACACAACATCACATTTACAATTCCACGCCGCAAAGATAACACTTTTTTGGTAAATAACATATAACTTTCAGTTCAGCTCTAAAACTAAAAATTTCGCTACCATCGCAAGGCTGGCACAATTTTTGCGGCATTTTTAGTATAATCAAAAGTAAAAATAATACGAATGGCAGAGCTAAAGCACAACATCATTTTAGAAGGAATAAGCGGTAAATTCGAAGGAAAATACGTATTTCGACAGATGAATGGCAAAACTTTCGTCTCTAAAAGAAACAAAATACGCTATATACGTACTGAAGCACAGGACAAACAGCGAAAAGCCTTCACCGAAGCCGTTGCTTATGCTAAAAATGCCATCACAGACCCCAATTTAATGGCTATTTATGAAAAAAAAGCTATTAAAATGAATAAAAAACCCTACCATTTGGCGATTTCCGACTTTATGAGAACCCCCAACATCGACCAAGTGGATATGGACGGTTACCACGGAAAAGCAGGTGATACCATCGATGTTTACGCTTCCTCCTTGGTCAAAATCACCCGAATTACCCTCAGCATTACCAATCCTAAGGGCATACTTCTGGAAAGTGGAGAGGCAACCTGCCATAATGGCGGTTGGCAATACCACACCACTGCCGACAACCCTTCACCGATCGGCAGCCGAATTGCCATCACCGCTTATGACCTCCCCAACCACACCTCCACTGTAATTATTGAGTTGTAGGACAAAAAAACGCATCTGACTTCGTTGTGAGTTCGTTCTGACTTCGATATGTGTTCTGTGTGTGTTCTATGTGTCTCCTATGTTTGTTCTATGTTCCTTCCGTATCGGCAGGCAACCAGCAGCAGGAAGATAGCGCGTCTGCACAAATTTTTCAGAAAATATTTGCACAATCAGAAGGCTTTTTGTACCTTTGCGGTATGAATTGTAAATATACTGTCTTATGGAACAGAATGTAGTTGATATTAAGAGCCTTATACTCCGCTGGGGGTTGTATGCGGGGCTTGCTGCTGTAGGCTTCAGCGTGCTTGTGTTTGTCGCAGGGCTTACCTACAGCGAAAGTAAGGCGGTGGGCTTTATTGTCTCCGCCATTAATTTTGCTTTGAGCATATTGTTTATCTGTCTGGCTATCAAGTCTTTTAAAACTGCCAACGAGGGGTATTTATCCATTGGCGAGGCTTTGAAGGTAGGTGTAGGCGTGGCACTGCTGGCATCGATTATCGGTGGTATTTATCAAGTAGTTTTTGTGAACTACATCGACCCTAATTACGCAGAGAAAGTAATGGAAGTGGCGATGATGCAAAACCCTGATATGACCGATGCTCAGCTTGAATTGATGGAGAAGATAATGTATCCTTCAGCGTGGAAAATCATAGGCGGCAGCCTGTTTGGAGGCCTCTTTGGAGGGTTTATTATCTCGCTCATTGCGGGGGCTATAATGCAACACAAGCGCCCTATGACGTTTTAGGCAGCTGAACCTTCTACGGCTTTTACAGGTAAAATAGCTCTGTATTAAGCAATTAAAGTATTAAAAGTACTTTAAGAGTGCCGTGATATGGGCAAGTTTTTTGTATAAAAATACTTGTATGTTATATATTTTGTGTACTTTTGCAGCGAATTTATAATATTCATCATTTTGGAAAAGAAAAAATTCAGACTTGATTTTATTGATGTGATCCGCGCTTTTGCTATCTGTATGATGCTGCAAGGGCACTTTATTGGTGGCTTGCTGGCGGAGCGTTACCGCGATGATAATAACCCATTTTTCTACCTTTGGCACTATTGTACAGGTATCACGGCTCCTGTATTCTTCACAGTATCAGGCTTTATCTTTACCTTTCTGTTGGTTAAAGAAAGTGATGCTACTAAGGTAGGCTGGCGCAACCCTCGTGTGCTGAAAGGCATCAGACGCGGGCTAATGCTCATCGGGATTGCTTATCTGCTGCGTATGAGTTTCCAGAGTGTAGATGTGCTGCACTGTATTGGGCTCTCGCTGCTGCTTCTCATCGCTACATACCTCGTTTCGTACAACCGCAATAAGAACCTGATGCCTGCGCTGCTACTGGGCACGACACTGCTGGCTTTCACCTTCGAACCTTTCTATAGGAACCTGACTTTTAGCAGTCTACCACTTCCTATTGCCAATTATCTCACAAGGGCACACGGTAGTTTCTTCCCTATATTTCCATGGTTTGGCTATGTGTCGTTCGGGGGATTTATGGGGTATCTGTTTCAGCGTTATAAAGCGCATCCGCACTTGTATCGCAATGCTATTATTATCTTTTTCTGTGCAGGAGCTTTCTTTTTGTGGGGGTCACACTTCCTCAACGAACAGCTGTACTATCTCACTCACGCTAAGTTCTTTGAGCGTATGATGGAGGACTTTTTGTACTTGCGCTTAGGCAATGTGCTGCTCATCTTTGGGTTCTTTGCTTTAATGCGCAACGTGATCACCTCGTCACTTATCAAAAAGATTGGACAGAACACGCTTTCGATATACGTGATACACTGCTTTATCGTTTATGGGAGTATCACGGCACACGGGCTTATCCAGCACTTTGGGGGGCAACTCAGTCCGTATGTGGTGATACCAGGGGCGATTGCTTTTATAGCCGTGTGTGTGGCACTGTCATTCCTCTACAACTGGGCAAAGCCTTATGTAAAGGACGCTATTGCAATGGTACTTTCGGAGATAAAGGACGCTTTGATAGAGCTATATGGTTATCTAACGAGACTTTTCAATAAGGTTGTAGCTCTATTTGTTAGAGAGTAGAAGTTTTTTATTTTTTATATCAATAATTTCACACAAGGGTATGCTTTAAGCCTCCCTTGTGTGTTTTTTTTAAGGTGAATTCTTTTGGCTCTTTCAACTATTTATTGTACCTTTGTGCCCAAGTTAGCTATAGAGTAGCTATTACTTATTTATTTATTTGACAATCAATAATATAAAAGAATGAATAAAACAGATCAATTGAAAGAAACGATTACGGCAGGCTATACCTTTAAGGGCGACTATATCACCCTTGGAGCGGCATTGTACGAAGGTCAGCCACTGACTGGTACATTGGTAAACTTGCCACTGAAGACCCTTAACCGCCACGGACTGATCGCAGGGGCTACGGGTACGGGGAAGACTAAGACACTGCAAGTAATTGCGGAGAACCTTTCCAAGAACGGCGTGCCTGTGCTGCTGATGGACCTCAAAGGCGACCTGAGTGGGATTGCTGAGGCGGGCACGGTGCAGCCTTTTATCACAGAACGAAGTGCTAAGATAGGCATTGACTTTGTACCACAAGCATTCCCTACAGAGCTGCTGACCCTCTCAGGCGAGAACGGCGTACAACTGCGCGCCACCGTCTCGGAGTTTGGTGCGGTGCTGCTTGCTCGTATTTTAGACCTGAGCGATGTGCAACAGGGTGTGCTGGCGGTCATCTTCAAGTACTGCGATGATAAGAATTATCCCCTACTCGACCTGAAAGACCTCAAGAAGATATTGCAATATGCCACCGAAGAAGATAAAGATGAGTTTGAAAAAGAGTATGGTGCCGTAGCGAAGTCATCGACCAGTGCCATTCTTCGCAAGATTGTAGAACTCGAAAACCAAGGCGCAGAGCGATTCTTTGGTGAACGTAGCTTCGAGCCTGCGGACTTGATGCGCACCAATAGCAAGGGCGAAGGCTATGTGAACATCATCCGTCTGACCGACATTCAGGATCGCCCTAAGCTTTTCTCAACCTTTATGCTGAGTCTCTTGGCTGAGATATACACTACCTTCCCCGAAACAGGCGACTTGCCTAAGCCTAAGTTGATGATCTTCATTGATGAGGCACACCTGATATTCAACGAGGCATCAAAGACGCTGCTCAATCAGTTGGAGAACATTGTAAAGCTGATCCGCTCCAAAGGCGTGGGCTTGGTATTCTGCACCCAAAACCCTACCGACATACCTGATGCGGTGCTCTCACAGCTCGGTATGAAGGTGCAACACGCATTGCGCGCTTTTACAGCTAAGGACAGGAAGGCTATCAAACTCACCGCCGAGAACTACCCCACTTCCGACTTCTACAAGACGGATGAGGTGCTGATGTCGCTCGGTACGGGAGAGGCTTTAGTGACAGTGCTGAACGAAAAGGGTATCCCTACCCCACTGGTAGCCACAATGATGCGTGCACCGATGAGCCGTATGGATGTGCTCAGCGAGGCGGAAATTGGTAGCCTTGTAGCGGGTTCGGAATTGGTACGTAAATACGCTGAGGTAATAGACCGTGAGAGTGCTTATGAGATACTCAATAAGAAGATCGCAGAGGCTAATAGTCAGAAGACAGAGGGCAGTAGTGAGAAACCAGAAGTCAGAAACCAGCAGCGAGAGACCAGTAACAACAAAAAGAAGAGCAGTACGGGCAGTGCGATCGTAAAAGCCCTCACGAGTGCTACGTTTATTAGAGGGGTATTAGGAATCTTAAACAAGTTTATCAAGAAATGAGAATATATATAACTGCTTTGGGGCTACTACTGACTCTTATAGCGTGTAAGGACAAGGGTAATGCTTACCTCATTAGTAATGACCAAGTGGGCGTACTGAGGAAGGACACTCGTATCAGTCAGCTCGATTCCATCTTTGCTAAGGACTCTGTGGTGAACTCATCGTTGGAGGGTGAACTGCGCTATGCTAGTGCGGAGCGTACCACTATCCTGAGCAAGGACGGCAAGGAACTACTGGAAATCACCCCTACAAAAGACGATGAGGGGGAGAAGAAAGTAGAGAGTGTGCTGGTGCTTTGTGATCAATATGCAACCGCTGAAGGTATCTCGCTCAAGAGTACGTTTAAGGACATCAAGGCGAAGTATCCCAACCTGAAGATTGACCCTTCGCTGATGAGTATTATCATAACGCCCAAAGGTAAGAACTTCTACTTCACGATGGATAGGTCGTCTGTACGTGATGCAGGATTTGACCTCGCCGAGGAAATCAATGTTGAAGACATTGACGAGACTGCAAAGCCTGTGAGGATAACCGTGAATTTTTAGGATAGCGATCAGGAGACAGGCTAATGATTGAATTATGCAGATATTCAGTAAAGAACAACAAGCCATAGCAGAGCGGATAATGACAATTAGAAGCCTTTAACAAATAAGACTATCAAAGATGAGTTACAACATATCATTTATGGAGCGTGCTCGCAGAGGGAAGGAACTCTTGCAGAGGCAGCAACCCGTTACCTTAGAAGAGGCTCGGGAACAGGCAAGACGAGTCAAGGAAATGAGTCAGTCAAAGCACAAGAAACATTAAAAACCTTAAACAATGACACTAAAAGACGAGAAAACAAAAGCCCTACAAACCGAGTGGTACACCAAGGGCGAGCAGTATGCCAAAGCCGTGAACGAAATGGTAGCCTTTGCAGAGGCTAACGGCTGGGAAAATTGGAAAGGTGAGAACCCTGTGGACGGTCGTGAGGGATTAGCCGCTAAGGTATTTGCCTTGTTAAAAGAAGCTAATAAGAAAGGGGAAGTAACTGCCTTTAGAGAGCACTTCCCGCCTGCGGTAACGCCTTTCTGGGAACTCGCTGAGGAGAAGACAAAACCGATACGCCACCTTTGCTATATCAGTGAGCATAAATTGGCTTTTATAGTTGGGGCACCTTATGAAGGACTACAAGCGTATATAGTAGATAATGGGGTTGTTACACCTCTTGAAAAAGGTATCCCCGCCTTGGGTAAGGCTGTGCAGGGTGAGGTCTTTGCGATACGCAAAAAGAATACTATTACCACCACTAAAGGCTGGCAAGGAGAGGTCATCGCTACTATTGCGATTCCTGAGGAATTAGAGATTGAAAGTACTGTTCAATTGCTACCCTTTAATGATGGCAAGCGCCTGGTATTAGTGAGCTTTGATGGCATCTATATCCTCTCAGAGACAGACCACAAGCGATTACTACCTATCAAGCTGACTAAAGAAGACGTGAAAGAGGGTATCTACATCGATATGCCGCACGCTGCCTTGTCGCACAACAATCAGTACATAGCTGCTGGCGACCAAGATTCAAAGCACCATATCTTTGATGCAGAGGGCAAAGCGATAGGCTATGCTGTGCCTTCCTGTTCTTACCCACACTTTGCACTATTTGCCAAAGACGACAGTCAGGTAGCTTTCAATAGCTGCCATTTCTACAATGGGGTAACTATTGCCGTAAATGCTGCCGACTTTGACAAGAAAAAAGTAGGCAGTAATGACGATGAGGTTACCCTTATTGATGAAGAAATGCGCGTCTACGCAGGGGTTGCCACCACAGAAGGCTATATACTCGGTGATGCCAACGGCTATATAAGAGCCTTTACCAAAGAGGGCAAACTGCTGTGGCGTTACTTCCTCGGGGGCACTATCAGCGGTATGGCTATCTCAGACGATGAGCAAACCCCCTGGGTAGGTACTTATTTCGGTCAGTTGCACCAATTGCAGCTTAATAAAGGCTGGCGCGACACCCACACCATAGGCACCGCCAAACACTATGAGGATTTTAGACTTATCTTCTGGAAAAAAGAACCGATATTAAAGTGGTAAGCTGTGTAACGCCCCATTATCCCAAACTATGCAGTAGCATAACTAAAAATTCATAACAATTTAACAATAAGCAGGTATATTTTGGCGCGTTAGCCCTGAAAGCTGAAAGCTGAGACCTGAAAGCTGACAATTATGGCTTTTCCAAGAAAATTAAAACAGCGTTGGGAGGTGTATCCCACCCTTAAAGATGTGCTCAAGGCAACCGACAACCTGAGCGTCTCCCCCTTTGGCAAGACCGAAGAGGGCTTAACCGATTTTAGAGGCATACAACTAGTGCCTCCTAAGCATAACCCTAACGCCCGAAAGTTAGAAGATAGGTTTCCGAAAGTAGAAAAAATCATATGCAAAGAAGACTTTAAGAATGCCGACTTCTCAGGCTCGCTGTGGTTTGACATAAAATTAGAGCGTGCAGATGGTGAGAATGTAACCTTAGAGAATGTGCGCTTTGCAGGCAGCAAGTTCGATGGCTATTATAGTCACTGGTTTGCGACGGTTATAGGCGGCAACTTTGACAATTGTGTGTTCAAGGGCTTTTCCTTCTTTGACCTTAAAGACTGCCAATTTACGAATATAAAAAAGTCCTCACGCCTCGATTTGAATACAGGGCTTGTTGAAAACTGTCTCTTTGAGGGCTATATCTACAAAGGGATGTTTTACACCACCCTAAAAAACTGTAAGATAGTAGGCACGCTTTACGATTGCCGATTCGCTGTAACCTCATCTGAGGAGCCTATCAAATATGAGAATGTAGACGCCACAGAAGCCAACTTTGTGATATGCAGCGTCTGGCACCACGATTTTAGCGAGCTGAAAACCTCACCCAATACCTGCGTGGTAAAACTCACCGATGCCTTTTTTGAGGCTGCCTTATCCTTAGCTAAAGCCCACCCTACTATGGCAGAGGCATTAGAGAAAGAAGTAAAGATGTGGCTTAAGCCCCACTCCACAAAGCCTTACGACATAGTCGATATCGACAATTTAACAGCCTTAAAAGCCCCTGAGGAGCTAAGCAAGGCGTATTACGAGGTGGTAGTAAAGGCGAAAGAGATTACTAAAGCATAAAAACCTATGGAGAAAATATTAGTACGCTATGAGAGTGATGTACTTGATGAGGTAACTGTCGAAACCCTTTGGGCAGAGGCTACTGACAAGGCAAAAGGACTTTACAAGGTGAAGAACATTCCCTTTTACGGACCGCCTTTTTCTTATGAAGATGAGGTATTTGCTGAGTACGACCCCGATGAGGAGTTTCTGACTTTTCGTAAGGTGGTAACCCCCTCAGGCAACACCACCCTTGCGGTGATGTTATTAGAAGAAATTGTAGAAATAAACGCCGTTATAAGCACCTTAGAACACTTGGGTGCAAGCGTAGAACGTGCCACAGGGAGTTATTTTGTAGCCAATGTGCCTTTTGAAGTAGTGTACACCCCTATTTATACCTACCTAACAGAGCAAGAACAGGCAGGTGCACTCAGTTTTCAGGAGAGCAACCTATCAGAAAAGCATTGGAAAGAAAGTAATGAGTAAAGTTATGAATATTATAGACATTGAAAAAGATTACAAGAAAGCCATAGAAAAAATATGGGATAAAGATGAATATGAAAAATCCAGATGGAATAAAGGAAATTATGAGGATTTTAGAACTATATACAATAATGGTTATGCTGTGCCAAAATCAGTGAGAAAGAATGCTTTATTGTTTATAGGAATTAACCCCTCAATAGGTCACGGAGAGACAAGACATTTTTATGATAATGACAAAGATGCAAATATTTCAAAAAGTTTAAAGCCATATCTGAAGAAGTAGGTATACCTTATACACATATTGATTTATTTCTTGCAAGAGAAACAAATCAAAAGATGATTGAAAAAATGTATAGAAAGGATGAAAAAGATTTGGAAAAGAAGTTCCTAATGGAGCAATTGGCAATAACAAAGGAAATTATTGTAAAGGCGACCCCTTCAATAATTGTAGTCAATAACGCTTATGCAAGTAGAAAGATTAAACAAGGAATATTTCATTGCGAATTTGATAATGAAATAGGTACTTACCGCCTCAATGAAGATGGATTGAATGATATTCCTATATTCTTCATATCAATGCTAACAGGGCAAAGTGCCTTAGATAAAGGTTCTTATGAACGCTTGATTTGGCATATTAAATTCGTTAAAGAAAAGTTAGGTATCAATGTAAATCACCAATAAAAAGCTAATTAACAGCAAAATTATGAGCTTTGCAACAGAAACTAAACAATTAAGAACCTCCTTAAAAGAACAAGGCTTTTTGCAACACACGTGGTCTACTACCAAGCGGCAGTTGTGGCTAAAACCCTTAGATCTTGAGGCGTTGGTCTTTGTGTATGTCTCTTTTTATGAGCACCGACAGGGGGGTAATTTCTGCTACTTGATAGCCTCTCCCCCTAAGCTAAACGGCGATGATTGGCAGTCCAATCCCTTAGCTTATGGCATACAAATAGGCGAGGGTTACGACCAGACCGACCATTTTTACGACCGCTGTATCAGTCGCTTAGAGAACCTGCTGCCGAGTTTCAGCCACCTAAAAGAGGCGGTTATCGCTGAGATGCAGCACCCCAGCAGGATTACCATTGCGGGTATATACCCCGAAGAGGTAGCACAAAAGTCCATCGCGATACTGAGTGCCTTCCGCCTATTGCAGCAAGAGCCTGATTTTGCCGAGCTTTGTGTCCGCAGCAAAGAGGTATGGCGTAAAGAGAAAAAGATATATTGGATAGAGGACACCTTAGCCCAGAAGTGCATCGCGCCTTATGCCGATGAGGTGATGCTAACCCACATAGAGGATTACACCTACACCCTGAGCAATATCCTCGCTACTTATAGCGTGTTTAAATAAAGAAAATATTTAATATGTACTCACAATCTATGCGATCCGCGGCGGCCTTGGAGGCGTGGCTGAGAAAGGCAAAGCTACGAGCGTGGAAAATCCCTACTGTTTGAGCGACCGTAGGGAGCGAGTTTAGGGATTTTCAGCGAGGGGCTTCTGCCTTTCTCGCCTAAGCATCCAGAGCCTTGATTTTTTGGTTCTTTTGTATCAAGACAAAAGAACTTAAAACAAATGGAATTTAACTAACTTTGGATATATCAACTACTAAGGATTTAAATATCAGAATTTAAGAAAAGAAAATAAAATATAACAAACAAAGAAAATGGATAAGATTCAATTAAATACCATTGAGGAGGCAGTTGCCGACCTCAAAGCAGGCAAGGTTATCATCGTAGTAGACGATGAGAACCGCGAAAACGAAGGCGACTTTATCGCAGCAGCAGAGAAGGTTACCCCCGAGATGATTAACTTTATGATTACCCACGGGCGTGGCTTGCTCTGTGCCCCACTTACTGAAAAGCGTTGCGCTGAACTCGATCTCCCGCTAATGGTGCAGAACAATACTGTCCTCCACGAGACGCCGTTCACCGTATCGGTAGACCTCAAAGGACAAGGCTGCACTACGGGGATCTCTACCCACGACCGCGCTAAGACCATCAAGGCTCTTGTAGATCCTGCCACCAAGCCCTTTGACTTAGGAAGACCAGGACATATCTTTCCCTTGCGTGCCAAAGAAGGAGGCGTGCTCCGCCGCACAGGGCATACTGAGGCTGCCGTAGACCTCACACGTATTGCAGGCTTAGCTCCTGCGGGCATATTGGTGGAAATCCTCAATGAAGACGGCACTATGGCACGCTTGCCACAGCTCATAAAGGTAGCGCAGCGTTTTGACCTTAAAATCATCTCTATTGAAGACCTTATCGCCTATCGTATGCGCAAGGATACGCTTATCGTCAAGAAAGAGGACTTTGAGTTGCAAACCCCTTATGGTGAGTTCCGCCTGCGTGCTTATGAGCAGACAACCAACAAGCAAATCCACCTCGCCTTTACCAAAGGCACGTGGACAGCTGACGAGCCTGTGCTCACCCGCGTACACTCTTCCTTTATCAGCAATGAGATATTGGAAGTATTGGCAGGCGATAAAGACAATCCCTTAGAGCGCATCTTTAAGAAAATAGCCGAAGAGGGCAAGGGATCCGTAGTCGTTATCAATAAAGAAGGCTACTCGCAAAACCTCCTCTCGCGCATCACTGAGATAAAAACACAACAAGCAGGCGAACGCAGTCCTAAAGCAGCAACCGACACCCGCGACATCGGTATGGGAGCACAAATACTCACCGACCTTGGTATCAGAAAACTACGCCTCTTGACCAACAACAAAAGCAACTCCGCTTACGTAGGCATCTCAGGCTATGGCTTAGAAATCACCGAAGAAATAGGGTATTAATACAGATTATGAAACACCTCATCTTCACATTATCACTGCTGCTGTGCCAAATATCCTTGGCACAGTGGCAGTATGCCGATAAGAAGATTGAGTACTGCGATATGTACCTCAACGACCCTGACCGCGAAAGCCCCATAATACGCTACAAAATAGACACCAAACTAATGGGGCAACACATCTATATGCTAATGGACAGCAACCAAGTGATGTCCCCCGTAGAAGCACCGTGCTCAATCACAAGAGATTATATAGGAGGTAAGCCACTGCTATCTGTCAATGGTAAGCACGTAGCCTTAGGTGCAATGCCTTTCATTGGAGGCTGCCTTCCCACAAATATATATGGCAAAAAGCACGCTAACGAAACCTACCTCACCCTTAGCTTTTATATGCCTACACCAAGTAAGTCTTATGCCACTACTTACATATTTATATACTTAGTAAACAACAAATTAGTGAAAGCCAAGGCACTCACTTGCGATGACTACTCCCTATCTAAGAAGCAGATACACAAGTATATGAACAACCAATTGAAGAATGTTCCCGAGTATATAGAAAATGAAAATTACTACAACGACCCTGAAAATGAGAAGATAAAGATTTATATGAAAATACCAGAGGAATATCAAAACCTGTAAAATACCCCACCTTCCCCTACCCTACTTTCTTTATTGACAAATACACAACAAAATCAACTATTTATTAACAATAACTCAACACCAAAACTACCCCGAATTACTCCCGAAAAGACATCGAACCCAGATCGAAGACACACCGAACACATCCCGAACACATATCGAAGGATAGTGATAGGATAATAAGAGGATAGTAAGAAGTTAGTAAGAGGATAAGAGGGAATTAATGCTACAAACTATTATTTTTCAAAGACTTTCAAAAGGCAAAAAATAATAAAAAATGCCTAAAAATAATTAACAAAACACTTGCACAATCCAAAAATAAGTGTTATATTCAGAGGAAAGAACCCCTAAATTCACGCTGCAAAATTAGCAACAAAAAACCAAATAAACAAATAATTTTTCAGAAATTAGAAGTTAGAAATTAGAAGTCAGCTGGTTATCAGCTTGTTAGTATTTAGTACTAACCCCTAACCCCCCAAAAAAATTACGCTCTACTCTTTGCTCATTACTCATTATTTTGTAATTTTGCCTCCTCAAAAAAAACAATAAGTATGCAGTTATTTAAAACAATGGAAGAGGATAAAGACCTCGACCTCATTTTGCCTTTGGTAGGCAACGTAAAAAGCATTGTAGAAAAGAGCTATACCGTGAAAATGAAAGGCGGAAAAGTCACTAAAAAAACGCTTTACTTCCAAAACATCCAAGAGTTTAACACCACGGGAAAGCCCATAAAAAAGCATATCACCGTTGTGCTGGGCGAGCGTACCGATGATGTAATCAGCTGGCAGTACAACGAGGAGGGTGCTTTGGTTTTAGAAGAGCGCAAAGCAAAGAATTTCCCCTATAAGCATCTTTACAAGTACGATGAGCAAGGGCGACTTATAGAAGAGCCTTGGGGTGATTTTCAGCGCAAAATAAGCTATGATGCGCTTGGCAATGCCACTGAGGTGTACTATTACAACAAAAAAGGCGCACTCGAATGGCGCAATGTATGGGTCAATGACCCCCACGGCAACGTGATAGAAGAAGTGCGCTACACAGCCTCTGGGGAGCTTATAGGCAAGGAGACTGCCGCCTATGACGCCCAGCACCGCAAAATCTTAGGCGAGGAATTTACCGCAGACGGGCAGCGCACGGAGCGTACAACCTACAAGTACAACAAATTAGGCTTACTCACTGATAGAATACTGATTGTCTACGCCGATGACAATCCCGACGAAATAACGATGCGTATGGTACAAAAGTGCCTCTATGACGACAAAGGAAGACTACTCGAAAACTCTTTTGTCGATACCGCAAACCTCAATGATGAAATGGGTGCAAACTACCTCAATGAGTACCATTACAACGAGGCAGGACTTATGGTGCAAAAACGCATTTATGATATACAGGGATACCTCCCAAAAGACCAACGCCCCACCCGCCCCAATGCACGCGAGGAATACACCTACGACAGCACAGGCAATTGGGTAAAGAAAGTAACCTATGAGAATGGCAACATCACAGAAATAGAGACCCGCGAGATAATATATTACTAATCTCCCCCAAAAAAATTGTATAGTATCCATTGTACATTATAAATTATTTCATACCTTTGCACCTTGATTATCCTTGACACCACGATGAAAAAATATCTATACATAGCCATTGCGCTTCTTATGAGCTATAACGCTCACGCTCAGGAGCTTCAGGCGGTCGTTACCGTCAATACACAACAGGTAAACCTCAGCAACCGCTCCGCGTTTAAGACACTCGAGAAGGCACTTGCGGAGTTTATCAATCAAACCCGTTGGACAACCCTCAAGGTGCAGGATAACGAGCGTATCCGTTGTAACTTTACGCTGGTTATCAACAAATTTGAGGGTACACACTACGATGCTACACTACTCGTGCAAGCCTCGCGCCCTGTGTATAACACCGCCTATCAGTCGCCTACTGTAAACCTCCAAGATAAGGAGGTGAGCTTTGATTATCAGGAGTATACCCCGTTAGCATTCAATGAAAGTGCCTTCGAGAGCAACCTCACTTCGGTCATCGCCTATTACGCCTACCTCATCATCGGCTACGACGCAGCTTCCTTTGCTGAGATGGGCGGCGAGCCTTATTTTGAGAAAGCCAAAAACGTAGTTACGCAGGCACAAAGCAGCTCATACAGTGGCTGGCGCGATGACGGCAAAGCCAACCGTTGGCAACTCACCAACGAATTGTTATCCGAGAACTACCGCAACTACCACAAGGCTTGGTACACCTATCACCGCTTAGGACTCGATACAATGAGCACCAATGAGAAAGCCGCTAAGGGCGTGATACAGAGTGCAGTAGTATCACTCGAACAAATCCCAAGTCTGCGATTGACTTCCTACGCGATGAACCTCTTCTTCAACGCCAAAACCGATGAGCTGGTATCGCTCTTCTCAGGTGGTGCTATTTTCGATAGCAAGCCGCTCAAAGAAGCCCTGATGAAGCTCGCCCCCAACCAAGTTACCAAGTGGAACGAAATTAAATAAGACACTATGCTTACGGCACTTTCTATAAAAAACTTCGCCCTTATTGACGACCTCAAAGTCGATTTTCCAGAGGGCTTTATCATCATCACAGGCGAAACAGGTTCGGGTAAGTCCATTATGCTCGATGCGCTCTCTTTGGTACTCGGTAAGCGCGCCGACCTCTCCGTTTTACGCAATACAGAGGAGAAATGCATTATCGAAGCCGAATTTTCACTCAGTAAGTACGACTTTAAGCCGCTTTTTGATGACTTAGAACTCGATTACGATGCCAATACCATCATACGCCGCGAGATACTCCCCTCAGGCAAATCACGCGCCTTCATCAACGACGTACCAGCAACCTTAGACATCGTTTCCCAACTCGGGCAAATGCTCGTGGATATCCATTCGCAGCACCAGACCCTCTCGCTATCCGAACTCGACTTCCAGTTTGCCATCATCGATGCAATGGCGGATAACAAGCCGCTGCGCGAGGAGTATGCCACGTATTACAAGGCATTGCGCAAGGCTCAAAAGCGACTGCAAGAGCTCGTAGATTTTCAGCAAAACGCCAGTAAGGAATACGACTACAACCTCCACCTGCTCAAAGAACTCAAGCGTGCTGAATTAGAGGAAGGAATGTTGGAAGAGTTGGAAGAGAGCTACGAGGAAGCCGCTAATGCTGAGGATATTAAGGAGCGAGTAGCCGAAAGTATCTACCTATTAGACGATGAGGAGATAGGCATTCTCAATCAGCTGCGCGAACTCAAACGCGCCTTTGCCGCTTTGGCAGACTACAAGCGGCAGTACCGCGAACTGTTAGAACGCATTGAGTCAGCTTTTGTAGAGTTAGACGACATACAGAGCGAAATCGCCTCCATAGATGACCGTATAGAAAGTGATCCCGAAGCCTTGGCAGAGCTCTCCAATCAGTTGAACCTCATTTACAGCCTTCAAAAGAAGCACAAAGTGGCTACCGTTGAGGAGCTTATCCGCATCCAAAACGATTTAGAGCAAGCCGTATCGCAAACCGAGAACATTGATGCCGACCTCGAAGAGCAAGAAAAAGCAGTTGCCGAGGCAAAGCAACTCACCACCGAAAAAGCCAACGCTATACACGAGAGCCGCACCAAAATATTGCCCGAGTTAGACCGCAAGCTCACCACCTTTATGCACGACTTGGGTATGCCCAACGGACGCTTTGCCATTGAGCTTACCCCCACCGATGAGTTCTTTAGCAACGGCACTGATGCGCTGAGTTTCTTGTTCTCAGCCAATAAAGGGGGCAACTTCGGTCAGCTCAAGAAAGTAGCCTCAGGCGGGGAACTCTCGCGTATTATGCTCGCCGTCAAAGCGATAATGGCAGAGCACACTGCGCTACCTACCATTATGTTCGATGAGATTGATACAGGCGTATCGGGGGAAATATCGCAGAAGATGGGCGATATTATGAAGGCGATGAGCATAAGTCGTCAGGTATTTGCCATTACACACCTACCGCAGATTGCCGCCAAAGGCAACTACCATTTTAAGGTGTACAAGGAAGACGTAGAAGGCAAAACCACCACACGCCTTAAGCTCCTCACCGATGAAGAGCGCATTGCCGAGCTTTCAGAGATGCTCGAAGGCAAAAACAGCGGTGCCTCAGCCCGTAACCACGCTATCGAATTACTTAAAAAAGGATGATACAACCCTACATAGATACGGATATTGAGCAGCTGCTCAGCACCTTTAAAGAAGGCGCGGGTGTAATAGATTTCAAGCTCTACTCAGTTGGCACTGCACTCACTTCTCCATATCATAAACATTTGGAAGTGGCAAAGCAGACCCTTATTGAAGTCGCTAAGGAAATTAACTCATACCTTGATAGGGTTGCTGTAAAGAATAAACGTAGGCGTGAGGATTTCTTCACTATGGATTATGATTTTACCTTATTAAAAAGCTCAGGAAAAGAGATAACCGTTAGTGAATTTATAGGCAATGCAGTTACATTAGAAAAACACAAAGAGAGGCTTCAAAGATTACCAGAAAGTGCAATTTACTACAACTATTGCAAGCCCTATAAAGAAAGAACGATGGGGAGCGGTTTCACTTATGCCTTCTTTGAATCTCCTTACGGGATATCTATAAAAAGAAAGCGCGAAGCAGAACGCGATAACTATACAAATGGTAAATTCTTCTTTGAGTTCTGCTACGCCCTATTTACCGACCTCTCACAAATAGAAGTCTACGAGTGGAGTACCGACTGCTCTAACTATTTTGACATAGACAAAGACTGGTGGGGCACTTTCTTTTATACAGTCTACAACCCGCTACGAGATTGTTATATAGGCATTGTAGCCTCAGAGAGTGATTAATAAAAAAGTATCAAATAAATAATTATGAAATGTACTTTAATTAGTATCTCATTACTACTATTATCTTGTAATCAGAATAATAGCTCAAATAACCATAATAATAACAAAAATTGTAATATAGAAGCTGCTAAACAAAGCGTATTAAACCTAAAAGAAGTACAACAAAAAGAAAAACAAATAAGTACACTGATAGGGAAAGATCGAGTTACATATCACACTGATAGCGTCCTGATAAAAGAAAAGAGCTTCTATGAAATACAAATGCGGTGTAATTTCCCTTATAAAAGTCAGAATATCATAACATTCTTAGTAGAAAAGAACCATTGTGAAAATATATTCTTAGAAAGGGTAGATACCCTTCTTCCCTACTCTATTTATCAAAAAGAACAAGAGGCAAATAAACCTAATAAAGCCCACTTTGCTAATTTCTTTCAGCAGTTTAAGGATGACAAACTCTTCCAGTTACAACATTCTGATAGCTCTGTGATGCTCTTTTCAAAAGAAAAAGACAATACTTTAATAGCCACAGAACACCCTGATTTCGAAAGGTATATTAAGCCCTTAGGAGCTTACTCCTTCATCTATTATGAAGATTGTGTCTTGTGCAAAGAGAAAAATACCAATACTATCCTTGTATTTGATAGAGTTAAAAATAACTGGTCTCTTAACAGTATCTGGCAAAAGTAACAATAAAAAAGCCTGTCTTGTAATAAGACAGGCTTTTTATTATATAAAAATATATCGTTATTACCCACCAAAGTCGTCGAAGCGGATATTCTCATCTGGCATACCAAAGTCTTGTCCCATCTTTTGTACTGCCTTGTTCATCATTGGAGGTCCGCAGAAGTAGAGTTCTATATCCTCTGGTGCTTCGTGTTTGCTGAGGTATTGCTCTATCACGGCATTGTGAACAAAGCCTAAGAAGCCATCGCCCTCAGTATCGTGAATATCTTTCTTCACCTTCCAGTTGTCTTCTGGCAGTGGCTCAGAAAGCACAATGAAGAACTTAAAGTTAGGGAACTCGCGTTCCAACTCGCGGAAGTGCTCTACATAGAACAACTCACGCTTAGAACGACCACCATACCAATACGTTACGGTGCGCCCTGTCTTCAAGGTCTTGAAGAGGTGATACAAGTGCGAACGCATCGGTGCCATACCAGCACCCCCACCTACATAAAGCATCTCTGCATTACTGTTTTCATTGATAAAGAACTCCCCATAAGGACCTGAGATAGTTACCTTATCACCTGGCTTGCGCGAGAAGATATACGAAGAAGCTACCCCTGGGTTTACGTCCATCCAGCCACCTTTAGCACGGTCAAACGGAGGAGTGGCAATACGCACGTTGAGCATAATCTCACGCCCTTCTGCTGGGTAAGACGCCATTGAGTAGGCGCGTTCCGCAGGCTCTGGGTTCTTCATCACCAATGGCCATAACTTAAACTTATCCCATTCGAGTTTGAACTTATCAGGCTCACCAGGGTGTTCTACTGGGTGGGCAGTGATGTCAATATCGGAGTATTTCACCTCACAAGGCGGAATCTCAATCTGTATATAGCCCCCTGGCTTGTAGTCCATATCCTCAGGGATTTCCACCACAAACTCCTTGATAAAGGACGCCACATTGTAGTTGCGCACTACGGTTGCTTCCCACTTCTTGATACCAAACACTTGCTCAGGCACCCCGATTTCCATATCTTGCTTCACCTTCACTTGGCACGCCAAGCGCACCCCTTCTTTGAGTTCCTTCTTGGTGAAGTGCGGTGTCTCGGTTGGGAGTGCTTCCCCCCACCGGAATACACGTGGCACTCACATTGCAAGCACGAGCCCTTACCACCACAAGCCGATGGCAAGAAGATCTTTTCATTCCCCAAGGTAGATAGCAGCGAGCCTCCGATAGGCACTTCCACTACCTTCTCTTTATTGATTGTAATCTTCACAGGTCCTGTGGGCGTTAGCTTTTGCTTCACGTAAAGCAAGATAATCACCAATAGCAGAAGGATTACCAATAAGCCAACGACAGTTACTGTAATCGTTGTTAATATTTCACTTGCTAATATCATCGCTTAAATCTTTTGTGTTATGAGCTAATTTATCTGCTGCCTTCTCGGGCTGCAATGTAGTCTCTTTCTTAGGTTCTTCTTTCTTCTTGTCGCTACCGCCTGTGAGCATACCACCGAAGCTCATAAAGCCGATAGCCATAAGCCCCGTAGTGATAAAGGTGATTCCCAAGCCACGCAACTGTGGTGGCACGTGCGAGTAGCGTATCTTCTCGCGAATCGCCGCCATTGCCAAGATGGCTAAGAACCAACCCAAGCCTGAACTAAATCCGTACATCACCGAAAGCCCAAAGGTAGGTATCCCACGCGATTGCATAAAGAGCGAGCCACCCAAGATAGCACAGTTCACCGCAATCAGTGGCAGGAAGATACCTAAGGAATTGTATAGTGCAGGAGCAAACTTCTCAACAATGATTTCTACTAACTGCACCATCGTAGCTACCGTTGCTATAAACAAGATATAAGTAAGGAAACTCAGGTCGTAGTCAGCGTACTGAGGTCCTAACCACGCCAGCGCACCTTCCTTTAAGATATACTCATTCAGCAGCCAGTTCATAGGCACAGTGAGTACCTGTACAAATATAACCGCAACCCCTAAACCAAGAGCGGTGGAAACCTTCTTAGATACCGCCAAGAATGAGCACATCCCTAAGAAAGTGGCAAAAATCATATTCTCAACGAATACCGATTTAAAAAATAGTTCTATATATTCCATTTCTCTGTTAGTTTAAAGATTAATGACTGTCCTCTATTAAGGATTTATTTCTGCTGCGTTGTATCCATACGAAGATACCAAAGCAAACTAATGCCATTGGAGCCAAGAGCATAAAGCCGTTGTTCTCGTAGCCTATGCTGTATAGGCCTGTCTTCTTGATAGGGTCACCCAATACTTGGAAACCAAGTAAAGTGCCTGAACCTAATAATTCACGGAAGAAAGCCACCACTATCAAGGCTATAGAGTAACCCCCTGCATTCCCAAGCGCATCTAAAAACGACTCCTTTGGGGGATTACCCAAGGCAAAGGCTTCAAAACGCCCCATCAGGATACAGTTGGTGATGATAAGCCCCACGTACACCGAAAGCTGTTTGCTGAGGTCGTACATATAGGCTTTGAGCACAAAGTCCACCACGATTACCAAAGCCGCAGCTACTACGAGCTGAGCGATGATACGGATCTTAGGTGGTATCACGTTTCTGAGCAACGAGATTACTACGTTACCCATCGCAAGCACGAAAGTAAAGGAGAGACTCATCACAATCGCAGCTTTTAATTGCGCTGTAATAGCCAGCGCGGAACAAATCCCCAACACCTGAACGGTTACAGGGTTATTATCCATTAAAGGGTCTGTTACTAATTTTAAATCTTTCTTTGATAGTCCCATCGTCTTACTTGTTTAGATTTTTAATAATTGCTACATAATCTCCAAGTTCGTGTAGCATTGCTGCTACGCCATTCCCTGTAAGCGTTGCCCCAGCGATAGCATCAATCTTGCCATCTTCCTTACGCTTGTTCTCAGGGTCGGCATTGGTTTTGGAGATCTCTATAGGGCGGAACACTCCGCTGGCATCTAAAAGGTGCTCACCAATAAAGTCGTCCATAAAGAAACGTTCTTTGATGTTCGCCCCCAAACCAGCTGTTTCACCTTTGTGGTCAAAGAATACCCCTTGAATGATCATATCCTTATCAACAGCTACATAGCCCCAAATAGCATCCCACAATCCTTTCCCTGTTACAGGAATGATGTAGAGCGTTTTGCCGTCTTTCTCTCCTACAAAAAGTTGATACCCTTTGCCTATCTTAGGCGGATTAATGAGGTCAGTCTCTTTAGCCACTCCATCATTAATCAAGTACTGCTTTTTGATGTATTTATCAAACTCAGCCTTTACTTCTGTAGTGGGGATAAACTCCACTTTACCACCGCCGAGCTCGCCTACATTCTTATTCACCCCCATAGCGTAGAGGATGTTCTGTTGCTTTTCGAGCTTACGGTTATTGCTGATCTGCTCACTGAATGCAGAAGAAACCCCGCAAGCAACGCGCCGACTATCACCACCATTACGATGGTGAAAATCACTGTATATGAATTACTGTCTGTCTTTAGTGCCATAACTTATGCGGTTTTAGTTTTTAGACGTTTTTTTCTGCGAGATACGTTTGCTTGTACCACAAAGTGATCGATGGTTGGAGCAAAGACGTTCATAAGTAGGATAGCGAGCATTACTCCTTCTGGATACGCTGGGTTAAAGCAACGCACTAAGATAGAGATTACCCCTGCTAAGAAACCGTAAATGTATTTCCCTGTGTTGGTCTGTGCAGCCGTAACAGGGTCTGTCGCCATAAAGACTGCCCCAAATGCCAAGCCACCTATCATCAGGTGTTGCCAAGCTGGGAAGCTCCATATTGCGTAGAAGTTAGTGCCTACTACACTTGGTGCCAAAGCGTTGAAAGTAGCAGCCATTAAGAATGCTCCTACGAACATACTCACGATGATGCGCCAAGAGGCGATCTTACTGAATATGAGGAAGCAGGCTGCCAGCAATATCAACAGGGTTGAGGTCTCCCCTACTGAACCAGGGATAAAGCCAAAGAACATATCGCTCCAGCTATAAGGGTGTGGCATCTCTGCTTGGGCTAAGCCCCCGAGGATGGTTTCCCCTGATACGCCGTCCAAGGTTGTCCCTGAAAGCACTTGCTTACCAGCCATTGCACCCTCTACCCATATCTTATTACCTGTCATTGAGGTAGGATAAGCAAAGAAGAGGAACGCACGAATGGTCAGTGCTGGGTTGAGGATATTCATCCCTGTACCGCCAAATACTTCCTTACCGATGATTACCCCGAAAGCTACTGCTACGGCAAGCATCCACAATGGAATATCAATAGGTACGATAAGCGGCACGAGCATCCCCGTTACCAAATAACCTTCTTCTACTTCGTGCCCTTTGATAGTGGCAAAAAGGAACTCAATGCCCAAACCTACCACGTACGACACTACTATTAAGGGCAATATCTTCACCGCCCCAATGCAAAAGTTCGTCCAACTCCAGAAATCACCACTGAAGAAAGGCAAACCTTGCTTGAAACTCAAGTGCCCAAAAGCCAATTCGCTCTGATAACCAGCGTTGAAGATACCGAAGATAAGACACGGAATGAGTGCCAATATTACGGTGTTCATCGTACGCTTCAGGTCGTCAGCTGCCTTAATGTGCGTACCGCCGTGGGTAACCTCATTAGGCGTATAAAGGAAAGTGTGGAATGCGTTAAACGCACTCTCCATCTTAGTGCCTTTATACTTCTTTTTTAATGTATCTAATTTACTTTTTAAACTCATTTCCTTCCTGTGTTTAGCTTAATTCTTCAATCATTAAATCTAACCCATCGCGGATAATCTGCTGATGTGGCTGCTTCGATACGCAGAAGAACTCCGTAAGCGCAAAGTCCTCAGGAGCTACTTCATAAGCACCTAAGTTCTCCAGCTCGTCTAAGTCCTTGTAAAGGCAAGCCTTCAGCAGCTGCATCGGATAAATATCAAGAGGGAATACTTCTTCATACATCCCTGTTACCACAAAAGCACGCTCTTCACCGTTGGTATTGGTGTTGAGGTTGTACTTCTTTTTCTTGGAATTAAGCCAAGAGAAAGTAAGCGCGCGCGTAAGCGACAGCTTGTTGCTCACGGGCTTGAGCCAGCCAAAGAGGTCATAGTCGTCTCCCTCAGGGATTGCCGTAAGCTGGTCGTCATAGAAGCCTAAGAAGTCCCCATTTGCCTTGGTGCCTGTCAGCACATCACCACTGATAAGGCGGTTGTTGCCTTCTTTGAGTTCGCCTGCCAATACATCGAGGGAAGCCCCTGCGATCATCGTAGCGTATTTAGGCGTCTTAAACTCAGAGCCTGTAAGGGCTACCGTGCGGCGGAGATTGAGCTTGCCAGTGAGCAAGAGCTCCCCGATCACCAAAAGGTCTTGAGGGGTTACTACCCATACCACTTCGCCCTTGTTGATAGGGTCAATCTTTGCAATCTGCGTACTCACGTTGCCTGCTGGGTGCGGACCCGATACATTGTGCAGCACAATGCCACTGAGGTTGCGGAAAGGCGAGAGCGAGCTATCTTTGAACACCGATACGTGCACCTTGCCCGTGGTGAGCTTACCCAACGCGGTTACAGCTGTCTGCAATTCCTTTTCCTTGCCTTTGAGTACGTAGTCGTAATCAGGGGCGAGTGGATTGGTTTTGCAAGCCGAGATAAATACGGCTTTGGGTGCGGCGTCTACAGCGGCAATCACATCGTAAGGACGTTGCTTGATAAGCGGCCAGCAGCCCGAGGCGAGCAAGTGTGCTTTAAGAGCCTCAGCGTTGATGTCCTCTACATTTACCTTTCCAAAGTCAGCAAATTCCTGAGTTGCTGAAGGCTCAATGCGTATTTCAAGGATTTTGCGGCGTTCGCCACGCACGATTTCCTTAATCGTCCCACTCACAGGCGAGGGGAACAACACACGCTCATCGCTCTTTGAAAAGAACAGTGCTTCACCTGCCTTCACTTCACTCCCTTCTCGCTTGAGGAGCTTGGGAATGATTCTATGAAAATCACTGGGTTTGATGCCATAGAGTTTCGAGAGAGGCAACTGCTGGGTAGTCTTGTCAGCCTCACCTTCTAACTGTATGTCGAACCCTTTTCGAATGCGGATGTCGTTTGACATATCTAAATAATATTAGTTAGTTTTATTAAATTTGGGCACAAATATACAGAGAATATCGCACATAAAAATAAAAAAGTCTTTTTTTTCTGAGCGTACGAAAGCCGCTGAGAAAAAAAAGACTCTGAGCAATTTATATATCAATGAGTTACGAAGTATTTGTAATCGTTCTATATTAGGGGTTGATAGAGATCAGAGGGCAGGAGTCAGGGGGCAGAGGGCAGAAAATGTATGACTTTAGGGACAGAGATCAGGGATTAGAGGGTAAAGCTGCCTCAATCTGCGCTATAAGTAATACGCCTAAGGACAGCATTGCCTTGTTGCAGTAGGTCGATGGTAGTTACTCCGCCTTCATAGTTCATTTCAATGCTGATGCCTTGTTTTTTAATATGATACACCACAGCTATCAGCCCTCCTCCCCTACTGACTTTTACCTCTGTATCTTTCTTAGGAAGCACTGCCAATAGCTTATGCGCTTTCTCAATTTTATCACTCTTCCTTATTTGCTGATAAACTGCTGAAATGGTTGTATTCCTGATTGTGCATTCTTCTATAAGCCCCATTTCTATTTCCGTCTCCTTACAGCTTATGCTATCTTTTAGCTTACCGAGGGACTGCGCTATGGATTGCTGCCAACACCCCATAAATACAAGGATGAGGATTAGTAAATATAACTTTTGCATCATACAATTTAACTATTAGAATCAGTGGCGGTTATCACATAGTATGGGAATTACAGCTGCCTTGTCATCGATAAATTCAATGACATCACAGCCAAAAGTAGGGCTGTAGAACCCAGCGATTACAGTGCCTTTCCCCTTAAGAATCTCTCCTGTCCACTGCGTGTTATAAGCATTCTCCTTACATTTACGATCCAAACAAAGTGGCAATATCTCTTCAGGTGATTCCATTGCTACATAAGTCTTGTCAAAAAGGCGTTTTTTACTTTTGGAGTCCTCAATAACCAAATAATAAGCCGATGGTTCATCAGAAATCCCGTCAGTGGTGGTAAGGCTGAGCAGATAATAATTACGTTGCCCTACCGTAGCGCGATACGCCTTGCCATATTGATAGCAAGTCACGAAGTTCCGTTGCAGTAGCTCAGGCTTTATCACAAAAGGAAATTGCTCAATGGCTTGCCACTGAAAGAAAGTGCGCTTACCTGTCTGAAAGGGATTGGCAGCCCCTACATAAGTGTAAGTAACAACATCAAAATTCAGTCCCTTAGGCAGTGCCAATCCGTACTCATAGCTACTGTCGTCTCTATCCTCTGCATCCTCGTATATGTTGATATAACACTTTGCTTGCAAGCCTTTTACAGGGATTTTAAAGACTGTATCCCTATTGACCTCGTACACGTAAATCGTATCGCGCTTACTGATGCCTGCCGACTTAAGCACCATTGCCCTACGGCGCACATCAAGCACAAGGCTGTCCTTTTTCAGTTCCTTAGCAGTGAGGAAATGTGGAGGCAAGTGCACCGACTCTGAGAGATTTAAATAAGTCGGGATCGCGTAATAGAGTTTCATCTTACTATCAATGTGGTAGGGTCGCAAATCTTTACCTTTTACCGATACAAACTGTTTGCCTCCTTTCTTAAAAGTCTTAGTTGCTTTAATCGTATCCTGTTCAACATCCCTTGCCTCTCCAAACTCAGAGGCATTTTGCACAGATAGGGTATCAAGTGCCATTCCATCTATCTGTGTGCTTGCCTTCTTATCCCAACACCCCATAAACACAAGGGTAAGGATTAGTAAATATAACTTTTTCATAACCTATTATTTCCTTCCATACGCCTTAGTAGCCTCTGCGAAGTGCACTTGCCACCGCCAGCACTTCCAAAGTATCCACACCACAGTTACTCTAATGGTAAGATAAACATAAGGCGTCATTATATTGAGAATCTTTACTCTAGCAGTCTGTTTGTGTGCAAGCACGTCCTCATCAAACCAATAGCTCATTCCGCCGTCCATATAAGGCATAGGTAGCCCCCACAAAAGAAGTTCTAATGCTATTAGCAATAGGCAGCCTCCAGCAACCCACTGTCCATACGCAAGGTGTAGGCTTGGGTAACGTGTCCATAAGTAAAGCCCCACAGCACAAAGGAGTGTACTCACTCCAAAATACAGATTGCCATTAAGCCCCATTATTGCAGTGCTCATCGTTATAAGCCCTATGATCAGCAGCAGCAGATAACACCCTTTAAGCATCGCCTTAGCACGCAGATAATCCTTAAAAGTGATAAGCAATGGCAATAACTCTGCACGCCGTTCTTGTTCCTCTTTTGGCAAGTCTTGGTAAGGCACCCCAGAAGGGAAGAAAATCTCCTTCTCTACCTCCTTGCGCAATCGTTCATCGCGGATACCTTCCAACAGTTCTGTTGGAAATTTACGATTAAGCACCTGCTGCCTGCCCCGTTCAATGAGTGCCTGCTTATGTCTCAACTTCTCACTAATATTCATTGTATTCATTGCAATATTAATAGGATTTCAATGCTCACTTACAGATAGTATTTATACAAAAAGGCTCTATATTTATTTCTGTAAAGTCTTATTGATATGACGGTACAAAAGTGCTACTTTCTCAGCAACTAACCAAATTATTTTACTATTATTTTCATAACTTTCGCATAACCTAATTATTTCCTTCCATACGCCTTAGTAGCCTCTGCGAAGTGCACTTCTGCCTGCCACGCCTGCCATAGCCTCAAGCCTACGAAGAAGTGTATCGCTAATAACAGGTATGGCGAGAGTAAGTTCAACGCCCTTGGGATGACCAGAAAGCTCAGTTCTGAAAGCATATACTTTACATCTCGCACTTCATAGGGGATGAAATAGTCTGGCAAGCCACAAATCGCAAGGGGCAACAGCTGTAGGGCTACATAGGCTACCATTACCCACTTCCAGCCTGCCTCTGAGCGCTGGACAAAGCGGTGCCAACACCATATCCCGATGCTGCACAGCAGACTTGCAAAGCCAAAGAGGTAATTTAAGTTACGCTCCACTACGCCATTGAGCACTGTAATGACCCCTACTGCGAAAAGCAGTATACACGCCACCTTTAAGCGTCGTTTTGCCTGTCTATCTGCCTCAAAAGCTGTTACTATTGCGTGTAAGTTTGTACGTCGCTCTCTTTCCTCTTCTGATAAGTCCTTAAAGGGTATTTCTGAGGGGAAACACACTTTTTTTATCAGCTGTGCTCTGAGTTTCTTATCCGCCCGATCGAATAGCTCGGCAGGGAAGATTCCTTGCTGCAACATTGCCTTTCCCTCGGCTACATAATCGTGTGCTGCTGTGGCATTGAAGTCGAACGGCTTGAGCGCTGTGTGTTGCTGGATGAGGGCTATCCTATCCTCGCCTGTGTTGTTCCACAAGGTGGCTTTGGTGATGACCATCGGCAAGCCTCGCTTTTTCTTGTAGATGACCGTTCCAAGGATCAGCAAAAGCACTATGGGCAATTTTGCATATAGTTTCATTACAAAAAAGGAAGTATAATCAAACAACTCAAAATCAAACCAACTAGTATACAAATAGTCAGCATATAACAATGCGTATTCTACAAGGAATACCACCCAGATATTGCCTCCCCATTCGGCGTATAACCACGAGCTCCAAAGGAAGTTAAAGAAAATGTATATCAGCACACTTAAAACAGCAAATTTCAGCGATCTTTCAAATGTAATTGTCAGTGTTTCTTCTTCAAAAAATATGGGAATAATTCGATTAAGGAGCGATATCAATAGAAACACAAGCGCTATCTTCAAAAAGCCCCAGCGTGCCTCTCGAAAGAGGTTGCCAAAGATAATTCCGCAGTATGTAATTACCGTAATCAAGACGGACATTGATATAATCATAACGGCATATCTATTCCCCAGAAGATTTATCAGGGCTTCTCTGGCTACTTCTCTATCAAGGATTGCCCATAGTTCACATAGGATAACATACCCGAAGGTAACGCCTAAAAACACTAACCCATACAGAGGGTTGCCCTCAAAGCCCAGCACTCGCTGCCAACGCTGATGTATATTGCACATTAGGGCAGCGACGAGCAATGGCAAAAATGTAACCATCGCCAACAAGACTCTTTGCCTTTGTAATTGCACGGGATGGTCACTGAGTGCTAGATAATCAATAAACCCATCTAAGTATTGAGACAATACGAGCGATACCGCATAACTAAGCCATATAATTATGGCGATCTTAACTTCTTTAGTCATCATTTTAAAACATTATTTTTCAGCGGCAAAGGTACATATTATTGTACGAACCAGCAAGAAAAGGCAATAGAATTTTAAGTAAATGTTTTATGACACTGATTTTAAATTTGTTAAATAAAATAGGCAAAGTTGTCGTATTCATTATCAACAACGCCCCCCACATACTGTCGTACTGCAAAAGGATCTCAGCAGTGAGGTAGCTTTAACATATTCTCATCGAAATTTAACTATTATTAAATAATATGCAATCGCTAATAGTACGGAAATAGGGGCTTTTTAGGTACGGAGAAAGTCCGTAGTGCATCCGTATTGGTACCGTATTGCAACCGTAGTTGCTCTTACCTTCCTCTTACCTTCCTCTTACCTTGCTCTTAGGTAGGTCTTACGACAGGGGTCAGAGATCAGGAGGGCAGAGGTCAGAAAATTGGACTGTGGTGTTGTGTTGTAGTATTGTTAAAAAGATGGCGCAAAGGTAAGAAATAATTTATAATGTACAATGGATAATGAATAATTCTTTTAAGGGTATAGATCGGGGTTGTTGTATACTGTTGATTATCAGTAATGTAATTTGATGTATAGCTACTGTATTGAATGCGTTTGGCGTAAAAATTCTCTTTTTGTATTTGTGTTTTTCCAAAAAAGTAGTACCTTTGTCGCTCAAAATAACTTAACAATTACATTAGATTATGGCACTTATAAAGTCTATTTCGGGCATTCGCGGCACTATTGGCGGCACCCCTGACGAGAACCTAACCCCTATTGACGCGGTGAAGTTTGCTGCGGCATACGCTACTTGGCTCAAACAGCACTGTGGCAAAGAGCGACCTGTGGTGGTGGTGGGGCGTGATGCGCGCATCTCGGGTGAGATGGTGCAAAACTTAGTAGCCTACACCTTAGTGGGTATGGGCGTTGATGTGGTGGACACTGACCTCTCAACGACCCCAACGGTGGAGGTAACGGTAACGGCCCAGCACGCCGATGGGGGCATTATCATCACGGCAAGCCACAACCCTAAGCAGTGGAATGCGCTGAAACTCCTCAATGAGCGAGGTGAGTTCTTGAATGCTGAGGAAGGGGCTGCCATACTCAAAATAGCGGAGAAGAACGACTTTCATTTTGCTGAGGTAGATGCTTTGGGGGCATTGACCCTCTATACGGCTTCGATTGACGACCATATCGATAAAGTGTTGGCACTGAAAGCCGTTGATGTAGAAGCGATTAAGAGGCGTAAATTCAAGGTAGTGGTAGATGCAGTGAACTCCACAGGGGGGATTGCGATCCCTAAGCTACTGAAAAAATTAGGCGTGGAAGTGGTAGAGCTCTACTGCGAGCCTAACGGGCACTTCCCTCATAATCCTGAGCCACTGAAAGAACACCTTACTGACATCTCGGCTTTGGTGCCCAAGGTAGGTGCTGACCTCGGCATTGTAGTAGACCCCGATGTAGACCGTTTGGCACTCATACAAGAGGATGGGGTGATGTTTGGCGAGGAGTACACCTTGGTGGCTTGTGCGGATTACGTGCTCAGTTTGACGCCAGGCGATACGGTCTCCAACCTATCCTCTTCAAGAGCTCTTAGGGATATTACTGAGGCGCACGGGGGTACTTATACGGCTGCGGCAGTGGGTGAGGTGAACGTAGTAACGCAGATGAAGGCGACTGGGGCTGTGATCGGTGGTGAAGGCAATGGTGGGGTGATCTATCCCGAACTGCACTACGGACGCGATGCGCTGGTAGGCGTGGCGTTGTTCCTCTCGCTCTTGGCTAAAAAGGGTGTGAAGGCGAGTGAGCTACGTGGGGAGTATCCTGCGTATTTTATGAGTAAGAATAAGATTGCGCTAACTCCTACCACCGATGTCGATGGCTTGTTGGAGGCAATGGCAAAGAAATACGCCAGCGAGCAGGTAAACCGTATTGATGGGGTGAAGATCGACTTTGCCGATAGTTGGGTGCACCTGCGTAAGTCGAACACAGAGCCTATCATCCGTATTTATACTGAGGCGAAGATGCAGGCAGAGGCTGATGCGCTGGCAGTGCGCTTTGTTGATGAAGTATCGGGATTAGCGAGCAAGGCTTAGCAAGTAGAAGTTTTTACGCAATGAATTTTTATAAAAAAGAAATACAATGAGTACAATTACAATGACAGGTAATTTAAGGGATAATTCAGATATATTCCTTATAGAGGGTATAATGAAAAAGTTTTTATCTAACTTTTCATTTACATTAAAAGAAGCAAAGGAAGATGATTCTCTTATGACAAAAGAAGAGTTTTTTTCTAAAATAGATAAGGCAAGAGCAGAAAAGGATGTCGCTATGAGTCTTGATGATATGAAAGAGTATTTAAGAAATAAGACAAATAGTGATGGAAAATAAAGATATATCTTCCACAGAGTACGTAATTGAATATAAAGATGAGTATTTTGAAGATATTGAAAAACACTCAAAATCAGGACAAAAGAAGTTAATCGAAAAAATAATCACTTTATTAGACGAAATAAAATATGCCCCAAAAGTTGGAATAGGTCATCCAGAAGCTTTAAAAAGTTACGGAGATATGAATGTATGGTCACGAAGAATAGATGGAAAACATCGATTGACTTATGAAATTTTTGAAGATGAAAAGAAAGTGAAAATACTTACAGCTTATGGACATTACGGAGATAAATAAATTGCATTGCTAACCTTAACCTACTATACACTCAATAATAAGGATAACAAATTTCTAATTAAATAATCGTTTTTTATGAAGCATTTATTTTTGATTGGGGCATTTTTAGTGAGTGCCGTAGCCGTTAAAGCGCAGACTTTGGCGGAGGTAATTAACGCTGATGGAACGCTATTGGTGGATGTTCGCTCAGCAGATGAATTTGCAAAGGGCTCCGTTGATGGGGCTATCAACATACCTTTGGAACAAGTAGAGAAGCAGATAGCGAAGTTTAAAGACGCGAAGGCTGTGGTGCTTTTCTGTCGTACGGGCAATCGCTCGGGGAAAGCAGAGGCACTCTTGAAGAAGAAAGGTATCAAGGCTGTCAATGGCAAGACGGTAGAGATGGTAAAACACCTTCAAAAGGTGAACATCCTCAGCAAGGTGCAGTACCATACCGATAAGCGCAGTACTTGGTTTGTAAAGGATGGAAAGAATATTCGTCAAGTAGCTGTTGCCTTGGGCGAAGGTGCAATGCTCACTAAGCACAACACTAAGATACCCGCTACGCTCATTATGCTCAAAGGTTCAGTGCGCTTTGTTATCGAAGGGGAAGAAGTAATCCTAAATGAGTTTGACACCTATCAAATCCCAGCGAACATTGACCACGAGGTGATAGGGCTTACAAAGGAAAACCTCTTTATAGTAACCAAAGGAGAGTAGTATTACCCTATAAAAAGAGCGCCAACTTAGTAATGAACAAGTTGGTGCTCTTTGATTTAGCTTCCTCAAAGTGCTATATTATCTATGAGCCTTACGCCCTCTGCATAAACTACTATAAAGGCGCGATAGTGTTTTGCTTTTTTCTTTTCAGTGATAGGCTGCAAGGTATCTGCATCGTTGATAGTAAAATATTCAAGTGTGAAGTCGGGGTGAGCGTCGAATTGCCCTTCTACCCAAGCTATTACCTCAGTAGCAGTTTGGCTTTGAAAGCGCTTTTTAGCACTTGTCAAGGTTTTGTATATGAAGGTAGCTTTGTGCTTCATATCTTCACTTAGCAATTGATTGCGTGAGCTCAGCGCCAAACCTTCTTCATTGCGAACGATCGAACAGCCAATAACTTCGACAGGAAGCCGTTTTTGTGTTACCATCATTTTAATAATGAGTAACTGTTGGTAGTCCTTTTCGCCAAAATAGGCTTTATTAGGCGTCACGATCTCAAAGAGTTTTTTTACTACAGTACCAACCCCTTCAAAGTGACCAGGGCGTGAGGGTCCTTCCATCACTTTATCAAGTGTTCCGAAATCGAAGTGTTCGGCTAATACATTTTCACCATAAATATCCTCGACTGTTGGAGCATAAATGAGAATATTTTTGCTAAGAGTTGCAATTTTTTTTGCATCAGCCTCTAAGGTACGTGGATACTTCTCCAAGTCAGCTGGGTTATTAAACTGTGTAGGATTGACAAATATACTTACTACGGCTATATCATTTTCCTGTAAAGCTCTGTTAATGAGTGATAAATGTCCCTCGTGAAGTGCTCCCATTGTGGGTACAAAGCCAATAGTTTTTCCTTGTTTTTTGTAGTCAGAAATAAGCGATTTTAGTTCCTTTTGTTGGGTATAAATTTTCATTATAAAATCTTTTTTGGGTGCAAAATTAGATATTTTTGTTGAGTTATGAATATTTTTTTGTACTTTTGTGCCTTCAAAAACTAACGAAAAAAACAATTTACTTTTTATGAAAGATAAAAAAGTACTCTATGTGTCGTCGGAGGTTTTGCCTTATTCACCTGATAGTGAGATTGCAAGAATGTCATTTGAAGCACCTCGTATGGTAAATAATAAAGGCGGGCAGCTGCGTGTCTTTATGCCTCGTTTTGGGAATATCAACGAGAGGAGGCATCAGCTACACGAAGTGATCCGTCTTTCAGGGATGAATATTATCATAAATGATATCGATGTACCTTTGATTATAAAAGTAGCCTCTATACCCAAAGAGCGCATACAGGTCTACTTTATAGATAATGATGAATATTTTAAGCGAAGTGGCACGCTTTTTGATGAGAATGGCACGTTTTATGCTGATAATGATGAAAGGTGTATCTTTTTTGCAAAAGGGATTGTAGAGACGATCAAGAAGCTGAATTGGAGGCCAGATATTATCCATATTCACGGATGGCTTCCTGCTTTGCTGCCTCTGTATCTGAGGACTTTTTATAAAGACGAACCACTCTTTTCTGAAAGTAAAATTATCACATCAGTTTTTGACAAAGGGTTCGATGGTCAGCTAAACACTACCTTGATTAATAAGGTAGCCTTTGATGGTATTAGCAAGAAAGTAGCTGAGCCCCTCAAGGAGCCTCACTATTACAACCTGATGAAGATGGCTATCAAGAATTCCGATGGGGTAATTGTGGTAAGTGAAGATATGCCCGAGGACTTTCAAACCTACCTGAGAGGACTGAGAAAGCCTGTTCTTTTCAACAGTGATAAAGAGACTTTCCAAGACTCATATCACAATTTTTATTTACAAATATTAAAACGATAAATATGATAAAGAAATTAAAGTTTGTTACACTCTTTGTAGGAGGAATTGCCTTTTTAAGTGCTTGCTCTGACGATGCATTCAATGAGATAGAAAGTAGCTTACCCAAAGATCCTAATTACAATACCGATGTATATACAGCTACGGTGTCCGTTAGTAATATAAAGGAAAAGGCTATCCAAACTAATGGACTGAGTGGTTACTTATTAGGAAAATACACCCAAGCTCCTTTTGGTACTAAAAATGCTACCATTGCCTCGCAAGTGATATTACCCTCAGCAAACCCTCGCTTTGGTGCTCTTACACAAGCAGATGAAACAGCAAAGAACACCCCTGAAAACGAAAAAGTAACTGAGGCGTATTTGTATATCCCGTTCTTTAATATCAATAGCTCTAACAGTAGAGCTACTTATAATAAAGACACTGAGTACCAGTTGGATTCTATCTACGGAAACAAGGATGCTTCCTTTGCAATCAATGTGAGCGAACTTAATTACTACCTGAGTAATATTGGTACTGACTACCAACCAAAGACCTATTACTCAAATGATACGGATATACCTACCCACATAGGAACTTCGGTAGCATCAGTAACTTCTTATACTATTAGTAACAAATCCATTACACGCTATCAGTTTGACGACCCTAAAACGCAGGACGATGAAAGCAAAAAAGAAGCAGATGTATTGGCACCAGGTATCCGCATACCACTGAGCACTAGCTTCTTCCAAACAAAGATCATTGATAAAGAAGGAAGTGATGAGCTATCAAACGCTGAAAAGTTTAGTAAGTACTTTAAAGGGCTAGTGATAAGCACCTCTAACTTCTCAAAGGATTTAATGATGCTACTCAATATGGCTGGTGCCAAGATAGAAATCGTTTATAGCTACGACACGACTAATAATGGGACTAAAAGCACGCTTAAAAGTCGTTATGAGCTCAACTTAGGGGGAGGCATCACCGTAAATTTGCTGAGCAACTCAGATGAAAACTTATCGGACAGCACCAAAACATACCTCAGTGGGGCTTTGGGGCAAACTGCTTCTATCACCATTGCCGATACAGATATTACCAAATTCAAAGAAGGTAACTGGCTGATTACGGATGCAAGTCTGTATCTATATGTGGATAATTCGGTGACTTACGCTAAGGAACCCGATAGATTATTTGTGTACAACGCCGAGACAGGCAACGTACTAGTCGACTATCAATACGACCCTACCTCAGCAGCTAAAACTGCTGCCAGCTCTTACCTGATACACCTCGGTAAGCTGCAAAAGCAAAACGGTAAAGGAGCTTATTACCAGTTGCGTATTACAAACCATTTAGTAGACCTAATCAAGAATAGCACCAACAAAAATATCCCATTGGGCATTGCAGTAGCTTCAAGTGTAAAAGTAACTACCTCAGGCGTTTACTTGGATACATCAGGTGCAAACCATAAAATAGCATTGACTACCTTGGCTACACCATTGAGCACTGTAATCAAAGATGTGCAGCTGATCATTCACTATACTAAGGCAAAATAACCATTGGCTAATGCTTAAAGAACAACTACAAGCCCTCTTCCCCGACCATATAATGGAAGAAGAGCCCCAAGAGGAAGCTGCACCTTATTGGATGCAGGACGACCCACTGCTCTGTAAGTACGAAAAGCGCAAAGGAAAGCCCGTTACCATCATTGAAGGGTATAACGGAGCCGATGCGGACTTCAAAGCTCTGGCTAAGGACTTGAAAACCTACTTGGGCGTTGGCGGTTCGGTGAAGGAAGAGACTATCCTCATACAAGGCGACTATCGTGATAAGATTATGACCTTCCTTAAAGAGAAGGGCTTTAAAGTAAAGCGCGTAGGAGGGTAAAGACGTATTACAACAAGATTTAACTATTTATTCACATACGAGTATGAAATTATTAGAAGGAAAAACAGCTATTATCACGGGGGCAAGCCGTGGCATTGGGCGAGGGATTGCACTGCTTTTTGCACAACACGGGGCAAATGTAGCCTTTACATACAGTGCCTCTGTTGAGAAAGCACAAGCATTGGAGAACGAGTTAAAGGCTTTTGGCATCAAGGCTAAGGGATACCAAAGTGATGCTGCCGACTTCGGTGAGGCTCAGAAGCTGGGCGAGGAGATAGCTACTGAGTTTGGCAGTATTGATATCTTGGTGAACAACGCGGGTATCACTAAGGACAACCTGCTGATGCGCATCTCTGAGGAGGACTTTGACAAAGTGATAGAAGTAAACCTCAAATCAGTGTTTAATATGACCAAAGCCGTGCAACGCACTATGCTCAAGCAGCGCAGCGGCTCTATCATCAATATGAGCAGCGTGGTAGGTGTGAAGGGCAACGCGGGGCAGAGCAACTATGCAGCTTCAAAAGCGGGGATTATAGGCTTTACCAAATCCATAGCACTGGAGTTAGGCTCGCGCAACATTCGCTGTAACGCCATAGCCCCAGGCTTCATAGAAACAGAGATGACTGCCGTACTCGATGAGAAGGTAGTGCAAGGCTGGCGCGATGCTATCCCACTGAAACGCGGTGGCAAGGTTGAAGATGTAGCAAATGCTTGTGTGTTCTTGGCTTCGGATATGGCCGCCTATATCACTGGGCAGGTGCTGAATGTCGATGGGGGAATGCTGACTTAATGCAGCCATAGCCGCCGAAAATTCGCAGTGGAGGAGAATGCTTTTTACAGTGAAAATGTAAAAAGAAAAATTTTCTGAGAAAGCGAAGGGAAAACACAGGGAAAACAAAGGGAAAACAAAGGGAAAACACAAGTAGGCAAAATTCCAATTTGTGCGTTTTTATAAAATAAAGAAATTTTAGTTTATTTTTATAAAAACATAAAGAATAACAGAAATTATTCATTATTCAATTCTATCTGTTTTAACCTCTTGGGAAGGGGTTTTCCACCATTGGGAGAAGATAAATTTTGTCAGTTAAATAAAATGTTGTACTTTTGCCGAATGCAAATGAAAAAATACATCCTATTAGGGCTTATAAGTGTGTTGCTCAGCAGTTGCAGTGAGTACCAGAAGGCACTCAAATCGCAGGATGCCGCAGTGAAGTACACAATGGCTGAAAAGCAATACCAAGCTAAGAAATACAAGAAAGCTAATCGCCTGTTTGAGGTGATTGCCAGTGAATATTCTGGGAAACCGCAAGGGGAGCGGGTTTATTATATGTACGGTAAATCGCTTTATGAATTGGGGCAATACCAACTGGCTGCCTACCAGTTTGAGCGTTTGCAAAAGCTCTATCCGCGCAGTGAAAAGGCTGCTGAGGCGGGCTTTTTGGAGGCTAAGTCGCTGTATAATGAGTCACCTAAGTATAGTGTGGATCAGACTTATACGTACGATGCCTTGGAGAAGTTGCAGAGTTTCTTAGACCGCTACGGTTCTTCGGAATTCGCTGAGGAAGCGAATAAGATGACGCTCGACTTGGTAACGCGTCTGCAGAAAAAGGATTTTGAGATTGCTAAGCAGTACGACCAAATCCGTGACTACCAAGCAGCTATGAAGTCGCTGGACAATTTCTTGGCAAACAATCCTGGCTCGGTGTTCAAGGAAGATGCGCTGTATGTGAGGTTGCACTCGGCTTATGAATGGGCGATTAACAGTGTGGAACACAAGAAGAAAGAGCGCCTTGAGACTGCTAAGGAGGCTTATGAGACCTTGCTGAGGACTTTCCCTGAAACGAAGTACAAAAAGGAAGCTGAGAAGATGCTCGAAAAGATTAATACATCACTAAAAAGTTTAACATAACAAACACATATTATGGATTTTAAGAGAATTGATGCGCCAACCACCACCGTTACTTATAGCCGAACTGCCATTGAGGCTCCTACAGGTAACATCTACGAGGCAATATCGATTATTGCCAAGCGAGCGACTCAAATCAACACTGAGATTAAGAAGGAGCTCAGTGAGAAGCTCGAGGAGTTTGCTACTGCTAACGACAGCTTGGAAGAAATTTTTGAAAATAAGGAACAAATAGAGGTATCGCGCTTTTACGAACGCCTGCCTAAACCTCAAGCTATTGCAGTAAAGGAATGGTTAGAAGGAAAAATATATTACAGAGAGGCGAATTAAGCATTTTATAGTACCATAAAAGAGGCTTTAAGCAATAGGGAACCCTTATTGTTTTAGAGTCTCTTTTTTATTCAAAAGAACCCTGAACTATGAATATTCTATTAGGCATCACCGCTGGTATTGCGGCTTATAAAACCCCTCAACTGGTGCGTCTGCTCACTAAAAAAGGGCATACGGTGCGCGTGATAATGACGGAGCGTGCGCAGGATTTTGTGACCCCACTGACGCTTTCTACCTTATCGAAACAGCCTGTGCTGACTGACTTTCAGAGTGCTGATCATCAGTGGAATAGCCACGTGGAAGCCGCTCTTTGGGCTGAGGCATTGCTCATTGCCCCTGCTACGGCTAATACGATGGCAAAGATGGCAAATGGCATCTGCGACAATCTCCTTTTAGCTACTTATTTTTCGGCCAAGGCACCTGTGTTTATAGCCCCTGCAATGGATCTGGATATGTACGCTCACCCTACGGTACAGCAGAATATAAAGCGGTTGGAGAGCTTTGGGAACTATATCATCCCTGCGGCTTATGGTGAGCTTGCCAGCGGACTGATAGGGCAAGGGCGTATGGAGGAGCCTGAAAATATCGTCGCTTTCCTTGAGAACCACCTGAGTGGCAGCCAGCCTCTAAGTGGTAAAAAGGTGCTTATCACCGCAGGACCTACGTATGAAGCCATTGACCCTGTGCGCTTTATAGGGAATTTTTCGACTGGCAAAATGGGAATTGCCCTTGCCAACGAAGCTGCACGGCAGGGGGCTGAAGTACACCTCGTGCTGGGTCCGTCAGCGGAAAACAACATAGCGCCGAGCGTTCGGGTGCACCGTGTGGTAAGTGCTCAGGAGATGCTGCAAGCCACCTTAAGCGAGTACGACAACAGCGACCTTGCAATCCTCTCGGCTGCGGTGGCTGACTATCGCCCTAAGGAAAAAGCTCTTGAAAAAATCAAAAAGCAAGGTGGCAGCTTGCATTTGGAACTGACGGAGAACCCCGACATACTGACAACTTTGGGCAAAGGCAAAACGCATCAAACCCTCATTGGTTTTGCCTTAGAGACGGAAAATGAACTCACTAATGCACAAGCGAAGCTCGCAAAGAAAAACTTAGATGCCATTGTGCTTAACTCGCTTAAGGACAAAGGGGCGGGCTTTGGCACAGATACCAATAAAGTGAGCTTTATCACTGCTGAAGAGGTTGTTTCTTTCCCTCTGAAAAGCAAATCGGAAGTAGCTAAAGACCTCTTAGGAGAGGCTCTTACCCTTATGAACCGTAAAAAATAAGCTGATAATGAAACGCATATTAACAACCTTTACCGTACTGACACTTGCGGCGTGTTCGCACCAAGAACCTTCGGCAACAGAAGCGCAACCTACTGACTATGTGGCTTATGTAAACCCACTGATGGGTACCGACTCAACCTTTGAGCTCTCTAATGGCAACACCTACCCTGCCATTGCGGTGCCTTGGGGAATGAACTTCTTTACCCCACAGACAGGCAAGATGGGCGATGGATGGGCTTATCAGTATCACGCCAATAAGATCAGGGGCTTCAAGCTGACTCACCAGCCCAGTCCGTGGATAAACGACTATGGGGCTTTTGCCCTAATGCCTACGACAGGAGCTTTGAAAATAGCCGAAGAGGATCGCGCTTCGTGGTTTTCACACAAGGCAGAAACGGCACAGCCGCACTATTATAAGGTATATTTGGCAGACTATGATACTTCTGTGGAGATCACCCCCACCTCGCGCGCCGCTCAGTTGCGCTTTACTTATCCCGCGACAGAGGAGGCGCACCTACTTATTGATGCTTACTTCAAAGGCTCGATGGTGAAAATACTCCCTGAGGAGCGCAAGATTATAGGTTATGCGCGCAATAACAGTGGAGGGGTGCCTGAGAATTTCCATCACTACTTCGTGATGCAGTTCGACAAAGACTTCACTGCCTACAACACTTGGGGCGATGGCTACAAGCTCAGCAATAAGCCCGAAGCCGAAGGTGAGCACACGGGGGCAGTACTGCACTTTAAGACCCAAAGAGGTGAGCAAATTACGGCAAAAGTAGCCACTTCGTTCATCAGTATTGAGCAAGCAGCATTGAACTTACAGCGCGAAGTAGGGAGTGATACTTTTGAGCAAACCCGCACAAAAGCCCACCGATTATGGCAAGATGAGCTTTCTAAAATAGCTGTTGAAGATACGAATACCGATGCGCTGCGCACTTTCTACTCTTGCCTGTACCGCGTATTGCTCTTTCCACGTACTTTTTACGAATACGACAAAGACAACAAAATAGTGCATTACAGCCCTTACAGCGGCAAAGTAGAGGCAGGCTATCTCTTTACCGACAATGGTTTTTGGGATACTTTTAGAGCTGTATTTCCGCTGTTTAACCTCGTATATCCTGAGCAGAACAAACTCTTTATGAAGGGGTTAGTCAGTACCTATCGCGAGAGTGGCTGGCTGCCTGAGTGGGCGAGCCCTGGACATCGCAACTGTATGATAGGCTCGAACTCAGCTTCCATCATCGCCGATGCTTATCTGAAGGGCAATATCAACAAGGCGGATGCTAAAATACTGCTGGAGGCAATGCTGAAAAACGCTACGGTAAGCGAGGGACGCCCTGTGAAATCCGTAGGACGCGAAGGCGTAGACTATTACAATCGATTGGGCTACGTGCCTTATAACGTGGGTATTAACGAGAATGTAGCCCGCACCTTAGAGTACGCTTATGCCGACTACTGCATTGCACAAATGGCTGAAAAGATGGGTGAGAAAGCTATCGCAGCTCAGTACAGGAAACAATCGTATCGCTATAAAAACGTATTTGACAAGGAAACAGGCTGGATGCGAGGGCGCAATGAAGACGGTAGTTTCCAGCGTCCTTTTAATCCTTTGAAGTGGGGCGATGCTTTCACCGAAGGGAACAGCCTGCATTATAGCTGGAGTGTATTCCAAGACATTGAGGGGCTTATGGCGTTGATGGGTGGTAAGGAGGCTTTCGGCAAGAAGCTCGATGAGGTATTTTCGATGCCGCCGCTCTTCGATGACTCTTACTACGGCTTTACCATTCACGAAATCCGAGAAATGCAGATAATGGATATGGGCAACTACGCACACGGCAACCAGCCTATACAACACCTTATCTACCTCTATCCATACGCTGGCGAGCCCCGCAAAGCACAGCAGCATATCCGTGAGGTGATGACCAAGCTCTACACCCCTACCCCCGATGGCTACTGCGGTGATGAGGACAACGGGCAGACCTCAGCGTGGTACGTGTGGAGTGCATTGGGCTTCTACCCCGTAACCCCTGCTTCTGACAATTATATCATAGGTAACCCTATCTTTGCAAAGGCAATCCTCCACTTGCCTAATAACAAGAATTTTATCATAGAAAATAGGGAGAAGACCCAAGGAAATATCTACATCAAGAGCGTAGAACTCAACGGAAAGCCCTTTACTGACTTCCGTTTGCCTTTTAAAACCGTTAGGGAAGGTGGCAAGCTCGTATTTAATAGGGATTAACCTGAATTGTAGAAAAGAGTGCAAAAGGGTATAGTGCACGCTATACCCTTTATTTCTCACCTGTATAGAATAATAAAGTAATAGCACACTTAACTTCAAGCAAAAAGTGATTTTTTAACTTATTAGTTTACAAAGAAATAAAGTAACATCCCCATTATAAAAGATCGACAAGTATTGCTATTTCTTAGTTGTGATTACAAAAAAACTTCGCACTTTTCTTGCATATTCCGTTAATTCTCTGTTATTTTGCAATCTTAATACACAGATATAAGAGAATTATGAATACCGTTACTCGCTTGTTTGATATTCCTTATTATCAGGCAGCTAACTATCCTTTGGAGGATGCCTTAGCGACTAAATACAACGGGGCGTGGGCAAGGACCTCTACTGAGGAGTATATCAAAAAAGCTAATACTGTAAGCCGCGGACTCTTGCGCCTCGGTGTTGAGAAAGGTGATAAGATCGCCGTGATTTCGCACAACAACCGCACTGAATGGCACGTCTTGGACATCGGTCTGCTGCAAATAGGGGCGCAAAATGTGCCCATTTACCCAACCATCACCTTAGAGGATTACGAGTATATCTTCAATCACTCGGAATGCAAATACTGCTTTGTATCTAACAAAGAGCTATTGGATAAGATTACTTCCATCAAGGATAAACTCCCTCATTTGCAAGCTATTTACACCTTTGAGGAGGTGGCTTATGCCCATCATTGGCAAGAGATTTTTGACCTCGGGGCAGATGAGAGCAATCAGGGGGAAGTGGAGGCGCGCAAGGCGGCTATTGGCAAGGACGACTTGGCTACGATTATTTACACCTCAGGCACTACCAATCGCCCTAAGGGGGTGATGCTCTCGCATTGGAATATCATCTCTAACATACTGAATTGCAAGGAACGACTACCGCTGAAGGCAGGTTCGCGTGCGATGAGTTTCTTGCCTGTGTGCCACGTCTTTGAGCGTATGCTGACGTATTTTTATCAATACAATGGCTTGCGGCTTTATTTTGCGGAATCTATCGACAAGGTAAGCGATAACCTCAAGGAAGTGCAGCCCGATATTATCACAGCGGTGCCACGCCTCTTGGAGAAGATTTTTGACAAGATTTTCGCTAAAGGTACGGAGCTGAAAGGCCTCAAGCGATCACTATTTTTCTGGGCAATACGCCTTGGAGAGCAGTATGAGCCTTACGGGGTGAATGGCTGGTGGTATCGTTTCCGCCTTGGGATTGCGCGCAAGCTGATATTCAGCAAGTGGCAAGAGGCATTGGGCGGTCATCTGGGGATGATTGTCTGTGGTAGTGCGGCACTTTCACCTCGTTTGGCACGCATATTTTCGGCAGCAGGGCTTTACGTAATCGAGGGGTATGGGCTTACAGAGACGGCACCCGTAGTGGCGGTGAATCGCCGTGCGGGAAGGCTTTGGCGCATTGGTACGGTGGGCAAGCCTATCGACAATGTAGATGTGAAGATCGCTGAGGACGGTGAGATACTTTGCAAAGGCGAGAATGTGATGCTGGGCTATTACAAAGCACCTGAGCTTACTGCCGAAGCCATCACGGATGGGTATTTCCATACGGGCGACATCGGTGAGCTTGATGACGAGGGTTTCCTTAAAATCACCGACCGCAAGAAGGAGATGTTTAAGACTTCGGGGGGCAAATATGTATCGCCACAACTCATTGAAAACCAGCTTAAGCTCTCGCGATTTATCGAGCAGGTGATGGTAGTAGGCGAAGGTGAGAAGATGCCCGCAGCCATCATTCAGCTCAACTTCCCTTTTGTGAAGGAATGGGCGCGCCGCCATCGCATTAAGATTGGTAAGACTAATGAGGAAATCATCAAGAGCGATAAGGTTTTTGAGCGGGTGAAAGAGGAGGTAGAACGTGTGAATAAGAACTTAGGGCAGTGGGAGAAGATCAAGCTCTTTGCCTTTACCCCTGATGAGTGGAGCATCGATGCGGGGCATCTTACCCCTACGCTCAAGCTCAAACGCCGCGTGATCAAGGAGAAATACATCGATATTTATAACAGCTTTTACAGTGAAAATCATAACGGATCTCTCTAACTTCACTGCTGATAGGGGTACGGTGGTAACCATTGGCACCTTTGACGGGGTGCACTGTGGGCATCAGAAGATCATCAAGCGATTGACAGAAGCCGCGAAAGCCGAAGGGCTGCTCTCTACGGTGTTCACGTTTTTTCCGCACCCGCGTATGATAGTGCAACACGACACGCAGTTGCGCCTTTTACACACCCTTGCCGAAAAGCAGACACTGCTCGCTGCCTTGGGCGTGGATTTGCTCATCGTGCAGCCTTTTGACAAAAAGTTCTCACAGATGTCTGCCGAGGAATTTGTGGAAGAGCTATTGGTGAAGCACTTGCGCGTACAAAAGGTGATTATCGGTTATGACCATCGCTTTGGCAAGAACCGTACGGCTGACATACGCGATATGCACCGCTTTGGCGAGCACTATGGCTTTGCGGTGGAGGAAATATCAGCGCAGGAGGTCGATGAAGTATCGGTGAGCTCTACCAAAGTGCGCGAGGCATTGCTCAGCGGGCAGGTGGAGAAGGCGGAGAGCTATCTCGGGGTGCCCTATAGCCTTACGGGCAAAGTGGTACACGGACAAAAGCTCGGGCGCACGCTTGGCTACCCAACGGCGAATATTCAGGTTGAGGAGGATTACAAACTCATTCCCGCCGATGGGGTGTATGTGGTGTACAGCCTCCTTGAGGGGAGGAAGGTCTATGGAATGATGAGCATAGGCAAGAACCCGACCATTGCGGACAAAGGCAGCAGCATAGAAGTGCACTTCCTCGACTACGATGGCGACCTTTACGATAAGTCGCTCACGGTTTATTTTATCAAATACCTGCGTGCGGAACAGAAGTTTGCTTCTGTGGCGGCACTTCAACAACAAATAGAGCAAGATGAAGAACAATCCCGAAAAGCAATTGCGCTACGATAAAGCCTATATGCGTATGGCATTGGAGTGGGCAAAGCTCTCGCACTCCACCCGCAAGCAAGTAGGTGCTATTATGGTGAAAGACCGTATGATTATCTCCGATGGCTACAACGGTACGCCTACGGGCTTTGACAACTGCTGTGAGGATGAGGAGGGCAACACCCTTTGGTACGTGCTCCACGCCGAGGCGAATGCTATTATGAAGGTCGCTGCCTCTACGCAATCTTCAGAGGGGGCAACGCTCTATATCACAATGTCGCCCTGCAAGGAGTGTAGCAAGCTCATTTACCAATCGGGCATAAAGCGCGTGGTGTACAAAGAAGGTTACCGCGATGACGATGGCTTAGAGTTCTTGCGCAAAGCTGGGGTGGAGATAGTGCATTTGGAGGAGGTATAATATAATGCACAATGGATAATTGATAATGTATAATATTAGAACTCTTGTGCAAAGCTGAGGTGGAGATAGTGCATTTGGAGAAGATTGGGAGTACAATATGTCAAAGAACTTAGTAATATTTCACGCTGCAAAATTACTAAATCCTGACATACCTCACAAAACTAAAGTTGTAATAAAGTTATAATATTTCTATACTCTTGAAAATAAAAGAGACCGCCTTCCCAGCGGTCTCTTATTATTATAAAAACGGAGTTAAATTCTCTTAGTTTAGTTTGTAAGTTAAACCAAAGGTAGGAGTAGTAAAGAAGTTGTTAAATACATTGAAGTCTCCTTTAAATGTATTGGTTGCATCACTTCCTTTTGGTTTACGAGAGTTAAATGAAATAATATCAGATAAGCCAAAATTAATAGCTAATTTTGGGGTAACAAAATAGTTCATTCCTAAGCCTGCCCCGATATTAAATGTGGTGTACTTGTCCTTACTACCACCTCCTACGGGTTGATCGCTTTCGAAATCAAAGCCTAAATCAGCTTGACCATATACTTTAAATCTCTGACCTAACTCGAGTAAGTAATAACGACCAAATAAATCAAAACCGAAAGAACTTACTTTTTGACTTGCATTTGGAACTACTTTACCATATTTTTCACTTGTAGTATCCCACTCTCTTTTAATATTTTTGTATGCTTTGTAGCTAAGTCCAAGTCCTACTGCGAACTTATCAGACAAAAAGTAACCAGCTGCTGGACTTACTTCAAAAAGATTGCTTTTTGAGTCACTATTTGCACCAGCTGTCCATTGACTTGAAAATCTTACGTTACCTTCTAAGAAAAGATTTCCTTGATTAAACCCGAAGTCACCTCCGTCTTGTGCTTGCGCTGCTGCTCCGAAACCGAAGATAGCAACTAATGATAAAATGATTTTTTTCATTGTAATATGTAATTTTAAAAATTAATACTGCAAAGGTAAGCCCTATTTTCGAAACTGCCAAATTTTTTAACACTTTTTTTCTTTGAAAAGTTTCTTAGTGCTGACCTATAATCAATTAGCGAGTAGCTTTTAGTTTATACCTCCTGCTTATACTATAAATTAGCTATTACGAAAGCCTATATTTTTCTTATTTTCTTTTATAAATTTTGACCCAGTCTACTTGTAGTCTAACAGGCTTCTCAAGTCCTTTGTCAATATGTTTTTCTACTTGAAAACAGATATGATGTGTCACCTTAGGAATGGTTTTTCGGTCTTCGAGCGTCCACATTAACTTTCCATCTACGTAAGTCTTGATATAGTCAGGCGTCCACTCCATTGCAACCACGCGCCACTGTGTTTTATCCATATCATAATTATGGTGATGTGTTTTGTGTTCTCCTTGATCATTGACATAATGGATATAGGTATCCCAACGGTGTGTTTCGTACTCTGTTTCAAAGATATCGTTCTCACCATCTTTAGGCCATACTTCACTTTCAGGCCAAGTAAGGGCAACACCACTGGTAGCGTATAGAGGGTCGTGATCCATACGTATCCTAAACTCAAACTTACCATAGAGATAGTTCTTGCGACAGCCTATCCCACCCGCCATAAAGTGCGAAGAATCTGTAGGGTGCTTATCAACGATACAGTTGAGCAAGCCATCTTTCACTTCAATAGCTTCAACACGGCGTTTGTGGTCGGGATTAGTACTCCCTGCATTGTCGTAAATTGTCCAGTTATCCTTATTGAGCTGGGTACCATCGAAATTATCTTCAAAGTCTAAAACCCACTCACCAGAACCCGAGTCGTCTTTTCCACAAGACGACACCATCATTGCAGACATTACTGCCATAAAATAAATAATTTTTTTCATTGTAATATGTATTTTAAATTTTATTCTGCAAAGATGTGACTTATTTTGTAACTACCAAATATTTTTCACTAAAAATAATAAATAGGTTATAACTTTTGTTCTTATTACAAAGCTATAACCTATTTGCTAAAAGCTATTTTCTATTCACTTTCCTTAAGAAAACATTTCTTTTACTTTCTCAAAGAATGACTTATCTTCTTTGGAGGGGTTAGGAGTGAAATGAGTATCGTCTTTCATCTGTTCAAAGAAGGCTTTTTGTTCCTTGCTCAACTCTTTAGGCGTCCATACATTCACGTGGATGATGAGGTCGCCTACCCCACCGCGCAAGCTCGGAACGCCTTTATCTCTCAGACGCAGTATTTTACCGCTTTGGGTGCCTGCTTCTATCTTGATGCGTACCTTGCCTGTTACGGTTTCTATCTCTTTGTTGGCACCAAGTGCTGCCTCTGGCATACTAATGTACAGATCGTAGTGGAGGTTGTCACCCTCACGCTTGAGCTTTTCGTGTTCCTGCTCTTCGATGAGCACTAAGAGGTCACCTGCAATACTATTCTTGGAGGGAGCCTCATTGCCTTTACCATCTATTTTAAGCTGTATGCCGTTCATCACCCCTGCAGGGATAGGAACAGTTATGGTCTCTTCTACGGTCTTCATCCCGTTGTGGTCGCTGCCCTCTGGACGATGGTCAAGCACCTGCCCTGTACCGCCACAATGGCCGCAAGTCGTGGAAGTTTGTATCATCCCCAATATTGTCTGGGCTTGGCGTAGCACTTGCCCTTGTCCGTGACAAGTGGGGCAAGTTTTATAAGTCACGCCTTCGGCTTTTACCTTGCGACGTACTTTGACTTTCTTTTCGGTACCTTTTACAATATCCTCCAAGCTCACTTTTACACGTATGCGGAGGTTTTCGCCTTTTATATAGGTTTGCCCCGAGCTTCTGCCACTGCTGCCAAAGCCAAAACTTGAGAAATGGCCTCCGAAGATATCGCCAAAGTGTGCAAATATATCCTCCATTGAGGAGAAGCCACCGCCTGCTCCCCCTTCAAAGGCAGCGTGACCAAAGCGGTCGTACTGGGCGCGCTTATTCTCATCGCTGAGCACCTCATAGGCTTCGGCGGCGAGCTTAAACTTCTCTTCTGCTTCTTTATCCCCAGGGTTCTTATCGGGGTGATATTTAAGGGCCTGCTGTCGGTAGGCTTTCTTAATCTCCGCCACCGTTGCTGTCTTAGATATCTCTAAAACTTCATAATAATCTTTCTTCATCTTCTGTTACTTATTGACCTACTACCACTTTCGGGAAACGAATGACTTTATCACCGAGCTTATAGCCTTTTTCCACCACATCAATGATTTTGCCTTTCAGGTCGGGCGTTGGGGCAGGTATTTGGGTAATAGCGTCGTGGTGCTCACTATCAAAGGGATCGCCAGCATTTACCTCCACAGGCTCTAATCCTTTGGCTTTAAGCATATTCATCAGTTTGTTGTAGATCAGTTCCACGCCTGTGAGTGCGGTATGGTCGCCCAGCTTGGTGAGTTCTGCCAAAGCTCTGTCAAAATCATCGAGAATAGGCAGCATAGCTGACAAAATGTCCTGTCCTGCGGTTTTAAAGAGTTCGATGCGCTCCTTAGTGGTACGCTTTTTGTAGTTCTCAAACTCGGCAAATAGGCGAACATAGCGATCTCTTTCCTTAGCTAATTCATCGGCAGGATTACTCTCTGAGGTAGTTGTTTCTTCCTCATCCTGAGCCTCTTCAGGCGTTTCATCAAAAACCTCTTGCTCTTCTGGCAAGAGCTCTTCGTTTATTTCTTCTGGTTCTTCTGTATGATCTGTATACTCACTCATAATATTCTTTTTTATAGTTTACCGTGTATATAGCAAAGACTTTGCCAGAGTGCTTTTGCCTGACAAATTGTCAGGTGTTTTTCACCCTGTGGCAGATTTCTGACATAAGAGGATGTTTTTTGAGAAGTATCGAAATAGAAAAACTTTCTTTTCGGTGGTAGTTCGCTCGTGGTTCGATTGTCCTCCGAAGATGGTTCGCTCATATAGGCTGTATTTTTTATAAATAAAATACTGTTATTATATTATTTATTAGAAAGATAAACTAATAACCAGTATTGTTATTTGTATTTTCTCATAAAGAGACCTTTATGATTTTGAGGTAGATCCGTTAAAATTTTTTAATTTCTTTAAAACAAATTCTTGCACATTTTATTATTTTATCGTACATTTGCCGCGAAGAATACACGACAACTTATTAAAGACACTACCAAAATGCCTAAAATTGAGTACATATTGAGCGATGATGGGCACACTCTGGTGGAGTGGTGCCTGAAGAAAACAGCGGAGATTGATATGCCTTCGAGGGTAGAACTCTCTGGGATAGAGGCGATTGCACCGAGAGCTTTTGCTGATTGTAATAAGCTCACGACTTTGGTACTCTCGGAAGGGTTAACTACCATTGGCGAGCGGGCTTTTGAGCGTTGTAAGCGGCTGAATTCAATAGTAATACCCGAGGGGGTGGTGAGTATTGGTGACTGGGCTTTTGCAGATTGTAATGCGCTTGTAGAGGTGCATTTGCCACAGGGGATTACACATATTGGCGAACGTATGTTCTCGAAGTGTGAAAGCCTTACGAATATAGTGCTTCCGCCTAAGGTACAGACTATCGGTGATCGGGCTTTCGGTGAATGTATCTCGCTTGAAGAGGTAGTGCTCCCTGAAGGGGTGACCAGCCTTGGTAAATGGGCTTTTAGCTATTGCTCGAAACTACGGAAGGTATCACTCCCTGAGAGCCTTACCACTATTGCTGATCACGCTTTTTTAGAGTGCCATAGCCTTACAGATATTCATCTGCCCGACAGCCTTGAGATGATTGGCGATACGGCATTCGCTTTTACTTCGCTCACCGATCTTGTGATCCCTGAGGGAGTTAAGGCGATTGGTGAACGGGCTTTTGCAGGGGTGCATTTAAAGCAGCTGACACTGCTTCCCCCCTACCCTCCTACCCTTGGTGAGGCTGCTTTTGACCTGAGAAAGACGATTGTCAATCTGCCTGAGGAGCATCGAGCGCTTTATAAGGAGAAACTCAATTGTGACGGCCACTGACCTGACATAATGTCAGGTGCCTGCCATTGTGGAATATTTCTATGATGAGGAAGGAGTTTGGCACAGTTTTTGACGGTGAATACTAATTAAAATACATATTAAAAAGATGACAACATATCGCATTAATGGAATGGGTTGTGAGGGTTGTGCCTCAACCGTAAAGGAACGCCTTTCGAAGGTAGAGGGCGTAAAGGAAGTAGCAGTGGACTTTGCTGGGAGCAAGGCTACTATTGAAATGACAAAAGAAGTGCCTTTATCGGCTCTACAAAAAGCGTTGGAGGGAACAAGCTATAGCATTACTAAGTAAGCACTATGGAAGAGAACAATACAAATAATACTTTTACTTATTACATAAAGGGAATGAGTTGCGCAGGCTGTGTGAATACGGTGCAGCAGGCGCTTTCAGGTGTTGAAGGGGTGAGCAGCGTTCAGGTAGACCTCAATGAGAAGAAGGCTACCATTGAGAGCGCCGAGGAAGTGCCTTTTGAGGTGCTTGAAAAGTCGCTGGAAGGGACGCACTACACTATCCATAAGACCGCTGAGGAGGCTACGGAGCAACACTCTCTAACGCTTGTAGAAGAAGGAGAGGAAGGTACAGGCGTGTTCTATTGCCCGATGCACTGTGAAGGCGATAAGACTTATGATCACCCTGGTGCCTGCCCTATCTGCGGTATGGACTTGGTGGAGCAAGTAAGCAGTGTTGAGGCTGCTGCCGAAGGCGAGAGGATGAAGCTACGCGATTTGCGGCGTAAGTTCTGGGGCTCAGTGATCTTCACTTTGCCGATTTTCGTAATTGCAATGAGTGAGATGGTGCCGAACAATCCTCTGTACGAGTGGCTGCCTCAAGAGTATTGGAATTGGATACAGTTTGACTTATCGCTACCTGTGGTATTCGGTTTCTGCTGGGTGTTCTTTCAGCGGGCGTGGCGCAGTATTGCAACACTGCGGTTTAATATGTTCACCTTGATTGGTATCGGTGCGGGTGTGGCGTGGCTTTTCAGCGTAGTGGGGCTACTCTTCCCGAATATATTCCCTGAGCAGTTCCTCTCACATCACGGTACGGTACACGTTTACTTTGAGGCTGCTACTGTGATACTGACCCTTGTGATGCTGGGGCAATACTTAGAGGCAATCGCTCACGGTCGCACTCAGAACGCTGTGCAATCGCTGCTTAGCTTAGCGCCTAACACCGCCATAATAGTAGATGAAGAGGGCGATATAGAGGTGCCTATTGACGAAGTAGTGATAGGCGACTTGCTGCGAGTAAAGCCTGGTAGTAAGATCCCTGTTGATGGGCATATCGTGGAAGGCAGTAGCAGTGTAGATGAAAGTATGATCACGGGGGAACCTATCCCTGTGGAAAAACAGGTGGGCGATAAGGTATCGGCAGGCACACTCAATGGTACTGAGGCTTTTGTAATGGAAGCTGACAAGGTGGGTGCTGAGACCTTACTTTCGCAGATTGTGGCAATGGTACAGAAAGCCAGTATGACCCAAGCACCTATACAGAAGCTCGCCGATCGGGTTGCGAGTTATTTTGTGCCTGTGGTGATTGGGATTTCGGTGCTTACCTTTGTGCTGTGGGCTATCTTTGGTGGTGAACACGCCTTGGTATACGCTTTAGTAAATGCTATTGCAGTGCTCATTATCGCGTGCCCGTGTGCACTGGGCTTGGCTACCCCAATGTCCGTAATGGTAGGAGTAGGCAAAGGCGCCCAGAATGGTATACTCATCAAGAATGCGGAAGGCTTAGAGCGTATGAATGTGGTTGATACATTGGTAATCGACAAAACAGGTACGCTTACCGAAGGCAAGCCCGTAGTAGAGCGAATGGTGTTATTCAGTGATATGACGGAAGAGGAGCTCTTACAGATTATCTATTCAATCAATATCAACAGTGAACACCCTCTAGCAAAAGCTACTAATGCGTACGCTGAGGAGAGAGGCGTTGAGCCTTTAAAGATAACAGACTTTAAAGCTATTGCTGGTAAAGGGGTGGTAGGCGCTTATAACGAGCAAACATACTACTTTGGCAATGAAGCCCTACTGAATACTGCTGGAATAATGCTCATAGGTGTCGTAAAAGCAATGGTGACTGAAGAGCAAGCCCGTGGTAAAACAATCTCGTATATAGCTACTAATAAGAAGATTGTAGGGGCAGTGGTGATCTCAGACCCTCTGAAGGCAACTACGGTTGATGCTTTAGCTGACTTACGTGATTTAGGTATGGAGATTATAATGCTCACAGGCGATAATCAACTTACAGCTAAAGCCGTAGCTAAAGCGGCAGGCATCACGGACTATAAGGCAGGAATGTTGCCACAGCACAAGCAGAAAGAGGTAGAGCGCCTGCAAAGAGAGGGCAAGATAGTAGCAATGGCAGGTGATGGCATTAACGATGCGCCTGCTTTGGCACAAGCTGATGTGGGCATTGCAATGGGTACAGGCACCGACATTGCTATTGAAAATGCTGAAATCACCTTGGTAAAAGGTGAACTCAACGGTATTGTAAAAGCAAAGAAGCTCAGCCAAGCGGTAGTGCGCAACATACGTCAGAATCTCTTTTTTGCTTTGATATACAATGCCATAGGAATACCTATTGCAGCAGGGGTGCTATATCCATTCTTTGGTGTCCTCCTCTCGCCGATGATAGGAGCGCTGGCAATGAGTTTCAGTTCGGTAAGTGTGATTAGCAATGCTTTGCGCTTGAGAAGTGTAAAGTTATAGCCTGACATCTTATTTGGCAGGTATTGACAGATTTTGTTATTAAAAACTGACATTTTGTCAGGTTTTTGGAGTTTGGCACAATCATTGTCTATAGTAAGGCGTAAGTGATCAGCGCAAGGGCGCTACCTTACAAGTGATTTTAATGATAATTTAATAACAGAAAAAACAGACAATTAATATTATGGGTAAAATTATAGGAATTGACTTAGGGACCACCAACTCGTGTGTTTCTGTAATGGAAGGTAATGACCCTGTGGTGATTACCAATGCTGAAGGCAAGCGCACCACACCTTCGGTAGTTGCTTTCGTTGAAGGCGGCGAAATTAAAGTGGGAGATGCTGCAAAGCGTCAGGCAGTAACGAACCCTCATAACACGATTTATTCAATTAAGCGTTTTATGGGTAATAAGTTCTCTGAGCTGAGCAAAGAGATTGCGCGTGTGCCTTACAAAGTAGTTCGTGGTGATAATGATACACCACGTGTGGATATTGACGGGCGTTTGTATACGCCTCAGGAAATCTCAGCAATGATTCTCCAGAAGATGAAGAAAACCGCTGAGGACTTCTTAGGGCAGCCAGTAACTGAAGCGGTAATCACCGTACCAGCTTACTTCAACGACGCACAACGTCAGGCTACCAAAGAAGCTGGTGAAATTGCTGGCTTGAAGGTACAGCGTATTATCAATGAACCAACAGCAGCTGCCTTAGCCTATGGCTTGGATAAGCAACATAACGACCATAAGATTGTGGTATTCGACTTCGGTGGTGGTACGCACGACGTTTCTATCTTGGAACTCGGTGATGGTGTATTTGAAGTACTTTCAACTGATGGTGATACCCACCTTGGTGGTGATGATGTAGACGAAAAGATCATCAACTGGCTTGCTGAAGAGTTTGAGAAAGAAGAAAGTTTAGACCTTCGTAAAGACCCTATGGCGCTTCAACGCTTGAAAGAAGCAGCAGAAAAGGCTAAGATTGAGCTTTCATCATCGTCAGAAACTGAAATCAACTTGCCTTATATCACTGCCACAGCTACAGGACCTAAGCACTTAGTACGCAAGCTCAGCCGTGCGAAATTCGAGCAATTGATCGATGATTTAATTCAACGCACTATTGAACCTTGTAAGAAAGCCTTAGAGAATGCTGGCCTACAGGTGAGTGATATCAACGAAGTGATTTTAGTAGGGGGTTCTACACGTATCCCTGCTGTACAAAACGCTGTTGAGAAATTCTTCGGAAAGAAACCTAATAAGAGTGTAAACCCTGACGAAGTGGTTGCTATTGGGGCAGCTATCCAAGGAGGGGTGCTCACAGGTGATGTTAAAGACGTGTTATTGCTGGACGTAACACCTCTTTCACTCGGTATCGAAACAATGGGTGGCGTGATGACTAAGCTCATAGAAGCTAATACAACTATCCCTACTAAGAAGTCACAGATCTTCTCAACTGCTGCGGATAATCAGCCAAGTGTAGAAATCCACGTATTGCAAGGTGAACGACCTATGGCGAACGATAATAAAACTATTGGTCGCTTCCACTTAGATGGTATTCCACCTGCCCCACGCGGTGTGCCACAAATCGAAGTAACCTTTGATATTGACGCCAATGGTATTATCAACGTATCGGCTACTGACAAGGGAACAGGTAAATCGCACGATATCCGTATTGAGGCTTCATCAGGACTTTCAAAAGAGGACATCGAAAAGATGAAACGCGAAGCAGAAGCTAACGCCGAAGCTGATAGAAAGGCTAAGGAAAAAGCTGACAAACTCAACGAAGCTGACGCTATGATCTTCCAAACTGAAAAGCAATTAAAGGAGTTTGGTGATAAGTTGCCTTCTGATAAGAAATCAGCTATTGAGTCGAGCTTAGAAGAACTTAAGAAAGCCTACAATACTGGTGATTTAGGCACTGTAGAACAAGCCTTGAACAAGATGAACGATGTGTGGCGACAAGCCTCTGAGGACATCTACAAAGCACAGCAACAAGGAGGTGCACAGCCAAATGCAAGTGAACCTCAGCAACAAAGCGGTGCTGACAATGTTCAGGATGTAGACTTTGAAGAAGTAAAATAATATTTAAAGAGTATAAATATGTCTTATAAATTAAAGCCAGGTCCAAAACCAATAGCAAAATCTACTGGTGAGGTTGATAAAAGAAGAAGAGATAATAAGGATACGCCAAAGAATAATCCTGCATTAAAACCTTCAAAATCATCTTCTAATAAATAGTAGATTTATTGAATAAACGATATATTACGCATATGTGTAATATATCGTTTTATTTATGTATAATTATCAGGGTGAAAAAATATGAAAAGACAAGTTTTATCAGCTAATATTTTAGAAATGATTTCCAATCTAATTGGGGATACAAATGAAGGATTAAAAGGCTCAGAAATTACTCGATTTTTAGCTCAAGCTCATATAGATGAAAAAGAGGAGGATAAAGCAATGACTAAAAGGATGCGATTGTTTAATGCTTTCGCAAATTTTCAGAATAAAGAGAGATGTTCAAACAATATCTTAAACTTTATTTCATTAGTCCTTTCTCCTTCAAGATATGTTAATGATAAAAGTAAATTTGATAACCTACGAACTAAAATAAACCAACAATTAGCTTTTGTTGGATATGAGTTAAAAGAAGATGGAAAATATAGACTAATACAGAAAGCAAGTACAATTTCTGATGTTCAAATAAAAACAGAGAATCTAAAACAGGAATTGGATAAACGGAACGCTCATGCAGAAATATTTAAATATTGCAAAGAAGAATTATTGCAAAACAACTATTTTCATTCTGTATTAGAAGCGAATAAAGGGTTATTCCAACGAATTAGAGATTTATCTAATATCTCAACAGATGGAATTAATTTGATTCAAGAAGTTTTTAGTTCAAATCCAATTTTGATAATTAATAACTACCAATCTAATTCTGAAAAGAATGAACATACTGGTTTCTGTAATTTATTGAGAGGCTTGTGTTCTATGTTTCGTAACCCAACAGCACACGAACCAAAAGTGGAATGGGAAATAAAAGAGCAAGATGCTTTGGAAATATTAGGAATAATATCTTACTGCCACCGAAGATTAGATAACGCTCAAAAAATACGGTAGATTAGAGATTAAGAATATACAATCAAACCTGAATAGAATTAGGTCAATCTTATGATATATTATGACAAGCTAATAATCAGTTAGTTATAAATATTTTATATATTGAGTTTTTATCTTATATCTACTTAGGAATTAATTAATTATAAAATCTCGTGCATTTAACTTAACTTTTTTTTGTAAAAATATTTGTAGATTAAAATAATTGTCGTAACTTTGCCGCCGAATTAAAAAACGTACATAATAATCATTAAATTAATATTGGAATGTATTTAACAAAAGAAGTTAAGGCTGAACTCTTTGCTAAGCACGGAGGCAGCGAGAAAAACACGGGTTCAGCAGAAGGGCAAATCGCTCTTTTCACATTGAGAATTAATCACCTTACAGAGCACCTGAAGAGAAATCAAAAGGATTTCAATACCGAACGCTCATTGGTGAAGTTGGTAGGGAAACGCCGCCGCTTGCTCGATTACTTAAAGCGTATCGACATTGAGCGTTACCGTAACATTATCAAAGAACTGAATATCAGAAAATAATTTACTGCAAAAAAGGGGCGCACATCGTGTAGCCCTTTTTTGCATTATTCTTTCATTGGCACATTAAACCACAACACGACGCCTTATAATAATTAAATTAAAAGAAATGATTCCAGAACCAAAAAGAGAAATCATCGAATTGGGAGATGGGCGTACCATCTCTATTGAAACAGGCAAGTTGGCTAAGCAAGCCGATGGGTCGGTTGTTGTGCGTATGGGCAATGCAATGCTGCTGGCAACAGTAGTCTCTGCTCGTGAAATTAATCCCGAGACGGACTTTCTGCCGCTCACTGTGGATTATCGTGAGAAGTTTGCTGCGGCAGGGCGTTTCCCTGGGGGCTTCTTCAAACGTGAGGCGCGCCCCAGCGATCAGGAAATCCTGACAATGCGCTTGGTAGACCGCGTATTGCGCCCGCTATTCCCTAAAGATTACCACGCCGAAACGCAGGTGATGATACAGCTCATCTCTCACGATGAGAATGTAATGCCCGATGCGCTGGCAGGTTTGGCAGCCTCTGCTGCGATAGCCGTATCAGATATTCCGTTTGCAGGGCCTATCTCCGAGGTACGTGTAGGGCGCGTAGGGGGTCAGTTTGTGGTAAACCCCAGCAAGGCACAGTTAGAAGAGTCGGATATCGACATTATGGTGGGTGCTTCGCGCGACTTTGTGGCAATGGTGGAAGGCGAAATGGATGAAGTATCCGAAAAGGATATGGCTGAGGCGATTAAGTTTGCCCACGAAGCTATCAAGTCGCACATCGATGCACAGTTGCGTTTAGCTGAGAAGGTAGGCGTACCTACTGAAAAACGCGCTTATGAGCCTGAGGTAGAAAACGAAGAGGTGAAAGCCAAAGTATATCCTTATGCTTACGATAAGTGCTATGCGATTGCTAAGGAAGGAACTACTAAGCAAGAGCGCGGTGAGAAGTTTGCTGCCGTATTAGACGAGTGCTTGGCGTTCTACACAGAGGAAGAGCAGGAAGAGTTGGCACCGCTGGTAAAGAAATACTTCGGTGATGCTGAGAAAGAGGCAGTGCGCCGCTTGATATTAGACGAAGGTATCCGCCTCGATGGACGTAATACCACGCAAATACGCCCTATCTGGTGCGAAATCGACTACTTGCCATCGGCACACGGGTCGTCTATCTTTACGCGTGGGGAGACGCAATCGCTCACTACCGTAACACTTGGTACTTCGCGTGAGGCAAACGTCATCGACCTGCCTACTGAGCAAGGTGAAGAACGCTTCTACTTACACTATAACTTCCCGCCATTCTCCACAGGCGAGGCACGCCCATTGCGTGGTACTTCGCGCCGTGAGATCGGTCACGGGAACTTAGCACAGCGCGCCTTAAAGCGTATGGTGCCTGAGGATTGCCCATACACCGTGCGTGTGGTATCGGAGATATTAGAATCTAACGGCTCCTCATCAATGGCGACTGTTTGTGCGGGTACGCTCGCGCTTATGGATGCTGGGGTGCAGATGATTAAGCCTGTATCAGGGATTGCAATGGGGCTCATCACCGATGGCGATAAGTATGCGGTACTTTCTGACATCTTGGGCGATGAAGACCATCTCGGCGATATGGACTTCAAGGTAACAGGTACTAAGGACGGTATCACCGCTTGCCAGATGGACATCAAGATTAAGGGCTTGACGTATGAAATCCTTGAAAAGGCGTTGGAGCAAGCGCGTGAAGGGCGTATGCACATCTTGGGTAAGATTACCGATACTATCGATGCGCCTAAGCCAACTGTGAAGCCACACGCGCCTAAGATTGTGAAGATGGAGATGCCTAAGGAATACATCGGTGCCTTTATCGGTACGGGTGGTAAGAATATCCAAGACCTACAAGCGCGCACTGAGACTACTATCGTAGTGGAAGAAGTGGGTGAATTTGGTATTGTGGAAATCTTAGGCACGAACGAGGCAGGCATTCAGGAAGCTATTGAGGCAGTGAAAGCGGTGTCGTTTGAGCCTGTAGAAGGGGAAACCTACACCGTAACAGTAACCCGCTTGCTCGAGTTTGGTGCGGTAGTAGAGTTTATGCCCGGTAAGGATACGCTCTTGCACATCTCGGAAGTAGCGTGGGAGCGCACGGATAAGATTGAGGACGTACTCAAAGAAGGTGATGTGCTTGAGGTGAAATACTTGGGTATCGACCCTAAGACAAAGAAGAGCCGTGTATCGCGCAAGGCACTCTTGCCACGCCCGCCACGTGAAGACCGCCCCGAGCGTTCTGACCGTCCGCGTGAAGACCGCCCAAGAGGAGGCCACAACGGGAAGCCACGTAGTGGTAACAACGATCGCAGACACGATAACAAGAGATAGCAGAAGAGCTACTTAGTTGTAACTATAAGCCGCGTACGGAGAGGTGCGCGGCTTTTTTTGATATAAAATAAGTTGGATTAAAATATTTTTTATATCTTTGCACTTTATACTTAAAGATGAAATTATGTTTAAAAAGATTTTAATAACGATAATAATACTGCTCATTCTTGGTGGAGGTTATTGGGCGTATAGTGCTTTGTTACGTTCTAATACAGCTTTCAATGAAAAGGAAGTTGTGCTATACATTTCAACAGGGAGTGATTTTAGCGATGTGATGCACAAACTTACCCCACTACTAAAGGACAGGATAGGTTTTGAGCTCATTGCCAAGCAGCGAGGCTATACAACGAATGTAAAGGCAGGAAAGTATATCATCAAACGTGGAGACTCTAACATCACTATTATAAGGACTTTACGCAACGGCAATAGCCCTGTAAAAGTTCGGTTTAACAATCAGGAACGCATTGAGGATTTAGCGGGACGTATTGCCGAGCAGATAGAACCTGATAGCATAGCGCTCTTACAGTCATTTTTAGAACCTACATTCCTAAAAGATAATGGTTTTACTCCCGAGACAGCTATTGCCATGTACATCCCTAATACCTATGAGTTTTACTGGAATACAAGTGCCACTGAATTTCGTGATCGCATATTAAAAGAGTACCAACGGTTTTGGACAGAAGAACGCAAGACTAAAGCTGCAACTTTAGGCCTAACTCCTGTGCAGGTAAGTACCTTAGCTTCTATCATTCAAAAGGAAACTTCAAAGAAGGAAGAATTGCCTCGTATTGCTGGTGTATATATCAATCGTCTACGCGAAGGTATGAACCTTGGCGCTGACCCTACAGCTATCTTTGCGATGAAACAGTATACGGGGAATTATAACTTAGTAATCAAACGAGTAAACGGTACGCATACAAGTGTAGACAACCCTTATAATACCTATAAATACGCAGGGTTACCTCCTGGACCAATCACTATGCCTGATATTACAGCTATTGATGCCGTACTAAATGCTGAGCAGCACGATTATCTGTATTTTGCAGCTGACCCAGAACGCTTTGGTTATCATAATTTTGCTCGTACTTTTGAGCAGCATAGAATCTTTGCTAAAAAGTACTGGAATTGGGCTAATGAGAAGGGCGTAAAATAATCGCAAAACACTATAAACAAAAAAAGTTATCCTTGTACAAGGATAGCTTTTTTGCTGAATTATTAGGACAGTTACCCTACAAAGCGTTGAGTTCGGCGATGAGTTTACCTGCTTTTTTTGCGAAATCAGCTCTTAGCTGTTTCAGGTAAGTGCCTCTCTTTTCCACTTTGCGATCTGAGATTTTTGAAAGGTACTCATCAAAGGTGCTAAAGATATCGCCGATGAGGGCTTTTCCTTTTTCAGTCTCATACTTTCCTGTGAAGAACGTAGCGTCGAGGATATCGCCCAGCACATTGTGTATGTCCTTCTTTAGATTCTTAATACTTGCCATAATTTCTTTTCTTTTATGTTTCGGCTGCAAAGTTATAAAATATTTTTTGTATATGAAATATTTTCCGTACATTTGCAGAAAAATTAATCTGTATGTATGTGTATAATTTAACAGCTGTGGTGAGCAGAGAAGTGCTCAGTGAATGGCAGCTGTGGCTAAAAGAAGTGTATCAACCAGCAGTGGCAGCGACAGCATCTATTGAGCAACTATTTGTGTACAAAGTGTTGAGCACTGCGGGCAACACCACTACCGACACTACGTATGCACTACATCACCAAGCAGCTACGGCAGCTGACTTAATGGCATTTATCACCGAAGTGTTACCTCCCTATCTACAACTCTTAGCAGAGAAGTTTGGTGATAAAGTACTGCTATTCGGCACAGAACTCAAATTAGTGATTAATGAGTAGAGAGTAGAGAGTAATATTGCTAACGCACCGATTTCATTACTCTCAACTCATTAATAAAGAATTTGGCACGAAAATTGTAGTTGGTATATAGGAGAGTAGAAGAAGAGGAAAGCAGAAGAAGAGAAAAAAGAGAAGAACTGAGCTAATTTTCTAATTTCCACCTTTTCTACTTTTCTAAAATAAGAATAGATATGAAGAAAAACACTCAACTCAGGAGTGCCTTTAAGCTGGCGGCAGTGGCAGTGGTGGCACTTGTTTTAGGCTCGTGTGGCGGGTATTATTACGCTGACGGGGTCTATGGTGAGCCCGAAAGGGTGATGGTGGTCGATCGCAGGTATGACGAGGCTCCACAGCCTGTGGAGAACCGCTATACGCCCAATCGCTATAAAGACTATTTTGGCGAGAAAGCGCGTCAGTACAGTGCGGTGAAGGATACGTCTTTTACGCATTTCACGGACGTAAATGCCTATAGCTCACAGCAGTACTCCCGCGAAGGAAATCGCTATGGGGGGTGGGGCAGTCAGCCTTCAAACGTAAATGTGAATGTGTACAACAACGGCTGGTACGATCCTTATTGGGGGTATAATTCCTATTGGGGCTATGACCCATATTGGGGGTACGACTCGTACTGGGGTAATTACTACCGTCCGTACCGCAGTGGTTGGAGCTGGTCATTCGGTTGGAACTCGCACTATGGTTCGTATTGGAATGGCTATTACGGCTATGCACCTTATTACCGAGGGTATTACCATCCTTATTGGGGCTATGATCCATTCTGGGGTGGGTATTACTATCCTTATGGTGGGTATTATGGGTATTATCCTTACTATCGTGGGTATTACTACGATTATTATCCGCGGGATTATTATTATACGCCACGAGGCAGCTACGACCGCGATAGAGATAGAGACGACCGTGAATACTACCGCAGATATTACGGCAATGGTGGGCGTGCCATCATAAGAGAGAACGACCGCCGTGGCGATAGCGACCGTTATCAGAACTACGAGCGTACGGGCGACACGCGTAGCTACCAGCGCCGCGATTACAATCAGTCGCAAAACAACTCGTACAACGGCTACAACAACGGTTATAACAACAATAACACCCAGCGCAGTTACAACCAAGGCAATTACAACGAAAGGAGCTATAACAGTGGAGGCTATGAGCGCAGAGATTACAACTCAGGCAATAGCGGTAGCGGCAACAGCGGTAGAGGTGGCGGTGGCGGTTACACCAGTCCTAACCGTATGTAATAACACTTAAATGGACACGTATATGAAGAGAATATATTATTTAGCAGCCTTTGCCCTACTCGGTGGGGCAGCTGCAAGTGCACAGAATTACGGCGATGCGCTGCGCTACAGCACTGAGGAATTGGGCGCTACGGCGCGCTTTCGCGGGTTGAGCGGTGCCTTTGGTGCCCTCGGCGGCGATCCTTCAGCAATCAATATCAACCCTGCGGGAAGTGCAGTGTATAACGGTTCGGAGATTTCGTTTTCACTGAACAACAACGCCCGTAAGTATGACATTCATTTCTTAGACACCAAGAGCACTGATAAGATGAATGATTTTAATGTCAATCAGTTTAGCGTAAACTTTGTTATCCCTACAGGTGAGCCTGTGGTAAAGAAGATTACTTTCGCTTTTAACTATAACCAGATGAAGAACTTTGATGTGGATAAGTTTACTTATTTTGGGAATGGAGGAAAGGGGCTGACAGACTATTTTACGCATTATGCAAACGCTGGGAATGGAGGCAGTGGCTATCAGTTTGGCTACTTAACACCCATTGATTTATACAATCGCAATATCAATACGCGCTGGTATCAGGAGGATGTAGGAGAACAGTATGCACACTTGCGAGGCAATGCCTGTACGGCTTTCTTGGGCGTAATCTCGGGAATTGTAGAGCCTGTTGCGCTTACAGCGACCAACACAAGTTATACTTCTAATGGTGGTAATAATTGGAAGCACAAATACAAATTGGAAAGAGATGGGTATGTGAATAAGTACAACTTTAACTTTGGAATGCAGTTGGGGGATTATGTATTTGTAGGTACCAATTTGAATAGTCATAGTATCAATGAGAGGGCATTTTACGGTCTGCGCGATGATGCTAATGGAGACAACTCAACGGTTACTTATGTCAATCATCAACAAAGGGTAGAGACTACAGGTAGCGGGTTCTCATTTCAATTAGGGGCTATTGCTAAGCCTATTGAAGGTTTGCGCCTCGGGGTTAGCTATCAATCACCTACGTGGTACAGTATGAAAGAGCAATACCGTGAGGTACTCTATTCAAAAGTAGGCACTCAGGATCGTGATTTAGAATTACTCAATCACTATAGCGACCCTATATGGTTCGAACGCGAGTACAAGTTCCGTACGCCAAGTGCGTGGACAGGAAGTGCGGCTTATATCATTGCTAAGCGCGCTATCCTAAGCGTGGATTACACTTACAAGGCGTATGACAATCTCACTTTCCGCAGTAGCAATATGAGAGATGAAAACCAGATTATCCAAAAAGATTTGGGCGATACCTCCGCGTTACGCATCGGTGGGGAGTTCCGTGTGCCTTTCAAGATGGGCGGGGCTACCAACTATTGGAGTTTCAGAGCGGGCTACCGCTATGAGCAAAGTCCTTACCGCAAGGAGATTGCTCCTGTGGGTGACCTTACCGCTTATTCAGGAGGTATTGGGGTAACCCTCGGTGGGGTACGCTTAGATGCTTCGTACGATGTGGCTAAGCAAACCAACACCTTCCAGATGTACGAGAACGTACTCACTGACAAGGCAGAAATCAAGTCTACCCAAGGCAACTTCTTGTTTACCTTTACCGCGAGATTATTCTAAATTAGCGAATTAGAAATAAGCGAATAGCGAATAGAAAGGCTGTCCAAAAAGTGTTAGCACACTGCAATGACACTTTTTGGGCAGCCTCTTTTGTATGGGTATTGCGGTTTTGCTGAAAAGTAGTACTTTTGCAAATTGAATATAGCTTATAGCAACAGGACTAAAAGCTAAAAGCTATTCGCTAAGAGCTAAAGAATGAAATTACACAAAAACTTAGTCGAGGCTGTCGTTGAAGGTTTGGGATTGATCTTCAATGAGGGCTATTATGCCGATAAGGTTGCTGAGCGGCAGCTAAAAAAAGATAAACGCTGGGGGGCTCGCGATAGGGCTTTCATCGCTGAAACGCTTTACGACATCGTGCGCTGGCGGCGGCTTTATGCAGAGATAGCCGAGGTGCAGTCGCCTTATACGCAGCAAGGACTCAGGCGTCTGTTTGCCGTATGGGCAGTGCTACACCAAATTGCTTTGCCCGATTGGGGGGATTACTTTGAGGCAGTGTCTGAACATAAGGTTAAAGAACAGTTTGGTGCGTTTTCAAAAGTGCGAAAGCTGTGTGAGTCTGTCCCCGATTGGTTAGATGCGGCAGGAGTGGCAGAGTTAGGAGCTGCTTTTTGGGAGCAAGAATTGCGCGCCCTCAATGTGCAAGCTCCCGTAGTGCTGCGTGCCAATAGGCTTAAAACCACTGTTGCGCAGCTTTGCGAACGTTTGGCAGCGGAGGGCGTAGAAGCCTCCACACTGAACGATTACCCTGATGCTCTGCGCCTTACAGAGCGTACGAACGTGTTTAAAACTAAGGCTTTTGCTGAGGGACTCTTTGAGGTGCAGGATGCCTCCTCACAGCGCGTAGCTCCGTTTTTGCAACTCGACAGCAGCGTAAAGCGTGTGATAGACTGCTGTGCAGGGGCTGGAGGCAAGACGCTGCACTTAGCAGCCCTGATGCAAAACAAGGGGCAGATTCTCGCTATGGATATTTACGAGGCTAAATTGCAAGAACTCAAACGTCGTGCGCGCCGTGCAGGAGCCTTTAATATCGAAACGCGCTTGGTAGAGCCTCAACAACTCAAACGCTGGCGAGGCACTGCTGACCGTGTGCTCATCGATGCTCCGTGCAGTGGATTGGGCGTGCTCAGGCGTAATCCTGATGCTAAGTGGAAGCTCACTCCCGAGTTTTTAGACGAGATACGCACCACCCAACAAACTGTGCTACAACAGTATGCCAAACTCCTCAAACCCAGCGGCAAGTTGGTATATGCGACTTGCTCTATCCTGCCTTCTGAAAACCACAAGCAAGTGGAGGCGTTCTTAGCCTCAGAGGCTGGCAAAGGGTTTGTGCTTGAAGAGGAACAATGTATATGGGCACACGAAAGTGGCTATGATGGGTTTTATATGGCAAGATTAGCGATTAGCGAATAGCGATTAGCGAATAGGAGATAGCGATTAGTAGGCGTTATGAACAATAAAGATATAGATAAGAAAAGTTTAGAGCAAGCAAAAGCATTGTTTGCCTCTGGTGCTATTGAGGCAATAGAAGTAGGCACAGTAAGGGGCTTGTGCGATATACATCGGCATTTGTTTGAGGGCTTGTATGACTTTGCAGGGAAAGTGCGAGAGGTGAATATCTCCAAAGGTGGTTTTAGGTTTGCCAACAGTATGTTCCTCAGTGCAAATCTGCCTCTTATAGAGCAGATGCCCGAAGATAGTTTTGAGGCTATCATCGCCAAATACGTAGAGATGAATATTGCGCATCCTTTTATGGAAGGCAATGGACGCAGTATGCGTATATGGTTGGATAGAATGCTTAAAAAGAACCTCAACAAAGTAGTCGATTGGCAACAGGTGGATAAAACGGCTTACTTACAAGCAATGGAACGCAGCCCTATCAACGACTTAGAGCTGAGAGTGTTGCTGCAGGCAGCACTTACAGAGAATATGAACGACCACAATGTTATCTTCAAAGGAATAGAACAGTCCTACTATTACGAAGGCTACGAGGGCTAAGGAATGTCAATTATCCCACAATAGCATATTAGAAAAATTTCCTAACGGTATCAGTACGGATTATGTACGGTATCAGTACGGTACCAGTACGGAAGGAGTTAAGCGGTTTTTAGACAAGTCTAAATCAAGTAAAACATATTATTTTAGTAAAATATACTATTATTTAGCCTTTTAACTTCATAATGCACAATCTGAGATTATGGCACGATCTTTGGTATAATCCTTATCACTAAAAAATGTGTAGAAAATGTTTGGCAGTCTACTTATTTTGCTGTACCTTTGCAGCGCAAAATAGGCTACCTTTAACTCATAAATAGCTATCATTCAATGAAAAGACTTTTATTTATCATAGCATTAGGCTTTAGCTTGCTTACTCAGGCGCAAATATTAAACCCTGTGAAATGGACTACGAGCGTTGAAAAGCTAAGCGATACTGAATACAACTTGGTAAGCACCGCTACCCTTGAGAAGGGCTGGAAGATCTATGGGCTCAATGTGCCTGAGGGTGGTCCTGTGGCTACGGCGTTTACCTTCCCTAAAAGTGCAGACTATCAGTTGGTGGGTAAGATGCTGAGCGTGCCACAGCCTATCACTAAGCACGAGGAGATGTTTGATATGGTCATCTCTTTTTACTACGACAAGGTAACGTTTAAGCAGCATATAAAAGTATTAAAATCAGTAAGTACCATCAATGCGAGCGTTGAGTTTATGAGCTGTAACGATCGCAATTGCTTAGCCCCTAAGTCAGTGGATTTATCCTTTGCTGTAAATGCGAAAGTAAGCGGTCAGGCAGCAGCGGTAAGTGCCCAGCAAGGGGATAACCATACACAAATGGCAGCCCAAAGCGCAACCTTACAGCCACAGATGGGCGGAATTATAGGCTCACAAGAATCTAATACTGAGCAACAAACATTGAGCACAGAGAGCAATAGCACCCAGCAAGTGGTGAGTGATACGCAAAGCGTAAAGCCCACTGCTGAGAGCACTCCATTGAAAGCTCAGAACGTATGGACGATATTCTTCCTCGCGTTCTTATCGGGCTTTCTGGCTTTGCTGACCCCTTGTGTATTCCCTATGATACCAATGACGGTGAGCTACTTTACCAAGCAGAGTAAAACCAAAGCAGCGGGGGTGCGCAATGCGATCTTCTACGGAGTCTCCATCGTGGTGATCTATGTGATTTTAGGTTCCGTGGTTACAGCAGCCTTTGGTGCAGATTCTCTGAATGCGCTCTCGAGCAGTGTGCTATTTAATCTCCTCTTCTTTGTGATATTGGTAATATTCTCTATCTCCTTTTTGGGGGCTTTTGAGATTACCCTGCCGAGTTCGTGGAGCACTAAGGTAGATGCCCAAGCCGATCACAAGGGCTTTGTAGGCATCTTCTTTATGGCATTGGCGTTGGCTATTGTATCCTTCTCGTGCACAGGACCTATCGTAGGGACGCTCTTAGTGCAAGCAGCCACTGAGGGAGGGATTGCCCCTGTGATGGGTATGTTGGGCTTCTCATTGGCAATAGCGTTGCCTTTTACCCTCTTTGCAGCTTTCCCAGGGTGGCTCAATGCGATGCCCAAGTCGGGCGGATGGCTCAATACGGTGAAGGTAGTCTTAGGTTTTGTGGAATTGGCATTAGCCTTTAAATTCCTCTCGAATGCTGACTTAGTCATTGAAGGACATTGGTTAGAGCGCGAAGTATTTGTCGCCATCTGGATTGCCATCTTTGCAACCCTTACGCTTTACTTATTTGGCAAGATACGCCTACCGCACGATTCCCCTATAGAGCATATCTCAGTGGGGCGATTGAGCTTAGGGCTTACTTCGTTGGTCTTTACACTCTATTTATTACCAGGGCTTTGGGGGGCACCTTTGCATCTGATCAGTGCCTTTCCGCCACCGCAACATTACAGTGAATCGCCTTATGGCGTGGGCTATAGCAATACGGGAGGGGGAGCCGATATGACCCGTGCAGAAGCCGCTTTGCCACACGGAGCCCACCTCTTCAAGCCTCACAATATTGTTACTTTTGAGGATTACGAGGAAGGTTTAGCGTATGCAAAGCAGGTAGGCAAACCTGTGCTGATTGACTTCACGGGTAAAGCGTGCGTGAATTGCCGCAAGATGGAGAACAACGTATGGACAGACTCGCGCGTATTAGAGAAACTTAAAAATGAAGTGGTGCTTATCTCGCTATTCGTAGATGATAAGCGCGATTTGCCTGCCGATAAGGTAGTGCCATCAGTGCTTGAGAAAGGCAAGATGCTCACTACCATTGGCAAGAAGTGGAGTGAGTTCCAAACAGTTAGATACCAATCTAACTCACAGCCTTTCTACGTGTTGATGGGGCACGACGAGCAGAACTTAGTGCCTCCTGTGGGCTATACGCCCGATGCGGATGAGTACACAGCGTGGCTTGAGAAAGGTATTAATGCTTTTAAAAATAAATAATACTATATGAAGATGTTATGAATGCAATAAGGCGTAGGAACTACTTACTACCTATCTTTATAGGAGCAGCCTTAGCTTTGGGGCTAATTGCTGGGCGCAAGTTAGCGAATTTTTATATTCCTAAACCGCCCCCTCCTATGCCTTTGCCCATTACTGACAGCGATACGATCCCTGAGAACCCCTATAAGGCTAAGCTGAGTAAGCTGATAGACTATATTGAGAATGAGTATGTGGATAAGGTGAATACCGATAGCATTGTCGATCTGACAGTCAATGGCATATTGCGCAAGTTAGACCCTCACTCTACCTACATATCAAAGCAGGACATACAAGGGGTAGCTGAGACAATGAGCGGTAAGTTTGTAGGGGTTGGCGTGAGTTTCTATATGTATAGAGATACCATTGCGGTCATACGCGCTATTGAAGGCAGTGATGCACAAGCTAAAGGGGTACGTTTTGGCGACCGTATCTTGATGGTTGGCAAAGATACACTTTACAGAAAGCACCTATCAGTAGAGAAGATACGCAGTTTACTTAAAGGAGAGATGGGTTCAAAGGTTGATTTAACACTCTACCGCAAAAGTAGTGATAGCCTTTTTAAACTGCCCATTGAACGTAAGTTTATACCTATCAAGAGTGTCGATTGTTACTATATGGTAAATGACACCTTGGGGTATATCCGTATGAACCGCTTTGCAGAAACTACTTATAATGAATTTTCAGACGCCCTAAATCAGTTGCAAAAGCAAGGGCTAACCAGCTTGGTACTCGACTTGCGCAACAATGCTGGGGGCTTCCTCAGTGTAGGCATTCAAATAGCCGATGAGTTTCTGCCGAAGGACAAAATGATTGTCTTTACTAAGAACAATCGCAAGGAGATAGAGCAAACCTATTCCACAGGTAACGGCAAGTTTCAAAAGCAGCCTCTCTTTGTGCTGGTGAATGAAAATACAGCTTCTGCCAGCGAGATTGTTGCAGGGGCTTTGCAAGATAACGACCGTGGGGTAATCGTCGGGCGACGTAGCTTTGGCAAGGGCTTAGTGCAAAGTGAGATGCCCCTACCCGACGGCTCAGCTGTGCGACTTACCACAGCGCGCTATTACACTCCCACAGGTCGTTCCATACAGAAACCTTACAACCTGCGCCATCAGCGACGTAGCTTCCAGATAGACAATGCCACAGTGCCCGATTCTTTGAAGTTTACTACCCCAAAAGGTAAAACTGTATACGGTGGCGGGGGTATTTATCCCGATGCTTATATCCCGATGGATATGAAGCCCGAAGCCTATATGGTGCGTGAGGTGCTTAGCTCTGGGCTTACCGACTATTTCCTATTTGAATATTTGGACAGCCACCCTAAACAGAGCCATAAACCGAATGAACGTGTCTTTATCAAAGATTATAAAATCAGCAAGGAGATGTTTGCCGCTTTTAGTAAGTTCCTCAAAGAACGCAAAATACTTATCAATATATACCAAAGCAGTGCAGAGGTGTCTAAGTATCTGAAAGCAAGTCTTGCTGAGATATGGTACAACGACAATGTAGCGGGCTACATCCGCAATCAGCACGATTATTACATTGATAAGTGCCTGCACTACTACCGCAATAAAGAGCACTCACACACCTCTACGGCTATGCTGAGGAAAGACAAAGTAATCAAAAAACGGGCTGTGAAGCCTTCTAAAAATAAAAAGTTAAGAAATTAATATGAGCAAAAGTTTAACCACACGTGGTGAAGATTATTCAAAATGGTACAATGAGTTGGTAGTTCGCGCTGAGCTGGCTGAGAGTTCAGGGGTGCGCGGCTGTATGGTGATCAAGCCTTATGGCTATGCTATCTGGGAGAAGATGCGCGATGAACTCGACCGTATGTTTAAGGAGACAGGACACGTAAATGCCTACTTTCCACTATTTGTACCCCGTAGCTACTTTGAGGCTGAAGAGAAGAACGCTGAGGGGTTTGCCAAAGAATGTGCCGTAGTTACCCACTATCGCCTAAAAACAGACCCTGACAACCCCGGTAAGTTGATGGTAGACCCAGAGGCTAAGCTCGAGGAAGAACTCATCGTGCGCCCTACTTCTGAGGCAATCATCTGGAATACATACAAAAACTGGATACAATCCTATCGCGACCTGCCGATCCTCATCAACCAATGGGCAAACGTAGTGCGCTGGGAGATGCGTACACGCTTATTCCTACGCACCGCTGAGTTCCTTTGGCAAGAAGGGCACACTGCCCACGCTACCAAAGCAGAAGCCCTTGAAGAGGCTGAAAAAATGATGAATGTCTATGCTGATTTTGTAGAAAACTTTATGGCAGTGCCTGTCGTGAAAGGACTTAAAACAGAGACTGAACGCTTTGCAGGGGCAGATGAAACTTACTGCATTGAGGCACTGATGCAAGACGGCAAAGCATTGCAAGCCGGCACTTCACACTTCCTTGGGCAGAACTTCGCGAAGGCTTTTGATGTGAAATTTACTTCTAAAGAAGGTACGTTAGACTATGTATGGGCAAGCTCTTGGGGCGTATCAACACGCCTTATGGGAGCTTTGATTATGACCCACAGCGACGACAAAGGCTTGGTGTTGCCGCCTAAGCTCGCTCCTTTGCAAGTGGTGATTGTGCCTATCTACAAAGGCGAAGATCAATTAGAACAGATACGCGAGCGCATTGCACCGCTCTTAACCGAGCTGAAAGCCAAAGGCATCAGTGTGAAATTTGATGATGATAACACTCAGAAACCAGGCTTTAAGTTCAATGAATATGAGCTCAAAGGGGTACCTGTACGCTTAGCCGTAGGGCAAAGAGACTTAGAGAACAACACCTTTGAAGTAGCGCGCCGCGACACCCTCACCAAAGAGACCGTGTCAGGGGAAAACATTGTAGCCCATATTGAGCAACTATTGGTGGATATACAGAACAACATCTACCAGAAGGCATTGGACTATCGTAATACGCATATCACTGAGGTGAACAGCTATGAGGAGTTTAAAACCCTTTTAGAGACCAAAGGCGGGTTCCTCTCAGCCCACTGGGACGGCACCCCTGAGACCGAAGAGCGCATCAAAGAGGAAACGAAGGCTACTATCCGCTGCATTCCTCTCAATCGCAAAGAAGAATCAGGCACTTGCATCTACTCAGGTAAGCCTTCCAAAGGGCGCGTACTCTTCGCGAAGGCGTATTAGGGCAACAATAAATAAAGTCGAGCTTATATGAACTCGACTTTTTTCTTTTATCTGTATTCGTTAGGGGTTCGTTGTGCATTCGAATTAAGACAAAGAACAAATAAACGCTTCACAAACTTATAATGAAATTGTATTCTAAAATTATACAGAAAAAATTTTTTATTTATACTTGCTAATTAAAATATTTGTATTACTTTTGCCGAAATTTTTTAAATACCTATTCATTTATGTATTGGACATTAGAACTTGCATCGTATTTAAGTGACGCGCCTTGGCCTGCGACGAAAGACGAACTCATTGATTATGCGATCCGTACGGGAGCTCCTATGGAAGTGGTTGAAAACCTTCAAGAAATAGAAGACGAGGGTGATATGTATGAGTCCATCGATGAAATATGGCCTGATTATCCTTCCGAAGACGACTATCTTTGGAATGAGGACGAATATTAATGAATAATGCACAATGTATAATTTATAATGTATCAATCGCCTGACTTTGTGCTGGGCAATTTACACATCATAAGTTATGAATGATTAGTGACCTGACATTTTGTCAGGTTGCACTATATTGGAATGATATTTGACAATGAATAATGTATTGTTTATAATGTATTTTTTGCTATCTACAATTCTACATTATACGTTGTACATTAAACATTAAACATTAGATAAATGAGCATAATAAATTCACTTATTAAAATTTTTGTAGGCGATAAAGCTAAGAACGACATCAAAGCCATTCAGCCTATTGTTGAGAAGATCAAAAGCTATGGTGCGCAAATGGAGCGCATCAGCAATGATGAATTGCGTGCTAAGACCTTAGAGTTTAAGGAAAAGATCAAAGCTGCACGCGCTGAAGCTGATGCTAAGATCGCCGCCTTGCAAGCCGAAGCAAATGCTACCGACGATATTGACAAGAAAGAAGATCTTTACACTGAGATCGATAAGCTCAGCGGTGAAGCCTACACTGCTTCAGAGAAAGTACTCAATGAGATACTCCCTGAAGCCTTTGCAGTGATGAAAGAAACCGCACGCAGGTTCGCTTCAAACCCTACACTAAAAGTTACTGCCTCAGAGCACGACCGTGAGCTCTCTGGACTGCACGATTATGTTACTATTGAGGGGGATAACGCTGTCTGGAAGAATTCTTGGGATGCTGCAGGTAAAGAAGTTACTTGGGATATGGTTCACTACGATGTTCAGCTCATCGGAGGGATTGCTTTACACCAAGGAAAGATTGCTGAGATGCAAACAGGGGAGGGTAAAACGTTAGTAGCCACCTTGCCCGTCTATTTAAATGCGCTCACAGGAAATGGCGTTCATTTGGTAACTGTGAACGACTACTTAGCAAAACGCGACAGTGCTTGGATGGGTCCTCTCTTTGAATTTCACGGATTACGCGTTGATTGTATCGATAATCACCAGCCTAACTCTGAGGCAAGGCGTCGCGCTTATAATGCAGACATTACTTATGGTACAAACAACGAGTTTGGCTTTGATTATCTCCGTGATAATATGGCACACACTCCAGAGGACTTGGTGCAGCGCTCCCACAATTATGCCATCGTTGACGAGGTGGATTCGGTGCTTGTGGACGATGCCCGTACCCCGTTGATCATCTCAGGACCGATGCCAAAAGGCGAATTTCACGAGTTCAACGAGCTGAAACCCTTAGTGGCTGACTTAGTAAACAAGCAGCGCACTTACTTAACCAAAGTTTTAGCTGATGCTCGCAAGCTTATCGCTGAAGGCAACACAAAAGAAGGTGGTTTCTTGCTCCTGCGCGTGCATCGAGGCTTGCCTAAGAATAAAGCCCTTATAAAATTCCTCAGTGAAGAAGGCGTAAAGCAACTCTTGCAAAAAACAGAGAACTACTATATGCAAGATAACAATCGCGAGATGCCTAAGGTGGATGAGGAGCTTTACTTCGTGATTGACGAGAAAAATAATCAGATAGAACTTACCGATAAAGGCTTTGCCGACATTGCTTACGACGGCGATAAGGATTTCTTCGTACTTCCAGACCTTAGCGTGGAGCTTACAGCCATTGAAAATGAAAATTTATCCGTGGAGGAAGAGGGTGCACGCAAGGATAAGCTCTTTGAAGACTTCAATGTGAAGAGCGAACGCATTCACACACTCAATCAGCTCTTAAAAGCCTACACTTTATTCGAGAAAGATATTGAATACGTGGTAATCGACAACAAGGTGCTCATCGTTGATGAACAAACAGGTCGTATTATGGACGGACGCCGCTATTCCGATGGTTTACACCAAGCTATCGAAGCTAAAGAAGGCGTAAAGATTGAAGCAGCCACTCAAACCTACGCCACTATCACCTTGCAGAACTATTTCCGTATGTATAAGAAGCTATCGGGGATGACGGGTACTGCAATTACCGAGGCTGGCGAGTTCTGGGAGATTTATAAGCTCGATGTAATGGAGATCCCTACCAATAGACCTATTGCACGCAAGGATCACAACGACCTTATATACAAAACCAAGCGCGAAAAATACAACGCCGTGATCGATAAGGTGGTGGAATTGTCCCAAGCAGGGCGTCCTGTGCTTATCGGTACTACATCGGTGGAAGTTTCCGAGTTGTTAAGCCGTATGCTCACGATGAGAAAGATAAAACACAATGTTCTCAACGCAAAGCTCCACAAAAAAGAGGCTGAAATCGTAGCAGAAGCAGGGCAACCTGGGGTAGTTACCATTGCTACCAATATGGCAGGGCGTGGTACCGACATCAAATTGACGCCTGAAACACGCGATGCGGGCGGTTTGGCGATTATCGGCACTGAAAGACACGATTCTCGTCGTGTTGATAGGCAGCTCAGAGGGCGTTCAGGTCGTCAAGGCGATCCTGGTAGTTCACTCTTCTATGTTTCATTGGAAGACAACCTGATGCGCCTCTTCGGATCGGAACGTATCGCTAAATTAATGGATAGCCTCGGGCATAAAGAGGGTGATGTAATTCAACACTCGATAATGACCAAGCGAATTGAGGCTGCACAAAAGAAAGTTGAGGAGAATAACTTCGGAATACGCAAGCGCCTCTTGGAATACGATGATGTGATGAACGCACAGCGCGAAGTGATCTATAAACGCCGTCGTCACGCATTGGAGGGCGAGCGCCTCAAAGTTGACTTGGCTAATATGATCTACGACACCTGCGATTTGATCGTTGAAGGCAATAAAGGCGAGGGCAGCTTCCGAAATTTTGAATACGAACTCAAGAAATACTTCTCGCTCGAGTCAAAAATCACTGAGCAAGAGTTCGCACGCACTTCGGCAGAGAGTCTCACCAAAAAACTCTATCGTGAGGTGCTCGACCACTATCAATCGAAGATAGAACACAGCGCTCAGATGGCATTCCCCGTTATCAAAAACGTTTACGAGAATCCTTCGAACACCTACGAGCGCATCGTCGTGCCTTTCACCGATGGTGAGAAAGCGCTTAACGTGGTCACCGATTTAAAAGAGGCTTACGAGAGCGCAGGCAAGCAGCTCATCAACGATTTCGAGAAGAATATCACCCTATCGATCATTGATGAAGCGTGGAAAACCCATCTGCGCAAGATGGATGAGCTGAAACAATCGGTGCAGTTGGCGGTGCACGAGCAAAAAGACCCGCTCCTGATTTACAAGTTTGAAGCCTTCGAGCTTTTCAAGAGTATGATCGATAAAGTCAATAAAGACATCGTTTCCTTCCTCTTCAAAGCCGAATTACCCGTACAAAACGCACCAATTCAGGAGGCTCACAACATAAGAAGGACTGAAAACTACCAAACCAGCAAGGAAGAGGTGCTCAACAGCGATGAAGAAGCCGCAAGAAGGGCTGAAGCAATGCAGCAACCTCAAAGACACTCGGTGGTAGAAACTATCATACGCGAAACTCCGAAGATCAACCGTAATGACAAGGTTACGATACAGAACATCCATACGGGCGAGCGCAAAGAAATGAAATACAAACAAGCACAGCCCCTCCTGAGTCAAGGACAATGGGTGATTGTTAAATAGAAGGTGAGAAATCAGATATCAAAGGTCAGAGATCAGATTTAGTACTGAATAACAAAGGTTAAAGTACGCTTTTCTGATCGCTGACCTTTGATTTTTTGACTTATAACACCGCTTTCTTATCCCTAATCCTTCATCCTTAACCACTAATCACTATTATCTAATCCCTAACCCTTAATCCTTAATCACTAAGTAACCATTTTTTATCAATAAACACCGATCTCTCATCTCCAATCTCTGAAATCTTATCACTGATTACTGTTCTCTGACCCCTGATCTCTGAATTCTTATCACTGATCCCTGTTCTCTGAACCCTGATCTCTGATTGCTGAACTCTGATTGCTGATCCCTGATCACTAATACACATTTTAATGAATTTATTTACCGAATTAGGGCTCTCAACGCCTATTATCAAAGCCGTAGAAGATATGGGCTTTGAAACACCCTCCGAAATCCAACAAAAAGCAATCCCTATTTTACTGGAAAACAACACAGATATGGTAGCACTTGCCCAAACGGGTACAGGAAAAACAGCTGCTTTTGGGTTTCCACTCTTGCAAAAGATCGATCCAGCGCGTCGCACTACGCAGGCGCTCATCCTCTCCCCTACTCGCGAGCTGTGTTTGCAAATTACCACCGAATTGCACCATTATGCTAAGTATCTTCCTGAAATAAAGGTCGTAGCGGTTTACGGTGGGGCAAGCATCGATGAACAAGCCCGTGCTTTGCGCAAAGGAGCCCAGATCATTGTTGCAACACCGGGCAGAATGCAGGATATGCTCCGAAGAAACCTTGCTGACCTCTCAGAAATAGACTTCTGTGTGCTTGATGAAGCCGATGAAATGCTTAATATGGGCTTCTACGAGGACATCAACGCTATATTATCGCATACTCCTGAGGAAAAATACACGTGGTTATTCTCCGCAACGATGCCCAACGAGGTGGCAAAGATTGCTAAAAAGTTTATGCGCAAGCCTATAGAGATCACCGTCGGAAATCGCAATGAAGCCGCTAAGACCGTGCGCCACGAATACTATTTGGTCAATGGAAGACACCGTTATGAGGCACTGAAAAGGCTTGCCGATGCTAATCCCGACATCTTTTCGGTAGTGTTCTGCCGTACCAAACGCGATACACAGGCAGTTGCCGAGAAATTAATCGAAGATGGCTATAATGCAGCCGCTCTCCACGGCGATTTAAGCCAAAACCAACGTGATTTAGTGATGAAATCCTTCCGAGGAAAGCAAATACAAATGCTTGTAGCCACCGATGTAGCCGCAAGAGGCATTGATGTGGATGATATTACGCACGTGATACACTATCAATTGCCTGATGAAATAGAAACTTACACCCATCGTAGCGGAAGAACGGGTCGCGCGGGAAAATCGGGCGTTTCGATGGTCATTCTCCCAAAAAGTGAACTAAAAAAGATAAAAACCATTGAGAAAATCATCGGTCAGAAGTTTGAACAGCAACCTTTACCCGATGGGATGGAGATCTGCGAAATACAACTCTACCATCTGGCTAATAACGTGAAAAACATCGAAGTAGACCCCGCTATCGACGACTACCTGCCCGCGATCAACAAAGTTCTACAGGACGTTGACCGTGAGGAATTGATAAAAAAGATATTCGCCGTGGAGTTCAATCGCTTCTTCAGCTATTACAAGAATGCCAAAAGCCTGAACCTCACCGACGAAAAGGGTGATACAGACAGAGATAGCAACAACGATGAGGTGCGATTCTTTATCAATATTGGTGAAAAGGATGGCTACGACTGGCGCACGCTGAAAGACTTTTTAAGAGCCACCCTTAATATGGGTAAGGACGATATCTTTAAGGTAGATGTGAAAAACACCTTCTCATTCTTCAATGTTGATGCATCGGAAGCTCAGGAAGTGATGGAAACCTTCGCTGATTTTAAGATGGACGGTCGTTTTATCAACGTGGAAGTCTCTCAAAAAGCCAGCGGACGCGATCGCGGCCGTAAGAAGGGCAGAAATCGTGATGAAGCCACTCGATTTAGCAAAAAGAAGGAAACTTCCTCCAAAAAAGGGAAGAAAAAGGACAGCAGAAGCCGAAAAACTGCCGAAGCCTTCGAGAACGCCTTTAAGAAAAAGAAGAAAAGAAAGTAGGAAGGAGAGATCAGGAGTCAGAGATCAGAGGTCAGGGATCAGAGAAGAGAGAGCAGGAGCCAGAAAGCAGAGGTCAGAGAGTAGAGAGCAGAGAGTAGAGAGTAAAGATGCGTGATTGGTTGTAATACTCCAAAAAACAAAAGTCAGGAATTAACATTTATGATTAATTCCTGACTTTTTATTTACTACAAAACTATTTCTAAAGCATTTACAGCAGATCTCTGAACTCTAACCACTAAATACTAACCACTAATCACTGCTCTCTGCTCCCTGATCTCTGTTCTCTCTATTGAAAATACTCCAAATTGCGTTCGATGACGCTTACAGGCTTTTTATTATCGTCATCATTGGGGATATATTTGATGCGTTTTACCCAATTATTTCGATATTCGTAGGTATATTCGTACAAAAATACTTTATGATCGCTCTCTTTTTCAGTAGAAAACTCTTCTTTTATAAGATTATGGTGCTCATCGTAGGTGTAAAGCGTTGTATCGATCAATTTTTTCCCTGAATTGTAAGTTTTCTTCTCTATAATGTTTCCATTAGCGTCGAATTTACCTTCGATGTAGTTAGAAAGCATTTTACCAACGAATATATCCGTACGAATAGGGTTCCCATTGGCATCATCCTCAAAAACGAACTTATAAGGAAGGTTGCGATGTGCCTCACTTACTTGCAGCTCCTTCAAGAATCCTTTCTCGTCATAAGTAGGCACCATCCGAATCCCACTACTGACAACCACCGATGTAGGACGCTTTCCTCCTTGGTAAACATAGTCCATCTCAAAGTCTTTTTTGCCCGTTTTAACGTTGTAATTAACGCCTTTGGTTGCAAATCCGTTTTCGCTAAAGGTATACACACTTTTTGAAAGCAATTTTTCCTTCTTTAGGTCGCCTTTTTTGTTCGCGGAAACAGTATACTCCAATTCCCAAACGGTTTTTACTTTTCCTACGATGGAAAAATCCTTTAATCGATATTGAAACACATCGTCCTGAGCCCAAGAAGCCATACTTATCCCCAACAGAAGAAATGTTATAAGTATTGATTTCATATTTTTACTTATTTTTTGATGATTTTTGTATATAAACACGGTTTTTCACTACTCCCCTACTCTATTTATATAGATAGATACGGAGTATTATAGGTAAAACAGCCCTCTTTTGGTATAAAGAGGGGCTTTACATACCTAAAAATCGACGTTTAAAACTGTTTAATCGTTGTTTTTATTGGTATTATCCGATATTTTTTTTGCTTTTCCGCGTGGCATATCGGCTTTACGGGCTACAATATCCGCATAATATTTGCGAATGTTGTTCACCACGCCGATGATGGTCTTCAAATTGTCCGATGGAGTTACTTCGTTGATAGCTACCACATAGTTTACCAATTTTTGATATTTGGCATTGAGGTCTTTGCGTTCTTTTCGGGTGTTGAGCTTCCCTTTTTGAAGGTTCACAATCGATCTACTGCCGAATAGCTCGTTAAACTCGTCGTTAGATTTTTCAAGTTCGTCAACATACTTTTTGATGCCTAATGTTTTAACATCATCGGCGTATTTTGACGACTTAAGCGACTCGATCAAGAGCTTTACTCGCTTGGTAAACTCCTCATAAGTTTCTTTTTTCTCTTTTTTATTGCTATCCAAGAGGAGTTTCAGGTCTTCATACGATTTTTTTTCGGCTTCTACCTTGGCATAACGGTGCAAACGAATACTATCCTTCAATATCTGAAAGTCATTTTCGCGCACTTTACCTAATTTCGCAATCGCTTTTGATTCTTCAGCAGCGTAAACTTGCTTTAACGCCGTGTCGTATACTACATTTTGCGCTTTTAAGTCATCAAACAATTTCTTTAGGGCTGGATCTGTCTCTAAATCAATAGTTACTTTGGCTAAATCTTCAAAAAGACGGGTAACAAACTGTCCGATTTCGATGTTTGAAAGTTTATTAACATTCAAACTTTTTAACACATAGGTTCTCATTGTTCTTTTTTTTTAAAAAAAATTAATATTATTTCTATGTTTAACTATATTTCTTACTTGCAATAATTATCGCAAGCAACATTTACATTTATTTATCCCTTGCAACAATTGTTGCAAGCTATTTTTGCTCTTATTTTTCGCTTGCAATAATTATTGCAAGTCATATTTATATCTATTTATCACTTGCAACAATTATTGCAAGGGTGTTTTATATTTATTTCTTCGTTGTTACAATTATTTTCGGCGACAAAGGTAATATATTATCCAATACGTGTCAAGTTTTTTGGGATATTTTTTTTATTTTTTTCGTATATATTAAAAAAACTCCTCCCATTTTAAATTTTAAAACAAGAGGAGTTATAAACAAAAAGCATAATGTTCGTTATTTAAGGTATTCTTCATACATCATCTTTACGCCTTCTTCGATTTCTACGCTATGTTTCCATCCTAATTGGTGTAATTTTGATGGATCGGTGAGTTTCTTCATCGTACCATCGGGTTTGGTAGTGTCAAAATGAATTTCTCCTTTGTAGCCAACGGTGTCCTTGATAAGCTCAGCGAGTGATTGGATGCTTAAATCCTTGCCTGTACCTATATTTATATGTGTATTGCGTATTTCTGAGGTGTTTTGAGGGAGCAAATCCTTAAAATCTATATTTTCCATTAAGAATACGCAGGCATCTGCCATATCTTCACTCCATAAAAACTCTCTTAAGGGGGTGCCTGTGCCCCATAACACTAATTTATCGCGATAGATGCCAAAAGAGGCTAATACGCTTTCAAAATCTTCAAAAGCGCTTGACGATGTTAGGTTTTTTATAGGTAATTTGGCTATATCGGATCTTAAAATGGCTATATTCTGCTCATTAAGGGCTTTTGCAAGATGCATTTTGCGTATCATTGCAGGCAACACGTGCGATTTTTCGAGATCAAAGTTGTCATTAGGGCCGTATAGGTTGGTGGGCATCACGCTGATGTAGTTTGTGCCGTATTGTAGGTTGTAGCTCTCGCACATCTTGATGCCTGCAATCTTTGCAAGGGCATAGGGCTCGTTGGTATACTCTAAAGGCGAGGTAAGCAGGGCGTTTTCGCTCATCGGCTGAGGTGCTTCTTTAGGATAAATGCAAGTGCTGCCCAAAAATAGCAATTTCTTAACGTCGAAAGCGTAAGCGTTGTGGATTACATTGTTTTGTATCATCAAATTCTCGTAAATGAAGTTCGCACGATAGGTGCTATTAGCCATAATACCCCCAACTTTTGCCGCTGCGAGGAATACATATTGCGGACGCTCCTCTTCGAAGAAGGATCTTACTTGCGCGCTATCGGTAAGGTCTAACGCGGCGTGTGTACGCTCAATAATATTGGTATATCCCTTGCTTCGGAGATTTTTTGCGATGGCAGAACCTACGAGCCCGCGATGTCCTGCTACATATATCTTGTCTTGTTTGTTCATAGTGCGTTTCTCTTATTCAAAATAGTTCATTACGGTAAATCCACCTTCTTTGAGGTAAGCATCACGCTTGAAGAGCTTGATGTCGGAGCGCATCATATCCTCAACAAGGGTTTGCAAGGTGTATTCTGGCTTCCAGCCGAGTACGGTTTGCGATTTTGTAGGATCGCCGATGAGAAGATCTACCTCAGTGGGACGGAAATACTGTGGATCAACGCAAACGACTTCCTCTCCTCGCTTTATTTTCTCCTGAATGGAAGGTAGGTACTTCTCTCCTACTTTCTCACTAAAAATAGCGGTATCCACGGCGGTGATATAGCCTTTTTCATCGACTCCTTGTCCTCTGAACTCGATGGAGAGGCCTATTTCACGAGCTGCAAGCAAGATGAAATCGCGGATGGCGGTGGTAATGCCTGTGGCGATGACATAATCGCTTGGTTTTTCCTGTTGTAGGATGAGATACATCGCCTTGATATAGTCTTTTGCGTGTCCCCAATCGCGTTGAGAGCTAAGGTTGCCCATAAATACCTTTTCTTGCATACCGAGGGCGATACGGCTCAGTGCACGAGTGATTTTACGAGTTACGAAGGTCTCCCCGCGCACAGGTGATTCGTGATTAAATAATATACCGTTAGATGCGTGCATATTATAGGCTTCACGATAGTTAACCGTGATCCAATAGGCGTAAAGCTTGGCTACTGCATAGGGTGAACGGGGGTAGAAGGGTGTTTTCTCGCTTTGTGGGACTTCTTGCACCAAGCCATAGAGCTCGGAGGTGGATGCTTGATAAATTCTTGTCTTCTCGGTAAGCCCCAAAAGGCGTACTGCCTCTAAAATACGCAATGTTCCGAGCCCATCAGCGTTGCCAACATATTCAGGAGTTTGAAAGCTGACGTGAACGTGGCTCATAGCAGCGAGATTATAGATTTCGTCGGGTTGCACTTCCTGTATAAGGCGTGTGATATTCATACTATCGGTAAGATCGCCGTAATGCAGGATGAAATTGCGGTTCTCAAGATGTGGATCTTGGTATAAGTGATCGATACGATCGGTGTTGAAGAGTGAAGAGCGGCGTTTCATACCGTGAACTTCATAACCTTTCTTCAAAAGATACTCTGCAAGATAAGCACCATCTTGCCCTGTGATTCCTGTGATTAATGCTGTCTTTTTTTTCATTGATAAAATGTGTTTATAATAATAAATACAGAAAACTCAATTTCTTAAAAACTTATAAATAAATTCTAATAGTTTTGTAGGGAGCATACGGGGTACTGCACGCAATAAAAATACGAAGAAACCGCTGATGGGATTTTGTAATTTGAGTTGTTGTTTTAGAAGATAAAGTTGCCATTCGCTTTGCACGTATATACTACCACGACGGCGACCTATCATTGTGTTTCCTGCGCGCGCATAGAGTAATACACTGTCGAGGTTGCCTACCTCATAGCCTGCGGCAATTACGCGTAGCCACAGGTTGTAATCTTCTAAATAGAGGTGATGACGATAGCCCCCGACGGCTTGAATAACACTTTTTTTGAAGGCTACGGTCATATGATTAAACGGGCTGCGTTTTAATGCATAGCGTTTGATATGTTTATCGCCAATGGGTACTTTTCTGTAGCTTAGAATGTGTTCTACGCTATCGGAGAACTCTGCTATATGGCTACTAAAGAGCACTACGGAGGGGTTTTGGGCGATGAATTGGGATTGCTGTTCAAATCGCTCGGGAAAGGCGATGTCGTCGCTATCCATACGGAAGATCCACTCGTTGCTGGCGTATTTTAAGCCTTCGTTGAGGGCTTTACCTAATCCGAGGTTCTCGGGTAGGGCTACTATTTTGAAGATTTGTGGGTATTTCTCGATGTAATTGCTGATAACTTCGTCTATGGCAGGGGTGAGTGCCCCATCTTTTACCAAAACAATTTCGTCTGGAAGGAGGGTTTGCCTTTCGGTGATGCTTTCAAGGGCCTCAGCGAGGTATTGTGCGTTCTCTTTGTGATATACGGAAATAAGTACTGAGAATTTCATTGGGTTTGGGTGTTTATTTGGTTATATTATTTTTTGTATTTATTAGATTTAGGTTATATATAAAGGTTTAAAATAGTCGTCAAACACATAAGGGGCTTGAAAGATATAAGTTACAATTGCTTGTATTATAACAAAAAGTATCATTAATATATAAAATTCTCTTTTTCCGAATCGTTGAAAGACGAATGGCAATATAAATATCTCAGAGTACGAAAATGCGATTGCAAAACGCCCACTTAATATACTAAATTCAGAAAAACCAATACGGAAAGCTAATCCTACTGTGAAAAACAGGAAGAATAAAGTAAATATACGATTCTTATAAAGCTTCTCATTCATTGCCATAAATATAAGCAAAAAGGTAAGGAATGCTTTTATATTGGGTAATCTGAATAGACTTAATGCAGCTCCATCTTCTCCTGATTCTGAATAGTCTGCAACGCGAGCAGATACATTCAAAAGTATTGGTATTAATAAAAACTTGGCTATAAGTATAAATATAAACAGTAGTATTAGTACTACTTGTTTAAATTTATATAATGAATACTTTTCAATCCTTTTCTGAATTAGATATAAAAATCCTCCTATAAGAAAAAGGGCTAAAGCAACTTGATGAAGAGAAAAGGCAATTAAACTCAGTAATATAAAGCTCAGTTTTTTCTTATCAATAAGCCAAATTGTAAAGGCATAAAGTTGTATTGCGGTAGCCATTCCTTGCCTCATCTGCATAAATTGTTGTATCAAAAAATAACTTGATGAAATATAGATAAAAAATACAAATGAGTAATTAATTTTTATTTTCTGAGATATTTTATAAATAAAATAAAAATTAATAAAGGAAAATAGCGTAAAGAAAACAGCTACTGAATCAGTGAAAAAACTCACTATATAGGCAAACCATCCGAACCCTATTTCCATTCCTGAGATAATATAAAATTTAGGAATATCGGTTAAATCGAACTCGTCTATAAGTGTAAAAACAGTGTAATAATTAGGCGTATCACGCGTGGCTCCTCTATTCCCAACTATAAGAGCCAGCAATAAAGAAGTGATGAAAAATATTAAATATTGCTTTTTAACAATTAATTTCATATTTACTACATTTAAATTATCTTCTAAAGATAGCATCAAATATACCTTTATTAATACTTTTAAAATACTCCCATCGTGGCGATACCATCAATGGAAAATAAAAATATTTAATAAGATATTTTACTCCATTCACAATTTTCCAGTAAAGAGGCACATATTTTCTTGGTAGAAACCTAAAATAATTTCTAAATTGATAATAGGTTCTAAATGGTGTAGAAATTGCAACATTTCTATAGAGCAAAAACTTATCTCCTTCTCCTAATTGATGGCTGAGTAATACATCTTCTGCGATAAAAAAACGATATTTTGCAATCTTGGTAGCACGCCAACACCATTCGTGGTCAACGCCATCAATAAATAAGTCATCTTCCATCTTTCCTACTACTTTAAAATTAGCTACTGGAATTAAAGATGACGAACTAATAATTTCAGTAACCTCTGTTATATTGTTTGTTATTGCAACATTTCTTGATGAGGTGTTAGGATATGGCTTATTTGAGTTTCGATTATAAGGTCTTGCTCCGATGGCTCCAATTTTAATTTTTTGATTGTTTAGAACTGTATATGCTGATAGTAGTTTTTCTATTAAATCATCTGATGGTATACTATCTTGATCTAGAAAGGTTATAAAATCATAGTTTTTTTCCTCAAAATATTTAATGCCAATGTTTTGAGCTGTTGCAATTCCTTTATTCTCTCCTATAAAATGATATGTTATATTTTCATATTGGTCAAGATCATCATAGGGCATTGGAGAATTATCTACAATAAATACAGAATCAAACTGATTTATTGTATGCAATAAAACGTCCTTAAATAAGTCCTTACAGGGGTTATACAACACTATGACAGCTCCTACTTTCATCTTTTTAATCAATTTACATTATTTTCTTTCAATTTTTCAAACAAGCTCAATATACTGACATTGTTACTTTGGTATAATTCCTTTATAATTTTGATATTAATCAGGCTCTTTTGGGGTTTTAAATCCTTGTTAATATCTTTATAATTGATCCTTTCATATCCATATTCTAAGAAATCACCTATATTATCCGACAATGTGATAGGAATTATGCCAAAATTCATATATTCTACTAATTTTGTGGGGCAGGCAACATTGTTTACAGCAATATCATCTCTTAATATAAAACCATAATTTGATTTTTTGTAGTATTGGGAGAGTTCTTCTGGAGAAACAGAATTTATACGTATCAGCTCAGATTTTTCTAATCCGTATTGTTTGAGTTTTTTTTCCATTTCTTGCAAATTTCCTGTAAGAATTTGATATCTAAAGTTAGAGAAAAGATTATTTTGTATTGTTTGTAACATCAAATCTATATTTTGCCATTTTTGCAAGTTACCACTATAGATAATATGCACAATGTCGCTCTTGTTTTGCTCTTTCTCCGTTATATAATTCTCTAAATTCTTAGGTAAAATCATATAAATGATATATTCTGCTGTTGCTTTTGGATATTTTTGTTGATAGTGTTTTTTCAATTGGTTTGTTACTGCTACAACATAAGAAAATCTGTTATAAACATTTTTTTCAATTACTTCTAAAATATTTTTCTTAAAAGTCTTTCCATAAAGTTCAAACTCTTCAGGAACAACTCCATGTAAATCAAAAATATATATTTTTTTTATAAGTTTAATGAATATAAATGTGTATATAACGTTAAATAAAGATTGTATATATACAAAACTTGCTTTTTTAAATAGTTTTACAATAAAAAAGAAGTGTAAAAAGAAATTACAATAAATCGATGTGAGATGTGCGTCCACATTTATTTTTCTCATTTTAAAAAAATGAAAAGGAGAGACTTTCAAATAGATCCTTTCTTCTTCTAAAAAAAAACTATCTATCCCGATTACTCTTTGAAAGAAGCCATCTTTTTTTTGTTCTTCTGTTTGTGGATACTCAGATAAAAATAAAATCATACCTTATACATTTTTAATAAACTGAAAAATTCTCTCACAAGCCTTTCCATCACCATAAGGATTATGGAGTACACTCATTCTCTGGTATAAAGCACCATCATTTAGCAATTTTTGACATTCTTCTATGATCTTTTCGGTGTTTGTGCCCACTAAAAGTACTGTACCAGCATTAACAGCCTCAGGGCGTTCAGTAGTATCACGGAGCACAAGAACAGGCTTACCAAGACTTGGAGCTTCTTCTTGTATACCTCCACTATCAGTGATAATTATATAGGAATGTTTCATCAACCATACAAAAGCTGGGTAACCAAGAGGAGATATAAGGTTAATATTAGGTTCATCAGAGAGCAAATCATAGACAGGTTTTTGTACATTAGGATTCAAATGCACAGGATAAATAATTTGTGCCTGAGGATTGTTCTGAGCAATATGCTTGAGAGCCTTACATATTCTTACAAACCCATCTCCATGATTCTCACGGCGGTGCCCTGTTACTAAAATAAGTTTTTTATCTTTTTGTACAAGCTGTTTTAGCTGAGTTATTTCTTCATCTACAAAGTTTTCTACTTTATCTTTACTGTATAAGAGTGCATCAATCACGGTATTTCCTGTCACAAGTATATTTGTCTCTATTAGATTTTCTTTTAGAAGGTTTTCTTTGGATTGCTGTGTAGGGGCAAAGTGAAAATCAGCAAGACGTGCGGTTAGTTGTCTATTGATTTCCTCAGGGAACGGTGCATATTTATTATACGTTCTAAGTCCTGCCTCAATATGGCAGACTTTTGTTTCTGCATAAAAAGCTGCTAAGGCTGCAGCAAAAGAAGTTGTAGTATCTCCGTGTACAAAAACAAAATCAGGCTTGAAATTATCTAAGATAGGTTTGAGATCTGTAACAATAGCCGCAGTAAGGGCATTAAGGCTCTGATTAGGTTTCATTAGGTTTAAATCATAATCAGGAAATATCTGAAAGAAATTCAATACTTGGTCAAGCATTTGCCGATGCTGAGCTGTAACACATACTTTCACCTGAAAATTAGTATTATCTTCTTGAAAATATCTTACCAATGGAGCCATCTTAATAGCTTCAGGGCGAGTACCAAAAATAAATAGTAGTTTTTTCATATTTTTCTCAATAATTTTAGCCTATAATAATCTAATTTCCCAGAAATATTAATCCCCAAAAGTCTATACAACAATATTTTTAACTTGAATTTCCATCCAAAGATATTTTTAGGGTAATATTTTAATACATATTTCCATTTTTTTAGTTTATCCAGACAATATTTTCTTTCTTTTTTTTCTAACATATTCACAAACGGAAGATATATAAAATAGTTATACGCAAAATACTCACGTCCTCCTTCAATTGATAGGAGATTCTCTTCTCTCTCTGCCAAAATATCTATCATATCAAAAATAGCCTCTCTTTTAGGTTTATAGGTAGCAGAACCCTTTCTATTTTTTCTATAATAATAAAAAGCACTATTGTAAATAGCATATCTACCTATATAGGGTATCATATCCGCTGCCCAAGCAACATCCTCAACAGATTTTCCTTCTGGGAAAAATAAAGAATTATCAATAAGTAATTTTCTTTTTAAAACTTTACTACAGATAGACGCGTGAAATACAAATTTCTCTACTAATTCTTTTAAATCTTGTCTAAATATTTTACTACTATTTTCCATATTAGGATAGAATACACCTAACCTATCATCATTATCTGTATAAAATAGCGTAAAACCATATACTATTAGATCTGGATGATTCTCTTCTCTAATAATCTTAGATAGATCAAAGAATATGGTATTCCCCTGCCAAAAATCATCTCCATCTAAAAATATAATATAATCTCCGATAGCATTTTTAATTCCTATATTTCGAGCATCAGATGGTCCTGTGTTTTCTTTATGAATAACTTTTATTTGCTCATATTCTAATACATATTTATCACAAATTTCGGATGACCCGTCTGTAGATCCATCATCTACAAGAATAATCTCATAATCTTGAAAATCCTGTGCCAAAACAGAGTCGATACATTGCGGTAAATAGTCCGCTATATTATATACAGGTATAATAACGCTAAACAATTTCATCTAATTATTTTTTTTAATAAGTATTTCTCATAAATACGATAAGGAAAGTGCAAACATTTATATAATAACATATACTTACCCTTATTCAAATTTTTCTTTTCAAAGAAAAATTTGAGATTGTATTCATATTCTCTAAAAAAGTCAAACAAGCGCCCCCTCTTCCCTTTTATGTATTTCTTATAAACTACTATTTCTGTTTTAAAAAATAAAGAAAAAAGGTGGTTTTCACTTGATGTACTTACTGAAGCATTATGCAATCTATAGTTTGCAGTTACTTTATCTAAATAATAAAATAAATATCCAGCACTATTAACTTTTAACCAAAAAGGATAATCTTCACATAATGGTATAGTCTCATCAAATCCTGATAGCTCTTCTAAGAGTCCTTTATTGATAATTACACTTGGGGCTGGAATAAAACTCCGCAAAGAAAGTAACTCAAATTGCTTATCTATAGATAGTTTTTCATTAAAGAAAGTACTTGCATATATACTTTTAAAATTCTTTTCTGTAAAATCATCTACATACATATCAATATTTGAATGCACTATCTTAGTCTCAGCATTCTTATCTATAAATTCAACAAACGACTCTATAGCATCTATTTTTAGAGTATCATCTCCCGCTATATATTTTATCCACTCTCCTTTAGCTGCTTTCCAACCTCTATTGCAATTCGCTGGTATACCTGTGTTTACTTCCGTTGTTATTAGCTTTGTATCAATAAATCTATCTTTATTTTCGTTAAGCCATCTCTCAGTTATTGCTACTGTATTATCCTTAGAACAATCATCAGAAACTATTAATTCAATATCGGCATAAGTTTGGCTTTTGATACTCTCTAAAGTTTCAAGTACATACTTCTCTGAATTGTAAGTAATAACTACAACTGTTACTAAGGGTTCTTTCATCTTTTTCTAAATTTATGTTTAATTAAAGTGATTATATCAAATCTTTTATTCAATACACTATAATTATATGTAAAACACAAGGAAAAAATTATGCTTGTTAATAGATATTTATATAAAGCACTTTCTATGTATAATACCGCGAAAAAAGCTGCCAATAAAAATAGTAATGAGAAAGCTATTAATTCTGAAGTTTCCTTATTCCTTTTGTAACCATATTTATTTCTAACAAAAAAATAAATGATAAAAGAATAAAGTACATATATTGTGCAGAATGCATATCCGAGTCCCTTTAGTCCATAGAAATAATAACATCCTACAGTTATAATCAATTGAAAAACATTAGACAATACTCCTTCTAATATCAAATATGTTTTTTTATCGTTTTTGGCAAAGGAAATATACCCCATACAAAAGGAAATCATTTGAAAGAATGAACCTATAGCTATAAATCTTATGAAACCAACGATTGGTAAAAACTCCTTGCTTAACAACAGCGATATCAATAATGGGGCAGTGATCAACAATAATATCAACAAAGGGGTTGCTAACAGTACTATTACTTCTGTTTGTTCATTGACAACCCGACTTATCCCTTCTGAACTGTTATGAACCTTAACTAATCTTGGGAAAAAATCAGCACTCAATGAATTCAGTATAAAACCAATATATTGACTACTTATGCCTATTGCAGCAGCATAAAGCCCCACATCTGCAATATCACCTATTCTCCCTATCCATATATTAATTAGATATTTAGTAATTAGACCCAACAAAGATGCAACAACCATCATCATCCCTAATTTAACCATTTCTTGTCCTGATGATCTTATTTCTTCTATAGAAACCTCAACATTACTATTTGTAAACGTCTTCGTATAAAAAGAGGTTACTATAACAACTGCAATAGATGTTAATATTATTGCAGGAACAATCCCGTCTTTGCCTAAAAAATAATACAATGGTATAGATATAAACAACCCTACAAGAGAAGAAATTAGACCACTATATATAAGTACTTTTACTTTTCTTAGCCCTCTCATAATGGTTTGCTGTCCTCTGTTTATAGCCGTAAAAAGCATATAGATCGAGAGCAAAGCAAATGACATTGTGTAAGAAGTTGTGGCAAAAGTCCATTTACTAAGGAAATAAGACAAAAACAATGTAAGTAACAGCCCTAATATCCCTGTATATAAAAATAACCTTTTCGTTATTTTTACAATTTTGCTTGAGTTTTCATTTGATTCCGATATTGCCCTAACTGCACTCAAGTCTAATCCAAAGCCAGTGAATGTAGTCAACATTGTAAGAGAACTCATAAAGAGATTATTAATCCCGATACCCACAGGACCCAACAATACTGCAATAAGCTTCCCTCTGATAACTGAAATCAGGATTGAAAATACCTGAAACCCTCCAAAAGCTATGGTATTCTTAAAAGTATCTTTATATGTCTTATTTGCCTTTTCTGACATTATTCTCTATCAATAAAACTATATTTTTTAGTTTCTGCTTCTCCAGATGGCAAACCTTGATATTCTTTATAATTTATCCGTTTCCCTTCATTCCATAGTGTAAGTAAATCTTCTAAGGAATAATCTCCCAAAATATTATTATATCCCTCCGTTTGAGTAATATTGGCGTGAATACAAGGGCTAACAACATTCTCAAAGCAAACTCCTCCCCTATCCATAAAATAAGGATTGAATACTTGTAAATTTCCTTCTAAAGAATTAGGAGCTTTGAATGCAATAGCTTTCATCATTTCCAAAATCTCTTTTGTAGAAAACATATATCCACTCACCCCTACAGGATATGTCCAATCTGAAAAATCTTTTATTTCATTCCACCTAAAACGATATAAGCCATTCCCTATAGGTTTAAGCGTAGGCACCTCTATTTTTTTAGCTAATACTGTACTATATACCAAATCTTTTCCTCTTGAGAGTGCTACAATATCTTTTAAAGGATCAATCTCTTTTAACACATTGTAATCTATTTTTCGTGTAAATAACATATCATCTACATAAAAAATAACTCTACCTGCCTTTTCATTATCCAATAATGTTATCAATTGTTCTCTAAAATTTACTTCTTCGATAAAGGTAACAGGTTTGTCTTTGTATATGTTCTTCAAATCTTCATACGAAATTCTATGAGATTCATTACTCGCTTTATAAATAACCTTTACAGAGGAAGTATTTTGTACGTTCTCGAAATAGCTCATCAAAAAAGCATCTAACTGCATTGCTCTATCCTTCGAAAATACAACTGAAATAATATCCTTATTTATCGTATCACTAAAAGCACGCTCCTTTACTAATTCATAGTATCTTATTTTAATTTTCTCCCAACGTTCATTTTTACGCACAAAACCATACCGTTCTAAAAATGCAACTATCTTACGCTTTATATATTGTATCATCTCTTACCCTTTATATTGATTACACACCTCTATTACTTTACTAACCTCCTCTTCCACCATCACAGGACTTATCGGTAAACTGAGTACCTCGCTGTGCAATTGTTCTGAAATAGGATAGCCCATCTCATTCCACTCACGATACGCCTGCTGCTTATGAGGTGGAATAGGATAATGTATAAGTGTTTGCACCCCATTCTCTTCTAAATATCGCTGTAAAGCATCTCTATTCTCACTTCGTACTACAAACAGATGCCACACGTGTTCTTTATTATCACTCGGCGACTCAGGCAACTGTATGTAAGGATTCTTTATTTCTGTTAGATAACGATGCGCAATAACTCTTCTCGCTTGGTTTTCTTTATCTATATATTGCAATTTCACATCTAATACAGCTGCTTGTAATTCATCTAAACGCGAATTAAGTCCTTTGTAAATATTTACATATTTCTGATTAGAGCCATAATTAGCTAAAGCGCGCACAGCCCCTGCCAACTCGTTATCATTAGTGGTAACAGCACCTGCATCACCTAAGGCTCCCAAGTTCTTACCAGGGTAAAAACTAAATCCTGCTGCATCTCCCAAATTGCCCGTTTTTCTACCTTTCCACTCAGCTCCTATTGCTTGTGCATTATCTTCTACCACTTTAAGGTTATATTTATGAGCCAAATGTTTAATATCTTCACTCCATACCACCCTACCATATAAGTGAACTAAGAGAATAGCCTTTGTTCGCATTGTAATCTTCTCTTCTATCTTTGTAATATCTATGTTATAAGTATGTGGATCAGGCTCTACTAATATAGGTACTAACTTATTATCCGAAATGGCTAATATAGATGCTATATAAGTGTTTGAAGGGACAAGCACCTCATCACCCTCTTGCATTATCCCCAACTCTATATAAGCACGTAATATGAGCCGTAAAGCATCTAAGCCATTAGCCACTCCAATAGCGTGTTTTGCACCTATGTAGGTTGCTAAATTATTTTCAAAACGTTTTACTTCATTACCAAGCAAATACCAACCGCTACGAAAAGTATGTAGCAATCGTTCTTCTATTTCTTGCTGATGCAGCAAATTTATCTTTTGTAAATCAAGGAATTTTATCATTTTAAATATTTCTTTAGTAGCTTTATAACTTTTTCATTTTTATACTTTTCTGCATAGTAAAAGACATCATTCCCATAATAATCTTTTTGATGCAATATTGGTTTATACGTGTCAATAAAGTTCTTTAGAGACAAAATATGATTATTTGTAGCAGCATCAGTCATTAAATACATTAATAACGTAGTCCCGTTATTATTAACTACGTTAATATCCCAACCTTTTTCATTCAAAAGATACTCTAAGTAAGTATATTTTCCATTGTACGCTGCAATCATTGCAATATCCCAACCTTCTTTGCTTCTTTGATGTATATCATAATCCTCTTCAATAAATTTATGCAAAACTTCTATATTTCCATCCTTTGCAGATGCAAATAAAACATCTCGTAAATCTTTATACAATATCAAATCATAATCAATAGTAGCAATACAAAGTTCAAAATCTGTCTCTGAAATAATTGTACCAGCTTTCTTATCAGTTTTAACATTTGTTATTAATGACTTATATACCTTAGTCCCCCCAATTATTGGTAACTGATATGCTGGAAATGTAAAAGCCCGTATTTGAGATTGTATTTCAAAAGCCGTCTTATTAGTATCAATTCTAAGATTAGTATAATCTATTGTTTTTTTTGAATAATAAGAAGATTGAAATGAACTTTGAGGAATTGCTATTATCTTATTATTTAAAATGTTTTCAATGTTTTCTATTACTAATTTGGTTCCTTCTTCTATATATTTCAAATATAAATCTTGCCCAGAAAAATCTTGCAGTATCTCAATTTTTTTTTGAGCTATAATATCTCCCGTATCTATCCCAACATCTATTTTATGTAATGTTACTCCTGTATAGGTCTCGCTATTCAAGATTGGTAAAGCTGAGGTATACATCCCTTTGTATGCTGGTAAATATGAAAAATGTATATTATATAGTTTCTCTGTTAAAAAATTAGATGGCCTTATTATCCTGTCATATTCTAAACTCAGGAAGATCAAATTGCTAATAGAATAAAGCTCTTCTAATTTCTTAACTGGCACTTGATGTTGCGTACAAAAAGACTTAAAAGAACGCTGAAATCCATTCTTACCATTATCTGTAGCATTACAACAAGCTATTAAAGTAACCTCTTTATATTCCTTTAAAATATACTCCGCCACTGTTACTGCTATATTATTCTTGCCTGCAATACAAATAGTCATCTCATTATTCATTCTCTTATATATTTTAAATACTCATCATAATCTCTTATATAATCATCTTCTTCATACTCGTGGGATGCCAGCACTAAACATATAGCCCCAGATGAAAAATTGAGTTCACTAGCCCAAATGGGGGGGGGAAATACAGCCCCATATTCGGACGATTAAGCAGTATTTGACGTTTAAACCTACCATCATCAATAATCACCTCAAAACTACCGCTTGCAGCTACTAAAAACTGACTACATTTCTTATGTGCATGAGCTCCTCTACTCTCTCCTCCTATAATATCATACAAATAAAAAATACGTTTGGGTACAAAAGGAAAATCAGAATACTCATCAATCACAGTAAGATTTCCTCTGTCAAATCCTTTTTGCCCTAAATCTATAACAGAGCAATCAAAAACTGAAACTCTATTTTTCGTATTGTCTTTTAAATTCATCATAATCGCGAATGTAATCACTTTCCTTATACTCCATAGAGGCTAATACTAAACATACACTTCCTCCTGAAAAATCTTTCATCTCACGCCAAATCCCTTGCTTAATATGCAATGCTTTGTTGGGACGATTCAGAAATACTTCTTTACGCTCAACACCATCATCCAACACAAAAACAAAAGATCCACTTGCTGCTATTACATATTGTTCTAACTCATAATGTGCGTGCCCTCCCCTTGTTGAATTAGTAGGAATATCATATAAATAATAAACCCTCTTCACATCAAATGGCAGATTTAAGTGGTTTTCTAAGACAGAGATATTACCCGAAAGAGAGTGTACTACCGGCATCTCTACAATGGAACAATCGTGTACCTTATTTTCTTTCATTTCTTAAACGCTTAAATTCTTCAAAATCTCTGATATAATCACCCTCATCATAGCTCTTATCAGAAACTATCAACGCCAAAGAATTGGTAGAAAAATTCTCAATTTTTCTCCAATACATTTTAGGGATATACAGTCCATAATACGAACGATTCAGAACAAAACGTTGCTCCTCTTCACCATTGTGAAGCACTACATCAAAACTCCCTGAAAGAGCAATAATAAATTCCTGTTGTTCCCTAAAAGCGTGACTACCTCTCAACTCGCCACCAGGTACATCATATATCCAATAGGTACGAGCTATTTCAAAAGGTATCTGATTCTCATTCTCAAAGAATGACAAGTTTCCTCGCTTATCTACTATCTTTGGTAAATTTATAATTTGTGGTGTATTCATAAAACTACAACATCTTAAATATATTTTACCAACTCTTTTGCATGTTGATAATCAACTGGTTTCCCTATATCTATCCAATAACCTATTATAGGGTCATATACCAATTTTCCTCCTGTCCTAACCAATCTCTCCATCATATCTGTAATGTCACAGTATTTTCCTCTCTGCATATCCTCCAGCAAACTTCTCTTTAATATATAAATCCCTGCATTGGAATGGTATATAAAAGTAGGTTTCTCCTTAAAATTGACAACTACACCTTCTTTTGTTTCAAAAATAGCATAGGGTACATCTACTTTATATTCTGTAGAAGCTACTGCCATATCTGCTTGTTCCTTTATGAGCCTCAGGTAAAGTGATTCTAAATCCACATTAGTGAACAGATCACTATTCATCAACAAAATATGAGGTGTTTTAAAATCCTCTATAAGTGCCAAGGCTCCAGCCGTTCCTAAAGGTTCCTCTTCCCACACATAACATAGCTCTACTCCTTTTTCAGTACCATTACCAAAATAATCTACAATCTGCTCTCCAAGATATTTTAGTGATATATAAATCTTCTTAATCCCAAACTGTATCAATCTATCAATATTGTGCTCAATAATAGGTTTTCCTCCTAAAGGCAACATTGGCTTGGGCACTGTATCCGTCAGTGGACTCATCCGTTTCCCTCGCCCTCCAGCCATTATAACAGCCTCTAATGGCAAGATAGCTCGCGTTTTCTCTAAATCAATCAGATCAACCATACGCCCCGATTCATCTATTACAGGCAATATTTTTATATCTGTTTTCCTAAAATCTTCAAAACTCTGGTAAGATTCAGTCTTTTGCAGATGCTTAAAATTCTTATTGCAAATCTCACCCACTCGCTTATCCAAACGCTCTTCTTTCACAATAGCACGACGTATGTCTCCATCTGTTACCGATCCTAACACACGCCCTTGGTCATCTACTACAAATAATATCAACCTACTGATATCCGATAGTTCACTGAGTTGTTTTAACCCCTCAACCAAGTTTTTATCCTTATGAATTAACAGTACCTCTCTCATCGCTCTATACCCTCACCCCACTTGGTATGTTCACCACTCTTGCCTCGAGCCATTCTGCGTTGCTTAGGTCGCCTTTGGGGCAATCCTTAAACATCGGCAAACGATTCATCAACTGCCATATAGGGCGCGTCATCATCCCCTTGGCATTCGTCTCTTGCAAGAAAGCATCTCGCTCCTCTATATTTTTTAGCACAATAGCGTTCAGCCAATAGTTACAACGCTCTTCTTCACGCTCTGCAAAGAAAGGTATCCCTATCTGCTCAAAATACGCTTTGTAGGCAGCAGCTGTTTCACGTTTATTGGCAATAAAACCTTCTAACTGTTCCAACTGCGCTACCCCGAGTGCCGCATTGATATTAGGCATACGGTAATTATAGCCTACCTCATCGTGTACAAACTCCCATTGGTGTGGCACTTTTGCCTGTGTGGTAAGATGCTTCGCACGTTTGGCAAGTTGCTCATCGTCAGTGAGTATCATCCCGCCACCACCTGTGGTGATCGTCTTATTCCCATTGAGCGAAATACCACCTATCTTGCCATACGTCCCCAAATGCTTTCCTTTGTAGAAACTACCGATTGCCTCTGCCGCATCTTCCACCAATTCAATATGATAGGCTTTACAAACCTCCAACAACTCCTCTATCCTACACGCGTGTCCAAAGGTGTGCATAGGCATACAAGCCTTAATGCGCCTGCCTGTTACCTTATTGTAACACTCACCATCTCGCACCTCAGCATTCTCCTGCAAAAATCGTTCCAAAGCTGTAGGGGAAAGCCCCATAGTATCCTTATCTACATCAATAAACACAGGCTCTGCCCCCGCATACACGATGGCATTGGTCGTAGCAATAAAGGTCAGCGGTTGGGTAAGTACCTCATCATTAGTTACGACCCCACTCAGTTTCAAGGCAATATGTAAGGCATTCGTACCATTCACACACACCACAGCATACTTAGCTCCTGTGTACTGAGCCATTCGCTCCTCGAATAGGTCTACAAACTTCCCTACACTCGATACGAAAGTTGTATCGATACATTCTTCTAAATATTTCTTCTCATTTCCCTGAAAAACAGGAGCATGCAGCGGAATAAACCCCTCTGGCTTATGATAAAGCCCTCGCACAAACTCAATGATTGCCTCTGTATCCATATTACATCTTTGCATCTAAATATTTACCTGTTTCCTTATGGTCAAAATTCACCAAAAACGCCTTCATCACCTGTGTTATATCCTCTTTCTTGGTATCCTCACGCTCAAATAGTGTCGCAAAAGTACGAATCAGTTCCTCAATGGCTGCTCTCGTCTTAAAATCTTTTACCGTAATCACTCCCAGCGACTTGTATTGAGCTAAATTGACCTCTTCGCCCTCAGTATAAAACTCTTCATAAGGTTTCTCGCCTGTGGTATCACTCTTTGAGAAATACACGGGGTATTGCTTCCCATCTCCCGCCTTTGCCTTAGCGATCGCCTCCTGCTCATCTTTGCATTCTAAAGGCTCATAACCCAACTCCCTCAGCAATGCCTTTGCAATCTCTGAGAAAGTGAGTACCTGCTCTTCACTGAGCTTTGGAAAATAAATTTGCCCTGTCTTACCAAGCATACACGCCATCAGACATATCTGCCCACTCTCCCCGGGTGAGACAAAGTAGCGCGTTACATCACTGGGTGCTGAAAGTGGCTGATGCTTCGCTATGCGCTCCAAAAAGCCCGCAGGTAGCGACCCATTAGAGAAAGCCACATTGGCAAACCTCGCAGTGGTTACACAGAACTCATTTGCGTATGCCATTATCATATCTTCCATCAGCTTCTTACTGCCCCCCATTATATTCACAGGGTTTGCCGCCTTATCAGTCGATACACAGAAGAAATGCTCTGGCTTGTAGTTGCACAGCAAGTCAAGCAATCCTTTGGCATTCATTACGTTATTTTTGAGCAATGCCTCTACAGAGCACAAATCCTTTTCACTGCGCACGTGCTTATGTGCCGAAAAATTAGCAACAATATCAAAGCCACCGCGCTTCTTAAATAGCTTTGTAAAAGTCGTATCGGCATAGCTCATCGGATACGTCACATAGTCATTGGGCACGTATATCCCTGAGCTACGCAAATCGCGTGTTAGCTCCGTTAGCCCATTCTCATTAGTATCTACTACCACTAGCGAACGCGGCTCAAACGGCAGCAATGCCTTGATAAACGAACTCCCAATAGAACCCGCACCACCGATCACCAACACCGATTTCCCTGCAATACGCTTGCGCAACGCCTCGCTATGCTGCAAAAAATCCTGCTGAAACATACTCTCCTTACGCCGAATTACGCAGTCTGCTATGAACGCTTCTATGTCTATCATCATCTATCTCAAAAACTGTCGTACTTCCTCTTTTAGGTGGCTCAACGCACTTGCCGAAGGAGTTGGCTTATCCACAAACTCCTTAAAGATGGTCTCTACCATCGCTGTTGCGTCGGCTATCTCATCGTCGTGAGTGGCTTTGCGTATAATCTGTATAGTAGCCATCTTAGCTGCACGAATTATATTCCACAGATTTTCACTCAGATAGATCTGCTGTGCCAAATTGTGCTCAAACTCTTCATCAATCGAATTCACCAGCAACATCTCATATTCCTTCTTTGAAAACGTATGCGGAGGAATACGCAGAAAAAGCTGCTGAGGAGTGATGCGCTCCAAAAAGAGCGTCATTCGCTCATAAGCCTGTAAGCGTATCGGCAACCCTATCTTTTGGTTCTCCCGCTGAAGGGCAAACATACGCCTTTTAGTTTCATTGGCAATATGCATCTTAAAAAAATAATACGCAAATGCCCCTACTATCAAAGAAGGGACACAGTACATAAAAAACGTAATAATTTGATCTAACATAAACTATGATTCTTTTAATGGGAGTAACTTCTCCAAATCAGGACTGAAAATGTCTTCAAATGCCGATATAATCCGCCCATTCTTATCCAAAATTAACGATTTATTAATATTATTAATCAAAAACTTCTGCGACAAATCCATAAAATCAACCGAGTGATACTGCTCATCTCTCGCCAATGTATCTTGCAATAGATGCCTACGCCACCGCGCCTTATCCTCCCCTATATCAATTCCTACAAACATCACATTGGGGTAAAGATTTTTTAGTTGAGCCACCCTATTGAATATCAAATCTGATAGTTCCTTCTGATTGGCTGACCAAAAGTAATATATCGTTAATTCTGGCTTCTGTATAGCCGAGAACTTAGTTCGCTCACCCCTCCTATCTATCAAATCAAAGTCAGGAGGCACTTTCCCCGCTTGCAAGGCTATCGCATTCCTAAACACCCTCTCCAGCTCTACTTTATGTGTATTCTGAGCATTATACAACCTAAATACATCAAAATACATCTTATAATTACGCTGATCTCTCACATTAAATATGTAAGAATAAGCCGCATTGCGGAAAAGGTTATCCCTAAGAGCCCCTTCTTTGAAGAGATTGTTAATAATCTGTATCTTCTCCAAGTGAAAGCGCTGCTCTCTATTTACATCTACAAGCGTATTGACATCCGTACTGTACTTAGTATATGCTAAGTTATTCACATACATCACCATATAGCTATAATACGGACGAAAATACTCTAAAAACGTATCATTATAGTTAATCTGCTTCCTATAATCGTAAAAATGAGCTGGCAAAAGCTCCACTATAGGCGTACCATTCTTACTTTGATATACAAAAGGATAGATCTCCATCTCTTTGTAGATCGGAAAAGTCGCACTTACCAATGCCAGATTCTTTGCCTTAGCCGTCAAACTTGGGTTAGCAAGCACAAAAGTGTTGTATTCATCTCTCCGCTCTTGGCAAATAGAGTCCATCACCTTCTGGTATTGAAAAGGCAATAGTGAATGGTATCCTCTGAATAAGTCTGACTGCTTAGTAGCCAAAATCGCTTGCGAATGCACAAAATTATTCACCGCTGACCCCTTCCCCGAAAAGGAAATACTCTCACTAAAGTCCAAAGCATTAGCATAAACTGCCACACTATCATTGGGCTCTAAATAAACGTACTGATATTTGCCACCAATACGGAAATTGTACAACTTCCCTTGATCAATCTTCAAAGAAAAACGGAAGTTCTTATCCTTATCCAAATTCGTCGTATCCACAGGCACATCATTAATGTACAACACCACCTGCGAATCCATCGTATTCGGAAAGAACCCTGTAAGTATCGTACGGCTTTGATCCTCTATCGTACAAGCCGTCAAACTCGCTGCACACAACAAAAATAATAGCCCCTTCATTTTCATCATCAATATTCATCAAAAAATCGGTGCAAAGGTATACAAACCTTCGAATATAAACAAGTTAATAATATGTTAAATTATTACCCCTACTAAAAGAATTTTAACATAACCAATTTCAGTAGGGGTTTTTACTAACTTACTTATAAATCTCAATCAATCCTTTTACTAACTTCACTACATTTGGCATTGCTATATTTGCCGCATTGAGCACCTCCTCGTGCGATACATTTGGCGAAATGTCAGGACCTCCTAAGTCCGTAATCACCGAAAGGGCACATACCTCCATCCCTTGATGGCGCGCCACAATCACCTCTGGCACAGTGCTCATACCTACAGCGTCTCCTCCTAAGATACGCACCATACCATACTCGGCAGGCGTCTCAAAGGTAGGACCCTGCAAGCCTACGTACACCCCTTTCTGCACCTTAATCCCTTGTTTTTTAGCTATTTCCTCTAAGGTAGCAATCATCGTATGGCTATAAGGCTTGCTCATATCAGGAAAACGCGCTCCAAACTCGTCTAAATTCTTACCACGAAGCGGATGCTCAGGAAATAAATTGATATGGTCGCGGATGATCATCACATCGCCAATCGAAAAGTTAGGGTTTACCCCCCCTGAGGCATTTGAGAGTATCAGTCTATTGATGCCCAACTGCTTGAACACTCGTATCGGGTAGGTAACCTCTTGCATCGAATAGCCTTCGTAATAATGCACGCGCCCTGCCATCATAAGCACATAGCGCCCTTGTATCTTACCGTAGACGAGCTTCCCCTTGTGCCCTGCTACGGTCGATTTCGGAAAGTTAGGGATATTCTTATAGCTGATCTCCGAAATCACCTCTACCTCATCCTCCAACTTGCTCAGTCCAGACCCCAAAATAATAGCAAACTCAGGTGTATGCTCTGAAATGTACGACTGTATGATACGTGCCGTCTCGTTAATCCTATCGTAAATCTGTTGCATAATATAATTTTTAGTGTTTTAATCTTCTTTATTGAAAACTCGTTACGCCAAACTTAGCTGCCTCAGCCCTTGCCTTAGGCACCAAAGCCGTCAAGTTCCTGATGCGCGACTCATTGGTAGGGTGTGTGCTGAGCAATGCCGAACCTGAGCCTCCGCCACTCTGTGCACTCATACGCTTCCAAAGTTCGGGAGCCTCAGCAGGGTCGTAACCCGCAATGGCCATAATCTGAATACCAATAGCATCAGCCTCTGTCTCATTCGAACGGCTAAAAGGCAACATCACCCCCACTTGTGTAGCCAGCCCGTAAGCCAAGCCAAACTCATTGGTCAGCGAAGCGTATTTTGAGCTTTGCAAAGCGACACTCCCTGCCAGCAACCCTATCTGCTGCAAGGTGCTTGCACTCATACGCTGCGCCCCGTGGTCGGCAAGGGCGTGAGCTACCTCGTGCCCCATTACCACCGCCAAGCCTGCTTCAGTTTGTGTGATAGGCAATATCCCCGTGTATACCACAATCTTACCCCCAGGCATACACCAAGCGTTCACCTGCTTGTCCTGCACCAAGTTATACTCCCAGCGATAGTCGTCCAGATAGCCCTTATAGCCATTGGCATCGAGCCACAACTGTGCTGCCTTTGCAATACGCTGCCCTACACGCTTGACCATCTCAGCATCCTTAGTGCCCTTCACCACCTTATTCTCACTCAAAAACTGCGAATACTGACTAAAAGCCATCGGAAAGACGGTGCTATTGGGCATAAAATTCAAGGTACTCTTCCCTGTAAACGGATTCGTCTTACACGAGAAAGCCGTTAGTAGTAGTGCTATTAAAGTAATTCTCTTTATCATAATTAAATATTTTTGCAAAGTTACTAAAAAAAATAATACAACAACATTCTATCACAAGTATTTTTTCAACATAAATACTAAGTATTGATTATCAATATCAAAAATAGCACACAAAGTTCAATAACGCACCTCACCCCTACCCTATCGCCCCCCCCTATCATAAGGAATAGCATCTAGCACAAGGGTGTAAATGGGTGCTAAAAAAATTCCCCACTACCCATTGCACATTATAAATTATTTCGTACTTTTGCACCATCTTTTTAACAATACCACAACACAACATCATCTCCCTACATTCTAACCACTGACCTCTAATCACTAACCCCTAAAGCTAAGAGAAACGATAGGAATAGCTCTATAGGATAAGTATTTAGGGTAACAAAAATACGTGTTTAAGTGTATTCCTACAAAGGTTTACATTTTCAATTATTCAATATTTATCAGTTTTATTAAGAAAATAATAAATTCATCGCAATACAACTTTAAGTAATTGTATTGCAATTTCTCACAAACTTTTATAGCAAGTGTTCGTATATTAATACCATTCTCCTTATAGAAAGATTTTTTTTAAGATTTTTTCTTTTTTCCCATCAGGTAAAGGCGTTTGTGAGCATAGTCGATAATGGCTTTTTTCTTCAGGAGGATATCCGCCCCTATGATGCCATGCACCAGTGGTGTGTCGCGCTGTTGCAAAGCATTGTTTACGTGGGTCAGATCAAAGAGGATGATGGGTGTACGCTGCATTTTTGCAGTGCCGATTTCCAAAAGGTTGCTCAGCGATAGGTGCGTTTCCATATCGCTGGTACCCGCCCCAGTGGCTTTGACCTCCGAGGCTTCGGTGCGGAGCTTAAAGTGGCTATCCATCTGTGTGCCGACACAGGTGTTGGAGGCGCCCGTATCTAAAATGAACCTCCCCGCAATGCCGTTGATCTTTGCCTCTAAGATGAAGTGTTGCGTGGTGCCGAGCTCTAACTTAATGCTGGTGTAGCCCTGCGCGGTCAGGATGTTTTTCAATGTATACCCCATTGTTTTTTTACTTGGCTTACTATTTCTTTGATGTTTTGCTCTTTTGCCTTGGGGTAAATGAGTAGCACATCGTCTTTATCGACTATAATATAGTCTTTTAGTCCATCGATAACGATATATTTGTGTGAATCGGAACGAATAATGTTGTTTTCAGCCTCCGAAAGGAGTGTGTGAGCGTTGATTACGGCATTTTTACAGTCGTCTTTGGGCATTCTTTCGTAAAGAGAGCCCCAAGTGCCGAGATCGTTCCAATCAAAACGCGCTGGAAGCACATAGATATTGGTCGAAGGCTCTAAAATGGCGTAATCTACCGATATATTATCGGCAAAATGGTATGTTTTAGCTATAAAATCGCTTTCATCTTCGGTATTAAACACCTCTTCACCCTGCAAAAAGAGGTCGTACATAGCGCGCTGGTATTTCTTAAAGGCGCCGAGCACGCTTTTTATACTCCAAATGAAGATGCCCGCATTCCAGAGGAAGTTGCCTTGTGAGAGAAAGCTCTTGGCAGTCTGGTAATCGGGTTTCTCGCGGAACTGGATCACCTTTTTGATAGCGCTGGGGTCGTCATTTTCATACTGGATGTACCCATAGCCCGTGTTCGGATAGGTAGGCACAATACCCAGAGTGAGTAATTTATCGGCCTTTTGGGCATCGTTAAAGCAAGTAATCACATTGTCCATAAAGGTTTTCTCGTCCTCGATCCAGTGGTCGGAGGGTGCGACTATCATCACGGCGTTGGGGTTGCGCTTTCGCACCTTCATAGCCGCGTAGAGGATGCACGGAGCCGTATTGCGCATACACGGCTCGAGCACGAGGTTGCGCGGCAGTATGTCGGGGATCTGCTCTTCCACCAAATCCTTGTAGCGCTCATTGGTGAGGATCAGTATGTTCTCCTTGGGGATAAATTTATGCAGGCGGGCGAAGGTGCGTTGCAGAAGCGTCTGCCCTGCCCCCAGCATATCGTGGAATTGCTTTGGGTAAGCGGTGGTGCTCACTGGCCAGAAGCGCGATCCAACGCCGCCAGCCATAATCACAGCATAGTAATTGTTCATCATAACTCACTAACTTTTAATTAGCTCCACTTCGGCGTGGGGCTGGAATATATATTTTCTGCCTGTACTCAGCTCGATACAGTCATAACATTTGATGCGGCGTTGTCCTTTGCGGAAGATGCGCCCGTCCTTAGTACGAAAGGTGCTCCCGATGGGGATTTCGTATATGAAGCTCAGGTCGCTCACCGCATCGTACTGCTTCAAGGCAATCGCCAAGGCGGAATCGACATCACTGCTTGCCGTTGGGTTGCGAAAATGGCGCTGCAAGACCCCTAAAAGCTGCTTCGGGAATACTTCGGGCACGATGAAAGGAATCATCAGCTGCCTGAAAGTGTATTTCCACTCCGCACCGTGAGGCTTGATACGCTTCCCGTAGGTTTCAAACGCCACCAAGTGAGCTACTTCGTGCACAAAAGTAATCAAAAATCGGTACTTATTAGTAGTGGCATTCATCGTGATGAGATGTTGTCCGCTCGACAACCTTCGGTAATCGCCGTGACGCGTTTTGCGCTCGCTGACGATCTTAAGGTATATGTTTTTCTCTCTAATGAGCTCAAAACAAGGCATTACAGCATTCATCGGTAAGTATTTAGCAAGTATTTCATTCATAGAATAGCTCTTTGAGCGCTGCAAATATACGAAGATTATTTGAATTAATTGCCAAACAGAAAAGAAAAAAACAAAAAATACATTTTTCCACCGCTCGACCGCCTCCTGTAACACCTCGAAGAGGTATTTTATTCGAATGAGGAACGGAGCCGCAACGAAGAGGTAAAATAGCATTTATGAAAAACACTTATCTACACACATAATAGGTACACGGAAAAAATAACTGCCAGAAAAGTATTTAACAAAATAGATGCCGATACCTTTTTGCAAGGCTACTTCCTCCGAAAGTAATTAATGTGACAGCGATGACAATTTTTTCACAAAAAAGATGTACCTTTGCCGACTGAGAGAAGAAGTTATTTAAAACAACGAAAATGAAAATAGCATTCAAAAATGATTATTCAGAAGGGGCACACCCCTCTATTTTAGAGCGTTTGGTGCAAACCAACCCCATTCAGCAAGCTGGTTACGGCTTCGATGAGTATACCCTTGCGGCAAAAGCACGTATTGCAGCGCTGTTAGATAATCCTGAAAGCCAAATATACTTTGTTTGTGGCGGCACACAGACTAATCTACTGGTAATAAGCCATCTGTTACGCCCTTATGAGAGTGTCATTGCCTGCGATTCTGGGCATATAGTCGATACGGAGGCTGGCGCTATTGAGGCGACGGGACACAAAATACACTTGGTGCCGTCCATCAATGGGAAAATACAGTGTGAGGACATCCGCAAAGTAGTAGCACATTTCGGCGAGCCACCTCATCAAGTGAAACCGCGGCTGGTATACATCTCCAACGCTACTGAATTGGGCTCTATCTATACGCTCAGCGAGCTAAAAGCGATCTACAACACCTGTCACGAGCTTGGGTTGCTCCTCTTTGTGGATGGGGCACGCTTGGCGCACGCACTCAATGCCGTGGGCAATGATATTCACTGGGTGGACTTAACGCGTTACACCGACGCTTTCTATATCGGCGGCACCAAGAACGGGGCATTGCTTGGCGAGGCTATCGTGCTCAACAAAAAGGAACTACAAATAGGCTTCGACTATTATATCAAGCAGAAAGGCGCACTGCTGGCAAAGGGACGTTTGCTCGGGATACAGTTTTTAGAGCTCTTCGAGAACGATTTGCTAAATCAGTTGGCGCGCCACGCTAACGAGCAAGCCGACCGCATACGCCAGAAGCTCATTGAGAAAGGTGTGAAGTTCCTCTCCGACTCACCGACCAACCAACTCTTCCCTATACTCACCAACGCACAAGTCTCGCACCTCGATGAGCGCTTTGAGTTCTATCATTGGGCAGTAATAGACCCCGACCACACAGCCATTAGGCTCATCTGCTCTTGGGCGACCACCACCGAGGAAGTCGATCAGCTACTCAACACCATCGACGAATGTTTTTAAACACTACCAATGGTGATTTTATGCTTATCGATGGAGTAACAATCAGCCTCCAAACTCCTTTTTCTCAGCTCCGAGCTGCCTTCCCTGAGAATAAAATATGGGAAGTTGGCACAGGCTACTGCTGGATTTACTTCTCTGACGTGCTCTACCAAGAGAAGAAGTTTGCCGTTGAAGTGTGTTACTGCGATGAGCGGCTAAAAGTGATCCACTTCACAATGCAAGAGTGCGACACCCCTTGGCAGAAATGGAGCGAAGCACATCAGATCGCCACCGAGCAAGTTTATAAACACTGGCTTACAGCACAATTAGGCGAGGAGCGCAGGTATGATTGGGGCAACGTAGATGCCTACTTTGACCGCCGTAGTGCCTTGACCTATATGTATGTATATTACAACTGAAAGCCATTCATAATCAAAGTTTTTCGAGAAAAAAGCCTCTGATAAGAAAAATAATTGTATCTTTGCACCGCTTTGGTCTGATATTTGCGTATAGAAAAAAGTAAGCAACAAAAAACAATGATACATATCGACAATAAAACATACCTGTGGCTCATATCAGTAATAGCTTTATTGCTGATTATTTTTGTGATTTCGCAACTACGCAAAAGAAAAATGCAGAAGCAGTTTGCCTCGGAGAAGTTGCTCAGACGCTTGGCGCCCGACCGCTCTGGGTTTAAGCCTTGGGTAAAATGGGGATTGCTATCGCTGGTAGTGTTATTGCTCAGTGTAGCCTTGGCAAACCCTAAGATGGGCACCAAAATTGAGACTGTGAAACGCGAAGGCGTGGATATTGTCTTCGCCATTGATGTTTCGAAGAGTATGCTCGCACAAGACGTAGCCCCCAACCGATTGGAGAAGGCCAAGCGCATTGTATTTGAGACGATCAACTCACTAAAAGGCGACCGCGTTGGTATCGTGGCTTACGCTGCCAGTGCTTATCCACTCTTGCCGCTCACTACCGACCACTCCGCCGCAAAGATGTTCTTGCAAAGTATGAATACAGATATGCTTTCCTCACAAGGAACAGCCATTCAGGAAGCTATACGTATGGGCAGCCAATTCTTTGACGAGAAAAGCAAGACGGCACGCCTACTAATTGTGCTTTCTGATGGCGAAGACCACGAAATGGGCGCCACCGAGATAGCTTCAGAGGCGCAAAACAATGGAGTGCACATCTACACCATAGGTGTGGGCACCGAAAAAGGAGCTCCGATACCACTGGGGAGAGGTGGTGACACTCAGAACTATAAACGCGACCGCAACGGCGAGGTAGTTATCACCAAGCTCAACCCTGAATTGCTGATGCAGATAGCCCAGAACGCTGGTGGCAGTTATATCAATGGCGACAACACTAAGGCAGTAGTCGAAAAGATAGATAAAATACTCTCTGGCACTGATAAGAGCGAGTTCGAAGCACAGCAATTTGTCGACTACAAAGATCAATTTCAGTGGTTCTTAGCTGGAGCTATCCTCTTATTGGTGTTAGACTTGTTTATCTTTGAAAAGAAAACCGCTTGGGTAAAGAAACTCAACCTATTCAATGAAAAGAAGGACTAAAAAGGTTACTTACTAAACAAAAACGAAGATGAGATTAAGAATATTTTATATTGCAACCCTGATAAGCCTTATCACTTTTGCTCAGGAGAAGGAAAATAAAGAACTCAAAAAGGCTATAGAACGCTCGAAGAAGTACACCTACGAAGGAAATAACTCGCTGAAAGCTAAAAAGCAGGTTCAAGCTGAGGTGGACTATCGCAATGCCATCGCTGAGAATAAAGACAATGCCACAGCACAGTACAACTTGGGCACGATGTATTACCAGCAGAAAAGTTACGGAGAAGCATTCCTACGCTTGAAGAATGCAGCAACCGCAAATGGAATAAGCCCTGAGGAAAAACACAAAGCGTTCCACAACCTCGGAAATACTTTTATGAAGGAAAAAGCCTATGACAAGGCTGTCGATGCTTATAAAGAAGCCTTACGCAATAAACCCTATGATGAGGAAACACGTTATAACTTAGCTGTAGCTAAAGAGATGCTGAAGAAGAATCCTCCACCACCAAACAACCAAAAAGACAACAAGAACAATCAACAAAACCAAAACCAAAATCAGAACAACCAAAATAACCAACAGAATCAGCAGAACCAAAATAACAATAATAACAACAACCAACAAAACCAGAATAATCAGCAAAATCAAGATAAGAAGGATAATAGGGACAACAAAGATAAAAAGGATAATAACCAAGATAAGAACGACAAACAAAACCAGCAAAATAAAGACAAGGATAAGGGCGATCAGCAAAAAAATCAAAACCAAGACCCTCAGCAAAGAGATGAAAATAGCAAAGGAGAGGGCAGACCGCGCCCTTCGTCCATCTCTCCTCAGCAAATGGAGCGTATCTTAGAGGCAATGAATAACGAAGAGCGCAAAACGCAAGAAAAAGTCAATGCTCAAAAAGTAAAAGCCACACGCTCAAGAGCTGAAAAAGATTGGTAGTAATAATAGTAAGATGATTTAAAAATAGTAGTTGTAAAAAGATGAAATACAAATTAGTACTCTTTATAACTTTTCTCTTTCACACCCTGTACGCTCAGAATGTAGAGTTCAAGGCAACCGTGAGCAAAAACCACTTAGGTGCCAACGAACGCCTGCGAATCGAGTTCTCAATGAACAAAGATGGCGACAACTTCGTAGCACCGAATTTTCAGGGATTTACCGTCGTTATGGGACCCTCACAGTCCATTTCGCGCTCGTGGATCAATGGAGTGAGTAGCTTTTCAAAAACATATATTTATATCTTACAACCCAATTCCAAAGGAAATTTCACCATCCAACCTGCAAGCATCGAAATTGATGGGCGAACTTATAAAACAAACCCCATACAAATCACAGTTTCCGCAGCGGTAAACAACCCTTCTATCGACCGAACAAGTAGAGATATTGCTAATGACAATATATTCCTATTAGCCGAAGTATCAAAAGCAAATCCATACCTGAGTGAGGCTGTAAGTGTCACCTACCGCTTATACGTAGGCGGAGAAGTTGCTCTAAGTGAATTGCGAGGCGTAAATGTACCTAAGTACACTAACTTCTGGAGTCAAGATATCAACTTTCCCGAATATAAGATAGAAAACTGTACTTACCAAGGAAGGCAATATCGCTGTATTGTAGTGAAAAAAGTAGTGCTATACCCTCAGAAAGTTGGTAATATCACCCTTGATCCATTCACTTTAGAGGCTACACTAAACGTCCCTACCTCACAACGCGACTTCTTTGGCAGACCGATGTATGAGCAAGTAAGAAGGCGTATTACTTCAGGAGGAAAGACTTTGGAGGTAAGAAACCTACCTGAGGAAGGAAAACCAGAGAACTTCTCAGGAGCTGTGGGTGAGTTCTCATTTGATGTGAACGCTTCAAAGCACACACTCAAAGCTGGAGAAAGTTTACAACTTAAAGTACAAGTATTAGGTAGCGGCAACCTCAAGCTATTTGAAATGCCTAAACCAACCTTCCCCTCATCATTAGAAGTATACTCACCTGAGCAAAAAGAGGATATCAACACCTCACTGGCAGGAATGCGAGGACGTGTAGAGCAGGCTTACACCATAGTGCCTCAGTACAAGGGAAAATACCCTATCTCAGGATTATCCTTCTCCTACTTTAACCCTAACACAGGAAAATACGTAACCCTCAAAACAGACGATATCTGGATAGATGTAACCGATGGACCTATTTCGGAGAACAAACGGATGGATAACGAACAAGGCAACTTATCCGAAAAACAATTCAAAGGAGTGCAAAGCTATGCTAACCTGCAACCCAAAAACAAAACCTTGTTCTTCGGCTCTGTACCTTATTATCTTTGCTTATTGTTGCCTCTGTGCATCATCCCAATAGTTCTATTACTTTGGTACGTAAAACAGAAACGAGAAGGAGATATCCAAGGTACCAAAGCACGCTTGGCAAACCGCTTAGCAAAGAAATATCTAAGTGAAGCCAAACAGAAACTAAATGATAAGAGTACTTTCTACGAAGCGTTAGAACGTGCTTTACACAATTATCTAAAAGCAAAATTAAAGATTGAAACTTCTGAGATGAGCAAAGAAAAGATAACCGACTTACTGCTCGAGAAACACGCTGAGGCTTCAACAGTAAATAGCTTTATCCAGTTGCTGAGCAATTGTGAAATACATCGCTACTCACAGCAGCACACAGAGGCTTCTCTAACCAAAGATTTTCAAGAGGCTATTCGTGTTATTTCAGACTTAGACAAACAAGTAAAGAAATAAAAAAATGAGACGAATATTATATATAATACTTATAGTTTTACTGCCGTTCTTGGGGTTTTCACAAGCTGAGAGCAATGAAGCATTATTCTCAAAATCAATAGAAAACTACGGCAAAGGAGATTACCAACAGGCGATCTATGGTTATCAAGCTATCTTGAAATCAGGATATGAATCTTCCTCGTTGTATTATAATATGGCAAATGCCTATTATAAGCTCAATCACGTGCCCGAAAGTATTTATTATTATGAGAAAGCTCTAAAACTTAACCCTGAAAATAAAGAAGCAAGGACCAACTTAGTTTTTGCCAACCAAATGAGGGTAGATGCAATCACCCCCCTACCTCAGACGTGGCTAAGGAAACTATCAAATAGGATTATCTCCTTGTTCTCACTAAATGTATGGGCAACCTACTCCATTATTGGGGTTTGGCTATTTGTGTTTAGCTTTCTACTGTATTATTTCATTGAAAAAACAACTTTGAAAAGACTGTTTTTTACGCTAATGCTCTTTACAGTTATCTTTACCGCAGGAACTTACTTTATAGCAAATACTCATAAGAATAGAGTTGAGAATGAGAAATTTGCAATTCTATTTGATAAAACTGTACGTCTTTTTGCTGAACCTAATGCCTATAGCACAGAGGTAGCTTCCTTACACGAAGGCACAAAAGTAGAAATTATTGAACAGCAGAATGATTGGCTAAAAGTCAAATTAGCCAATGGCAAAATAGGTTGGACAAAAGAGAGCGTTCTAAAAATCATATAGAAGAGCTTTTTGGGGCATCTATTACCCTTTCAATAGCTTTCAGTCCTTCTACATCAGTAAGCCCATCCATAGGAATGTGATACTTAGCCTGCATATAAAAGGGATTCCTATCAAATAGGTGCTTACGGATAAAGTCCTCTAAATCTGTATCTACTATATCTGCTATCAATGGACGAAGATGTTTCTCTTGCAGCAGACGCTCAGCTAACGACTTAGGTTGATATTTCAGGTAGACAACCATTTCAGTACTATCTGTGATAAGTTGCATATTATTCCCAAAACAAGGGGTGCCTCCCCCTACAGCAAGTACAAAATCCTCTTGAGAAGCTAAGAGTTCACTCAGGTAGTACGACTCTATCTTACGGAAATAGATCTCACCTCTATCCTTAAAAATACGTCTTACTGAGGCACCTTCTTTCATCTCTATATACTGATCTAAGTCGATAAAAGGAACGTTTTTCTTAAGTGAAAGGGCTTTTCCAAGAGTCGTTTTTCCACTTCCCATATAACCTATTAAAATTATCTTCATTGTTAAAATATTGTATAATAGTGGTTTAAAAAATAATTTAAAAATAAAGTGCAAAAATAATGATTTATTTCTTGCTATGTAAAAAAATTGTTATAAATTTGCACCCGCATTGAAGGAATGACATTGCGACTTGGTAGCTCAGCCGGTAGAGCACAACACTTTTAATGTTGGGGTCCTGGGTTCGAGCCCCAGCCAGGTCACCATTGTACAATTTGTTTTTATATGTTTTTTGACTCAGTAGCTCAGCTGGTAGAGCACGACACTCTTAATGTTGGGGTCCAGGGTTCGATCCCCTGCTGGGTCACGGGTTATACAATTTGTTTTTATGGTTTGACTCGATAGCTCAGCTGGTAGAGCACGACACTCTTAATGTTGGGGTCCAGGGTTCGATCCCCTGTCGGGTCACAAAGGTTATTCAATTTGTTTTTTATTTTTTAGGGACTTGGTAGCTCAGTTGGTAGAGCACAACACTTTTAATGTTGGGGTCCTGGGTTCGAGCCCCAGCCAGGTCACTAAAATGCCTACGTGGAGAAATTGGTAGACTCGCCATCTTGAGGGGGTGGTGCTCGTAAGGGCGTGCAAGTTCGAATCTTGTCGTAGGCACGAATTAAGTTTTCTAAAGTCATAACAAAAAGCCTTGGTAGTTAATTAACTGCCAAGGCTTTCTAATTATGATTACTTCTTACCAATATAATCTAAGTTATTTTCTTTTTCAACAACGGAATCAGTAGAAAAGAAATCCCTCCTAAAAGAAGTGTCATCACAAATTGTGACGTCCATACAATCCATCCAAAAGCAGTCCCTACCACTGTCGAAATACCAAAAAGTGCTAATACTTCTGCAATAAAGAAAGGATAAGAACCAAACCCTCCATTAGTAAAGGCAACGGCAAAACTTCCTACTACAAAGGCTGTAAGTATATTAGGAATACCTACATTTGAAGTTTCTGGTAATGCAAAAAAAGGTATATAAAACATTAGAAAATACATTCCCCATATAAAAAGGGTATGAAGTAAAAATAGACCTTTTCGCTTGAGTTTAAGTATAGAAAGTACACCATCTTTAATACCACTCAAAAAAACTTTTATCTTTAAAAAGAACCTATTTGTAGAAGTATATATCAAGTAAAAGAATACTACAACTACAATAACGGATACAATACCTAAAATTAAAAGTTTCTGAAAAGGTATTTTTGAGAGTAAGAACTCACTAATCACATCGAACTGAAAAATAAAGGCTAATAAAGTAGAAATGAATAGAAGTAGTAAGTCAATTACACGTTCTGAAATAATTGTCCCTAATGATTTCTCAAAAGGAACAGCATCATAATTGCTTATCAACAAAGCACGAGAAAGCTCTCCTGAACGAGGAATAGTAACATTTACCAAATAGCCTATAAAAACAGCCATCACCCTATGAAGTGTTTTTGTTTTATAACCCAATGGTCTAAGAAGTAAATCCCAACGTACAGCTCTTGATAAATCACTTAGGAAGCCTAAGAGTACTGCCAAAGCTATATAAAAATAATTAGCTTTTAAAAAAGTTTCTTTTATATCAGAAAGTTGAGATGCTGTAAACTGTTGGTATGCGTACCAACAAAAAAATATCCCTAATAAGATAGGGAATATAATTTTTAGGAGTTTCATTATTCAATCCTATTGGTTTCTTCATTAGGGAAAATAATCCACGGTTTAAAGATTTTTGCTTCTTCAAAGTCCATAGAGGCATAGGATATAATAATTACAATATCTCCTCGCTGTACTTTACGAGCAGCAGGTCCATTAAGCACAATAGATCCTGAGGCTCTTTTCCCCTTAATGATATAAGTTTCAAAACGCTCTCCATTGTTTACATTTACAATTGAAACTTTTTCACCCTCAATCATATTAGCTGCGTCAAGTAAATCCTCATCAATAGTGATGCTACCTACATAATCTAAATCAGCTCCTGTAACCCTAACTCGGTGAATCTTAGATTTTAATACTTCTATTTGCATCTTATAGTTACTAAAAACGCGACAAAGGTAGTGATTTTTTATAACAGCAAAAAATAATCATAATTATTTACCTATTCTACCGTTACCGATTTTGCTAAGTTACGTGGTTGGTCTACATTGCACCCGCGCTTAATTGCAATATAATAAGACAACAATTGTAGTGGTACCGAAGCCAATATCGGAGTGAGTGCCTCGCTTATCTCAGGTATCTCAATCACGTGAGTGGCAAGGGCAGCTATCTGGGTATCTCCCTCAGTTACTACTGCAATGATATTGCCTTTACGCGCTTTGATTTCCTGTGCGTTGGAAACTACCTTATCGTAGTGTGTCATCTTCGGTGCAATAAAAACCACAGGCATCTGCTCATCAATCAGGGCGATAGGTCCGTGCTTCATCTCTGCTGCGGGATAACCCTCAGCGTGTATGTAGGATATTTCTTTGAGTTTCAATGCTCCTTCTAAAGCTGTTGGGAAGTTAAAGCCACGCCCCAAATAGAGACAATTGCGGGCATCCTTATAGGTCTCTGCAATCTCAATCACCTTATCCTGCACGCGCTCCAGCGTTTGTTCTATCAGTTGAGGTGTACGTGCTAAGTCATCGCATAACTGACTATATTGTGCCTCACTAATGGTTCCTTTCTTATGTCCTAAGTGTAAAGCAATAAGAGTAAGCACGGTGAGTTGGGTAGTGAAGGCTTTAGTAGAGGCTACGCCTATCTCAGGTCCTGCGTGGGTATAGGTACCTGAATCAGTAATACGAGCAATAGAGGAGCCTACTACATTGCATATTCCATAGATGAAAGCTCCTTGCTCTTTAGCGAGTTTCAGCGCAGCAAGCGTATCAGCAGTCTCTCCCGATTGTGAGATGGCTATAACAATATCGTCTTTATGGATAATTGGATTGCGGTAGCGGAACTCCGAAGCATATTCTACTTCCACAGGAATACGGGCGTATTCCTCTAAGAGATATTCGCCTACCAAACCTGCGTGCCACGAGGTACCACAAGCCACAATAATAATCCGTTTTGCATTAAGGAATGCCTCCAAATGTTTATCCACGCCAGAGAGTTTAGTCGTATGATCTTCCAGTAGGCGACCGCGCATCGTATCGCGGAGGGCTTTGGGTTGTTCGTGGATTTCTTTGAGCATAAAATGGTCGTAACCGCCTTTCTCTATGGCCTCTAAGTTGAGCTTGAGTTGTTGTATAAACGGACTTACTTCTTCATTACTCTTAATATTAATGACCTTTAGTGGTTTTTCCAAGTGGATAGTTGCCATCTCGCCATCTTCTAAGTAGATAGCGTTCTGGGTATACTCAATAAATGGAGAGGCATCAGATGCCACAAAGAACTCGCCCTCACCTATTCCGATAACCAGCGGACTTCCCAAGCGTGCCACTACGATCTCTTTAGGGTCATCACTGCTCATCACCACGATGGCAAAAGCTCCTACCACATCGTTGAGGGCATAGCGTACTGCTGTCTCTAAGTCTACCTGCTCTCGGGTTTGTATGTATTCAATAAAGTTAATGAGCACCTCTGTATCAGTATCGGAAGTAAAGGTAAAGCCTTCTTTGAGTAAGTTCTGCTTAATGCTCTCATAGTTCTCAATGATACCATTATGCACTATAGCCAGTTTACCCGAATTGGATAAATGTGGATGCGAGTTCACATCATTAGGTACTCCGTGTGTTGCCCAACGTGTGTGCCCCATACCACAGGAATATTCTGGCACTGCCTCACCTGCTTTGGCTACCAAATCAGAGACTTTCCCTTTGGTTTTCACTGCAAAAAAGCCATCAGAGTTCAGTACAAACCCTGCACTATCATAGCCGCGGTATTCTAAACGCTTTAACCCGTCAATCACTACGGGATAGGCAGCTCTGCTACCCAAATAACCTACTATTCCACACATAATTATTTAATTTATTAAGAGTTTTTATTCTATTCTGACACTATCGGGGACCAATACGGTATAGTCCCCCCCGTTGCGGATAACATCGCGCACTATGGATGATGAGATAAACGAGGTACGCGAGGCGGTAAGCAAAAACACGGTCTCTATGCCCGATAGCTTGCGGTTGGTATGCGCAATCGCCTTCTCAAATTCAAAGTCTGCGGGATTGCGCAAACCTCTGAGGATAAACTGAGCGTCTATCTCTTTGCAATAATCTACGGTAAGTCCACTATAGGTTGTTACGCGCACTTTGGGCTCTTTTTCAAAGGCTTTCTCGATAAACTCCTTGCGCTTTTCAGCAGTAAACATACTGTTCTTCTCGTTATTTACCCCAATAGCCACCACAATCTCGTCAAAGAGATCTAAGGCGCGCTGGATAATATCGTAATGCCCTAAGGTAATGGGGTCAAACGACCCTGGAAATAATGCTCTTTTCACGCTACTATACTTGCTAACTCGTTGTCAAATAGTTCAGAGAGGGATATGCCAGCCACAGCAGCTTGTTGTGGCAATAAGCTCGCCTCTGAGAGTCCTGGTGAGGTATTCATCTCGAGGAGATAAGGCGTATCGCCCACGATAATAAACTCACTGCGGCTAAAGCCTTTCATACCTAAAAGCTGGTACACCTTAGCTGCTAATGCCTCCACTTTGGCAGTCATCTCAGGGGAAAGCCGTGCGGGGGTAATCTCATCCGACTTGCCTTCGTACTTTGCCTCATAATCAAAGAAATCATTATGGGAGACAATCTCCGTCATAGGGAGTACTTTTACCCGTCCTTTGTAGGTAATCACCCCTACTGATACCTCTGTGCCATCTAAAAAACCCTCTATAAGCACCTCATTGTCTACCTCAAAAGCCTTGCTAATAGCCTCTGGCAATTCTGCCTCGGTGTATACCTTATAGACCCCAAAGCTACTCCCTGAGCGGTTAGCCTTTACAAAGCAAGGTAAGCCTGTTCTCTCTACAATCGCCTTAGTGTCAATTGTGTCTCCCGCATTGATATAATAGGCAGGAGCCGAGAGTATACCATAAGGTTTGAGCACCGATAGCATATCGCGCTTGTTGAAGGTTAGTGCTGCCTCATACATTCCACAGCCCGTCATCGGTAGCCCAATAAGGGTAAAATACGCCTGCAAATAGCCGTCTTCACCAGGAGTACCGTGAATAGCGTTGAACACCGCATCAAAGCGCACCTGCTGCCCATCAATCACTACTGTGAAATTATTCTTATCCACAGGAATCTCTTGATCTTCTCTACCTATATATACCCACCTATCCCTATCAATACGAATAGGATACACCTCGTATTTCTCTTTGCTGAGGTGCTCGCACACCACCTTGCCACTTTTGAGGGATACTGCTGCCTCTGCAGAGTACCCACCCATTATCACTGCAATTCTCTTTTTCATTCTACTTTCTCTTTTTCTACTTTCCTAATAAAAATCACTTCTGCCTGAAATACACATCTATTGGTACGCCTTTAAAGTCAAAATACTCCCGCAACTTATTCTCCACAAAGCGGCGATAAGGTTCTTTGACGTACTGCGGCAGGTTGGCAAAGAAGACAAACTGTGGCATAGGCGTTGGTAGCTGTGTACAATACTTTATCTTGATATATTTCCCTTTGATAGCAGGCGGTGGCGTGTTCTCTATGATGGGCAACATTGTCTCATTGAGCTTGCGCGTTGGGATGCGCTTAGTACGGTTCTGATATACCTCCACAGCCGTCTCTATCGCCTTATAGATACGCTGCTTCTCGAGGGCTGAGATAAAGATAATCGGCACATCGGTGAAGGGCTCTATCTCCTTGCGGATCGCCGCCTCGAACTGCTTTAGCGTCTTGTTGTCCTTCTCTACTAAGTCCCATTTATTAACCAAAATCACTATCCCTTTGCGGTTGCGCTGTGCCAACCAAAATATATTACTGTCCTGACTCTCAAAGCCGCGTGTAGCATCAATCATCAATATACATACATCAGAGTGCTCAATGGCGCGTATCGATCGCATCACTGAGTAAAACTCTAAGTCTTCCTTCACCTTAGCTTTGCGGCGTATGCCTGCCGTGTCCACCAAGTTAAAGTCGAACCCGAAGCGATTGTATCGCGTATCTATCGCATCGCGTGTGGTGCCTGCAATATCGGTAACAATATATCGGTCTTCACCAATAAGTGCATTGATAAAGGACGATTTTCCTGCATTAGGTCGCCCCACCACCGCAAAGCGCGGCAGCTCGCTCTCCTCTTTCCTCTCCCGCTCAGGCAGCTGTTTTACCAACTCATCGAGCAGCTCCCCCGTGCCACTCCCGTTAATACTCGATAGGCAAAACAAGTGCTCAAAGCCCAATGCGTAGAACTCACTCGCATCATCGCGGCGGTTGTGGCTATCTACCTTGTTTACAGCTAATAATATAGGCTTATGGCTACGGCGCAAGAGGTCGGCAACCGTCTCATCCATACCAGTGATACCGTCCTCAACATTGACCATAAAGATGATAGCGTCCGCCTCCTCAATAGCGAGGTTTACCTGCTTATCGATCTCCTTTTCAAAGGCATCATCACTGCCTACGACATAGCCGCCCGTGTCGATCACCGAGAACGCTACCCCATTCCAATCTGTCTTCCCATAGTGGCGGTCGCGCGTTACACCGCTCACGGCGTCTACTATTGCCTCTCGGCGTTTCACCAATCGGTTAAAAAAGGTCGATTTTCCTACATTAGGCCGACCCACAATTGCTACAATAGCACTCATAGATATACATTTAATTTTGCAAAGTTACGACAATTTAACGATACTGCCAAACATATTACTACTTTTATTTATCAAAAAAATGCTTCTACAACCTCTATCTTATCAATATTTTTCTGTATACAATACAACTATTAGAACATTGGGTTCAGCCAGCTAAATAATACCTCCTTCTAATAATAATTAAGTATTAAAATACATTGATAAACTGTATATTACATAATTATTCTAAATAGTATAAGATAAAACAGCCTTTTTATTTTGGTAGTCTCGTTTTTTATTCGTTATTTTGCCCCATTCTAAATTAAAAACTTTATATTTATGCTTAAATCTTATCTATGGATAGCTGTGGCGTTGCTGCTTACGGGGGCTACTTATGCCCAGCAGCAGCGCATCAAAGGGCGTGTGCTCGATGAAACACGCTAAGTAGTGAGCGGTGCCACCGTACGCCTGCAAGGCAACTCCGCCGCAGGAGTACAAACCGATGCTGAGGGCAGTTATACATTATCGTTTGCAGGCAATAACCCTGAGGTGGTGCTCGAAATCGTACGGGAAGGCTACGAACCCCAAACGGTTCCAGTACGCTTGCAGCACAACGAAAACCGCACTACTTATGTGGAAGTGGTGCTGACCAAAGAAGCCATCGCCCTTGAGGAGGTGGTTGTCTCCGATAATCCGAGCCTAATAGCCAACTCCGAGGCTCTTTCGCGCAAGAAGCTCGACAAGATATCTGGGGGCACTACGGTGGCTAACCTTAAAGAGCTGGGCGAGAAGTGTTCGCAGACCCTCAAAGATGCCTTAGTGCGCCAACCGGGGGTGATTATTCAAGAGTTCTTTGGGGGTAACGACCAGCCCCGGCTTAATATCCGCGGCTCGGGCATACAGAGCAACCCCCAATCGCGTGGTGTTGCCCTTGCCCAAGATGGTATTCCTATTAACTTTGCCGACGGATCGTATATTATTGGGGTGCTTGAGCCTCAAGCCTCCAATCTTGTAGAGGTGTACAAAGGGGCTAATGCCTTAGAGCACGGAGGGGCAACCCTCGGTGGGGCAATGAACTTCGTCACCAAGAATGGCTACAACGCCTCGCCGCTGAGTGTGAAGATGGAAGCAGGCAGTTTTGATTACTTTAATAGTAGTATCTCCTCAGGTTTTGCTGCTGGTAAGAACGATCTCTTTGTATCCACTTCATACAGCAAGAGCAACGGCTATAGACAATACAACTCCTCCAACCGCTTCAACGCCCTGCTGAATATCGGCAGGAAGTTCAGCGATAAGTTTGAGAGCCGCCTCTATGCTTCGTTCACCGATTTGTACTTCGACATACCAGGGCCGCTTTCGCGTAATCAGATGAATGCCGATCGTAAGCAAATCAATGCAGGACCACGTCCACCGCAGTTAGGTGGCTTGAAGGATAATTATGCCTTGGGACCTAATGTAGTGCGCGACCGTCCGCATCGCAATAGCCATATAGCTCGCTTCGGTAGCAAGAGTGCCTACCAGATCAATGCACACAACTTGCTGACGGCTACGCTCTACTATCAATATGCAGACGATACCTTTATGTATCCTATCAACAGTAGTGTGCGCCACGATTACAACAACGATTATGGTGTAAAACTCAATTATGATTACACCACCGCTAAGAACGACCTCTCCATTGGGGTACATCTCTCACAAGGCAAGATGCACCAATTGCGCCGTGTGAACTACCGCGGCTATGTGTCCGACCTCTTTGCTAAGCAAGACCTCACTGCTGAGCACGCTGTGGCGTATATCTCTGATGTATACAAGATTACGGATAAACTATTGGTAAACATAGCCGTGCAAGGCAGTTACGATACGCGTAAGGTTGCCGACCTCTACGATGCACCTACGCGACCTGTGCTATTTATCGTGCCTAACCCTAATGTGCGTATGGAGCGCGTATTACGTCAGGCTGCAGGCAACAAAATCGATGCTGATTACAGCTACAATGCAGTAAACCCAAAGGGGGGACTTATCTATAAATTCAGTGATAAGGCATAAGTATACGGCAATTACAGCCTGAGCTATGAGCCGCCTACGTTCTTGGAGATTATCCGCGTGAATGGTGGCGCAGTGCAAACAGGTACCGCACCCAATCTACGGTTCGTCCTACCAGGTAGTTCCAATCCAAGCTCAAGTCCAAGCCAGATCAGTGCCTTCGAGCTCAAAGCCCAAAAAGCCCAAACTGCTGAGCTCGGCACCAAAGGCAACTTAGGAGGCGCCCTTATGTGGAACGTAAGTGCTTATTACTCTTGGGTTACTGATGAGATATTCACCATCTCCGACCGCTTTATGAGTATCAATGGGATTACCGTAAACACCCCTTATGGCACAGTGCACCGCGGGGCTGAGGTGGGCGTGCAGAGCACTTTCTTGAAGGGGAATTTTGGGGCATTTACCGCCTTTGTGAATTACAGTTATAGTGATTTCTTCTTCGACGGCGGTGATTATAAGGGCAACCAGATTGCGGGTATCCCTAAGCACTATGTGTATGGTGCGCTCGACTATCGCCACCCTGTGGGCTTCTTTGCGGAGGTAAATGCGGAGAGCCTGCCCGAGAAGACGCCGATAGACCACGCGAACACCTACTACCAAGAGGGATATACGCTTCTTGGGGCTAAGGTGGGCTTTAAAAAAGGCCGTTGGACTTTCTTTGTGCAAGGCAATAACTTGGCGGATACCGTCTATGCATCGAGCTATCTGGTGCAAGACCGTATGACGCCACCACCAGCACAATTCCGCGGTGCTACCACTGATGACAAGACTGTCTTTATCCCTGGGGTAGGCAGGAACTTTGTCGGTGGACTGAATTATACTTGGTAGGAATTAGGGATCAGAGAGCAGGGATCAGAAAGCAGTGAGCAGCGAGTAGTGAGTACGGATAAGTGCTGACTACTCGCTGCTTGTTTTCTATTTTCTAATTCCTTTTTTCTTAAAAAAAAGCACTATCTTTGCGACCTCAATTTAATTTATCTAAATTATGGCTACACTTACAGATGAAAAGGCATTAGGACTTATCAATGAACTATTAGGAGCTATTGGCCCCTCTCAACTTTCAGAGGAAGAGGAGGATGCACTCACAGAACGTAATAGCTCAATACTGGAACGTGCTTATGGTAAAGAAGAGGGGTTTGTGTCTGACCTTATTTTTTATGAAGATATCACAGAGGATAATGTATTGCTTAACAGACTTAAAGAAGACACTACTATCAAATTATAAATATACAATTTTATGAATGTAAAGATAGATGAGAGTTGGCTTGCGGTGCTCGGGAGTGAGTTTGAGCAGCCTTATTTTAAAGAATTGACGGACTTTGTGCGAGCAGAGTACGCTGCGCACCAATGTTACCCCAAGGGTAGGGAAATCTTTGCGGCATTTGACCATTGTAAGTTTTCGGAGGTGAAGGTGGTCATCATTGGGCAAGACCCTTATCACGGGCAGGGGCAAGCCAACGGGCTGTGTTTTTCGGTGAAGGACGGCATTGCGCACCCGCCCTCACTTATCAATATTTTTAGAGAGATAGAGCAAGATTTGGGCACCCCCTACCCTATCAGTGGCAACTTAGAGCGTTGGGCAGCGCAGGGGGTGCTCTTGCTCAATGCGACCCTTACGGTGCGTGCAGGTGAGGCAGGCAGCCATCAGGGTAAAGGCTGGGAGCGGTTTACTGATGCGGTGATTAAGGCTGTATCCACCCAAGGAGAACACGTGGTCTTTATGCTGTGGGGCGGCTATGCCAAGAACAAAGCCAAGCTCATTGATAGCAGTAAGCACTGTATCCTCACCACAGGGCACCCTTCACCACTGAGTGCTAATCGTGGGTATTGGTTTGGCAACAAGCATTTTAGTAAGGCAAACGCCTACCTCAAAAGCGTAGGGAAGGAAGCGGTAGTGTGGTAGCCAAATAAAATACTTTCCAAACAATAGGTTAAAGTATTGGGCACTTATTTTTTAGTAACTAATACTTTAATCTACCTAAAAAGTGGTGGATGTGCAAGGTTTAAACGAATATCACTAACACCAATGATATTATTAGCATACTCTTTCCATCCTTCCGCTGTTTTATATAATTCTACACTCTCCATAGGTACACATATTTCTAACTTCTCATTGAGCTTATACACCCCTGGAGCAACCTCAATATCAAAACAATGTATTTTTCCTCTATCGTTATAGGACATTTGTAATACAGGAGGGATAAGACTTCTTACTAACAAACGTGATAAATTCTTACAATTCCTAAAAGCATTATCTCCTATGTATTGAGTAGACTTAGAAATCATTGCGATAGTAAGTCTTTTACAGTCATCAAAAGCAGATTCTCCAATAGATATAACACTATCTGGAATGCGAATATCATTGAGTTTTGTCCTTTCAAATGCGTGATTATCAATCACAGTAATACTATCGGGAAGTAAGATTGTACGTAACTCTGCACCATAAAATAAACCTTCATCAATGCGCTTCATACTACTGGGTATAATAACTTCGGTAACACCTGTCTCGCTAAAAGTCCAGTCTCCAAGGAACTCAACTCCCTGTTGAATTTCCAACTTTTTTAATGTATCTAACCCCCTAAATCCAGAATCTCCAAAAATATCAGAGGAAATAGTAAGAGATGATAACTTAGAACCTAAGAATGCGTATTCTTTAATTTCTGTACAGCTTTTTGAAGATAGATTGATTGAGGTAAGCCCTGTATTAGCAAAAGCATCTTCATCAATCATATCTAAATACTTTGGAAAAGCAACTAATTTTAAGGTTCTAACCCCTTTAAAAGCTGCCCTACTAATACATTTAAGCTCTTCTGGAAAGACAACTGACTCCAAGCATTTCATACCAACAAAAGCTTCATCTTCAATAGCTTCGAACATTTCAGGGAGAATAAGCACTTTGATACTTGTTCCATAAAAAGCGTGACTACCAATACATTTTAACTTCTTTGGTAGAATAATTGTCTCTAAACTTTTAATTCCTGCAAAGACATTAGCTCCAATTTTTTCCACCTCCCTCAGGTAAGGGTTTGTTTGCATATCCAAAGTAACAATATCACGATTATACCATTCTGAAAGCTTAGGTCCAAAGTAAGCAGTTTCAAACGGATCATCTATAATATACCCACCCCAATTATCTTCTTCATTGATTTCTTCCTCATCATAGAAATCATCTAATTCATTATTTTCTAACATATTATTATTTTAGTAACTATATTTAATATAGTACAAAGATAGTAAAAAATCAATAAAACAAACTCTCTTTCTCAATAAAAGTTTATTCTAGCCATTAGGATAGCTGTCAAATAATACGTCAAAGTTAATTCTTATACAGAAGAATCTTATTATTTCTAATAGTGTTGTTTTTAAGCTCAGTTTAGGTTATAAGTTATAAGAACAGAATCATTCCTTCTTTTAGAAAGCCCTTTCAGTTGATGAGAGGGCTTTTTGTTTTATACATATTTTTTAAAAAAACATATATAGCAGTTGTTTTTACCATATATAGTCGTTTTAACCATTTTTAGACTTGCCTAAAAAGCATTTGTCTCCATCCGTACTGGTACCGTACTGATACCGTACATCTTCCGTAGTGATGCCGTTAGAAAAATTTTCTTTTTAAGTGGAAAGTAGAAAAACAGTTGGTATAAGGTAGGAAGAAAGTATGTAACTTTTTGACAATAAGTTTTGTAGGTATATTTATCGCTTAAAAATTTGGCAGGTTCAGAAAATAGCTGTATCTTTGTGCCTTTAAATTATAACAGATGAAAGCATATATATTTCCAGGGCAAGGTGCCCAATTTGTAGGTATGGGGTTGGACTTGTACGAGCAGTCCGCAGAGGGGCGCGCACTCTTTGAGGAGGCTAACGCAATCCTCGGGTTCTCCATCACCGATGTGATGTTCAGTGGCACGGATGAAGACCTGAAGCAGACCCGCGTAACGCAGCCCGCGATATTCCTGCACTCGGTAATCCTCAGCAAAGTGCTTGGCAAAGGCTTTACCCCTCAGATGGTAGCAGGACACTCGCTGGGTGAGTTCTCGGCATTGGTAGCCAACGGGGCACTCAGCTTTGAGGACGGACTGCAACTCGTCGCTAAGCGTGCGGGAGCGATGCAGAAAGCCTGCGAAGCCCAAGCGGGGACAATGGCTGCTGTACTCGGTTTGGAAGATAAAACGGTGGAAGACCTCTGCGCTAAGGTGGAAGGCTTGGTTACGCCTGCCAACTACAACTGCCCAGGTCAGTTGGTGATTTCTGGGGAGGTGAGTGCCGTAGAGCGCGCTTGCGAGTTGATGAAGGAAGCGGGTGCCAAACGCGCACTGGTGTTGCCCGTGAGTGGGGCTTTCCACTCGGCATTGATGAAGCCTGCGGAAGAGGAGCTTGCCAAAGCCATTGAGGCTACACGCTTTAAAAAGCCCTTGTGTCCTGTGTACCAGAACGTAACCACCACAGCAGTAAGCGATGAGGGGTTGATACGCGAGAACCTTATCAAGCAGCTCACTGCCCCTGTGAAGTGGACGCAAAGCGTGCAGCAGATGATTGCCGATGGGGCTACAGAGTTCATCGAAGTGGGACCTGGGAAAGTGCTGCAAGGCTTGGTAAAGAAGATTAACAAAGAGGCGGTAACTTCCTCAGCGACTATATGATACAAGTAGAAGATATTCATAAATCATTTGATGGTGTAGAGGTGCTCAAGGGCATCTCCACCGTCTTTGAGAAGGGCAAAACGAACCTTATCATCGGGCAAAGTGGCTCAGGGAAGACGGTGTTCCTCAAATCGCTGTTGGGGCTATTCACCCCCGATAGCGGCGAGATCGTCTACGATGGGGTAAAGTACAGCAGTATGAAGCGCAAGGAGCGCGTTGCCCTCCGTCAGAAGATGGGAATGGTATTCCAAGGTAGTGCGCTGTTCGACTCAATGACGGTGCTCGAGAACGTGATGTTCCCCCTAAAAATGTTCTCCACCAAAACGCCTGACGAGATACGTGAGCGTGCCGATATGGTGCTCAGTCGTGTGAACTTAGTGAATGCGGAAAACAAGTTGCCCTCGGAGATTTCGGGGGGTATGCAGAAGCGTGTGGCGATTGCAAGGGCGATTGTCAATCAGCCGAACTACCTCTTCTGCGATGAGCCTAACTCAGGTCTCGACCCAAAGACGTCTATCGTGATTGATAACCTCATTCAGGAGATTACTGAGGAGTTTAATATCACCACCGTGATCAATACCCACGATATGAACTCAGTGATGGAAATCGGAGCTAAGATTGTGTTCTTAAAGAATGGTTATAAAGAATGGGAAGGCTCTAAAGAGACGATATTCCGTACTGATAACGAGGCAGTAACCGACTTTGTGTACTCCTCAGAGCTGTTTAAGAAAGTAAGAAAGGCATATTTAGCTGAGAATAACGAAGAATAGAGCTTTATATTTCCTTGAAAGAGCACATAATAAAAGCCCTGCGGCGTTATGTCGCAGGGCTTTCTTGTATAGATTACGAAGCTAAATTTCGGTATTCTTCTCGCGGAAAGGCAGGAAGAAAGCCATTGGTTGCTGCTTAAATCGTTCCCATACGGAGCGTGCCAGATTGCCCATCTCTGAGAAGGGCACCTCACGAGAGCGCAGGGCGATCCAGAGCGATAAGGTGAAGCTAACGATGAAGTTGCCAAAGCCTATAATGCCAATCCCCAGAATGCACCAAACGATGTTCTCCATACTTACCATAAAGTGGGCTCCGTAAAGCCCATAGGCAAAGTTACCGCTGGCAAAAGTGATGTGGCGTATATCGATATTCAGCCCAGTGAGTTCTCCCACAATCCACGCACTCCCCATAAAGATACCAAACCACACGTTGGAAACTACTCCTGGCCATTTCTGTTGCATCCACGCCGCTACGCGCTGCATACGCTCTTTGCCAAAGAAGGCTTTGAGAAAAGGGTGTTCGGAGAGGCGATAATAAAAGTTATTGAAATTATTGACGCTGGCTACATTACCCGCAATAATCCCAGAGAGGAAGAGAAATACCCCAGCCAAGCAAGCGTGTGCAAACACAGGGGTGTGCCATATATTCAGGTCTTGGAGCATAGCGTTGCTACTGTGTGCTGAGATGTTTTCCCCTACCAAATAGCTAATCCCCATCACCAAGCCCAAAGCTACAGGGAATGCCCCAAAGACATTGCCTATAAAGGCAATAAACTGTGAGCGAAAGAGCCGTGTAAAGAGTGTGGCAAAGGCATCATATTGCCTGCTTTTTTCTTTCTTATTGTGTACGTTGATATTCTCTAAGGTTTTAGCAATGGTAGAGGCTGTCATTGCGGGCTGCTTGGTTGCCAGCGTAGAACCCGTAAGGTAGATCAGTACAAAGCCCGCCGCATAGTTGAGACTGTAAAGGAAAGCGTGCCCTAAGGGTCTAGCATTAACCTCGTGGAACTTCATCTTCACTAAGCACATAAAGGCAACAATCACCCCCCCCCAGAGGGCTGTATTTAGCATCTTGAAGTACTCGCCTGTCGAAGTGGTAATGTAGTGCTCGCCCGTCTTACCTGTGTAATTGGTGATCTCGTAGGTAACGTTGTAGATGCTGTCGTCGATGAGCTTCTTGACATTGTTCTTCTTGGAGTTCGTCTTGACTAAATCTAAGCTGAAATCGATAGCCTTTTCTATCTTATCCTCTTCTTTTTCAATGAATAAGTAGTTGTAAAGTCTACGGATGCGCTTCACCTGCTGGCGTATGAGCAATAGGGTCTGGTTTACGCTAAAAGTTACCCCGTATTTAGAAGAATTAGCCACTGCCCTATCGACAAAGTCCTCACATTGTGCTGCTAAGATATTGAGCTGCTTGTAGTCGAGTTCGTGTTCGGAGATGAGCAAATAGGGCTTTTCATCTTCTTTAAGCATTCGTGAAAGGTGATTGAGCTCATCGTCCAAAGCGATAAAAGGGCTGTCGAGGGTGTTGTACTCAGGCACCATACGGTGGACATCGGTCTGTAAGGCATAGCCCCCCATACGCTGCGAGAGAATCATTATTGCAGCGAGGATTTGCTTAGAAGTACGTCCTGTGAGGTCATCATAAAACGTGACCACATCCAGCAACGAGAAGAGTTCAGTCCATTGTTCCTTAGGAATGGCAAGAACCCACTTAGCGTCTGAAGGCTTGTAAAATACTTGATTGAGTACATACTGAATGCTATCGGTAGAGGGCTGGTCGGGGATGAGTTGATGCCCTATACGTCTGCGCAATTCTTTAAAGAAGGATACACTGTTAAGCAGCCCTGCATCGGTGAGGAGAATCATCTTCTTTTTATCTGCAAACACTACGTTCAAATGTGCTTTTAAAAACTCAATACGCTCAGGCTCGTTGCGCAGTTGAGCCAAAAGTTCTTCAAGTTGTATCGGTTCTTTAGTGTGTTTATTTTTATGACGGAAGTAGTTTACGAGGTCAAACACAAAGTCAATGCTTTCAACATCAACTAAATGCATATAATGCTCAAAGATTTCGTAAACTGACTTAAAGTTTTTTCTTACTAACATCGGTAGTTATTCTTAAGTTTTCAAGTTGCAAAGGTAGAATAATCTTCTTAAAATAAGTTTTAAAGAAAAGTTAAAGTTACTTACATTAGAAAATAAAATTGGAGTGGGCTCAATAAACTCACTCCAATTATACAATAATAATTTATAATAAGCTAATGGTGCAATCTTAAAAATTGAAAGCTACGTTAAAACTCCAAGTACGGCCTTCCCCAAAGTAAGCTAAATTTCGTACATCAATCCCTTTATAGGTTTCCTTTGTATTAGCGTCAATATGCTGGATATTACCTCTATTAGGTGCGATCTCTGAGAGATAGATATAATCAAGTACATTATTAACATTCAATCGGAAATTCATATACATCTTATCTTTTAGAGGAAGTTTATACGATACCCCTGCATCAAAAAGTTGGTAAGAAGGTAATTGGATATTATCTTTAACTACTACTCGTGCATAAAGTTTATCATTATATTTCCAATCTATATCTACTTTAAAACGATCTACAGGCTTGATATCAACGCCTAACCCTAACTGGAACTGAGGTGCATCACCAACTTTAGCTCCATCTACATCTTCCTTTACTTCTGTTATAAGAGTAAGATTATTATCATAAGTTCTTTTTAAGGCATTTTCATCATAAATCCAGTGCCCATAAGAGACAAAACCTCTTACATCTAATTCTTTAATAGGCTTAGCTTTAAAATCAAGTTCAACCCCTTTATGTAACTGACCAACACCTGAATTAGAAGTATAAGTAAGCAGCCCAGTTGCAGGATCTGTTGAAGAAGATGCTGTTACTCTATCTTTCCACGATGTACGATAAAGATTTAGATTTGCATTAAATATTGGGCTTGAATACTGGTAACCCAGTTCAATTCCTAAGATTCTTTCATTCTTAGCAAGTGGGTTATGTTCATTTGTATAATTCAAGAAAAGATTGCGGTGATATGGCTGACGTGAATAATATCCTGCATTTACAAATACATTATGGTGAGTGTTGATTTTGTAATTAACTCCTCCTTTGATATTAAAACCATTATTGGTTATAGGATTTGATTCTTGGAAGTCTTTACGGTATTGGTATCTATCAATACGTACGTGTTGCTGTCTGGAAAAAGAACCTTGCATATATGCTGAGATTTTTTCAATGGTGTATTCAACTTGTCCAAAAATACCACCATAGGTAATTGTTTCATCATAATCCCAAGAGACGCGTTGATCATAAGGAACTTTATGAGTTACCACGTTCCAAGGATTTGTAGTAAAAGTTTCTGTGACAATATTATTTCCTTCTACACGAGCTCTATCATTATTTAGATATGATGAAAAGCCAAATAAGTCTGTGACTGCCTTAAAGTGAGATCCTTCATATCGACGTACATCAGCACCAATATTTACAGTAAAATTATCTGATAGTTTATGTTGGAAGTTAGTTACTCCACCATACCAAAAGTGCTGGTTGTACTCTGAGAAAAGAAGATAATCATTAGAGGTTTTCAGTCCACTTGCATCTCGAAGAGTAGCCTGAGTTTTTGCTCCACGTTTTGCGTCAATAGCATCAAAATTAATCAGCCCTGTAGTTGGATCTACCTGTGATCGAACAGAACTTAGGACTCCCCCTCCTCTACCGATAGAGGCGTAGAGTACAGTGGCTAATGAGGTATCATCAGAGATTTTCCAATCCCAGTTGAGGTTGAGCACTGGTTTATGATAGAAATTACGACGTGCTGAGAAATATTTTCCATTGCGATACCCCCAGTTAGCGTTGTACTTATAGCCGTATTTTAGATAATCAGAGATAGGTTTGGTACTATTCTGGTCGTGCGATTGCGGTGCACCTGTAATTAAGAAGTTGAAGCTATGCTTTTCGTTAGGCTTATAGCCAAAAGAAAGGAAGTAGGTTTGCCCTTGCCCCTTAGTACCATCATTATAGCCATTACCTTGCCAATTAGCAAGCATTATACTCATACCGAAGCCTTTTTCTGACATACCTGTATTGTAGCCCACAGAAGTTTTTACATACATATCATTTGCTACGGTAGCTCTTACAAATCCTCCTTCATTTTTATCAGTGGCTTTGGTAACAATATTGACCGTACCCCCTACTGATGAAATTGCGAGCTTTGAAGACCCCAGCCCACGTTGGATTTGTATAGCATTAGCGATATCGGCAATCCCTTGCCAGTTGCTCCAATAGAGTGATCCATTATCCATACCATTGATAGGCTGACCATTGAGTAAATAAGCTGTATTATCTTGTGAGAACCCTCGTAGATTCATCTTTGATTCGCCATACCCTCCAGCTTGTGAGGCTACTTGCACGGAAGGAGTGTGCTTCATCAACTCTGGAATATCTTGGTTACCAAGTTTTTCTTGTATGACTGTCACTGGGATGGTAGATACTGCAATAGGGGTTTGCCTATCTTTAACCACGTCAATAAGTGAGCTCCCAGTAACGACAACTTCTCCGAGTGTTTGTTGGTCACTATCAAGGATTACCCTAATATTCGCTTTTTTATTGACAAGCTTATAAGGGATTGTCTTAGTAGCATAACCTACATAGGAAATCTCTAATACGCCCGAATTAGCATCCACGTGGAGAGAAAACTTACCATCCATATCGGTAGTTGCCCCTCGTGTTGTCCCCTTTACTACTACGCTTGCGCCCATCAGAGGTGCTTTATAATCACCATCAATGACACTCCCTGTTATAACCCCTTGGGAGTAAAGCATTGAAGTAAGAAAAAGGGCTGTTAGATTTAAAAACCAGTTTTTCATCATTAAGTCAAATAAATTTAATATTCTCTTTTAGTGTTATAATCCAAATGTTAAAGGTACATAAAGCCTTATGCAGTGTAGCAGTATATAATATAAGGTGTGAATAGGCTTATTCTCTTAATGATAAAAGCACATTAGAATCACGGAGCAAAAATAACACTATTTTTTGTATCTGAGGATATCTTTTATGAAATTTTATCATAAAAATATAAAATTTAACACATCGTCCTGATGAGTACAATCGCTTTATTTTTCTAAACACTTATAAAACAATATAATAACAAGGGTTAGCTCTCTTTTATTTTTTTTTCACTTAGAAAAGAAAATTCAGATGAATTAGAAGTATCAAAGTAAGTTTTTGAAGAAGTAGCTGTTTATTTACACCTCTGAGAGATTTTCAATGTTAATCCGATACGGATCCGTTATGAGTCCGATGAAGGTTTGAGAAAAACTTAGCTAAGATTTTTTAGTATTTTTTCTATTATTCAAATGGCAAAAATAGTGTAAAAACGCTATCTTAATCTTTTCTAAATAGAGTGTTAATTTTTTGTAAATAGAAGTCTTTCAAGTAATAGAGAATGAATTTCACGTAGTCCTTTTTTAAACCGAATATAAATTACATATTTTTAGTCTTTTTTTTCTTGCACAGATATTGGAAATACCGTACTTTTGTGCAAAATTTTAAAGCATTTAATAATTTAAATAAAACAAAATGGCAGCATTATTTAAAACATCTGTTGCGAGAAAAGTGGCGATGGCACTCTCGGCACTTTTCCTTGTCTTATTCTTAGTAATACACTGGGCAGTGAACATAATGTCGGTGTTCAGCGAAGACGTGTACAATGAAATGTCTCACTTTATGGGTACCAACCCGCTCATTCAGTTTGCAATACAGCCTGTACTGATGATAGCGGTATTGTTTCACTTTATAATGGGCTTTGTGCTTGAGGTGCAAAACAAGAGAGCACGCGGCAATGAGGCATATTATCGCTATAATGGCGCAGCTAACGCTACGTGGGCATCGCGCAATATGATTATCAGCGGGGTAGTGATTTTGCTCTTCTTAGCATTGCACTTGTACGATTTCTGGGTGCACGAGATGAACTACAAGTACATCGAGTTCTTAGAGCCCGACCCTACACGCTATTACGGTGAACTCGTTGAGAAGTTCCACGACACTTGGCGTGTGTTGCTTTACGTCTTGGCATTCGTGTTCTTGGCGTTGCACCTCTCACACGGTTTCCAATCGGCTTTCCAATCGATGGGTTGGAAGGACGACAAACGTAAGAAACTCATCTCTCAGGTAGGTAATTGGTATACTATTATCATCTGTGGTGGGTTTATCTTTATCGCTTTATATCATTATATTAACTATTTAATAGCATAACTATGAGTACATTAGATTCTAAAGTTCCTGAAGGTCCTATTGCTGACAAATGGACAAAATATAAAGATCATATCAACTTGGTGAACCCTGCCAACAAGCGTAACATCGACGTGATTGTCGTAGGGACAGGCTTGGCAGGTGGTTCGGCAGCAGCTACTTTGGCAGAATTGGGCTACAACGTAAAGGCTTTTGCTTATCAAGATTCGCCTCGCCGTGCGCACTCTATCGCTGCACAGGGGGGTATCAATGCCGCTAAAAACTATATGGGCGATGGCGACTCTAACTACCGCTTGTTTTACGACACGGTGAAAGGGGGCGACTATCGCGCACGTGAGGCTAATGTGTACCGCTTGGCAGAGGTATCAGGCAACATCATCGACCAATGTGTGGCGCAAGGGGTGCCTTTCGCCCGCGATTATGGAGGACTGCTTGATAATCGTTCCTTTGGAGGGGTGCTCGTATCGCGTACTTTCTATGCTAAGGGGCAGACAGGGCAACAGCTCCTCTTAGGGTGCTATGCGGCAATGAACCGACAGATAGCTCGCGGTAAGATTGATATGTACAACCGCCACGAGATGCTCGATTTGGTGATTGTAGACGGCAAAGCGCGCGGTATCATCGCCCGCAACCTCATCACAGGCGAGATTGAACGCCACTCAGCACACGCAGTGGTGATTGCCTCTGGGGGCTATGGCAATGTGTACTTCCTCTCGACCAACGCAATGGGCTCTAACGCCACTGCTGCTTGGAAGATTCACAAGAAAGGGGCTTACTTTGCAAACCCTTGCTTTACACAGATCCACCCTACTTGTATTCCACGTTCAGGCGACTATCAGTCTAAGCTGACCTTGATGTCTGAATCGTTGCGTAACGATGGGCGTATTTGGGTACCTAAGAAGATGGACGATGTACACGCCATTCGTGAAGGAAAGAAAAAACCTACTGAAATACCAGAGGAAGACCGCGATTACTACTTAGAGCGTCGTTACCCAGCCTTCGGTAACTTGGTGCCCCGTGACGTGGCGTCTCGTGCGGCTAAGGAACGTTGCGATGCAGGCTATGGTGTAAACAAGACAGGTGAGGCGGTATACCTCGACTTCTCTTCAGCCATTGAGCGTTACGGTAAGGAGCAGTGTAAGATACACGGGATTGAGAACCCTACCAAAGAGGAAATCACCAAACGCGGTGAGAAAATCGTGGAAGCGAAGTACGGTAACCTCTTCCAGATGTATGAGAAGATTGTAGACGAGAATCCTTATAAGACTCCGATGATGATTTACCCAGCAACGCACTACACAATGGGCGGTATTTGGGTAGATTACAACCTGATGACCACTATCCCTGGTTGCTATGCGATCGGCGAGGCTAACTTCTCCGACCACGGTGCCAACCGCTTGGGGGCATCGGCATTGATGCAGGGCTTGGCAGATGGTTATTTTATATTGCCTTATACCATCGGCGATTACTTGGCTGCGGATATCCGTACGGGTAAGATACCGACAGATACACCTGAGTTTGACGAGGCAGAACGCGTGGTGAAAGAGCGTTTGGCGTTCTTCATCAACAACAAGGGTACGCACTCTGTGGATTATTACCACAAGAAGCTCGGTAAGGTGATGTGGGATAAGGTAGGTATGGCACGTAACGCTGAGGGCTTAAAAGAGGCTATCAAAGAGATACGCGAGATACGTGAGGACTTCTGGAAGAACGTGAAAGTGCCAGGGGAACTCACCGGTATGAACGTAGAGCTTGAAAAGGCAGGTCGTGTAGCCGACTTCTTAGAGCTCGGCGAACTCTTTGCTAAAGATGCCTTAGAGCGCAACGAGTCGTGCGGGGGACACTTCCGCGAAGAGTATCAAACCCCTGATGGTGAGGCACTCCGCGACGATAAGAACTACGCTTATGTAGCAGCTTGGCAGTACACTGGTAACCCAACAGAGGTGATTTGTACGTACAACCCAAGTGAGGAAGTGGTACATAAAGAGCCTTTGGTATTTAAGGATATCGAATTGAAACAACGTAGTTATAAATAACGAGCGTAAGCGAGTTGAATTATAAAACATTCAAAAGTTCATTATATAAGTTTAATACAGTTAGCAAAGAGTGTTATTCGCTATGAGCTAACTTCTAAATCCTAAACAAATGAATCTTACATTAAAAATTTGGAGACAAAAGAATGCGACTGAAAAAGGTCGTATGGTTGATTATAAATTGAGTGGCATATCTGACCATATGTCATTCTTGGAAATGATGGATGTGCTCAACGAAGAGCTCATCGCTAAGGGTGAAGAGCCTGTGGCTTTTGACCACGACTGCCGTGAGGGTATCTGCGGGATGTGTTCACTTTTCATCAACGGCGAAGCGCACGGACCTGACCGCGGGGTTACTACTTGCCAATTGCATATGCGTATGTTTAAAGACGGCGACACGATTACCATTGAGCCTTGGAGAGCAACCGCTTTTCCTGTAATCAAGGACTTAATTGTGGATAGAACTGCCTTTGAGCGCATACAGCAGGCTGGGGGCTACATCTCGGTAAATACCTCTGGTAATACCCAAGATGCAAATGCTATCCCTATTCCTAAGCACGATGCAGACCGCTCAATGGATGCAGCAGCTTGTATCGGTTGTGGGGCTTGCGTGGCAACTTGTAAGAACTCATCGGCGATGTTGTTTGTATCGGCAAAAGTATCGCAATTTGCGCTTCTGCCACAAGGACGTGTAGAGGCTACCGAACGTGTGCTGAATATGGTGAACCAGATGGAGCACGAAGGCTTTGGTAACTGTACCAACACAGGAGCTTGCGAAGTGGAATGTCCTAAGGGCATCTCATTGGAGAATATTGCGCGCCTCAACCGCGAATACCTCAAAGCAAGCATTAAATAGGCATTATTGTTGTTAAGGTTTGAATAAAAAAGCTGTCGGCTTAGGTGCTGACAGCTTTTTTTATCAATTTATGGGGAAAGTTAATTATTTTCCGCGCAAAACGGGGTTCAATTCCTCGTCGTTGTACATTTTCATCTGTTTATAGACCTTCATATACTTGCGTCCAGCAGTAATATCGTCTAAAAGGCAGTCAAGAGCCTGTGAAAGGTCGGTTTTTTGCTCCAAAAGTACATCGAGCTTTTCCTGACACTTAGCACGATGCTCTGGCGAGGCATCTTGGCGGTTTACCTCCTCCTGCATGTGATAAATCTTCAATGCCAAGATAGAAAGCCTATCCACTGCCCACGCTGGACTCTCGGTGTTGATAGTTGCCTCAGGAAGTGGCTGCACATCCTTGTATTTTTCCAGAAAATAACTGTCGATGTACTCCACCGTGTCCGTCCTATCTTGATTGGAAGCGTCTATTTGGCGTTTTAGCACGAGAGCCGCCGCGGGATCAATGTCTGGGTCGCGAATAATATCCTCATAATGCCATTGCACAGTGTCAATCCAGTTTTTGCGATAAAGCAAGTGCTCCAACAGCGAAGATGAGGGATAAGGATTGGTAAAAGGCTGATAAACATCGTCTAAGATGTGATATTTGGCGATGCTTTCTTCAAAAATCTTAAAGGCTTTTTCACTAAACATAAATGTAATTTTTTGCAAATATATAAAAACTTATCCAATTGTAAGCTTTTTTTGCGTAACTTTGCAGCCAAAAGAAATATTATGACACGAATTATTTTTATTATCACTTTATGTATCAGCTTTATGGAAAATCTACAAGCACAACAAAACAACGACAAAACCATCTACCAATTCACCGTAACGGACATCAGCGGCAAGGAATTTCCGATGGTAAGCCTCAAAGGCAAGAAGGTGATGATCGTTAATACGGCATCAAAGTGCGGACTCACGCCTCAATACGAGCAATTGGAGGCTTTGTACCAAAAATACAAAGATCGTGATTTTATTATCGTAGGTTTTCCCGCCAATAACTTCTTAAAGCAAGAACCTGGCAGCAATGACGAAATAGCGTCCTTCTGCAAGATCAATTATGGCGTAACCTTCCCGATGATGAGCAAAATATCGGTAAAAGGCAAGGATATGCACCCTCTTTACCAATTTTTGACCCAAAAAAGCAAAAATGGCTTCGAAGATAGCAAGGTAAGCTGGAATTTTCAGAAGTATTTGATAGGAAAAGATGGCAAATTGGAGAAAATCATCGACCCAAAGACGCTGCCTAACGACCCAAGCGTGATTGAATGGATTGAGAAGTAAAAACACCCAGTTTTAACTAAATTTGTAGTAGCTTTAAATAAAAGTATACAATATTATACGTAGAATAGATAATTTTAGTACTTTGGCATATAATATGAGTCGTTTAGAATACAAAATAAGTTGTTCAGTATACAATATTAGTGTAAAAACACACGACTTGAGCCTTCCGACACGCAACATGAGTCTTCCGACATACGATTTAAGTCCTCCGACGCACGACTTAAGTCTTCCGACACACGATTTTAGTCTCCAGCCATACAACTTAAGCTCTCAGCCATACGATTTAGGTCTCCAGCCATACAACATCAGTCATTTTTAATTCAATTTCAATTTATAGGTAGATGATGACGACAAGAGAAATGATAAAAATTTCCTTAGACCTTACAGAAAAAGGGTTCAAAGGAGAAAATCCGAAGTATATTGCCAAACAAAAGAAGAAAATACTCTTCCACACGCTTCTTAGCCCAAGTTTTGCAAAAAAATGGTTCGATATCATCCTTTCTAAGGAGCATAATTGGATCACAGAACACCGTCCGCGTTTGTATTTTAAGCCTTTTCGCGTGTATATGTCCACCCGATGGCGAAAACAACGCAGATTGGAGGCGTTAGAGAGCTGTTACTCCTTCGTAAAGCAACATTCATTCCTTTTTAAGGTAATTACAACTGAAAATCCTATAAAAATAGCTGAGTTTTCACTAAAAAACAGCGAAAACAAGGGTGAAGTCTTCATCGGATATAACGAACGCTTTAGAAAAGAGGGTGAATTTTCCATTTCTGTACACTGTCCGCCTTTTGAGCAGGCTATTTGCGAACTTTCTTTCCTTATTGAGGAAGAAAATACAGGGGAATGGGTTTGTAGAATGGGCTGCGTGCAAGGAAATAAGGCTTCGGAGACGGAAAATAGCATCAAAGAGCTACAAAAGCAAATGTATGGGCTTCGCCCTAAGGCATTTATGGTTTTTATAATGCAAGAAATCACCAAAGCCTTAGGTTGCTCAAAATTATACGGAGTGAGCAACAAAATACAGGCACACAACAAAAAACACTTCATTCACATCGGGTTTTTACACAATTTGAGCTTCAATTACGACGCTCTTTGGCGCGAGGTCGACGGAAAGCCATCAGCAGAGGGCTGGTTCTTGCTGCCACGCGAATTACATCGAAAAGATATGAGTGAAATCAAATCTGCCAAAAGAAATCTCTACCGCAACCGATATGAGCTCTTGGATAGCATCGCAAGGCAGATAGAGGACACTTTTAACGAAAAAAACACTAATAATTTATCATAAAACAGCTATGAAGTTAGATATCTTAGCCTTTGGCGCACATCCCGACGATGTTGAGTTGGGTTGTGGAGGAACGCTCGCCAAAGAAATCAGTTTAGGCAAAAAAATAGGCATTATCGACCTTACTCAGGGCGAATTGGGCACGCGAGGCTCTGCAGAAATACGTTTGCGTGAGTCTGAAGAGGCAAAACGCATCCTTGGGGCTTCAATTCGTGAGAATTTAGGCTTTGAAGACGGATTTTTCGTCAATAATAGAGAAAATCAGTTGGAAATTATCAAAAAAATCCGTCAATATAAGCCCGAAATCGTACTTTGCAACGCCATTGACGATCGGCACATCGATCACGGCAAGGGAAGTAAGCTCGTAAGCGACGCTTGTTTCCTCAGCGGGCTCAGACGTATAGAAACACTTCTGGAAGGCACACCACAAGAGGCTTGGCGCCCAAAACACGTTTACCATTATATACAATGGAAGAATTTACAACCAGATTTTGTGGTAGATATAAGCAATTTTATCCAAAATAAGCTCGATGCGGTGCTCGCCTATGCTTCTCAGTTCTACGACGCGAAAAGTAACGAGCCGACGACGCCCATTTCTGACAAAAACTTTCTAGAGAGCGTAAGCTACCGCGCTCACGACCTCGGACGCCTCATTGGCACGGATTTTGCGGAAGGTTTTACCGCAGAACGCGTCATTGCAGTCGATACGCTCACCAATTTGAAATAACACCCAATAATTATAAAAAACACACAATATGAAATTAATAATCATCACCATCGGACTCTTAGCCTTGGCAATTGGCGGAATGGCTATCAAGATTTGGGGCAAAAAAGGCGGCAAATTCTCAGGAACGTGCGCCAGCCAAAGCCCATACCTCAATCCTGAAGGAGAAGCGTGCAGCTTCTGCGGAAGACTACCAGATGAACAAGAATGCCGCAAAAATGGATAAAAAAACACTCGATGAAAGGATAAAAGCAGCCAAAGAAGGCGATCAGCGGGCATTTAGTGCGCTGCTGGACGAGTTTTGGCAAGATGTTTACAACTTTCAGCTAAAAAGAGTAGGAAATGAGGGTGATGCTGAGGATATTACCATCCAAACCTTTGCAAGAGCCTTTGATAAGATCCATAATTTTGACCCAGCATACAGTTTTAAGACGTGGCTAATCACCATTTCGAAGAATATACACATCGATATGCTCCGACGGCAAGATAGCGTGTTTTTACACTCGACCTCGGAAGAAAAAGAGGCAAAAACGATTGCCGATGATACACCTTCGATTGAGGATAGCCTGATAATGGAGCAACAATTCAACAATTTGCTCTATTGCATCAAGCAACTTAAAGATCCGTACCGAACTGCGATACAATTGCGCTATTTGCACGAGAAATCATACAAAGAAATCGCAGAAGAGATGCAAACATCGCTCAGCAATGTAAAAATAACCTTATTACGGGCAAAAAAAATACTCGCTGAGCTACTAAAACGATAAAACACACAAAAAATCAGCCCAGAATAGCTGTTTTCTCAAAAAAGAAACGATTATTCTGGGCTGATTTACATTTATACGTAAAAACAGACTAATCCACCTTGTCAATTTCCACCCTTAGATTGTCTATAATGAACTCTTGCCGTTCTGGAGTGTTCTTTCCCATATAAAAGTCCAAAAGTTGATCAGTATGGATGGTTTTATCCATCATTACAGGATCTAAGCGGATATTTTCACCAATAAAATGCTTAAACTCATCAGGAGAGATCTCCCCGAGCCCCTTAAAGCGCGTTATCTCGGGTTTTCCCTTCAATTTATCGATAGCGAGCTGTTTTTCATCCTCGGAATAGCAATAAATCGTCTCTTTTTTGTCTCGAACACGGAAAAGAGGCGTTTGTAATATATAAAGGTGCCCTTCTTTTATAATTTCAGGGAAAAATTGCAAGAAAAACGTGATAAGAAGCAACCTAATGTGCATTCCATCGACATCGGCATCGGTAGCGATCACAATATTGTTATAACGCAGATCTTCCATCGAATCTTCGATATTTAAAGCCGCCTGCAAGAGATTAAACTCCTCATTTTCATACACAATCTTCTTAGTCATCCCATAAGAGTTCAGAGGCTTACCTTTGAGCGAAAATACAGCCTGTGTGTTCACATCCCTCGACTTTGTGATGGATCCAGAGGCAGAATCGCCCTCAGTGATGAAAAGTGTGCTCTGAAGGTTGCGATCGTTCTTGGAATCGTTGAGGTGAATCCTGCAATCACGGAGCTTGCGGTTGTGAAGACTCGCTTTTTTGGCGCGCTCACGGGCTAACTTGCGAATACCTGCAAGATCTTGGCGTTCGCGCTCAGCTTGGATGATTTTTCGTTGGATAGCATCGGCGATTTCAGCGTTTTTATGTAAAAAATCATCAAGATGTTTGCCGATGAAGTCATTAATATACGTCCGCACGGAAGGCATCCCCTCTCCCATCTCAGTTGAGCCGAGTTTCGTCTTGGTTTGGCTCTCAAACACAGGCTCCATCACCTTTATGGAGATCCCTGCGATGATTGACTTGCGAATGTCGGAGGCATCATAGCTTTTTTTGTAAAAATCACGGATTGTTTTCACAAAAGCCTCGCGAAAAGCGTTCAGATGCGTACCTCCTTGAGTTGTATTCTGCCCATTGACGAAAGAATAGTACTCTTCGCTGTATTGTGTACGACTATGCGTGATAGCCACCTCAATATCCTCGCCTTTGAGCTGCACAATCGGATAAAGGAAGTCTTCCTCGTTGTTATTATCAGCGAGAAGGTCTTTAAGCCCATTTTCCGAGTAAAACTTCTCACCATTGTAAGTAATCGTGAGCCCAGGGTTCAGATATACGTAGTTTTTGAGCATTCGCTCGATATATTCGGTGCGATACTTAAAATTCTTGAAAATTGTATCATCGGGGATGAATGTGACGCAAGTTCCTCGGCGTTTTGAGCTTTCTTCCACGGGAAGATCCTCTAAAAGCTCCCCACGCTCAAAAATCGCTACTTTCGTCTGATTATCGCGGACGGACTCCACTTTAAAGTAAGAAGATAGAGCATTGACGGCTTTGGTACCAACTCCATTAAGCCCGATAGACTTTTTGAACACCCGCGAATCATATTTTCCGCCAGTGTTCATCTTCGAGACGACATCAACGACTTTGCCCAGCGGAATACCACGACCGTAATCGCGCACCTCTACTTTATTCTCGTTGATCTTAATATCGATGGTTTTGCCCGCTCCCATCACGAATTCGTCGATGCAGTTGTCAATAACCTCCTTTAAAAGGATATAAATACCGTCATCAGCTGAGGAGCCATCGCCGAGCTTCCCGATATACATACCAGGGCGCATACGGATATGCTCTTTCCAATCTAAGGAACGGATATTATCCTCGTTATATTGTATTTCTTCCATAGAGACTGACTTGTGCTTAGTTTTCGTTCATTTCCATACCGTTTTCCACAAGATAAGCCATATTTTTGATGATATTCTTGTGTTTTACTACAAAAGGATTGTTCTTATCCCAAACATAGCCCGCCAGCACGGAACATATCTTGCGTTTTACCTCTGGATTTTCTGGTTTGTGGAAGAATAGCGTTTGTAGGTTGCCTGTGTACCATTCTCTTACATAAGAGGTAAAGACATCGATACCACTTTGCATATATTCAGCATATTCTTTTTGCCAATCCACCTTTTCGCCTGCAAGCACTCGCTTTACAAGTTTTGCAGCCAACATTCCTGACTCTGTGGCAAAAGCTACACCAGAAGAGAAGACAGGGTCGAGGAATTCAGTACTATTGCCCGTAAGGACATAGCCATTGCCGTATAATTGCTTCACTGAGCAGGAATAACTTTGGATTTTAATCGGTGTGAAGAGGAATTCGCTATTTTGGAAGCGTTCTTTGTAAAAGTCAGAGGACTTTATCGCTTTACGCAAGGCTTCGGCAGTGTCGCCATCCTCTGATAGAGCGTTAATATACGAAGTAGGACCTACAATGCCTACACTTGTGTTGCCATTAGAGAAAGGTATCACCCAAAGCCAAACTTCTCTCTCCAAGATATCAAAAGAGATAAGCGTACCTTCCTCACCTGCAGGTCGCACGTTATCTTCTTTAATATGAGTGAATATAGAGGAGTGGTCGTCCAACTTTGATGGAGAATTGAGGTTAAGCAGGCGAGGTAATACACGTCCATAGCCACTGGCATCAATAACAAACTTTGATTCTATCTCATAACTTTCACCCTCTTTATTTTTTACAGTAGTAAGCTGCTTTCCATCAAAAAACTCTACATCTGTCACTTCTTGTTCGAACTGAAGGTCAACGCCCTTACGGATGAGCTCCTGTGCGAGCACATTGTCAAAGTCAGCACGAGGCACCTGCCAAGTCCAGCCCCATCCACCTGAAAAATTATCACTAAAATCAAAGTGGCAAACCTGTTCGCCACGGATAAAGCGTGCTCCTGGTTTTTTCTCAAAATTCATTGCTTTCAATGCTGGCAGAAAGCCTGCCTCATCAAAGTGATCCATCACTCTGGGGATAAGGCTCTCTCCTACTACCAAGCGCGGGAATTTTAGCTTTTCAACTACCTTTACTTTTACGCCATTGTTGTGTAAGTAGGCTGCTGAAACGCAGCCTGAGGGACCTGCCCCTATAACTAAAACGTCTGTAATTTCTTTTTTCATATTATTTCTTCTAACTCAATATTTCTATTATTCATTATGCAAAAAGCGTTTTTTTGCATATAGTTCTTCTTCAGTTTCTCGGTGATCTTCATCGGGTACACAACAATCCACTGGGCAGACAGCAGCACACTGAGGCTCCTCGTGAAAACCTATACACTCAGTACACTTATCTGTGATGATAAAGTAGTAATCATCACAGATAGGCTCTTGGGGTTCATCTGCATCAGCTTCTTTTCCACTGGGGGTAACAATATGACCTCTTAGCGCTGTTCCATCGCTATAACGCCAATTATCTGCCCCTTCATAGATAGCATTGTTAGGGCATTCAGGCTCGCAGGCACCACAGTTAATACAATCATCTGTTATTTTTATAGCCATTGTAGTTTTTCCTTAGTTTTTCTTTTTAGAGGGCAAAGGTACGATTTTTATTGTAATTACAGCTAATAGAAGGTGAGTTTTTCATATTTTTTACAACTATAGAACTCTCTATCAACTTATTTTTCAGAACTTTTCCTCTGGTATTCGCCCCACGCCTCAATAAGAAGGAACTCGAGCTTCTTATCTTCTTTTTTCTCAATAGCAGCGTGAAATTCGGGCTTATCCATCACGTAGTAAGCCAAGATAGCGCAATCCTCATCGGAGAGCTTGAGTTCTTTCTGCATAAAGTCATACTTGTGATCAAGGATATAATTGGCAACTGCACGGTTGCGATCATTTACTACAATCTGTTTGAGCATTTTACGATGCCCTGTGAGGCTATTAATCACCCAGTCTACCCCTAAGATGGATCCTCGACTGCTACTCAGGCGTTTTTCGTTATAGGTCATCTCCTGTGGGGTATGCTGCAATATACCCAGCTCTTGGGCAGTAATCTTTTTATACTTAGAGACTTCAACCTCACTAAGTTCGGTAACGGATTCTTTCATCTTCACAAGTAAGCCAGAGAACTGAAAATCAGCTTTGCTAACTGTATGATAAGCTGTCTGCATTGATACGTGAGTAAACTGTAAGGTCTGATTTACTGCTGCCTTGATCGTAAAATAACCATCGGCAGAAGTAGTGGTTACTTGCTTGGTATAGAGGTTCTGGATATGCACCCCACTTAATGGCAAGGTATCGCCTGCCATCACCCGCCCACGAAGCTCGTTATGGCTCTGGGCTGAGAGGTAGTAAGGCAGCAAAAGGAGTAGAAAGAGAAGATATTGCCTCATAATGGTATTGATTATCAGGTTTAGAACGATCCTATTAGCTATACCTAAATTGGTTATTATCAATGGAATTACCCTTACGCCAGTACCACATAATGACAAAGCCGATAAGAGCACCTCCCACGTGAGCAAAGTGGGCTATATTTCCACCGAAGAGCGATACCCCTGTTACTCCTGAGAAGAGGTCGAGTCCCACTAAGATCGGGATAAAGTACTTCGCTTTAATCGGCACTGGGAAGAATATCAACATCAGTGCTGCATCAGGAAACATAAAGCCGAAGGCTACAAGGATGCCATAAATAGCCCCCGAAGCCCCTACTGTTGAGACAATATATGACGATGCCATATTGTTAAAATCGCTTACTGTGATGACTTCCTTCCAAGCTTGTAGGTATTGTCCTTTATCGAAGAGTGAACGGATCATCTCCTCAGGTATCCCCTTCGCAGTAAGTGCATTGAGCCCCTGATGAAAGTAATAGTAATTGACCCCAGTATGCAGAAGTGCAGCACCAATACCACAGGAGAAATAGAAGAAGAGAAACTTTTGTGCCCCCCATATTTTTTCAAGTGGTGTACCAAAAGCCCAAAGCGCATACATATTGAAGAGAATGTGCATTACCCCTCCGTGCATAAACATATAAGTGATGTACTGCCAGAGATGGAAGTGGCTGTTCTCAAAATAGTAGAGTGCAAGCATTTGGTTGAGGTCAATGCCTGAAGTGCGCAACATTATTTCGGTTGCTAAGAAAAAGATGACATTGATGATGATAAGGTTCTTAACTATGGGTGTTATTCTTTCCATTCTATAAAAATTTATCTAAGTCGGTAAGTGAAAAATTTGTGTATATTCGTCTGCCAAAAGGTGAGAGCATCGGCTCTTGACAACTAAACAGGTTGTTGATAAGGCTTTCTTGCTCTTCCTCGGTGAGAGTTTGCCCTGTTTTGATAGCTAAGCTATAACTCATTCGCTTGGCAAAAGCCTCTTGCTGGCTATCCTCAGGAGAGGATTCTACCTCAAGGTGCTCGTGGATGATTTCAGTGAAAATCTTAGGGATGTCGCTGTCGGAAAGGTGAATTGGTATGCCACTGAGCACTATCCTATCCTCGAGGATATCTATCATAAAGCCAATGCTCTCAAGCATCGGTTTGAGTTCTTCTATCAGTTGTAGTTCCACCTTTTGGAAGGGGATTTCATAGGGGAACATCAGCTGTTGGCTCGCGGTGTACGACACCTCTAAGCGCTTGAGAAAATCCTCATAAAGTACTCGCTGATGGGCGCGTGTAATGTTAATGACAATCAACTCGCCCGCCAACGTGGTGATGAGGTATTTTTTGCCGAGTGAGATGATCTTTTTAGTTTGTGGAAGTGTAGGTTCCTGCTCAAAAAGTGAACTTTCAATAGCCTGACTTTCAAACTTCTGCTCTTGAATACCTGCGTAGAGACTCTCCCACGAGGCAGTCTTCTTACTGAAAGAAGGATACGCCTCCCCTCCTACTCTACTGCTGATCTGCTCATAGCTTTCCTCTTTAAAAGGGTTGAAATCGGGATTTACCTCCACGCGAGGCATCACCGACTCCTTATCTTTATAGGAGTAAGGCACGTCGAATATCGGGTCTTTATCGAAATCAATAGGCGGGGTGATCTGGAACTGCCCTAAGCTATGCTTTACTGCCGAGCGGAGAAGTGCGTAAATGCTATGCTCCTCCTCAAACTTAACTTCGGTTTTGGTAGGGTGTATATTGATATCAATCGTTGCGGGATCGACCTCTAAGTTGATGAAATACTCAGGTTTCTGATCGCTATGGATGAGCCCCTCATAAGCCATTGTGATGGCGTGGTGTAGGTATTGGCTCTTGATATAGCGATGGTTTACAAAGAGGTATTGGTAACCTTTGGTTTTACTGAGGTATTCGGGCTTGACGATGAAGCCACTGATCTTTACCAATGGGGTTTCTTCCTCAAAGATAGGCACGAGCTTTTCGTTCATCTTAGCTCCAAAAAGATTGACAATGCGCTGCCTAAACTGCGACGTCGGTAGGTTGAATAGGTTTGCGCCGTTGCTAAACATATTGAAGTGTATGGCGGGGTGCGCCAAGGCAACGCGGTAGAACTCGTCGAGAATGTGGCTAAGTTCAACGCGATCGGACTTTAAGAAGTTGCGGCGTGCAGGAATGTTGAAGAAAAGGTTCTTCATCGCAATTGAGGTGCCGTCAGGGCATACGCAAGGCTCGTGGCGGGTGATTTTGCTTCCCTCAATGTGGAGGGCTGTACCGAGCTCATCCTCAGGGCGCTTGGTGGTCATCTCGACGTGGGCAATAGCAGCAATGGAAGCCAATGCCTCGCCGCGAAATCCTTTGGTGGTAAGGTGAAAGAGATCCTCTGCCTGCTGTATTTTAGAAGTGGCGTGCCTTTCGAAAGCAAGGCGGGCGTCGGTAGTGCTCATACCTATTCCATTGTCGATGACTTGGAGGAGGCTTTTGCCTGCCTCCTTGATGATAAGCGTTATTTCGGTAGCGCCAGCATCGATAGCGTTTTCAAGGAGCTCCTTGGCGGCTGAGGCAGGGCGCTGAATGACCTCCCCCGCAGCGATCTGGTTGGCTACGTGGTCAGGAAGTAAACGTATTATATCACTCATTTTCTATCAAAATCACTATTATTAGTTATTTTTGCTGAAACTGACAGTTTTTTCAGTCATGCAAAAATCGGTTTTGTAGGGGTCGTTGTTCGGTCGTGATTCGATCGTCCTTCGAAGGTGCTTCGAAGTAGCTCCGTACAGCAAATCTTTCTACTTGGGGGGTGATAAATGACACCTACATTATTTTTATTGTTATTATTTTTCACTAAATTTTTGCAAATATAAAAAAAGTATTACTTTTGTGGAAATTATTTGTGTATAAATAACAGTGCTTTCCCATCGCTATATTTGATAATCAATATATTAGATTATTTTTATCTATGTAAAAATTAGTGCAGAAGTAGTGAAAAAAGCCTGTAAAGGCTATGGGTATACTCGTAATGTGGTCGGTAATTTTCTTGCTTTTTTAGGTGATTTTTTCGCTAAAAGAAGTGATGAGTTGCGAAGTATTATCTGTTTAGATTTATAAATTATTTTTATGGTAAAGAAATTTCTATTAGTAAGCCTTATAGGATTGAGCGTGCTCTCTTGTGGGGATGATTTTGATGATAAGCCAGTGGTTCCTCCTGTGAATAAGGAACCTGTAAATGAGGATCCTAAATCCGATAGTGAAGATGTGAATTTGCACGTGAAGGACTTCATTTGGCAGGGGTTGAACAGCTATTATCTGTGGCAAGGAGATGTAAAAGACTTGGCTGACAAGCGCTTCGGGGATTCAATTCCTGATTTGAAGAATGCGAAATACAAGAAGTTTTTAGAGGGTTATGATAACCCTAAAACACTCTTTTACAATTTATTGAATAACTATGGACGTATAGATAGGTTTAGCTATATCACTGATGATTACACGGTGCTTGAGGAGGCTTTTAAGGGTATCTCGCTGAGCTCGGGTATGGATTATCAGTTGATGGCTTATGATAACAATGGTGTGGTTGCAGTGGTGCGGTATGTGCTGCCTAATTCGGGTGCTGAGGCGGCTGGAATAAAGCGTGGTGATGCTTTTACTAAGGTTGATGGAGAGCTGCTGAACACAAGTAATTACAGGAGTTTGCTACTGAGCGGTAAGACACAGCTGACCCTTGAAATGGCTAAGATTGAGGTTGGAGAGAACAATAGATACAAGGTCATTAACACTGGCAAGACTGTGACACTTACACAGACGAAACTCACTGAGAACCCAATACTTATCAGTAAGGTGATTGAGAAGGGCGGGCATAAGATAGGCTACCTGATGTATAACTCGTTTGTGGCTGACTTTGACTTAAAGCTCAATGAGGTATTTGCTAAGTTCAAGGCTGAGGGCGTTACTGATTTGGTGCTTGACTTGCGGTACAACGGTGGTGGAAGGGTATCGTCAGCGATATATCTATCATCGATGATTACAGGTCAGTTTAACAAGCAACTTTTCTCAAAAGAACAGTGGAACAGTAAGCTGCAACCTATCCGCGAGAAGATAGGCGGTGTAGAGAACTTCTTTGTCGATAAGATTTACAACAATACAGGTACGACCTCTTTGGCGAATATTAACAGCTTGGGGCTTACACGCTTGTACGTCCTTACTACTGGTAGGACTGCTTCGGCAAGTGAGTTGGTTATCAACGGGCTAAGGGCTTATATTGAGGTAACACAGATCGGAGGTACGACTGTGGGCAAAAACCAAGCTTCGGTAACGGTATACGACTATATAGGCACTGGAAGGAGCCGTGTGAAGAACCCGTCACACAAGTGGGCAATGCAGCCTTTGGTGCTCAAAATGGCTAATGCTAAAGGCTTTAGCGATTATACCAGTGGCTTGGCTCCTACTATTGAGCTCAAAGAGAACCTCAGCAATATGGGTGTGCTAGGCGAGGAGAGTGAGCCTTTCTTAGCCAAAGCCATAGAGAGAATTACTGGGCAGACAAGTAGAGCTTATACACGCAAAACGGTTGCCCCTTCGTTGGAGGTTATCGATGACTCAAAATCTGGTATTTTTGGTTATAATGAAATGTACAAATAGCTCCTTGAAAAGAACTACACAATTAAGGTTACGAGAATGAAAAGAATATTTATAGGCTTGCTGCTGGCAGGCACATTGCTGGGCTGCACAAAGGATATGACTGATAGCGACCGCTTTGGAGGGTCGGACTATCAAGGGAATGATGTCGACTTGCGCATAAAGGACTTTATATGGAAGGGCTTGAACTCGTGGTATCTGTGGCAAGGTGATGTCGATGACTTAGATGATCATCGCTTTGGGAAGACGCCTTCGGTAACAGGCAACGCTCAGTACAAAGCCTTTTTAGATAGGCATAGCGACAAGGAGGCTTTCTTCTACGGCTTGCTAAATAACTATCCCACTACCGACCGTTTTAGCTTTATCACCGATAATTACTCCGAACTTGAAGATACTTTTAAAGGAATCTCAATGAGTGCTGGTATGGATTTTGCTTTGGGGGTTATCCCTAATAATGATAGGGTGTTCGGGTTGGTTCGTTATGTGGTGCCTAATTCAGGGGCTGCTACTGCCAATATCAAGCGTGGAACTGTATTTACAAGAGTTAATGGAACAGCGCTCACTAAGAGTAATTACACGCGATTGCTACAGAATAACAATACTTCAATGACCTTAGGGCTGGCTAAAATAGAGGGTACAAGAGGTAAATACTCTCTTGTTGAGACAGAGGAGACTGTTACTCTTACCAGATCGCGATTTGTGGAGAACCCCATCTTAATCCATAAAGTGATAGAACAAGGAGGCAAGAAGATAGGCTACTTGATGTACAACGCCTTTGTATCTGACTTTGACGTGCAACTTAACAATGTGTTTGGTGAATTTAAGAGTCAAGGTATTGATGAGTTAGTACTTGACTTACGCTACAATGGCGGTGGCAGTGTATCAAGCGCTATCTACCTATCATCAATGATTACTGGGCAGTTCAACGGGCAAGTTTTCTCAAAAGAGCAGTGGAATAAGAAGTTACAACCTATTGTGGAGCAACAAGGGAGCAGCATTAACTATTTTACTAATGAAATAAAGGGTGAAGGCAGCCGAAAGATAGCTACTATCAATAGCTTGAACCTGAAGCGTGTATACATACTGACTACTAAAAGTACAGCCTCAGCCAGTGAACTTGTAATCAACAGCTTGAAAGCCTATATCAATGTGGTGCAGATAGGCACTATTACCACAGGGAAGGACAAGGCTTCTATAACTATTTACGATTATACCGACGCTAATAATAAGGTAAAGAACCCTGCACACAAATGGGCTATGCAACCTTTAGTGCTTAAAATGGTTAATGCCAAAGACGAAGGCAATTACACAAACGGGCTAACTCCTACTATCCCACTTGAAGAAGATGTAAAGAATATGGGAACCTTAGGGGATACTAACGAACCTCTATTAGCAAGGGCCTTACAAAGTATAACAAGTGCAACCAGACGTACAACGCGCTCAGTGGCTGAACCTGCGCTGCCTCTACAGGAAATAAGCCATTCCAAAGCAGGACTACTTGGCTATAACGAAATGTACAAATAGCTCAAAGATCATAGCATATAAAAGAATGAACTCATTTTACGAACTTACAGTCTCAAAGATTACACCTCTGACTGCAACTGCCGTTAAGATTACCTTTGACGTCCCTGAGCTACTACAAAGAGCTTTTCGCTTTGAGGCTGGTGAATATCTCACCTTACAACACACTTTTGATGGCAAGAAAGTACGGCGTGCTTACTCTATTTGCTCAGGCATCACGGAAGGTGAGCTAAGCGTAGCTGTGAAGCGCGTTCCCAATGGGCTATTCTCTACTTTTGCTACTGAGGCACTACGCGAAGGTGATACCCTTGAAGTGATGCCCCCAATGGGTTCGTTTGTATTCTTCTACGACATCTTTGGCAATAAGGATATTATGCTTTTCTCAGCAGGAAGTGGAGTGACCCCAATGATGAGCATTGCTAAAACAGCACTGCACAAAACCAATATCAAAGTGATATTCATCTACGGCAATAAAAGCAAGGAAGAAACACTCTTCTTTGACGAGATAGAAGGCTTGAGAGTTGCTTTCCCTGAGCGCTTCTTCGTGCACTACGCTTTCAGTCAGCAGCCTTGGGGAGGCCATTTCACAGGGCGTATCAATGATGCTATTATCAATAAAGTATTCGATTTGTATAAAGACCTAAACTGGGGGCGATACTACGCTTGCGGTCCCTCAGAAATGGTCAAGAACGTACGGGATACCATCCTAATGCGAGGCATCAGCGAGGATAGAATATTCACAGAGCTCTTTGAAGCACCCCCTACCGAAACAGACTTCTCAGCCTTAGAAGGCAATGCCGATATCACATTGATAGAAGGTGATAAAGAACACACTTTCAAGGCCGCAAAGAATCAAATATTATTGAACTCCATACTGATGCAGGGCTACGATGCACCTTACTCGTGCCTCAATGGCGTGTGCAGCAGCTGTATTGGCAAAGTTGAAAGCGGAGAGGCTCAAATGGCTAAGAATGAAACGCTCAATAAAGAGCAAGTTGAAAAAGGGTACATACTCACCTGTCAGGCTTATGCTTTGAGCGATAAAGTAACTATTTCCTTAGATAAAAGAGTATAAAAAAGAGCAAATCATAAGCCGGATTCTGTGCTTACCCTAAGGTAAGTGCTTATCATTTATCTTGGCTTGCAATCACTTACAAGCTCAAACCGCCTACCCCCTAACTTTGGGCGAGCTACCCTATAAATGTTAGTTTACGCGGCGTTGCACCACATAGAGTTTACCTGATTTCACTATGGCATTACCCATACATTCTTTCTGTTGCACTTGTCCTCACCTTACGGTGGACGGGCGTTACCCGCTATGCTGCTCTACGGTGTCCAGACTTTCCTCTATAAGAATAGCGATAAGCTGATTTGCTCTTGGGCGCAAAGGTAAGAAATTTATCTGACTTATCTCGTAGATAGTGAGAATTAATTTTTATAACACCCTATTCGGAGATATAATAAAAGCAAGAGTGAATACAAAAAAGGGGGCTACAATCCTTCCGATGCCTCGGGTGAGACAACGGACGATTGCAGCCCCATAATATGGAAAAGATAATTCTATTCCGCTGCTACTAATTCTGCAATCTTTACGATCACCTCTGTGGCTTTCACCATACTTTCGACAGGCACATACTCGTATTTCCCGTGGAAATTGTGTCCCCCTGCAAAGATGTTTGGGCAAGGTAGCCCCATAAAACTCAGCTGCGAGCCATCGGTGCCACCGCGTATCGGTTTGGTGATTGGGGTGATGCCTAAAGCCTTCATCGCGCGCTCCGCCACCTCCACAATGTGGATCACAGGCTCTATCTTCTCGCGCATATTGTAATATTGGTCTTTGAGGGTGAGCTCCACTACATTCGGATGTTGCACATTGAGTTCTGCTACAACCTTCTCGAGGAGCGCCTTGCGGGCTTCAAACTTCGCCCTGTCGTGGTCGCGAATGATCAGTTGCACTACCGTCTGCTCCACATCACCCGCAATATCGGTAACGTGGAAAAAACCCTCACGCCCTTCTGTGCGCTCAGGCACCTCATCGGCTGGCAACATACCGATAAACTTAGCAGCAATGAGCATTGAGTTGATCATCTTGTTCTTAGCCGTGCCTGGGTGTACGTTCTTCCCGTGAAAAACGACCTTCGCCCCTGCGGCGTTAAAGCTCTCATACTCCAACTCGCCTATCTGCCCACCGTCCATAGTGTAAGCCCAATCAGCACCGAACTTCTTCACATCAAAGAAATGTGCCCCTCTGCCTATCTCCTCATCGGGGGTAAAGCCCACGCGAATGTCGCCGTGCTTGATTTCAGGGTGTGCGATGAGGTACTCCATAGCGGTAACAATCTCCGCCACGCCTGCCTTGTCGTCAGCTCCTAACAGGGTTGTGCCATCGGTGGTGATGAGCGTCTGCCCTTTGTAAAGGAGTAAATCCTCAAAATACGAAGGCGAGAGCACGATGTTCTGCTCCTTGTTGAGTACGATGTCCTTACCATCATAATTCTCAATAAACTGCGGTTTGACCCCTTCCCCAGAGAAATCGGGCGAGGTGTCAAAATGCGAGATAAACCCTATGGTAGGCACCCTCTTATCGATGTTTGACGGCAGCGTAGCCATCACATAGCTCTTCTCATCTATACTAACATCCTTCAAACCAACCTCTTCCAATTCCTTCGCGAGCTTGCGGGCAATGTTCCACTGTTTCTCAGTGCTCGGTGTGGATTCACTCTCTGGGTCGGACTGACTGTCGATGGCGATATACGAGAGGAATCGCTCTACTACTTTTTGCATATAATTTATTGTTTGAGCTTTGAGCTTTGAGCTTTGAACTTTGAGAACAGGATGTGTCGCCAACCTTCTCAAAGCTCAAAGCTCAAAGCTCAAAGCTGGTTAAAGTATCTTTTTCTTTCTCAGCTCAAAATTCTGTCCGAGGTACACCTTGCGCACCATCTCATCAACAGCAAGCTCTTCGGGTATGCCTGCCTTGAGGATACCCCCCTCGAACATCAAGTAAGTACGGTCGGTGATGGCCAAAGTCTCTTGCACATTGTGGTCGGTGATGAGAATACCGATATTGCGGTCTTTGAGGTGTGCCACAATGCGCTGAATGTCCTCCACCGCCACAGGGTCTACCCCCGCAAAAGGCTCATCGAGCAATATAAACTTCGGCGAGGTCGCTAGTGCGCGGGCTATCTCCGTACGCCTACGTTCACCTCCCGAAAGCAGGTCGCCACGGTTCTTGCGGATATGCCCCAAACCAAACTCCTCAATAAGGGCATCGGTGCGCTTCTGCTGCTCGGCACTGCTGAGATTGGTCAGCTGCAACACACTCTTGATATTATCCTCCACACTCAGCTTACGGAACACCGATGCCTCCTGTGCCAAGTAGCCAATACCGCGTTGTGCACGCCGATACATTGGGTAAGTGGTGATGTTCTCACTATCGAGGTAAATCGTACCCCCATTGGGCTTGATAAGGCCTACAATCATATAGAAAGAGGTAGTCTTCCCCGCCCCATTCGGACCGAGCAAGCCCACAATCTCCCCTTGGCTTACCTCAAGCGAGACGCCCTTTACCACCTTGCGCCCCTTGTATATCTTAATAATGTCGTTTACAATTAACTTCATATACAGAATTTTCCGTTATTAGCCATTGCGCAACATACTGCTGACAATAGTTTTGCAAAGGTACGAATTAATTTTACATCACAACACACCTCATCAAAATTATTTACCACTAAACATTTAATAAATCTGATTTACAGCAAATTACAAAAGAAAGATCACTTCAAATCCTTTACCCATCACCCTTATCTCCTCAAACAGAAAATTTTTCTAACGGCACCAGTACGGAATAGGTACGGTACCAGTACGGATGGAGACAAGTGATTTTTAGACAAGCCTAAATCAGGTCTTTTCTTAAATATTGGTAAAATAAACTTTTAGATAGCATAAATATAGAAAACCCGTTAAGCCATCTTTACTCTCTACTTTTTATTCACTTACAAAAATTATCCATTATCCATTGTGCATTATAAATTAATCCGTACCTTCGCAGAATGAAACGAGAAATTATAGCATTCGGAGATTACTACGATGATTTCAAAAATACACTCACCGATAAAGAGCTATTGAAATTAGAGTATATTCTCTCTTTGCTTGAAACACAAGACAGACTTCCCACTAGGTTTATAAAATACATCAAAGAAGAGGTTTATGGACTCAGAATAGAATATAACGGCAATATTTATCGCATATTTTTTATCTTTGATGAAGGCAATATTGTAGTTCTATTCAATGGGTTTCAAAAGAAAACACAAAAAACACCAGAAGGTGAAATAGCCAAAGCAATAAGAATTAAAAAAGAATATTATGAGTACAAAGAGCAAAATAAAAAGCATCAGTAAAGAGTTAGCCGAAAAGCACGGAGCCATAGGTACTACCGAGCGAGCCAAATTTGATGAAGAGGCTTATGCCTTTTACATAAGCCAACTATTACAAGATGCCCGCAAGGAGGCAAAAGTAACCCAAAGCACCCTCGCCAAGCAGATAGGCACAGACACCTCCTATATCTCTCGAATAGAAAATGGCACTATCTCACCAAGCGTCAGCACCTTTTATCGCATCATAGACGCCTTGGGCTTACGTGTAGAAATATCAAAAGTCATTGGATGAAAACAATAAACAGAATAGATACATTATGTTTAAAGCACCTTTCTCATTTAACGGACGCATTCGTCGATTAGAGTATGCACTTAGTGCATTGATTGCTGGCGTGGTTAGCAGTATATATACCAATATTGTTATATTGATTGTAGTGGGTATGTCCGAATCCGTACAAAATGATGAAACTATTGTATGGATAATGCTCATTGCGTTTCTTCTTTACTTCCCTTTTCTCCTTTGGTTTTCTTGGGCACAGAATGCTAAACGTTGCCACGATGTTGGGGTAAGTGGCTGGTATCAGCTGATACCCTTTTATGGCATTTATCTCCTTTTTGCAGAAGGACAATACGGCACGAACCCATACGGAAAAAATCCCAAGGAAACAACGTACCTTTTTAATACTACTGACTTATCCCCACAAAGTAATGATTCACACAACAGTAGCGCCTCTTCTTATGATGATCGCAAAGATGAATATGCAAGTGGAAGTTTAAACAATTAATCTTCTATCACTGTTGCTACCTCATCCTACAGCTGTCCACTCGGTAGCTTTTTGTATCTACTATGAATGATAAACTATTTACTAACAATTACCTACTTACAAACTTCTCTTTAAATTTTAATATTTTTTCCTTGTTCATTTCAAAAAATATCACAAATTTGCCACCTGAATTTAAACGAGAAAAATACACATAAATAAACATTTAGACTAAAAACATTTTATATATGAATCAGAATATTACACCAGAGAAGCAAACCATAGAGTCTTGCCTAAAAGGGAAATCCTATTACATCGATTTTTATCAAAGAGAATATGTATGGTCAAAAGAAACCGTAGAAACGCTTTTAAATGATATTTTCTATCAATTTAATTTGTCCTATACTGCTCATAAGAATGAAGAACTAAATGAAAAGACAATGCTTAAGTATAATTGGTATTATCTTAATGTCTTTATTACTAATAATGTTGAAGGAAAGGTTTATATTGTCGATGGGCAACAAAGGCTAACAACCCTTACGCTTATCGCTTGTAAATTATATCATATTGTCAAAAAAGATGGTCTAAAAGATATACTCAAAGAGTGTATTTTTTCAAGAGATATATTCAGTGATTATATATTTTGTATAGATGATGAAAAAAGAAAAGAGATTATGCAGCAGATTTTGAATGATAATTTGCAGCAAACAACATATAAAAATAGAACGGAAGAAAATCTTATTGCCCGCTATCAAGATATTAGTAACTTTGTAGATAAAAATTTGCCTACGGAAGCTATTGAAATATTTGCTTCTTACTTTCTTAAAAGACTTATTATGGTTGAATTATCCATAGAAAAAGATGATACTCCTATGGTTTTTGAAGTTATTAACGATAGAGGTGAAGCCCTTAAACCATTTGAAATCATTAAAGGAAAAATGGTAGGTGCACTGCCCAAAAGCGATACGGAAACTTATTCTGACAAATGGGATACTTCTATGTTGCGATTAAAAGGCATAGAAGATAGCTTTTTTGCTGATTATCTCAAAGCTAAATTTATCTCCAAACCCGACTCAAAAACAGAAGCACTGATAAATCAATCTTATCACAGGTATATTTTTGACAATAATGAAATTGCTGATAAATTAGCGCTTAGAAAAACAGATAAGGCATATATTAGTAATATAAGAAACTTTATAAAAGTAACACTCGACTATTATGCTCAATTATACAGCAAAATTAGAAGCAACAAGAATAGATATTTAGAATTTACAAATGAAATCAATGGTCTTTCAGGGCAATACCAAATAATTATGGCAGCCTGTGAAGTAAATGACCCTCAAGAAGAGGAAAAAATCAACGCTATAGCAAAAGAGTTTGACAGGTTATGGATACTTTTAATCTTAAATGATGTTTATGACAGTAATAATTTCCAAGATATTTGTTATAAACTCAATGACTTATTAAAAGAAAAGAGTATAGCAGACTATCGCCCTACTTTTGATAAAGTAATCTTAGAAAGAATTGGAGAAAAGAAAAACACCCCTCCTACTTCTGTATTAGACTATTCGAATTTCGTCAAGAAAAGTTATAGCAATATGAACACCAAAGTATTAAGGTATATCTTTGCACGAGTAGAAGAGTATATCTGTGGGGAGAAAAATATGCAAAATAGCATTAAAGATATTACCACTAAAACAGGAGCTAAAACAGGCTATCATATAGAGCATATTCTATCCCACAATGACACAAATAAAAGTTACTTTGACAGTGTAGATGATTTCGAAGATAAAAGAAATCTATTAGGAGGCTTACTGTTGCTAAAAGGGACTGATAATATAAGCTCAGGAAATGAAGAATACACAGAAAAACTCAAGACTTATAGTACAGGCTTAACTTGGGGGCATTCTCTATGTGCTGATTTTTATCATACCAATAAGGATTTTTCTAAGTTCAATGCTGAATTGAAAAAGAAAACAGGTGTAGAATTTAAACCTATCACGAAGTTTGATAAAAAAGCCTTATACGATAGAAGTAAACTCTTATATAACTTAGTAAAGATAATTTGGGAAGTTAAATAGCTGTTGTACTATCTCCTATTGGTTCGTATAAAGTGAAGCGTACACTCAAAAATACCCCTGAAAGTTAGAGTTAAAACTTTCAGGGGTATTTTTTTTACCTTAAACCCAACGAGCTTACCCCTCCTTACTCTATGAAAAACAGCTTGTTAAAACAACTGTTGATAACTCTGTTTATAACTTTTTAACAAGTCGGGTATAATTCACAACCTTTCGCCGTACCTTTGCCCCAGCAAAACGAAACAGAGCTCATATTCCGCTTTTGCAGCCGAGGCAGTTTAAAAAGTAATTGCGTTATACAATACTAGTCAGCTATAACAATCTTACTCTTTAGCAGTCTCAACTAAAAAAGCGTGTGCAGTATAGCCAGTTGCTGTATACGTATTTGAAAACAATAATAAAACCCGTGTCTGATGGTACTGGCTACATTGGGCATACAATATGTTTAATATATGATTAATTTATTTTTTAAAACAAAAAAAGTGAAAATGAAATCTTTGATTATTAGAAAGGAGGTGCGTTATGGCATTTGTTGATGAAAGCATCTTCGTTGACGGCGCACGTGGCAAGGTAAACAAAGCCGTGTACCGTCGTTGGAAAGGACATACCGTCCTAAGCCGTGTTCCTGCTCGTGCAGGCGAGTTAAAACCCAATCAGAAAGCACAGTGCTCGAAGTTCAAGGAGGCTGTCGCTTATGCTGTTGAGGCACTTAAAGACACTGATCTTAGGGAACAGTATCTCCAAAAGGGAAAGAACAAACAGCTCTCAGCTTATAATATGGCTATTGCTGATTTTCTTACCCCTCCAGTTATTGATGCAATCAATACAGAAAATTACAAAGGAGCTATAGGTAACAAGATCTCTATCACCGTTACCGACAACTTCAAAGTAACCTCTGTATTGGTGAAAATTCAGAAGCCAGACGACACTCTTATAGAGTCGGGCAATGCCGTTCTAAAGCTTCAGCAGTGGGTTTATACCACTACGGTAGCCAACCCTGATCTTACTGGCTGTAAGATTGTAGTAGAAGCGAAGGATACCCCTGCCCATACTTCTGAAAAAGAAGTGTTACTATCTTAAAAAAGTAGTATGTTATAAAAAAAACCTCTCAGAGCACCCGCCCTGAGAGGTTTTTGTTTATCTATCATACACACTATCCACTATTCACTATTCACTATTCACTAAAATTCGTATCGATAAGGTATTTCGTTGAGTTCAGCCTCCAAGTCCGACCAATCGTGTACCTCGCTTACCAAGCTCAGCACCATTGCTTCGGTCAGTGGTTTGCCGTTGTAGATGTCAGTGATGGTCTGTGTTGACATATCATCTTTTACGTACGATTCATCGCCGAGGAACTCACTTGCCCAATCTTTGTAGAGCTCAGGGTCGGCAGTGATGGCGTTGAACTTAGTAACCTCTTCCTCAATAGGGAAATGCTCTGCGCATTGCCAGCTTTGCCCGTCCACTGACCAAATCACGAAAGGGATGTCTGCATTGTTGAAATTCTTTTGGTAGTAAGGCAAGAACACTTTTGGGATACGCTTCTCAAAAGCCCTGTCATCGCCCTCTTTGCTGCTTTCGTCGCTTTGTGAAGGCAGGATAAGGCAGGCCTTATTATCGGCGAAGTAAAAGGTCAACGAAGTGCCGTCCTCATCCTCAAAGCCGTGCCCCCATTGTGCTTCTGCGCCGTCATACTCTTCTTCTGCGCACTTGTTGTAAGTGTGGTACACTTCAAACTCGTGCCCGCAGATAATCCAATCTAATACTGCTTTGCCTTTGCAAAGTGCCTTCAATGTCGCCACCGAAGGGAGATTCTGTAAGTAGGTATTACAATCCATCTAAATATTAATATAATTGCTTAATTTCTAACTATAAAGGCATTTTCTTTACGCTTTACTCTCTACTGTTTGCTCTCTGCTCTCTTTCCTTGCTATATACGCCGAGATGAGGATACTCGCCTCGTAGAGCAGCATTATCGGTATGGATACGATAATTTGGCTGGCGACATCAGGAGGTGTGATAATAGCCGCGATGATAAGCACCACGATCAGTGCGTGGCGGCGGTACTTCCTCAGGAATGCAGGCGTAACGACCCCCAGCTTCGTTAAGAAGTAGATGATAATAGGCAGCTCAAAGACGATACCAGAGGAGATAACCGATGAGCGCACTACTGAGAAATACGAATCGATGTCGATGTTATTGGTAACCTCGGGGCTTACTGAGTAAGTGCCTAAGAAGTTGATAGAGAGCGGTGTGATGAGGTAGTATCCGAACAGCACCCCCACGAAGAACAAAGCCGATGCTACCAATATAAATCCGCGTGCCAAGCGGCGTTCATTCTCGTAGAGTGCAGGTGCGATAAACCTCCATACTTCGTATAATATGTAAGGGAAAGCGACGATCACCCCAGCCCAAATCGACGTCCATATATGTGCTGAGAATTGCCCTGCCATTGTTCTGCTTTGGATGATAAAGGGCAGGTGTTCCGTGCAGAAGTCGCTCTCGAAGCCGAAGAAGTGCCCCATACGGCAGAAAAAACGATAGGTGACGAAGCTGCCCTCCTTAGGGGCGAAGAGAATGGCGAAGATAAACCGCTTGCACACAAAGGCAACCACCGACACGATTAGCACGGCCAAGGCGGAACGTATCAGGTGCCACCGCAGCTCTTCCAAATGGTCTAAAAATGACATCTCGTCTTTCTGCTCCGTACTCATCGGGATTATTACATCTTAAAATAACGCGGCAAAGATACATTTTATTATTGAGATAGCAGCAGTTTTACACTTTTTTTCTTTTTAAGGCAACTTATAAAAGGCTCCATATATAAGGTGAACCTTTAAGAAAATAAGGCTTCGATTGTATTTCGATAATCTTCATTATAAGGAAGTTATTGATAATTTTGCACAAAAAGACATTTTTTTTCTGTCGAAACGTAACGTATGTAAACTTTTTTTTATACCTTTGCCCTATGAAAATTAAACTATTCCCATTACGAAAGAACAAGCGATTTAACTATACGCCTCGCTATTATGAAGGTAAGGACTTGGGGAACCCGTATGATTTTGACTCGAAGATCAAACGCGATAGAGAGACACAAACCAACCATTTCACAGAAGAGTGGAGGGCTATCCGCAAGGAGAGTAGAAACAAAAAGAACGCTGAGTTTAACAAAACCTTCTGGATTGTGCTGGCGATCTTAGTGCTGCTAACACTCTATTTCCTTGATTTCGACCTATCGATATTCAGGAGATAACACCCAAAACCAAGCCACCCATTAGGCATTATTAAAGCATCAAAACGTGAGACAGAACTTAAGCAACATCTTAGTGTGGAGCATCGTGCTTGGCTCGGCAGCCTTCTCGGTGGTCTTTGGCATACGTGAACACAACCAACGTAAAAGTGCTCAGCTTGCCTATAGACAGGTGAAAAAGAGCCTACTGATGCTTTCCGAGCAATATAATAAAGGTGTAGAAAAGCTCAGCTACCTCAAGGTATACGAGCAAACTGAGCGTAGAATCGTAAAAACTAACGAATGAAAAGTATGAAAATCAAGTTATTATTACTCCTATCGGCAGTGTGCTTTTCTGTGGAGATAAACGTACAATCGCTCCTGCAGAAGTTTGAAAAGAACAAAGACATCACCACCGTGGTCGTTTCGCAAAAGATGTTCCAGATGCTTTCCAAGATTGAAACCAAGGACGCCGACGCTAAGGAATTTATGCAAGTAGCCAACAAACTCACGGGGATGAAGGTGTTCTCCACTGAAAGCAAGGCGGCGATCGCTCAGATGAAGCAGGAGGTAGAGAGCTACGTCAAGGCTGCCGCACTCGGGGAACTGATGCGCGTTAAGGACAAGGCTTCCAACGTAAAGATATATACCAAAGGTGGTAAAGACGCAAACCACGCCTCCGAACTGCTAATGCTTATCGAGGAAGCACAAGGAGGCAAGCAAACCGTCGTCCTTTCCCTAACGGGCGACATCGACCTACAAAAGGTAGGTGTACTAACAAAGAATATGAACCTTCCAAAAGAAGTAAACGATATTAGATAAAAATGGCAAGATATGAATTGAAACTCCCCGCTATGGGTGAGAGCGTTGCTGAGGCAACGGTGACCAATTGGTTAAAGAACGTCGGCGACTTTATTGACGTCGATGAAGCGATTGTGGAAGTAGCTACCGACAAGGTGGACAGCGAGGTTCCCTCCGATGTTGCGGGAACTATCAAAGAGCTCTGCTTTAAGGTGGACGACGTGGTAAAGATCGGGCAGGTGATTGCTATCATCGAAACCGACGCACCTGCCGCAGCAGCACCTGAAAAGGAAACTTCCAAACCAGCAAAAGCCGCTAAGGCAATCGAGAAAGACATCGCTCAGGTGAAGGAAACGACCCTCAGCAGTGCCCCTGCCGATGCTTACAAATCCGAGCGTTTCTACTCGCCTTTGGTGAAAAGCATCGCTAAAGAGGAGGGCATCTCCGTCGAGGAATTGGATCGTATACAAGGTAGCGGCGTCGATAGTCGCGTTACTAAGAACGACATCCTCAACTACTTAGAGCGCCGAGGTACCGCTGCGGCGAGCCCTTCCGTAGCAGCTCCTTCGCCAGTGCCACAGCGCACTTACGTAGGTCGCGGCGATGAAGTGATCGAAATGTCGCGTATGGGTAAGCTCATCGCTGAGCATATGGTGCGCAGTAAGCAAGTATCGCCGCACGTGCAGAGCTTTACCGAAGTGGACGTCACACGCGTGTGGAACTGGCGTAATAAGGTGAAGAAAGCCTTCGAAGCACACGAGGGTGAGAAGCTAACCTTCACACCTATCTTTATGGAGGCAGTGGCAAAAGCACTGGTTGACTACCCACTGCTGAACATTTCTGTGGAGGGAAATAACCTCATCAAACACAAGAATATCAACATAGGGATGGCTACCGCTTTGCCCGATGGTAACCTGATTGTGCCCGTTATCAAGAATGCCGACGAGCTGAGCCTAAGGGGGCTTGCCAAGGTGGTAAACGATCTGGCACGTCGCGCCCGCGCAAGTGAGCTCAAGCCTGACGAGGTGAAGGGCGGCACTTATACGGTGACAAACATCGGTTCCTTTGGTAATGTGTTCGGAACACCGATTATCAATCAGCCGCAGGTAGGCATCTTGGCGATCGGAGCCATACGTAAAGTGCCCGCAGTGATAGAGACTCCTGAGGGCGACACTATCGCAATCCGATACAAAATGATGCTTTCGCACAGCTATGATCACCGCGTAGTCAACGGCGCCTTAGGCGGGATGTTCGTGCAACGCGTGGCTGAGTATCTCGAAAAGTGGGATATGAATCGAACGATTTAATACGTAGCTCATATAAGAAGGTAGGCTGGCTTACTCGCGTAAGTCAGCCTATTTTGTTTCAATGCAAGTGTGGTATCGCCTTAGCCTCCTGCCAGTATTGCTCCATCTCTGCTAAGGTCATATCCTTCAGCGCCTTACCTTTTGCCTCAGCAGTGCGCTCCAAATACTGAAAACGTTGTATGAACTTCTTATTAGTGCGCTCTAATGCGCCCTCAGGGTTCACTTTCAAGAAGCGTGCATAATTAATCAAACTGAAGAAAACATCGCCTAACTCCGCCTCAATGTTGCTTAGGTTTTGATCCTTTACTTCCTTGTGAAGCTCTTCAATCTCCTCTTTTACCTTCTCAAATACGCCGTCGATTGAGTCCCAATCAAAGCCAACTCCCGACACTTTATCCTGTATTCGAGAGGCTTTTACCATTGCAGGCAAGCTCCTCGGTACGCCTTCCAGCACACTTTTCCTGCCTTCCTTGAGCTTGATCTTCTCCCAGTTTTTCTTCACATCTTCGTCAGTTTCAGCCTTTACATCACCGTAAATATGCGGATGCCTCACTATCAATTTATCACAAACAGCGTTGGCTACGTCTGCAATGTCAAATGCTTTTTCCTCACTTCCAATCTTCGCATAGAAGACGATATGCAAGAGCAGATCACCCAGCTCCTTTTTAATCTCCTCGAGGTTGCGGTCTAAAATAGCATCCCCAAGCTCGTAAGTCTCCTCAATAGTGAGATGTCTGAGCGATTCCCACGTTTGCTTTTTATCCCAAGGACATTGCTTGCGCAGCTCATCCATAATGGTCAGCAACCGATCAAACGCCTGTAATTGTTGTTCTCTACTGTTCATCTTTATAAATATTACCTGTATATTCAATTATTTTGCAAAGATAAGTAATATTTTTATAAACGAGCTATTTAAAAATATTTTTCTTCTTTCACCTATATATATAAGGTGAAAAATAGCGCTATATCACCTACTTTTTAATAAAGCTATATTTTAATTTAATTAATTGATAATGTGGTATATATAAATATCACGCTATATTTAAATAAAAATATCACAAAAAAAATCCACAAATACGTTTGTATATTTAAAAAAGATTTGTAACTTTGCCCCGAATATGAAGCGTGCGATGAGCGCAATTCATAGGTAATATTAATTAATAACACATTAAATTTATAAGCAATGGCGATTAAATATAAAACATTAGAAAAGGGGCAACCAGGGGTTGCTGGTGGTGGAACCAAGAAATTCTATGCGAGTATTGTGTACGATGGTGAGCTTACTATCGATGATTTAACCAAGCAAATCGAGAAGTTTTCATCGCTGAGTGAATCGGACATCAAAGGTGTTGTAATTGCATTAGAGAACGTGATCCAAACGGCGCTTGCTGATAGTAAGATTGTACGCTTGGAACGTTTAGGCTCACTCTACCCGTCACTCAGTAGCGAAGGTACTGCGACAGAAAAAGAATTCACCTCATCAAAGATCAAATCCGTAGGGGTGAACTATCGCCCAGGTACGCGCATCTTAGATGCTATGAAGGCTGCTGGATTCGAAAAGAAAAAGAAAGTAGAAAAGAAACCATAAGAAGGTCACCTAAAAACCACGTGTGATTCGAGTAAAAACCACGTGTGGTTTTGGGTAAAACCACGTGTGACTTTGACTAAAACCACGTGTGCTTTTCATCAAAAGCACACGTGGTTTTTTTTCGACCCAAATGTATACTGATTATCAATTACTTGTGAATTAAACGAGAGTATAATTTACCTCAAATTCATCACTAAGCTGCTATTAATGTAATGTTAATGAGTTCTGCGATGAATGCAAATTAGAAACAAAACGAAATGATGTTAGGTATTACTACTTTTCAGATTTGAAAGATACATAAATGTAGTGTAAGTAATAAAAAAGTATTATTTATACTCATTGAATAGCTACTTTTAGGTAATAAAAAACCTACTTATTTTTACAACAAATTGCTGTTGTATTTTCTATTTTTTAAGAGGAGATTTAAGGATGTTTTTACCAATATTTTGTTGTAAAATAAATGTGGTTTTACTTTATATATAAGGTAGAATGAAAAAAAATCACATTTTATTTTTGGTGATATGAAGAATAATTTGTAACTTTGCCACGTATTTTAACATCAACAATTACACGAATATGCCAACAATATCACACAGGGCACAGATATTACCTCAGTCGCCCATACGCAAATTAACGCCGTATGCTGAAAAAGCAAGACGCGAAGGAAAGACGATTTACCACCTTAATATAGGGCAACCTGACATTCATACCCCAGAGATAGCACTCGAGGCAGTGCGCGATTTCCACCCTTCGGTGCTTGAATATACCAAGAGCGAAGGACTCGACTCACTGCGGGAAAAGGTGGTTGAATACTATAAAAAGCACCGTATCAACGTGGATATGAGTGATATTATCATTACCTCTGGAGGATCGGAAGCGCTGACTTATGTGGTTGCCACCGTTGCGGGCGCTGATGATGAGATTATCATTCCTGAACCTTATTACGCGAATTACATCAGTTTCTCACGTGCCTTTGATGCAGTTTGCGTACCAATTACCTCCTCCTTTGACGATAATTTTGCGCTTCCCCCAATAGCGGAGTTCGAAAAGAAGATTACGCCTCGCACCAAAGCATTCCTGATATGCAACCCAGGCAACCCAACAGGCTACCTATACTCGCGGGAGGAAATACTGGAACTTGCGGCACTGGCAAAGAAATACGACTTATTCTTGATCTTCGATGAAGTGTATCGTGAGTTCGTGTATGAGGGAGAACACTTCTCAATTATGGAAGTGCCCGACTTGGAGCAGCACGCCATTATGATCGACTCTGTCTCGAAACGATTCAGTATGTGCGGTGCGCGCATCGGTTGGGTAGTGTCGAAGAATAAGGAAGTGATGCGTGCTTTGCTCAAATTCGCGCAGGCGCGTTTGTCGTCACCTACGTACTCTCAGGTGGCTGCAGAGCGTGCTTTCGATGTAGATGACAGCTACTTTGAGGATGTGCTACGTGAGTATACACGCCGTCGCAACGTACTGATTAAGGAATTGCAAACGGTTGAAGGAGTGAGAGTATCAATGCCAAAGGGCGCTTTCTACTGTATTGCTGAGTTGCCTGTATCTAATGCTGAGGATTTTTGTATCTGGCTTTTGAACGATTTCTCAGTAGATAACGAGACGGTGATGCTTGCCCCTGCAGAAGGGTTTTACGCTACGGAAGGATTAGGGCGCAAAGAGGTGCGTATCGCTTACGTGCTTGAAGTAGAGAAGATAAAGCGGGCTGTGGCGATCCTCAGGCGTGCGCTCTCTGAATATCAGGCGATACATAAGTAGATCTTACGCTACCTATTATAGCACTTATAATGTTACTTAATAAAGAAGAAAAGCACGAAGTAAGTGATTTACCTCGTGCTTTCTTGTTATAAAATGTTTTATTTATGGAATTTTTACGTGTGTGACTGCCTATTTTAAGCTGTCGAGTTTCCCCTGCGATTTGAGGAGTTCGATCTCAGCCAGCTTATATTCGAGCAGGGCGTTGGTGTAGCTATTCTTCGCATCCGACAACGAACGCTCTGACGCCAGCAGATCGGTGAGCGAAGCCAAGCCTTGCTTGTAGTTGTTTTGTGTGTTGGTAAGTACATCCTCTGCCAGCTTCACATTCTCCTTTTGTGACTGTATTGTCAGCAAATTGTTCTGTATCTTGCTGGTAGCGTTCTTGTAAGCCAAGTCCATTGCAAGGCGGGTATCCTTCAGATCTTGGTCGAGGGCGGTCATTTCTATCTGCGCCTGTCGTATCTTTGCACGTGTGCCAAAGCCTGAAAAGATAGGTACGTTCAGCCCAAGGGTAATGGCAGAGTAGTCGCCCCAATACACCTTATCCTTCTCTCCGTAGAATAGTGGTGCCTTGGGTCCCATCCCGAGCCAACCGTAAGTACCTTGCAAAGCCAGTGAAGGGTAGAGTGCCGCACGCTGAACCTTCACATTCAAATCGAGCAACTGACGTTGCTTTTCAAGTACTTGCAGCTCAATGCGCTTATCGGTATTGCCTTGTTCGAAAGCCAATTCATAGTTAGCTTCGAAGCCTTCCTTAGGTAGTGTGATGGTTTCCTCCATTGGCATTCCGATCATATATTTAAGGGCATTCTCCGAAAGCTGCAGTCCGTTGAGGGCTTGTTGCCTTGCCGACTTGAGGTTGTTCAGCGCTACTGTGGTGCGATCCACGTCGATCTTTTTAGCCAAACCTGCTTTGTAAGAGCCTTCTACCACGCTGGCAGTCTTCTCAGTCAATGCGATGTTGCTCTCTATATTCTCCAGTGATTGTCGCGTTTGATACACTTGATAATAGGCTTGAGCTACTTTCTCAATCACCTGCGTCTCAGTAAGCTGCTGGTTGAGCATATAGAACTCTCTGGTGGTGCGTGCTGCTTTCAGCCCCATAAACACGCTTTGGTTGAAGAGCACCTGCGTGAGCTTTGCCCCAGCATTAGCGCTCCATTTCTGTCCCATCTCCATTTTGATGACCTTGTCAGAGGCGGGCATTCCAGGCATAGCAAACGTGCTTGCATCGATATAAGTAGCTTGTATTTTAGGGTTGTAAATCATTGCTCCCGTGGCTGAGAGGTTAGGCAGGGCGTTGGCACGCACTTCTTGTATCTTGTACTTACTCTTCTCAACCTCCAAACGTGCCTTTTCGGCGTCTGCTTTGTTCACTAAAGCATAGCGAATTGCCTCTTTAAGAGTGATTTCTTTCTGCTGTGCCCAACTGCTTGCCACACAGCACAGAGCTATGGTTACGATAATTCTTTTCATTCTTTTTTTATCTATTATAATTCCTTATTATGTTATATTTCTCAATCACACGGTCTAACTCTCTAAGCCCTTGCTCATTGGAGAGAATTCGCAGACAGTATTCGAATAGTGAGTTCAGCGTTTCCCAATAACTAAAACGCGTCTCAGGGAAATTGTCTGAGAGTATCCTTATATGCTGAAAAGTACTGTAAAACGCCAAGAAAAAAGCCCTATTGATATCCTCTCGGAACAAACCTTCGCGCTGCCCTCGTTCAATGAGCTCCTCGACATCTCTCTTGTTGCGCTCCATCACATAGGTCTCAAACTTAGCGTAGAGCTTAGGATAATACTTCTGCAATTCCCTTTTCGGTTTGGCACTGTTAATCTTAAAAATCTCTTGGCATTTTCCAATATTTGCAAATATATTCTCAATCACGTTACTCTCCCCTGCAAACATATCAATACTATTTTCTGTGGCAATCACGTGATCAAGACAAGCCTCTGCAAGGTCAGCCTTCGATTGGAAGTGTTCGTACAATGTCTTTTTCGACATCCCCAGCTTATGCGACAAATCATCCATTGTAAAGGTCTTAAACCCGTATTGAATAAAGTCCTCCAAAGCTCTTTTAATAATTTGCTCTCTCATATTACATTCAATTTCGGGCGCAAAGGTACGTAAAAAACTTTATACACAAAAAACGTTTCCAAAACTTTAAGAAGAATTTAACATTTTAGGGGTTAGAAAAATAGAAATGAGAAATGAGAAGTGAGAAGTCAGAAATCAGAGGTCAGAAATGAGAAGCAAGCAGCGAGAAGCCAGCTACTGACTTCTGACCCCTGACTTCTGGCGAAGCCCTCTACTCATTACATTTAGCAGCCCTCTGCACTCCTGCTCATCTGCCTCAAAGCCTTTGATGTGTTGCATAGCTTGCAGGACAGCTTCTTTTGTAGGGGCAGTGGCGATAGCCTCTGATAGGGCAGCGAAGATCTCCCTATCGGCTTTACGGGGCTGATGCGTAAAGAGCTTATTGGTTGCTGAGAGGAAGTAGTACAACTCAAGCAGCCCCCCGCTGTACAGTGCGCCTTCCTCAAAATAGTAGGGGATAAAGCCGTTGTAATCCCTGATATGGGTGCGGCGACACCTACAAACAGCACACGCCGATTGAGGGTCGGCGGCATCAATAGGCATAAAGGTGTGTTCAGGTATATCGCGTATCTTTTTGAGGGCAGCCAAGCCTGACCGCCATAGCATATGCCCTGTACTCAGGCTCACCAAAAACAGATCGGTGTACTTCTGCTCATCAGCCTTGGCGTATTCCTCAAAGAGAAGCCCTACCAGCTCATCGTGCGTAAAGATGCGTGCCCCTGAGAGCACCCGCTCATAAGGCAGCGGCACCCCTGAGTTTTCCCACGCCTCGTAGGGTATGGCACTGTCCAAGAAATCGTAAAACCGCAACACCTCGTGATAGCTAAACGCACTTGAGAACTGCACAAGGCTATCCGTAAACGTCTCCTCGCGGTCGCCATCAGGAATATCAAAGAACCACCACAAGTATTTCCCCTCAAACTGCAATATCAAATTATAAATATCCTTCTCTACAAACACCTCCCCCAACCGCTCAATAAAAGCGGCTTCATCAATCGCCTTAGGAGTCTTAATAAGTACACTCTTGGACATATATTTAGAAATTAGCGAATAGGAATTAGGAATTAGAAGTCAGAGTGAGCTATCTTCTCATTGCTTGTTTCTTACTTCTGTTTTGGCAAAAGTACGAAATATTTTAAAAGTGAGAAATAAGAAGTCAATGACCTATCTCTAATTGTTTAATAAGTCTTTATGAAATAGCAGAAAACACTGTGATAAGTCTTTATGAAATAGCAAAAAACAACCAGAAAAGTCTTTATGAAATATTATTTTAGTATCTTTGCAGCCTCAATACGAAACACACATAAGAATATGTATTATAAAAGAATCATAGACACCCATCTTCAAGAGTGGGCAACAAGTACCGACCGAATGCCTATACTGCTCAGAGGAGCACTACAAATAGGTAAATCCACAGCTGTAAGACACCTCGCCGAGCAATTCGAACACTATGTAGAAGTTAATTTTGAGTTCAAACCCGATTTTATAGGCTTATTTAAGAAGGATTTAGACGTCAAACGTATCATTGAAGAGATTGAAGTTATAGCAAACACACCTATTGAGGCAGGGAAAACACTTTTATTTCTTGATGAAGTAAAATAACACGCTTTATTCTCTTAACAATCAACAACCTACAAAATTCAGTGGTAACCACAGTGGTAAGTTCTCCCTTAAAATAAACCTTCTTCACTACCCTACTTCACTTTTATTCCGTGCAACTTGATTTCCTCAAACGAGTTCTTGATATTTGCCATATCTTTGCTCATTTGGTGAAGGGTGTAAGTGTTAGCGTCGATATTTGCCAAATGGAACAGCGATTTTAAAGAGTTCTCGCGGAGGGTGTCGAGATTCTCTTTTGCTTTGAGTGCTGAGGCGGTCATCTTTTTGATTTCCTCGTTACTAACACGTTGCAGCTCTGTCATCAGGGTAAAGCGGGCATTGAGTTCGTTAGCTGTATCCTGCCCCATAGCTTGGAAGCCTTTGGTTTGGGCGGTGCGCTGTTTAGTGTCGTCAGGAGCAATACCTAAATCCTTTTCCATTTTTTGCCATTCTTTAAACCAAAATTCAGCTCCTCTCACTCTGTTTTCTAACGCTCCTTTTTCTGAGGCTAACAACGTTTGTAAACTCCTCATTTTCTCACTGTCTGCATTATTGCTTCCTATAATTCCCTTTGCCTTATTTGCTATTTCTTCTAACTTATCTTTAAAGAAACTTTCTAATATAAGCTGCTTACCTATTTTTGAAACAATCTTCTCTACGGCTGTTCCAAAGTATTTCATAGCGTCCTCACCTTGCCTTACAGCGTCCCAAGCCGCGTCAATAAGGTCGTTACCAAATTCTCCAAATACGTCTTTGAAGTATTTGTTTATATCTTCTCGGAGCTTATTAATTTGTTCTTGCTCTGCGACCATCTTTTTTAATTGTTCAAGGTGCTCATCTCGAACTAACTCCTGCTTTATAAGATTTTTGGCGAGTTCTACATTAATATCCCCTTCTTTGGTTACAATCTCTTTGTATTTATCGAGTATATCTTTATGATGGTCAGTTGTTTTTTTCCACCAACTTTTTATTCCTCCGTGAGTTTCTACCCAATCTAATACTCTTATGCCACGAAGTTCATTGTTTATCTTGTTCTTCATATCTGCTGACAGCCTCGAAAGCTCTTGCATTTGTTTACGTGCTCTCTCTATTTTCTTATCTTCAAATACTTCTTTGTTGTTTTCTTTGTAAATGTATTCGTCTGACCATTTTTGTTGTTGTAGGAATAGAGCAGTGTCTTTTGCATACTGTGCCACTCTTGCGGCCTCCTCACGGGCTTCTGCCATATTGTTTATAGCACTTTTGATACCGCCGATGGCTAAACCAACGACTGCGCCGATGGCGGCTCCAATAGGTCCTGCGGATGAACCAGCAGAGACAGCCGTACCTAATGTTGCTCCTAAGCCTGCAAATGATGCTGCACCGCTGAGCATATTAGTCATAGATTGCCCTAATATGTTGGCTTGTTTGAGACCACTACCCCCAAACATTGAATATAAGTCGCCTACGAAGCTGGTGAGCGAACCTGACATATTGCTGAGACTTCCTAACCCTTTAACAAAGCGATTTGCTGCCTCTCCTTTCTCCACTCCTTTGCCGCCGAACATTGTTTTAATATCCTGTGCGAATTGTTGGAAGAATGGACGTGTGTCTCTTAGTTTTTCTTTGAGTTGTTCAAGGCGGTTCGTATATGCTGCAAGGTTGTCAGGGTCGAGTTCATCTTTTACTTTTGCGAACTCTTCCGTTGCTGCTTTAAAGAGTTCTTCAAGGTCTTTAAGGCTCTTTTTACTGAAATCCTCAAAGAGGCGTCCAACAATTTTACCTTCTGCTTTGTATTTCCTTTGGAGTTCGAAGAGTTCTTTGTTTTGGGCTTTTTTGCTTTCAGCGAGGCGTTGTTTAAGGGTTTCACCTGTGAGCTGTTTTTCTAATGCGGCGCGCTCTTCTGCATACTTTTTGTTAATGGAGGCTTCTTCTTCGGCGTAGGTTTTGTACTTGTCGAGGAGTGCTTGGTATAGTTTGTCCTGCGCTTGGAGCTTTTCAGCTTCGTTGTAGTTACGCATTTGGGTAAACTCGCCTTTGGTTGCTTCATCGAGTTGTACGACAGAAGGGTCAAAGCCTTTGGCGTTACCGTGCTCGTATTCGTATTGTTTTTTTCGCTCGGCAATGAGTGTAGCGAGGGCGTCCTGTTCAAGTCGCTGGATGTTGATTTTGCGTTGCTCATAACGGAGACGAATAAGTTCGTCTTCTTTGTCATATCCTTCCTCTAATTGCTGTATGCGTTGTTCTTCATTAGCAAAATGAAGGTCTTCCTGTTGTCGCTCAATACGGCGTTTTTCTGCCTCAATGTCGTAGGGCGTTTTTTCAGCTTTTGTGGTTTTAGTGCCGCCTTTCTTAGTGCTTTTGGTTTCGAGTTTTTCGATTTGAGTGTTTACAGCTTTGAGGGCGGCTTCTTGCTCGGCTAATTGTTTATTTAGGGTTTCATCATTGACGTTAGCTCCTTTGGCTGTTAGTTGTGCCTTGATATTGTTTATGCCCTTCTGCAACTCAGCTCTTTTCTTTAAGAGGTCGTCAAAGGTAGTAATTTGTGCTTTTGAGACTTTAAGGAAGCTATCTGTTTTTTGATTGATAAGCCCTAAATCTTTGAAGTCGAATTGTTCGTAGCCTGTGGACTGAAAGGCTGGCATTGTGAGAGGTATTTGCTTTTGACCTACTCCAACTTGTGCGTTCTTACGGCGGTTGATTTCCTCGCGGATGAGTGCTTGCTGGCGTCTCTGCTCTTCGGGGGATAGGTTAGAGAGTTCGTTTATCTTATTCTGTGTTTTTGTCCACGCTGTGGCTCGGCGGGCTTTGGCAAGTTCGGCTTCTACTGCTTGTATTTCTTTGTCTTTTTTGTAGGCACTATAAAGGTCTGTGCCGTTTGCATTTGCTGAGCTGTCTTTGAGTGTTTTTAGTCTATCCTCTAACCTTCTTACATAGTCTTCTTTACGCTTCGCATCGCTTTCATCTATATCGGCGTATGCTTTTTGGCGAGCCTCTCCTATTTTATTGAGGAGTTCGGCTTCGGTTTGATACTGCTTGAATATAGCGGGGTAGAGGGCTTGCAATTTTAGGAGTGCTTGGTTTTGCTCGCCTCGTGATTTGGTCTCGTCTTTGAGGGTGCTGAGGAGGTCATCGACTTGTTGGCGTTCTTTGTCGCGAAGGTCGGAGAGTTTGCTCATTTCCTTGTTGAAGCTCTCTTGTGCTTGTTCGGCGGCAGTGGTAGCGTTGGAGAACTGCCAAATAGCTGCAATTAGCCCTACAACGGCTGCTGCTACAAGGGTGTAGGGATTAGCGAGCATTGCTTTGGTGAGGCTATTTTGTGCGAGCATTGCTTGGATAGTAGCGCGTATTTGGAGCTTTTTAGTCGCTGCATCTATTACTCCGTATTTGGTTACTATCTGCTGAGCTACACCCTGAGCTATGAGAGATGCTTTGTAAGTACCATAAGTGGCAACAAGTACCGATATTACTTTACCTACTTGCTTATAATGCTCAACGAGGTAGGCGACGCCTGAGATGGCTGAGGATATAGTGCCTTCGGTGGCTTTGCCCATTTCGTTAAACATCTGTTCGATGTTGTCTTTAAGGTTGGAGATTTGCCCTCCAAGTGATTTGCTTTGCTCGGCGGTGAGGTTGTAGAATAGCCCACCCTGATTGGTCATATTCTGAAATACTTGTTGTATCTCAGAAAAGCCTATTTTGCCAGCGGTTACCATATCCTTGATTTCGTTCTCAGCTTTGCCTGTTACTTTGGATAGCTCGGCGATGATAGGGATACCTGCGTTGGTGAATTGGTAGAGGTCGTTGGTGAGTAGTCGCCCTTGTGCTTTTACTTGTCCGTATACGTGGATAAGCTGGGACATAGGCACAGAAAGCCCCGCCGCTACGTCTCCCATACGTCGGAGGGTGTCAGTTACTTGTTCGGCTGGTATTTGGAAGGCGAGCAGTCGTTTTGCACCTTCTGCTACTTCTGTCATTGAGAAAGGTGTGTGTGCGGCGAGGTCTACCATCTCAGCCATTAGCTTGTTTGCCTTGTCCTTGCTTTGTAGCATTGTAGCGAATGAGATTTCGAGGCGCTGGAACTCATCGCGTACGTTCACGAGTTGTGAGACGAATTGTTGTGCGCCTCCGAGCACGAAGAGTGTGCCAGCTACTCGCTTTACATTTCTTAATGCGTCTGCAAGGGCTTGGGCTTCTCTGGTGGCTTTGGGAGCGTCTGGTATTTTGGGGATTTCAGGTGTAGGAATGTTAGGTTTGTTGAATTTCTCCTCTAATTCCTTGAATTTACGCTCTATTTCTTTTAAATTGTCTTGAAATTTCTTAGTATCTAATCCTATTTCAAAATTGATGCTTCCTTCGTTATTATTCATAATTATTTGCTTGTATTAGGAGTTTGTTTCTTCTGTGATAACTTGTTCACGGCGGTCGATGACTTCGATTTTGAAGGCGGGGGCGATACTGCCGCCGTTAGTGGTTATATCCACATTCTCGCCAAATCCTTCTTTGCGTCCAAGTGTGCTCATTAGGTAGCGTACCATTCCGCTATCGGGGCGCTCTGTCCAACCTATGATTTTACCTTGTTCGTCATAAATTGGTATACCTCGTGCGAGTACTCGGGAAATGGATATGCATTCATCGAGTATTTTGCCGCGCTGGTCGTCAATGACGGCTTGGAAGTCGGGGTCTGCTTTGCCCCATTCGTATACTGTTAGCCTATTAACGCCAAAGGTGCGGGCTATGGACGAGATGTTGCCGCCGCACTTTTCTACTACTTCTGTAAATTTTCTGAGTGTAGGTTTTTTGCTGTTTTTGGGTGCTTTTCTATTGGTACTCATAGGGATTGTTTGTTTTATTATGTTATTCTATGATACTGAGGACGTCTTCCCCTTTGGCAAATCGGCTGTCGGGATCGATGCCCAGCAGTTCGCAAAAGTCGCTTTTAGCTTGGTGAGAGGTGAATGATAGGGTAAGGTATGCTTCTTCATTACGCCCTCGCTCTATGGCTTGTTCTCGGATTTGCTGCTTCATTGCTTTGACTTTTTCTTTCTTGTCCTCATAGGAGGGTTCTTCTGAGGTGCGAGCCGCACGAGCGTTTTCTGCGGGTGTGGGAGTTATGAAATCGTCTATGGTTTCAACCACAGGAGGTACATCAGTAGCTATAAGAGCAGAAATAGCCGACAAGTCTTCATCGGATAATCCTATGTTCTTGTAGTCTATTTCATCAATATAGGCGGCTACAAGGGCATAATCGGCGCGGGTATTTCCGAGTGCTTCGTAGGTCATTTGCTCTTTTTCGGTTTTGGGGTCAAACTCCACGACTTCTACTTTTACCTGGTAGTCGGTAGCGGGGGTGCCATCGTATTTGTAATACAAGTCCATAGCCATTAGGCGGCGGTGCCCGTCAATGAGGTTGCCGCTGGTTTTGTTCCACTTGATGCCTCCGTTAAAGCCTACTTTTTTGAAGTTTGCGAGTTGTTCTTTTATCTTTTTGTCGGTGTGCTTTTTAGGGTTGTAGGGATTGAGATGTATTTGGGAACGTTGTATGGTTTGGGTTTCACTCTGTTTTAGTTCTTTCATAGTCGTACTCATATAATATTCGTTCTGTGAGTGGATACTCGTTGATTATCTTTTGGAGGTCGCGCGGGTAGTGGTTGCGGAGGAATAATAAGTATTCAAGGTCATTTATGCTTGTGCCTGATGACTGACTATTCCCGTAACGTTCGGGTGGTATGAGGTTGTTGGTTTCGATGTAATGGAGTATGTCTTTGTTTTTGTATTTGGATAGTGGATAGCACTTTTTGTTTTTTTCGTTGATGGCTTCAAGCTCGTAGGTGCGCAGCATTATACGGCGGTTCATACTATCGGATTGTTTAAAGCCAAATACAGCCCACTCAATGCCTGTGCGTGTGCGGATGCTATCGGTGAGGTCGGCGAGTGTGTAGAGTTTTTGCTTTTCGTTCTGCTTGCAACCTAAATAGCCTGCTTTGATGTATGAGAATACGGCAAAGTGTGGTATTTGTATGATTTTTGCTTTTGGGTACTTCTCGTTGATGTAGTTCATATATCGGTTGATGTGGTCGAGGTTAGGGACTACGTACATAAATACACAGGTTACCTCGAAGTGGGGGTATAAGAGGTTAAGCAAAGCGATACTATCTTTGCCACTCATTGAGTGAAATAGTACCACTTTGCTTGTTTTTTGAGCGAGTTGCTCAATGACTTGGTGTGCGTGGTTGAGTTGCATAGTGTATTAACTATTTTCCGAAACTACGGTCTAATCTCTTATTGGTAGTCCCAAATGAAGATAACTTACCATATTCGAAGTCTCTTTTTGTTCGATACACTTGCCTCTTACCACCTGTCCAACGTACTGCGTAAGGTTCTGGCATAACATTAAATATTAAATAATTAAACAATAAATACAAAAAGAGGTTACACACTACCTTTGCAGCGTGTAACCTCTCTATTAGGTTCTCTTATATTAGTCTGTTTTTGTAGCTTTATGCAAGCCCTCGATGAGATACAACCCCTTTTAACTCAATCGCAAAGAAAGCAGGTGTCCCATCTTCGTTGTCATCGTGTCCATTTGCTTTGTATTCTTTATAGCTTTCTTCAAGGTCGTGAAAATTGAGTTCTTTACTGAGAAATTCCATATCGTCGTCTGTAAACCACAACATAAATATTTGTTCTATCTCAGCTACTAAGTCCCAAGAGTTGTTATAGTTGGTGAAATAGATATACTTTGTATCTTTATATATCTTATCACATTCAGCGACCCCATTTTTATCTATATACTCAAAGTCGGGTTCTTCCATCTTTTTGAGGTATACTTTTTCTTTCTCAGGGTCGATAAACATATCCCCGTATGTTTTACTGAAATCTCGTATTTCGATTTTCTTAGTGCCTTTTAGTATATCGAGGGCGTTTGTTTTTCTCATAATGAGCCGATACGCCTCTACGTCTTTGCCGTTTACTTTTATTGTCATTGCTTTGTCTTTTTATAGGTTTGGTTCTTCTGAGTGCTGGCTTTTACGGTCGTACCAAGTAACGTACCAGCCCCCTACAATTGCGATTAGGCAAATAAAGCCTGAAAATAATAATATGCCCATAGTTCTATCTTTTTTTGTTATTTGTTCGTTTGTTATTCTTCTGAGGGTCTTTTTTTTGCTTGTGGTTCTTTGAGCAAAAACAAACCTACTGCCATTGTGATAAAAACAGCTAAAACGCCGCCTATATAGGCGTATATGCTATTTTCTGTACTGACTAATGTGTTTGATATAAACACTGCTGTTACAATGTATTTGGCTATATCTAACAGCCACTTACCAAATTCTTTTTTCATAATGCGAATGGTAATTGTTTAAATACACCGCAAAGATACAACTTTTTATTGAGGTGTGCAAATATTTAAGTAATTATTTTGCGGTGTATGTTTTTAGTGTTATGCTAATTGTATGATATTGAACTTTTTAAAGCAACGCCACTGGTGGCATTCTGTATCGAAATAGACCTGAACGGTGTCGTTTGGTTTGCGGTTGTTAGTGGTGCTGGTTTGGGGTGTTAGTGCCTCTGAGAGTGTGCCCCAAGCCTCGCGAATTGTGCCGTCTACTTTTTGGAAATAGAAGCGTACGATGCTCTTTTGCATTGCTTTTTTGAGTTTGTAGTTTGCCCACGCTTTTTTGAGGCATTCTGAGAATGCGATGTGGGTTTGGCGAAAGAACTGCCAAGCGAGGCGCATAATGGTTTTTAAATCGTTTTTCATTGTGTGTAAAATATTAAATGTTAGACATTAATAGTTCTTTTGCTTTATCAGCGTGTATTTTAATTTTACCAAGTTCGTAAAATAAGTGTAGTTGAGTTTGCCACTCAACGAGAAGTTCTAATGCTTTGAGGTCGTAGCGCATTTTTGTTTGATACTCATTAGGCAACTTGTCTATAAGTATATTCAGACAATCGAATAAGTGTGCTTTTTTTCTTGGCAAGTTTTGCGTTTGTCCTCAATGCCTTCTCTTATATTATCTATTTTTTGTATGCATTCTAATACTGATGCTGTTAAATCGTTTTTCATCGTGTTTGTTATTTGTTTGTTATTTGTTATTTGGTGGTGGTTGGTTAATGGTGGGTGTATTAACTACTTTTTAAGAGGTTGTGAATAAACAATCTGCCTTTCTCAGTCCATACAGTGAGCATTGAGGTATGCTCTTTGCCTTCATTGCTGACAAATGTACGGGTGATGGTTTTTGTGTAACCTTTGTCCTGATGCTGACTATAAAGCACCCACACGCCACTTTGATTGTACTGCACCCCTAATTGATGCAAACGCTGGTTGAGTTTTATAGCACTCATACCTAACTCTTTTGCGATTAAGGTAGTAGGGTATGTGCTTTCTGATTGTAGCACGTTATCAAAGTAGGCTACCTTTGGGGCTTGCTTTTTCAGTTCAGCGGCTTGCAACTCTAACCGCTCAGCTTGCATTGCTGCTAATCGCAAAGCTTCTGCGAATGTTTGCGGTATAGCTGGCGGGGGCGTTTGTGCCTTTTCTTCAAGCTCTGCCCATCGGCGATTGACTTTTATACGCAACTCAGCACTATAACCCGTTAAAAGGTCGAGCGTCTGCATTTTGGTTAATCTGAACTCTCTGTGCTGCTGGTTACCCGTATTAGGGTGGGTGTAATACCCCTCCCCAATTTTGGGGAGGGCTAACTTTTCATAGCTATTATTCAGATTTTCAACGTCTCTTATTACGTGGTCGTGCCTCTTATTTGTCAGTTCTGCGATTTCGCGGCTTGACATTGTTTGTGGTGCACTTGCTTCGAATTTTACTAACTCTTTCATAATACTATATATTGCTAAGGGTTAATAATTCTTTTGTGTAATAGATGAAGTCCTCTAAGTTACAGAAGTCTCTCGGGGTGATGCACTCAGATAGTACGCCGTCAATGGTCATTAGTTGCCAAACGAAGGGTAATAAGTCCATTTGGTGCTCGTCTGGTAGTTTGCCAATTGCCTCTGAAAGCAAGTTAAAAAGGTGCTTTTTTGTGCTGTTAAGATTATACACCTTAGTTTCTAATTCTGAGCCGATGCGTTCAACCTTTGGTAAGAGTTCTAAGATTGAAGCGGCTGCCTCGCTGTGCACCTCGTTACTAACATTTGCGATTGGTGCGGTTGTTTGGTTTTTAGACATTTGTTTATAAAATATTTAACGGCGTGAGTAGGTGCTGTCTAAAAACCGAGTTTATTCGTTTTTGCTACATATTACTATATAGCTACACCCTCACGCCGTGAGTTATTAAATATTATATTTTCTTAATATTAAGGTATAAATACCTTCTCAGTTTTTAGACGCTGCAAAGGTACGAATAATTTTTAACGTGTCAAGTATTTTAGCAAAAAAGTTTGAAAAAATTTTGTTATATATTTAACAGACGACTATAAGTAGTTGTAATGTAGTGAGTTGTAAATATATAAACTCAGTTGTTAAGTAGTACTTAAATACTGAATAAGAGCACAAAAAAAGCACCACATACATACGTATATAGTGCTTTTAAGGTGTAAAATTAAAACTACAATCTATATCAGGCAAAGGCTACTGAATTGAACTCTTTTGCCAATCTATGCAAGCCCGTTTCTATTTTTGCGGCTTTGCTGTCAGTAAGAGGTACAAGCCCCGCACTGAGTTTGCGCATTGAGCTTTCATTCATACCTATATAGTGGGCAAAGGCGGTTTTATTGAGCATATAAAAGTGCTCAAAGAACTGCACTATATCCAAATAATACACAGGTGTTGCGGTGCGTAATGCAGCAGCTTCCTCGTGCCGTCCTTTTTCATCTAAAAAATCGGCTTGGATATTAATCACATCGGCTACATTTTCACGAAGTTCGCTAAAATCGCTGCCTACGGTAAATATTCCTTCTTCGTCAGGAGCGTACACGCTATAACCTGTATTTGTCCTTTCTACAATAATTTTAATTTTCTTTTTCATTGCTGTAATTCATTTGTGTTTGTTGTTATTCTTTTTTGAGTTGGGAGTTATAGAAGTCCTGCCAACTTCAATATTGCCCTTTCTGTACCTTTGGCGACTTCCTTAGTTTGGTGTCGCTCTAAGGGAATTTGTTTGTCGCTGTCTTTGTGGCGATAGATGTCGTGGTTTGAGCCACTGCGGTATAAATACCATCCTGCTTTTTCTAATTTCCGTCTTAACTCTGATACCTTCATTTGCTTGCTGTTTTAACTTCACACTGCAAAGATAGGAACGTTTTTGTTCCTACGCAAGTTTTTTGTAAAGTATTTTGTTGTATTTGTAACATATTAATGCAAGTAATTGATTTTAAACACTAAAAAGCCACTGCGTTTATAGGTATGCAGTGGCTTTCCGTAACAATGAAAAAATAACAACAAACGATGTCTTTAAATCTTTGTTATAGGAAGGTTGAATACTTCGTTAAGTACGTGCGCGGGGTATGTCTTTACATATCCGAATCGTGGGTCGGTGATGTTATCAGTAGGGATATTGCGCTCTTTGCATATTTTGGTAGCCTTGCGCCCCAAAGAGCTGGCAAGTTGTCGCCCGCAGTCGATTTTATGGAGTGCGGCATATCCTGCTACTGAGAAGTATTCAGGGCGCGTGGTGAGTTTTGCTTCTATGGTATTTACTTGCTGCTGTACTTGCTGGAGTTTGCGTTCTTGCTCTACTAACATTTGTGCTTGTTGCAAAAGGAACTCAGCGGGTGATAGCTGGCGGGCTTTGTACTTCTTTTCTACTTCAATGAAGTAGCGGCGCGCTTGCTTTCCTCGTTCGTTACCTTCTACCATTGCGATTTCTTTGGCGGTGTCGAGGGTGAGTGCGTATTCTATGAGTGGACGCCCTCCGTTAGGGTTTTCGCCAGAATTGGCGAAAACCTCAAAGTCTATCCCTTCGACAAAATCGTATTTGTTTATACGATCTTTAATCCAGTTAGAGAAGTCTTTGCCTACTTCTAAAAACTTGTGTAATTCACGTGCAGACACTGCTTGCACTCCGTTTTGTTCTGTGATTTTGATTAATTCTTTCATCTTATTTCTCCTCATTAACTGCCTCTAAAATTCTTTTCTCAGCTTCTTTAAAAAGCGCATTATATTCGATGTTAGACATCATTTGCGCGTGCTGTTTTAGATAGTAAGAAGCTGAGGAACTTACAGCACCATAGAACTCTGCCATTTCCTTTTGTGTGGCAAGAGAGTATTTTGCAGCTAATCCGCAAAATAGTTTGAGGTTGTAGCTTTTTTCATATAGTTTGCGATGAGTGGTTTCTTCCACTGCTTTTCTAATTCTTTCAAGCATATTTTGACAATTTTAAATGTTAATGTTTATTTTCTTGCTTTTTTAAAAAGGCTTGTATTTGTGCTTCTGTGATTCCTGCAAAGCTACTTTTCTCGGGTGATGGTGTGAGGTAGGCACTTACAGCTCCTGCGAACTGCTCAAAGCTGTAACAGACTACATAGATGCCGCCGACTGTTTCAACTTGCTGCTGAAAGGCTTTTTGTGCTGCTGTTTGCTTGTTGCGCCCTACCTTCATTTCAATGCAGAGGAACGGGCACGGGTGCGAGGGCACGAGTAGTATTAAATCGGATACCCCCGCCGTTACTCCTTGCAGTTTGAGATTGTGCGCCTCGATGGCGTTACGACTGCCTCCGTTGGGTACGGCAAAGAGCAGGTGTGCATACTCAGGATACTGCAACCTGAACCAGCGCACGCAGGCGGTTTGGAGTTGGGCTTCTTTACTCTTCATCGTTATGTGTTTCATAATATTTTATTAGTCGTTTTTGTGCGTTTAAGGTATTTACAATGCTATTGATATACTCGCCAACGATGGCGTATTCCTCATCGGGCATACGGTAATCGTCTGCCTCGAAGCGTTGGGCTTCTATCCAATCATTTGCCTCTATCATTAACTGCATTTGTGTTTCTTTGAGTGCTTTTATGGTCTCTTTCATTGTTTATGTGTTTTTAGAATGTTATATGGTTTTTGATGATCATAAGTTGCTCACGGTGTTTTAAGAACTCACTTATCACGCGGTTCACTTGGTGCACTGTTACCCCAAGCATCGCCGCTATGGTAGGCGCTCCATTCTCTTTGCAGCTCCTGAACGCCCTTATGATCTGATTTCTCTGCTCTTCTGTTATTGGTTTTAATCTTTTTCTTTTCATCGTTTTATCGTTTTTGTCTGTTTTATTCTTGGTATCTGATATAGCTATTAACAACGGCTTTCCTTACTTTGCCTTGTAGGTAGTTGTTTAATACCCTATCTACGTGCCACGCTGAAACGCCTAACTTCTCAGAAATAACGCGCGTTGTATTTTCATTCTCAGTAAGGAATAAGTCAATGATTTTAGCTTCATCCTCCTGCGTTATGTGTGTCATTTTCCTTCTCTTTCTCATACGTCTATCTGCTGTATCTTATCATTTGCAAAATCTCTGCATCGCTTTTCCCGTGTATTTTCTCATCAATCATTTGCGATAAATCTTTTCCTTCTGTGATGATGCTATCGAAGAAATCGCAAAGTATAATTTCCCTTCCTATTCCTTTGAGCCTTCCATCGTCGTCCATTTGTCCTTCGATGATTTGCTTTATCGTTCGGCGCTCTCTTATATCCGTCATTGCTTGCATCTCACGCCTGAGCGCCTCTTTTGCCCGAAGGGTGATTTGCGCCTTGAACTCTTCCGTATGCTCAGGCAGTAGCCCCAAGTAAAACAATGGCAGGTAGTGCCTAAACGCTGCGAATTGTAGGGACTTGTGTGCTTTGTAATACTCGAAATCATTCATCAGGTAGACGAGAAATGATAATACTTTTTCCTTGTCCGAAAGCTCTTTTTGTGGTAACGCTTTCTTCTCAGGGTCGATGTTATGCACTTTGCGTTTTTCCCGTTTCCATTCTTCGTATTTGCCCAAAATGGTTGCTACGTACTCAGTGGAGAAAAACTGGTAATGTTCTGTTTTTACAGGATATGCCAGTTGCCGTTCGAGCTTGAAGGCGTAGGCGATTTCCTCTAACGACAAGCCTCCAAAGCGGCTAAATATCAAATCTTTAATGTCGTTTTTTGCAAAGTCCTGTATACCCTCTTTGACCCCTGCAAGGGTTGAGGCTTGTGATAGTAGCACCCCGAGCACCTGCACTGTTTCGGGAGTGTTAATTTTTCTGATTTGCGTTTGAGTGAACGAGGCTCGTATAAAGTCAAGCTCCGACTTAGATCCAGCCTGTTGCACTTCTAACAACATCCTCGATTGAGGTTCGCCCAATGCGTTGGGGCTGTTGCTGACTGTTTGTAGCGTTTGTGTTTGTGCTTCCATTTGCTTTTTGTGTTTGTGTGTTATTGTTATCAAAGCCGTTGCGCTCCCAAGTGCGTACAGCAGCCTTCCAGTCTTTCATCTGATTGCGCCCTACCTTCCAGCCGTTGCTTTCATAGTAGTCGAAAAACTTCTGCGCATCTACGTTGTTGCCACGCTCCCAGCAGTAGCCTCTAATCTCCTCGACTGTCGGTTTGCAGAAACGTGCTTTTTTCGGCGTTTTTTCAGTCGAGAGGTATACTTGGTTGCCCTCGCTATCAAACTCGATAATTTCGCCCGTTTCGTGCGTTTTTGCCCCATCGTGGCTATCTTCTGCCCGCTGGCATTCGCTTTCTTTTTTTGGCGCAACTTTTTTTCTTTCATCGCCGAAGGCGTTTAAGCCTGAATTGTCATCGGCGTTTAAATGCTCGTCAAAATTTTCAGTCGGCGGCTCTTTTTTTTGCTCGCGCGTTTTTGCTTCTTTTTTTGAAAAAGAAGAAATAACATTTACATTATCATTTACATTAGGGGTTATCTTGGGGTTATCTTGGGGTTTTTTAGGGGTTATCTTGGGGTTATCTTTGGGGTTATCTTTATCCTCGTTACTCCCTGAATAATAAGGATTTGGCTTTCCCTTCTTAAAATTAGGATTACCCCCTTTTTTCCCGTGTTCTGCGCCCATAACTCCATTCTCATACCTTTTGTTGTTAGCGTCTATTTGTGGCTTTATCAAAGTTACAATCGCCCGTGCGACTGGCTTTAGTTGTTCAGTTGTTTCTCCATATAGGCCGTACTCAATTACGGCTGTGAGCACTTCTCCCTGAACATCTCTCGGCAACTCTTTGATAGCGTCCCAAAAAGAGGCGTAAAAAATAAAACTGTCTCGTTTCATAATAGAATGTACTTTTGTTTAAGATTGTTATTAATTCCCTCCGAATTAAGGTCTGAAATTGCAATCGTCTCTCCGTTAGATAACCTCCTGCCCCCTTTGGGCGTTATCGTGAGTGCTGCCCCTTGCAACTTCCTCGCCAAATCTTAATTGTTGTTATTGTTAAACACTCCCAGCGGGCAGCTTCATTCGCACTTCACCGCTGGGGTGCTTCTTATTTTAAAACAGTGTTAATTGTCTTTTGCCGTCAATTACTTTGTTGACGTTCTTCACGGCGGTTTCAAAATAACTGTCTTTGAGTTCTATCCCGATGCCTTTGCGCCCGAGCTTGACTGCCTCATACACCTCGCTACCAATGCCTAAGAAAGGTGTAAAAACCGTCTCACCTACATTTGACCACATCTGTACACATTTGCGGATAACTGAAAGTTGCAAGGGCGCAATATGCTTTTCATCTCCCATAGCCGTCCCCTCTCGATTGTTGAGTACATCGGTCCTCTTAATATCAAACCACGTGTTTACTCTGTACTCTTTCATTATTTCATTAAGGTACTCTATATCCTCCTTTTCTACATTCCATATAGGCGACGCCCATTGTTGCCATACATCTAATGGGAAATTCTCTTTGTTCTTGTTGTTTATCGGAGTCCAATCCTCCTCATTGCCCTCCCATTTGCGAAATACAGTACAGTACTCAGGCATACCTACCCCTGAATAGCTACTATCTTTACGGATTTGCTTATATAATAGCCGTTGTGGTTTAGCACGTTGCATTTCAAGTACGGGGTCTGTCCATATATTGATTTTTGAATGATACTTAAAGCCTGCCAGCTCAACGGCTCGATGGTGTTCGCCTGTAAAGTCATACATACCTGTGTAGCCACTTGAATTTTTGTATACTGCGAGGTCCTTCGTATGGCATACCATCAGGCGACCTGCTTTTAATATTCTGTACAAATCTTTGAGCAGGTAGCTGTATTGCTTAAAGAACTCCTCGTGGCTTTCGTTGTTGCCCATATCGTGGATGTAGTTCGAATAAGTAAATAAAGAACTAAACGGCGGGCTGAATATGATTAAATCAACTGAGTTGTCAGGGATGCGCTTTATTTCGATACAGCTATCGCCCTTCATCAGGTGATAATATTCATTCTTTACTTCTTTGAACTCGTAGCTATCGAGCAGCCCGAAGGCGTTGCCGTTGATGAATTTATTCATCTCGGTTTGCATCTCTTTGAATTGTCGTTCTTTTTTGTTTATGCTTGCTTTTACGTTTTCCATTGTGTCCGTTGTGATTAAATAGATGTTTACTTGCTTTGTTTGCCCAAATCGGTAGCTTCTTCGTATTGCCTGATATAGTCCCTCGAATGAGAAGTCAAGCCCTGCAAATATCTGATTGTGGCAGTTTTGGAAGTTCATTCCGAATTGTGCAATTTTCTTTTTGGTTACCAGCACACGGAACGCACCCGCTGCAAAGCCTAATAGTTTTTCCTCTTTTTTCTCTGAGGGTTCGCTCCCATTGACTGCCACAGCGTCAGGTATAAGCCTTAACGCCTCTTTTTCCTCCTCGTTCTGATTGACCCAAATAATGAAGCTCTCGGTGCTGCTGTTGACAATCTCGGCTACGGCTTCCATACGAGGCAGTAGGGTTACTCTCAGCTCTTTGTTAAACTCTGTGGCACTTACAGAAGTATCGTTAAAGAGTTTGCCGTTCTCTTTGAGCTGTGTTTGTATTTGCTGCTCTATGTAATTGAGCGCAGGCAAATCATAGCCCTCAGCACTGAACCCTATATCGCTGGGCTTGGTGAGCATTGTAGCCCACGAACTCACCCAGCCATAGAAATCGCTTTTAGCGTGTCCCTTCAATCGATAGTTATTCATTCCCTCATCTCTTACGAACCATTTGGCACGCATATCCTGAGCGTCCAAAACGTTAAGGAACTCGGAGTGATTGCCTATTTCATTGAGATCATTCGGGCTTGGTGTGGCTGTACAGCATAGCTTGTAGGGCGTTTGCTTGAACTTCTCAATGATAAGGCGTTTGTATTTGCCTGTAAAGTTCTTCAGTATGGAACTTTCATCGAGCACTACCCCCGCAAAGGGTGTAACGTCTATTTTTTCGAGTTGCTCGTAGTTGGTGATGTATATACCAGCTTCGATGTCCGTCGCCGTCTGCGGGGTTGAGCTTTCAGCTTTCAAGCGTCGTACCTCAATGCCAAACTTTTCGCCCTCCTGAATGGTTTGCCCTGAGACCGCCAGCGGGCAAAGTATAAGCACTGGTTTTTCGGTATGTTTTACTACTTGGTGTGCCCATTCGAGCTGTGAAATCGTCTTACCAAGCCCGCAATCGGCAAAGATGGCATAACGCCCCGCCTCTAACGCCTTTGTAACGATGTACTTTTGAAAGTCAAACAAGTTACTGTTTAACTCCTCACCGGTTACCTTAAAACCCGCTTTAATGACTTTGCGTTGCTTTGTTTTTAAAAAATCATTGTAATCCATTTTTATCTGTTTTAGTGTTTTAGTCCGCGCGCTACTAAAACAGCGTTTATAAAATGCAATTGCTTTGCAGCAAGCGGGGAACTTGAACCCCGTGTACGCCTCGAACGTGCTTGCTTACCATTTTAAACACGATAAAACTAATAATAACAATTTCTACTGCTCAATAATAGCTATGTCAGAAGCTATATCCCTGATGACTTGTAGTATGCCATCAATGGCATTATCTAAAAGGGTTGTAGTCAGCTCGCGGGCACTGGGTGATAAAAGCACAAAGGATACTTCTCGCCCGTCCACTTGTGCAAAGGTTTCGACTTCTAACTTTTCAGCTTGCCCACCTTTGACTATCGGAATATTCAGTACAAACGACGCTGGTAGGTTTGAGTTTACCACCTGTTCAAAGTTGTCCGTACGATTGCCCTTCTCATTCATCGAACGCTCAATAGAGTTATTGACCGTCGCCGTGAAGTTCATTAGCTCCGATACGAGTTTTAGGTTCTCTGCTCTATCGGCAAAATACGCGCGGTTCATTTTGAAGAACATTCCCAGCTGTGTAGGTGTCCATACTTTGCCAGCATTGATACCAAAGGCTTGGAACGCGGGGTGCATTTCAAGCGCGCCCTTAATCTCATCCCTTCGGTAAGGGTCATTCTCATTAATCACGAGGGTGATAGAGGCATTTTCCCTATCGACAAGGATATGAGCGCGCTTGTGGTCGAACTGCTCGAGGCGCTGGGTGATGTACTCGAGGGGTGCGTCCAGTGTGCCTGAAATACCCGCTTTTAGGGGTGCTTTTTCATCTAATAGGCGAGCGGCTTCACCTTCACGGATTACTACTTCCTTAACCCCGTTCTCAACGTTGATACTGATTTTTTGTTCTTTTTCTTGCATTTTGTTACTGATTTTAATTAGTTAAACGTTCCTGTGAGCTTGATTGTCATTTGTCGCTCCTCTTGTTTTAGAGGTCGGGACGAAATCAAATCGCCGTCCTCATTATAGACGTACATTTTGCGCTCGTCTTGGTCATCAATAAGGTACACGGTCTCGGTAACCTCTTGCACCCCTGTGCGGATAGAGTGTAACACAACGTTGCGTTCTGCTTTGGCAACCTTGATGCGCTGTGCGTAATCGGCGGTGACTTCCTTTTTCTCATCTTCGAGCTTTTGCAGAGAAATATCCTGCTTTGCCAGCTCATCTTTCATCTCTGAAAGTTGTTCGCTACTGAGTGTCTTTGGATAAGACAGCTCTTCCATTTTTACGGCGTTGTCCCTTAATAGTCTAACACGCTCGCTTTTGTTCTCGATTTTCTTAAATGGGTTCTCCATAATGTTTATAAATTAAATATTAATATTCTGTGTTAGCTTACAAACACCTTCTGCAGGTGCTTTCTCTTATACGTCTCACGTAGGTAGTTCATCAATTGCTCAAAGCTCTTTATAAAACCTTCTTCAATGAGTGCGGCTACTTTGCGTTGTAGCTCGTATAATTCGTGCTGTTTGTCCTCAGTGCCGTAATCATTACGGACGCCGTGTTTGTGCTCATTAAATACGATGTAATTCAGCGCTTGTGCTACGTTCTTCATCGCTGTAATCATTAGCGATTTAGGGACAACCCGCCCGATGGAGCTTGCCAGCTCTTTGTAAGTATCACCCGCAAAGTTTCGGTACTTTATCATTTCATCGTAGACGAATTTTAGTACATCGTACTTAAATGAAGGATTGAGCCACATAGCAAAGTCAATAAATAGCATCGGGTGCATCCAAGTGCCTCCGTATTTTCCTTTGTGTGCTCTGTACACCTCTTTCACATCTGTGAGGTTCTCTTTCTGCATAATGGTTTTTATGAAGTCTTTGGTAGTGTTGTTGTAAAAGAAATCGTTTAACTCCTTTTGCGCAAACAACTGATTTTCAGAACTATTTTTTAAATAGGGGGAAATCCCCCTATTTAGAACTTCTTGATTTTCAGCATCATTTTCTAATTCCCCAGAATTATGGGGTTTTAAACTTCTCTGAGTTTTTACAAACTCGTTCCATTGTTTGAGTAACGCCGTAGCGTTAAACATACCGTCCTTCGTGCGCTGGGTAACTTCAAAGTCGCCCATCTTTCTAATCATATTCACGTTTGTTGTCATATTCTTTTTAGTGTTTATTAATATCCTGTTTTTGCAATCCTCAGCTGTTCTTTCTCCATTGACAGCAGCGAGCGCATCGCCTCTATTTGGTGCGTACAACTCCTATTAACACGCTCGCACCAATCGACAAGGTATTGTTCCTCTGAGGCGCACGCTTTAGCAAGGGCATTTTGCACACCCATTGATACGCCGTGTTCCTTTGTCAGCTGCCTAATGAGTTGTATCATTTCAGAGTGCATTTTCTCATTATACAACCGCTTTGCATCTGCCAGCATTTGCCCACTACGTGCCATATACACCGCAAGGGTGCGGATACGCTCGGCGTACTCCTCAGGGTTGTCCGATACCTCTATTTCAAGGTATGATTGTATTTGCTGTAACTCCTCTGTATATTGCTCAATGGTCATTCTGCTACTTGCATTATGGTTATAGCTGTTTCAAAAAGGTCCCTTAAATCATTATTACTTTTAAGAAGATTCACAATCATAAGTGTTAATGCCATTTTATCTCCTTCTGCACGAACCATATTGTTTTGCTCGCCTTTTGACAATGTTATTTCCATCTTCAAATGAGCTTTTTCCTTTTTAATTTTCTCAAAAGCGCGTTTTGCTAATTCTTGTACCATTTCCTCTGTTAATTTTTCTACATTCATTTTTACTTATTTTTAATGTTATTGTTATTTAAATTCTGTTTCATACGTAATACATCTATCCCAGCATAAGCGTTCTCCTCTGACAACTCTAACTTATAACGGATAATAAGAACTGAGTCCTTACTAAAATCATCATTCCCTGCCTTTTTGTATGCTTCTTGCAGTTCATCATACATCATTTGCAGTTGCTTGCTGTGGCGTTTGAGCACGTTATAAAGCTCCTCTATTGCTTTTGCGTTTTTTGTCTCTTTCATCTTTGTTATTGATTAAAAAGGCAAATCGTCGTCCTCTTCTTGCTTTGCGGGGGCTTGTCCATAATTGTCAAACATTGACGTTTGTTGTGGAGCTGTTGCAGCCTGTGTGGCTTGCTGTGGAACGGGTGCCGGTTGTCTCTGCACTGCGGGTTGTGCACTCTGCCCTGAGTACTGTGTACTTTGAACTGCCCCCTGATGAGCCACATTGGTGATTTGCACCGTCTCTATTTTCCAAGCGTTGAGGCTTTGAATGATTTTCACTTGCCCTTGTGAGTTCGTCCACTCACGCCCGTTAATGTTGAAAGATACACGAACTGACTGCCCCACGCGTACCGTGTCTAAGAGTGCGCATTTGTCCTTTATGCACTGAAATAGGATTATATCGGGATACTGCCCCTCAGTGGTGATAATAAATTCTCTTTTTTCGAAGCCGTTAGCTCCTAATACTTGCGTTTGTCCGATGTGTTTAATGATACCTTGTATTTCCATTTTTGTAATGATTTATAAATAAAGTTCTTTAATTCGTTCTCCAAATTCTTCTAATGCCTCCTGAGCAATCTCTTCTGACTTAAATACTACTTGATTTATATAACCGTCAATAGTTATATAACTACAACATACCTCTACTACATTACTTACATTAATATGTAATCCAAATATATTTATAGCGTCATTTTCAAAATCAGGCTCCCAGTCTCCATTCCTCACCTCTGCAAAGCGCAGCATTTCAAGGTGAAGTTGTAATTTAAAAACTACTTCATCCACCAAATCTTGTTGATCTTTGTCAAAATAAAACAAAGATTTCTTAGGAATATTTTTACAGTCAACACCTAATTTGCCTATTTCATCCCAAAATCTTAGACATATATTACCTTCTTTTAATTCTTCTTTCCAATCTTTTTTAGGTATTTCATAATCTAAAACATCTTGAACTTGGAGTTCTTTTCGTTCTGTATTACAAAAGACATTCATATTATTTCCTTCAAATAATTCTAATTTACTATTTATGTAAATAAATGGACATTCTAAATAGATTGCTACCGTGTTGTTTCTACTATCTTTCCAAATACAACCCATTTTAAATAACTTCTCTTGCAATTCTTTTGATTTGCCATTTACGTAAATCTTTGTATTTCTTAAATCTAACTCTTTCATCTTAATAAAATGTTTCTGATTTGTGTAATTCTAATATTTGGCTATCCTCTTTGCGGTTTGCCTCGATAAACGCACGCGCTTGCTGCCAACTCAGGTGCGTTTTTATGCTGCCTACCGCGTGGCAATACCTGCCCTTTGCACGAGCTTCCTCAATCGCCCTTTGTGCTTTTTCCTCATCATAATTGTGCTCAATAGCATAAAGGTCATAGCCTCGTGCAGTGATGCCTTCCAGCGTTACCGTATCCGTACAATGCAATATTTTGTAAGGTACTGACCTCTGACCGCTGACCTCTGCCCCCTCATAAATGAATATTCGATAGCCGCAGTTAGGTTTATCGTGATAAAGCTTTACGGGCTTTATTTTGAAGTCGCCGTAATTTACCCACACATCGCCTTTTGTGAGGAAATCGATGTTATAAACGTCAATGTTATTCAGCCCAGAAAGCTCCGATAATAAGTACTCAGGTGTACCGATACGCACCGCAGGGCGTGCCTCTTGCAGCATTTGCAGCGTTCTTACATTGAGATGGTCGTTGTGTGCGTGGGTGAGTAGTACAAGCTGTATTTGCTGTATGTAAGGTTTGAGCTTGCTAAAACTCACCCCACAGTCCACCAACACCGAGCCGTACAATACCGCGTTGCCGTCGCTCCCTGAATTGATAACAATTGCTTTCATACCTTCTAATCTTTTACGTTAATCATTGTAGGTCCTTCATCGATTACCTCAGCTTCTTGCAGTTCCTCAATTGTGGGGCGCGCTTCCATTGGTTCTGATTGCTCAATGATTTGTGCGTCTACTACCTCTCTATGGGGTATATCAATCGTGCCCGCTTGTTCTTCCTGAGTGTACAACGCCCCGAGCTGTGCTGGAAACGCCTCCCGAAGGGCTTGTACCTTTGCGACCTTTGCTATCATTGTGGCTTTCTTCTCGTTCCAGCTCGATTGTCGTTTGTCATATTCGCTTAAATTCACCTTTGCCACGATTGGAACGGTGCGATCTTTGCGATATACCTTTGCCCACGCACCTAATATCTCATCAGTAGCTAAGTAAAAACAGCCCTCGACTTCTAAAATCTCATTGTTACGCCGTAAGATTAGCCCCGCCTGCAAGCCGCTGTAATTCTCATTAGCCTCTGCTCGCTTCATAAGTGCCTCTTTGCTGACAATCATTTGTGCAGGCTGTGTGCCAAACTTGATAAGATAGGCTTCACTGAGGAAGGGGTTGAGCTTGTTAAACTTGCAGATGCTCATAAACTGCATCAAATCGGCGTCCGTTACCGCTCCGTTGCCCTTAGTGAGGTAGTCCCTAATGATTTGGTATGATAGTTTTACCTTCTCGCCTGCTACATCGTATTCTACCACAGGGTTTTTACCTTGTGGCTGTATCGCTGCTGCATTGGTTGGTTGTGTTGCGTTCTGTGGTGTGATTACTTGTGTTTTCATCGTCTTATAATATTTGAATGTTATTAGTTTTTAGATATTGTTTAACAATGTTTGCCAATTCATCTGCTTGCTCATCGGTGCAAAGCATATCAAAAAGCAATCTATGCGGCGTTCTTTGGATTTGCGCCTGAACTGGTGCAATTGGTGCACTTGTTGCCATCGTAGGAGCTTGTAATATCGGTGCTTGTGGTTGCGCCTGAACTGGTGCAACTGGTGCACTCTGTTTTTGCGCCTCTAATCGTTTGAGTTCAGCGGCACGGGCATCCCTACGTTCATTCACCGCCTTAAACGCCCCAGCTGTGCTCAGGGTACATTTGTACTCAGCCAGCACCTCACTTTTATACTCATCGCTTTCAGGAACGTTGTTAATGAGTTCGAGGTCATTCGTTACACCCTCAACCGTAGCTCTTACGCGTTCTTTGAGTTTACTCACCGCCTCGCTCAGGGTGATATTTAGCCCCAAGCTCTTAAAGGGTAAAAAGTCGATACCCTTAGCGGCACAAAGCTCGTCGAAATACGCCTTTACATTAAGCTCTTTTTCATTCTTTTTGCCCGCCTCGTGCGCAAATACCTTCTCTTTACAAACTTTGTCAAAATCGTCATACTGCGATTTTACGAGGGTATTATACTGCTCCATTAGCTCTTTCCAAGGGGCTGTAAGTTCTCGCTCTACTTGCAAGCGTTTGGCATCTATCGCCTTGAACTCTTTGGTAAAAGCCGCCCGCACCTTCTTAACAGTGTTTATATTCTCGTCTGTAACGATAGCCGTCTCTATTTCAGCCGATGCAATCCTCGCCGCTAAATCTTTTGCGTACTCTTGCATATTATAGAGAATTATCGGCGCTTGTTGTAATGTTATAATCTCTTTCATCGTTTATTAGTTTATCGTTTTTATTGAATTATCAATTGCATTTTGTGCTTTGTGAAAGACTTTTAAAAAATCCTCTTTACTAATTTCTTGCAAACCCTCTAAGTTATACAATTGTTCTGCTGAACTTATGGTATTCAAGCCATCAGTCACACAAGTGCCCCCGAAATACGGGCTTTCTTTGTCCCAAATATCATAATCTTTACTACTTAAATAATAGTAGAATATGCCCTTCTTATAAAACTTACCTACTTGTAACATAATCGTGTTTATTTAAAAATTCTGTTCACTGTTCTCTATTCACTTTTCACTACAAAGAATACCAATCGCTCGTTTCTCGCATCATCTCATCATACCAGCCCGCATTCTCAGCCTCTTCACGAGCCTGCTCATAACGTTCCTCCACTTCACGCCTTTCACAAGCCCTATACTCAGCATACGACTTTCTTTCCAGTGCGTCCCGTTGTGCCTCTGTAAGGTCGAGCACTATCCATTCGCCTCTAACTTCTTTGTAAGCCTCAACCTCATACTCTATTTTATCGCCTGCATATTCACCGTAAATAGCCACATCATAATTATTGTGCGTTGCCGATAGCACCCACCTTTCAGAAGTATTACAATCATCGGGCGCCAACTTCTCTAAGATACGCCCAAAAATAGCGTCCTTTACCTTGTTGTCTACTGTTAGTTCTTTCTTTTTCATCGGTGAATATTGAAGAAATAAAGGCAATATTGCCCGCTCTAACTGGCTTGCAAAGTCCGTACCCCTCGCTTTGCTCAACGCCTTGTTAAACGCCTCTTTTTCAAAAGGTAAACACTCTGCATAAGTCTTACCCTTGTACTGCAAACGACCCTCGTAAGAAAAAAAGTTGTCATTTGCCATTGTCATTTCATTTGTTTGTTGTACTTTTGCCATCATTATATAAAATATTAATTGATAATTCATTTTATCGAAGAACAGCCTGACAGCCATCAGGCTGTTTTTTTATGCTCTTTAAATGCGTCCAAGTCAGCAACAGCAAACTTTGGGTGCCCGCCCTTCTTAGGGTTCACATTCTTCAGCTTATTCATCTCATACCATTTGCGTATCGTCGCCGCTGTAACATTCAAGTACTTTGCCGCCTCAGCCGTGCCCATTAGCTGGCTTTGCAGCCTGCGCCTTTCTACTATCTCAAGCGCGTTGGCTATAATGTCCGTGCTATCAGGCACAACCCCTAATTCTTTAAAGAGGGCGACACGCTCACTGTGATGCAACGTGTCAATCTCTTCTACTAATCTTTGTACTACCGTTCTCATTTGCCTACTCGTTAAAGTATTTTTCTAATTGTTCAGCCGTTATCTGCCAATCTTTAATCTGCCCGTTAGCGTCTACATCAATTGCGATATAATCGCCCCAGCCCTCGTGTGAGATAGCTAAGAACTCAGGTACATAACCTTCTTTATATGCTGCCAACTTACGCCCGCTGAGTAGTGTATAACAAGCAGTATCAACCACTTTGTAAAATATCTCAGCCGTTACGCCCTTCTTCCAATTGGTGATAACACCCGTTTTAAGGTCAATTATAAACTTTTGAAAAGGTGGGTAATCAGCACAAGTCATCTCAGCACGTTTATCGATGTACTCAACGCCGTTCACCACTGCATAAGTGCAGTATTTTTCTTTTACTGTTACTATAAGCTCTGTTGCTTCGCTTATTTTTACTTCATTGTTAATTACTACTTTCATCGTGTTTAAATTTTAAATCGTTACTACTTACTTTCACCCGCTGAAGGCTCAAACGCCCCCTTAACTGTTTTACCTACTATCTTCAAAAACGCCTTCCTAATCGCAGGCGAATGATGATAGAACGGCGTAGGGTCTGCATTCAACCAACGCTTCAGCGTCTCATAATGCCTACAAAGTTCGTCCTCTAACGCCCTGTGTATCTCTTTCTTATAGAATAAACTTCTAACCTCTTTTCTTACTTTCATTTCTCTATATGTATTACATTAATAACTTATTTTGCCCTTTTTGTTTGTTAGTATCTTTTTTTTACGTACATTTGCAGCGTCATTTTGTTACTATCATTTTGACGCTGCAAAGATACGACAAAAGTTAGTATACTTCCAAATTTTTTACTAACTTTTTTAGTATAAAATCAAAAATATTTTGCAAGTATTTGATTTTTAAACAAATATGAAAGAGGTAATTTTAAGTGATTTTGTAAAAACTACGATTGTAGAAATAGCAAAGGGGCTGCAAGAAGCAAGAGACGAACTTAAAGAATTAGGCGTGTTGGTAAATCCTCACCTCAATAAAGAAGGTGTAATACCTGCAAGGGAGTTAGACCTTACCTATAGGCAAGTGCAAAATATAAGTTTCGACTTAATGGTATCTGCTGAGAATACAGGAAGCACAGAAAGTCAAAGCGCGATGGGGATAGGTATGAAAGTAATATCCCTAATAGGATTGGGAGCTGATGTAAGCCAAAAAGAAAGCGACCTACTGAAAAATAATTCAGTAAATCGCATATCCTTTTCAGTTCCTATAAGTTTCAGCCCCAACACAGTAGGAAATACATTGAGTAAAGAACAAGAGAAGGCTAACGTTCAGGCTCTTGCAAATAGTATTCATTAGAGTCTAAAAGATAATAGTCCTTAGCAGAATATGTAGATGCAACAATAGGAACATTTTCAAACCATTCTAATGTGTTTTTGAGTAGTTTGTGACGGAAGCTAAAAGATAAGTTTTTGTTTACTATTTGTGATAAAATAGGTCTGTCTACTTTGTCAAATAGACATAAATAATTCAGTTGTTCGAGCATTTGGATATGCTCTAATAATTGTTCGTGTGATACATCATTCATAATTGTATAACTTTAAATTTTTTGCAAAGATATGGAAAATAGTTTAAATACTACAAAAAGTAGTACAGAAAAATTATCTGATAGGCTTAAAAAAGCTATTAGATATATTAAAGGTAACACTGAGTATGAAAATCAAACTCTTATTTCTGAAAAAATAGATTTTGGTCGAACAAACCTATCCGCTGCAATAAATGGAGATGAGAAATACCTTACAGAAGGATTAATAAGTAAAATCACAAACGCTTTCCCCGAGATAAGCTATTCGTGGCTCCTCAACGGTGAAGGTGAAATGCTCAATGCACCCAATACAGAAACCCTCACATCCTCCCCCTACCTCGCACGTATCGAGCAAGTCGCCCGTCACCTCGGATACAGCACCGTCGACGATTTCGCCCGCCGAAACCTCGAATATAAAACCAAAAAACAAATCGACCGCCTCAAAAACGCCTCCAACGCCGATATAACACCATTAACCGATATCACTAAGAAAAACGACAATATCAATTTCAGGTGGCTACTTACAGGGGAAGGCAATATGCTGACCACCCCACAAATAACACTCAGCGATCTGCAAATCTATGAACCCGATGAAATAGACCCAAACGATGAGTACTCCGTGCCACTGCTCCCCATCTCCGCTATGGGCGGTTCCCTCACAGGCTTTGCCGATAGCCTCGACAGCCGCTACCGCCTACAACGCTTAAAAGTGCCCGTAAAAGGTGCCGACTGGGCAATGTTTGTCAATGGTGATAGTATGGCACCCGAATGCCCTAACGGCTCGCTCGTAGTTGTCAAACGCATTAACGAACTCGCATTTATCGAATGGGGCAAAATTTTCGTCCTCGATACCTGTAACGGAAATATCCTCAAACGCCTAAAACCCACCAAAGACAAGCGCGTTGTCCTATGTGAGTCTATCAACCCCGAATATCCCCCTTTTGAAGTAAACCTCGACGACGTATTTAATATATTTGTTAAAGTGATGTGCGTAAGTTTTTAGCTAAAAAAATTTTGTATGTCAAAAATATTTTGTACCTTTGCAAAGAATACTAATCAATAACTAAATATTTTATAGCAATGAAAAAGATTTTATTTTTACTATTTGTAATTGTGAGCGTTATCGGATGCTCAAAAAGTGATGAAAAAGAAGCGCAAGCTCCTTTAAAAGTAAGCAAACAAGAGTTTAAATTGTTTGTTGGGGAAAAGGTAGATGTTGGGGCTGTCTCTGCTCAAAAAATAACATTTACCTCCGAGAATGATTTAATAGCAGCTGTTGATGACAAAGGCGTTATTTCTGCGAAATTAGTAGGAGAAACGACCATTAAGGTGTCCGATGGCAAAACATCGCTTAATCTAAAAGTAGTAGTTTCGCCAAAAAATACTACCTTTGAAGAACCATATATATCCAACTCAAAAGAGGATGTCCTCAGTCATTTTAAAGGGAAAACAACAGATATTGATGATAAAGGAGAAGGCTTAGTTCTTTATTTAAAAGAAGGAAGTCTAAGGTATAGATATATCTATATTTTTAAGGAAGAGGCAAAGAATGGCGTACAGTTAAGCATTCCTATAACATCTTATTCCTCAGATGAAATAATCAGCTGGTTAAAAGAAAGATATTTTTTCTATGAGAGGAAAGAGGATCAACTCTTTTTCTTTTCACCTGATAGAAAAACAGTCGCTTTGCTAAAAGTTGAATCTAAAAGCGTGAACATATTTTTCTTTAAATCATAATAATAATGTTACAAAATATAACAAAAAAACGCACACCCCCTAAGATGTGCGTTTTTCTATTTCCTTCCCTCAAATGAGGAATGAACTCTATCGTTTGCGGCGCAAGTATATAAATAAAGCTATCACCACCAACCCTACACCATACACCCCCCACTGAAAGCCCCTTACTCTTACTTTGCGCTCCTTGTACACCGTGCTCGAACGAGTAGTCTGCACCTTAGCACTATCCGAATTAACCCCCGCACGCCTCTGCACTGTATCCCTTTGTATAACACTACTCTCTATCACTTTATAACTGCCAGCGGTTGCTAACCGCCCGCCTGTAACAGTGATTTTCTCAATCACTTTGCCATTACGTTCGTGTGTATACACCAAATCACGCACACCCCCAGCACTATCCTTAACCGTGCTGAGTGAAAAGCTACCAGCCTGCAACAAGCCCCTATTTTCGAGCCTTTGCATACGCTCCAGCACCTCAGTAGTCACACTATCCAAATGCGCATTATAGCGCACCTCTGTACGTGTTTCGTGCTTTTCAGTGTCTACCTTCCTCACCTTGCACCCTAACAGCACAAAGCATATCACCAGCAACCAACCTATAAAAAATATCTTTCTCATAATATAATCCTTTCTCTGATTTCTAACCCCTGTCCACTCTATGGCATTTCTTTTTCAATCATTCGTATTACTTTCTTCAATTTATCTGCATACGTTGGAGATGTTGCATACCCTGCCGCTGCAATCATTTCGGCAAACTTATAAGGGTCGCCCTTGTGCTTCAACGCCTCAACGTAACGCTTATTCCTATAAAAGAAATCCCCGTGGTCATCGAATGCTTCCGTAGCGTTTTCATAAGCCATAAACCAGTCCATCACTCGGTATTTATACACTCCATTGCCTATTGGCGTTTCACTAAGTACAGCAGGAAATTTTACACCCTTTTTTTTGAGGTACTCAGTAGTTATTATAGTCTGCTTTTTACTCATTGGAGTATCCTTACGTGCCTTCACTCCGAAAAAGTTATAATGTGGTGCGCTTTCGCCCCAGCCGCTCTCCAATGCCGCCTGCCCCAACGTAAACGCCGCCGCAATGCCCGTTTTTTTCTCACTTGCCTGAGCATAAGGCAAATACTCCTTTACAAATTCCTTTGGTGTCATTCTCTTTTAGTTTTTAGTTATTATTCTCTACTCTCTCCTCATTACTCTCTATTTCGCCCGTGTGGCTCACCCCAGCCTCCTCATTACTGACTTCTGACTTCTGACTACTTTCCCCTCCCGTTACACTATCGAAAAAATCCTTTAACTTACCCTCCTTCTCGTAGTTGTACAACGCCTTCATAATAAATGCAGGTGGGTGCTTTCCGTTGGTGATAATAAATATATTTTTCAGCGTCTTCGATACAGGATACAATATTGATACAAACTCAATCGACGTCTTAAACATATACCCCGCAAAGCTCTCATTCAGTGGCGCTGTAAGCACTTTTAAGGATATGTATGCAAACGAAACAACCATCATCATTTCGATTTCCTTTTTCAGCATCTCCTTGATGCTAAACGTACCATCTTTCCAATGGCAACGCGCCCCCACCAGCATATTGACCAGCAACGCCGTACCAATCGACACCGCAAACACCTGATTGCTCCCGTACCAATCCACAAAAAACAAATACACAATCATAAATGGCGCCGACTTAAAGATAACTTCCAGCAAGCAACGCATCCGCTCCCAAAAAGTTATATTTCCTCCTTCACTGCTATAACTAAGCACCAGCACCAGCGGCAATGCCGCAATCATTATCTTGTACCTCCATTTTTGCCAAATCTTTTTCATTGTTTCTAAATGTTTATTAAATTAACTTTAACTAATTTCCATTGCTTATCAAGTAATAATGTGATTGACTGTACCTTAATATTAGAGAATCCGCCCCATCTAAGTTTCTCTTACCAAATCCACCATTCCAAATGCCATTTTGATTGTTCAACAACACTCCATCTGCAACCCCTCGAACTTGTATATAGCCAGGAGAATTGACTTTCATAAATATTTCAAGTCTAAAAGTAACATCAGAAGTCCCTAATATCCTCTGAAGGTCTGAAGCACCTGGTAAATACACAACATTTTCACCGTCTTGTGTTGTGTAGAGTACATAAACTTGTGTTGTCCCAATATTAGATTTAATAACATTTGGATTAGCTTCTCCAATATATTCTGTTTCAAAAACAGAATGGCTGCCCACTTGTAAACTCTTTCCAAGTCGTACAGATGCAAAAACGTGCCCATACGGCTTTAAACCAGCGATATTGCTGAATGATATGTCTAAACCTGTCATATCGACATAATCTCCTATTGCGCCATCGTAGGGACTTTTGGGTTTATATGATGTATATTTAAATCCTTTGATACCTGATGTGAGTGGTAATACACTTGAACCAAATCGTACATCGACACCATCATAGTCGTCTTTGAACGCTACAAGGTTCTCAGAAAGTAAAAGGCTTCTCATTTCATCACCACTTTTTAAATAGCTATTCGATATTTCAAAGCTGCCGATATTTCCTTTGGTTGAGTTGATAGTCCCTGAGATTTCAGCTTCTGTGGCTTTGAGCTTGCCGCTATCGGTTACAAAGAACTTAGCTTTGTTGAGATGTTCGTAATCAGACCCCGCATAAAAACGCACTGCGTCCGCACCCTCTCCTGTACCTGTGATACCCGCATTCGCTCCCTTAGAGTTGCCTACTTGCAACGTTCCTGTGGCGATGGTGTTACCTTTAATGGTTGTCTCTGTTAGAAAGTCTGTTTTCTTTGCGAGGGTTGCCGCTGTCTTTTTGATATTTTCCTGCTCTAACTCCAAGTCAGCAGTAACAGGCGTCCAATCAACAAAATGCGTTCCTTCAAATATACCTACTGCGTAAAACAACCATTCACCCCCAACTGTATTAATGCCACATACACCAGCGCCTACATTTTCTGCTTTCACCTTTGCCCAATAGCAATACCAACCATTACCTAAATCTTTTTTGTTGCTATTGTTTGATATGACAGTATACGTCTTATCCCATATTCCAAAATAAAACCTTACTTCTTGTATAGGTTTTGCTATTACCAAATAGATTAAATCTTTTCCATTTAGGTAAGCCCTATTCTTAACATCAAACTCAAATTGAAAATTACCTCCACCTTCTGGACGTGAATATTTAACCACTTTACCAAATATAGGGTCGTCCACTTCTGAGAAAGTGCCCCCGTCTGCGTGTGCTGCCGAACTCATTGTTATCCGTGAGTTCAACACAAAATTTTTATTGCCTATATGTAAGTTTTGAAAAGGTTCCTCTAAATCCTCAGGAGCGGGCGACCAGTCAGTAACAACATTGCCTTTTTCAAGTTTTGCCTTCTCAATATCCAAATTGAAAGGAAGCCCCGATTGATGTGCTTTCATCAAAGTGTACCCCCTTTTTGCCACAAATGGTTTTTGCGGGAATATCTCTTGGTCTGTACCCCAAGCGCCATCCCATAAAAAGTAACGCGGCACTTGCTTGTAACTTGTAACATCAAAAATATAGGTTTCCCCTTCTTTCAAAGGTTGCGATAATTTCCACTCTGCCAGCCAACTTTCTTCGGGAGTTGTTGCTGTAACCGTCTTGCGCTCTTTGCTCTTTAACAGCAAATTCCTTCCACCAATCTTTAACTTATCCAGCTCGTCTTTTGTGGCTTTTTCTACCTGTTTCAGCGCAGGGCTATTATCCGTAAAGGTTACATCGCCTACGATTTTTACCTTGTCAGAAAGCAGTTCTATGTATTGCTTGCCGTCAGTGGAAGATAGCTTACGGACGTTGATTTGTCCAGGCAAAATCTCAGTAAAACCATAAGTGGGCACGAAGGAACGCGACCCGTCGGCCTCTGAGCTTACTAAACCTACAAGGAAATGATAATAGCCCGCTACGCCTTCGGTGGCAATGGTATTCTCGGATAAAAGAAATTCCCCTGTGTCGTTTGCCTTGTTGGCTTTTACGTATAGGTAGTAAGTCTTTTCAGCGGCATCGAGGCTTCCTGATGTAAATTCAGGCAAGTCCCAAAAGCGATACTCTTTAACAGGTCGGTTAGGCTTTACTGCCTCCACGCCTATGGTAAGGTGCTGCAATATGGCTTGGGGTACGTGCAATTGTTTATGAGCTACATCAAAGCCTACATTCAAGCCTCGCTCTTGTGGATTGACCCTACTGCTGACAAAGCGGAATTGCCCCGACTTGTCGCCTACGAGGGCTTGCATTGTGTGTAGGGTAGCGGGGTTCAAACTCTTGGAATAGTCCTTAAAGGCTTTTTCTATCATTTTTGCACTCTGCTGTGCGTCCTTAAAACGGCGGCGGGTGAAATCAACTGACTTCTTATAAATATCCTCACGAATGACTTCGTTTTCTTTAATTTTCCCAAAGAGTGAGGAGATAGCTCCAGCACCTACTACCTCGTTGCTCAGCTCTATTACAGGGCTGTGAGGGTTGTTGATGTAGTCTTTAATGGAGATGATACGTATTTTGATGCCGTTGGGCTTAAAGTGGGGGTCAGTGAAATTAACATAGCCACCGAGCACAATGCGCCCGCCTACGTTCTCCCAGCGTTTCTTTGCCCATATCCCATCGAGTTCGCCCGTAAAGGTGAATTTATCTTGCTCGTGCTCGGCAAAGTATTTGAGTGCCTCGCGTAGCATCTCGAAGCTGGCACCGCTTTTGTCAGCGGGGTTGCTTATGTACTCCTGTGGCATCATCATTCCGAATACGGCGTACTTGTCACCTTTGGCAGGCTTGAAGGTATCATCAGGCATAGTGCGCCCGTCTTCCTCTTTGGCGATAAGCTCAAAGCGGCGTTCGGCGTGCTTGTAATTCACTTCGAACTCACGCCCTGAGAGCATTCCACTCTCAAAGATAACGCTCAGCGTCTGCCCTTTGACTTGGTATTTGGTAAAGTCTAAGGGTGCGGGTATGGTGCTATCTGTAAAGTCGTACTCGTGCTTGTCTTTATCCTTGACGATTACCTCGCTTACAGTGCCCACGCGCTTAGGGTAGATGTTCGAAAGGTCGAGCGAGGCTTCATAAGTAAAGTTCTCTTTTTCCTTGCGCTCGATATACAGCCCTTTGGGGTCAGTTTTATAGGTAACGCCCTGATATTCTATTTCCTGATTGGCGGGCAGTAGAAGGCTGTCGTTTCCATACTTAGAGCGGTCGATATTGCGCTCTCCTCCTTGTACGTAGAGGCGTGTAATGCGCTGGGTCTGTGTGGTGCGACCGATGCCACTCTTAAAGCCTTTGCCTTTGCCATAAGCAAGCGGAAGAGGATTGTCGGCGTTATGCTCTACTTTGCGCAGATGTATCTTTTTGCCTATGATTTCCCATTCGGTTTCGAAGGCTTGGGCGATGGTCTGCAACGCTTCGGCGCAACTTTGGTGATTGAATACAATCGTCTTTTCTGCCTTGTCGAGGGTGTCGCCGATAGTCCAGCCCTTAGTGTCGCTTTGGTTGAGCACATCCACCAACAAGCGTATATACTCACGTGGGGTAGCTGTAATGGAAAACTTGACCTTCTGAGAAGCTAAGTCCTTAAAGCGGACGGCGGTGAGCAATCCTGCCTCGCTATCCATCACGAGGGTATATTCATAATGGCAGTCGTTGATTTTCTTAAAATCCTGCGCTTTGAGGAGTGTGTAGCGTTCGCCCTGAAAGTCGCAGTAAGTGCCTATGGGGAACTCGTAGAACTCGGGCAGGTCGAAGAGCAATGTAAGGTTATGCTCGCCCGCAATAGAGCGCAGTCGGTAGCTATCGTCCTTAAGGTCGATGTCTTTAAAGGTTGTTTTTGATGTATATAGTTTCATCGTTTTACACAAATATAAGGTCTAAATCAAAGTCTACCCACGCCCCGCGTTCGTCAATCAGGGTAGCGGTTACTTTGCTATCTTTATATACGCACTTGTAGGGAGTGCCCTCGTAGGTAAGGGAGTGCTCACCTGACCTTGTAAGGTCGTAAAAAAACGCTTCATAGCCTGCAAAGAAGTCAGCAATAGGCTGGTGGATATTGCATTTGAGTTTTACCACTTTTTCTTTGTACACCATTGGCGAACTCTCGGCAACTTTTACGCCCTTCATTGCGTTATTTTGTAGTTGTAGAGGTGCTTTAATCTCCCCCTTGCTGAGTATCTTTTCTTGGCTGCCTTGCAAGAGTCGCACCCCATAGTTAGCTATCTTTTTGCCGTCAAGGAGTGCCCCTGTGTCGTAGGTGCTCAGCTGTGGCATCGTGTACGTATAGCCGCTAAACGGGCTGTCATTCACGAGCTTTACATTCATAAAGATACCCTCAGCGAGGTATTTCTCAATGGTGATACTACTCAGACGCAAACGATAGGTTTTTTGTAGTTTCTCAAAGGTATAGTCATTATGTACATTTCCCTTCAAAGCCTCTGTAAACGCCTCGTAACTTCCCGCAGGTACATAGCACTTCAACACTACCTCACTCGTGTCCCACACAGGAGTTTCAAGGTCGTATTCCGTGCCGTTTTCCTCTGCCCAATCGTTTTTATAGGGCAGTTTCAGCGCAGGAAAAGAAAGCAACTCACCAAAGCTATCGGTAAGCAAGGTAGCATTCCACTGACTTATATGTATATTATTGATTTTCATTACTCTCTATCATAGCCTATCATTAAAAATTGCCTCCGAAATACGATTGTACTCAGGGCTTTTATCCGTTATCTTAGGTTCTTTATACTTCTCACCCTCCGAATGATAATCAGGAAACACAGAGCTGTACAACAGCAAATTCGCATAGCTAATCTCATAAAGAGCCTCCCGTATGCTCACACTTGGGTACTGCTTTACAAAGCCCCCGATAACTGCCCAGAGGCTGTCGCTTCTGTCGTCCTCGTGGGTTTGGTCGCGTTCATTCCGCTTAGGAAAATGATAAGCGAAAAAAAAACCGTAGGCTGTATATCCTCTAACAGCGTACGAAACAAAGCCGCCATTTCCTCAAGCGGCAAGCCATAGTAAATCCTATCCGTCAGCCTGCTAAGGGCATCACCCCCCACAAATCGCGTCCACCAGCGGCGTTTCAGCCTCTCAACCACTTTCGCCCCTAAGATAAGCACCGCCAAAGCGCGGGCTACATCCTTGCTTTTCCCCGCATTCTCAAAGAGCACCTCATAAAAACGCTCAGCGTCCACATCCTGCACCCCAATAGAAGCTACCTGCTCAGAAAACAGAGCCAACGTAGCCGCCGTAATGACAGGCACTTCATACATTTTCCCCACTACCTCCACCCGCTTAGGGCGTTGCAGTAACGTATCTGCGGTTTGTCTTTCTATATTCATTTCTATTAGTGATTAGTAATTAGTGGTTAGTGATTAGCGAATAAGGAAACTAACCCCTAAACACTAATCACTAACCCCTAAAATTTTACGCGGTATACGGCTTTACCATATTCCCCGTCTTAGGCTTGAGCACCTCAAAGGTGTACTTAAGCGTACCCCCTTCATCGCTGCCCCAATTCTCCTCAACCGATACACTACACTTTTCAATTAAGTAGCCTTTCAAGGTCTCGTCTTCAGGGGTAATCCTAATCGCATAGTGGTCAGTAACCACTCCGTCCACATCAGGGATTTTCCTCGTAAAACCTCGCTTTAAGTACAACTCAAATTCAAGGGTATACTTGTTCTTCCCTACTTTGGTGTCAATCACCTCGCCCCCTTCAATCTTTGCCTCCTTCTTCTCGCCCTTTTCGGTCGTTAGTTTGGTAGTGCCCTCCTTAGGAGTATCCAACTCTACCCAAGTATTTGGTGTTGAAGGTATCTCACCATTCACCAACTTGGCAACTTCAATTTTGGGTTTTCCCCACGTAATTTCTGCCATCTTCTTATGTTTTTTAATTGTTAATAATCCTTATAACGCAAAACGCTTGTACCTCAGTCGTACATTGACGAAATGCTGCTCAATATCCGCCTCTGCAAAGGTGCTAATCGTCTGCCCCAAGCTGAATCTATATTCGCTCTTAGGCTTACTAATAAGCCCCACCAGCAAACGCTCCACCTCCACACAACGGCGCACATCCTTCACTCGCTTTTCGCCCCCCATATCAATATCAGGTACATACACATTCACATTCAGCGCGCCCGCCTGTACGTCCCCCTCTGTGCCCGTCAAAAACGACACCACAGCATCCTCCTTACGGCTATCAAAAGGACGCGTACCTTGCAGATACACACCCCCCGACACGATGCCTTCCAACTCGTCTTTGAGCAAGCCGAAAACGTCCAACTCTATTTGTCCTCCTGTCTTTACCATAGCGATTAGTGTAATTGTGAAAGCAACTGTGGTGCTATCTTTTCAGCCAGCAACTCCGCAGAGGTGAGCACATTGTAGCCCTTAGCCTCTACATAAGCCGCATACTTCATTCCAGCTACTACAATCAGCACTATACCACTGCTATACTTTGGCGCAAGGTCGTTCACTTGCTTTGCATTCAGCGCATTGATATTCGCCTGACGCTCCGTTTTGCCATCCACAAGCACCACATACCCCACAGAGTTGCGAAGGTTGCCCGTGCGGTCGGTATAGCTTCCACCCGTGCGCGCCTCTGCAATACACAGCTCGCCTGCTTTGGTAAGACAATCGACTACCTTAGCCGTGAGCTTGCTATGTATCTGCTCCTTGTCGATGTGTACAGTCGCCTTTATCATAGCGTTATCTTTGTGCGATGCGTTAAGGGGGCGTACTCAATGCTCTGCACCTCAAATTCCCCCAAAACCTCACCGCTGCCACTTGTAAGACGCACTCGCTTTGCTTTCAGGCTGTAAGGCGGTGTATCAATCCACACCGTAAACGCCAACCGCCTAAATGTGCCATCCTTGTCGGTCCCTTTATGGTCGTCCACATTCGCCATAATATGGCACGGAATAGCCTCGCCCCAGCTTTCAGCAGCTCTCTCAGGAATACCATCCACCAAGCCCCCACCTGTGGTCATCTTAGCCTCTATCGTTCCCGTGTCAAAAATCATAGCCATTGTTCTTTATACTTACCATAAATACGTGCCGTCCGAAATCGTAGAACGCACCTCACCTAATAAGTTCGGGAGCCCCAGTTCCTGACACAGCAGCGAATACCAACGCAAAAAACTATCCTTGTCGTACGCCAGCGATGTGCCCCCTTCCGAAACACTCGTAAAGCCGTTTAACAGCTCCTTTGAGTTATCGTAAAGTGCTCTTTTCAGCACAAGAGGCTCAGCCGTTCCATTAGGGTCTAACTGCGCATTATAGAGTATCAACTCTATTTTGCCTGCACTCACCCCAAAGGTGGATAAACTTTGCGTTATGTATGCTCTGTTTGTCATTACTTAGGCATATTAATTTTCTTAGGTTTGTTCTGAGTAGAACCATCTTCTGAAGTCTCGCCATTAGCGGTTTCGTCCTTCTGGGTTTCGTCTACAACAGGTTCTTCCACAACGGGTTCTGTGCTTCCCACTAACCCCAACGCTTTCAACTCAGCATACCTCTCAGGGGAAAAATCATAACTTTCACCCTCTTTATACACCTTGTCGAAATTGTCTTTGTCTCTGAACTCTTTTAGTACAACTGCTTTCATACGTTTTACTCTGTTTAATTTGTTAAAAATAAGGGAGCGCAGGAGCTTGCCTACACTCCCCACTATTGAATAATAGAAATATACCGCTACGCCTGCACGGTAGTGCTGTCGAGGTGATATATCTTATCCACGTCCTGAATTACAGGGAGTACACGCGCCTGAGATGCGGTATATTCTCTGAAAGTAGGACGATTGACGCGATACCTGGAAGTAAGTAGATACTCCTCAGAAGTAGCGTAATTAACACCTGCCACAGGGTGGTTTGCCTCTGCTGTGTTAGTCCACACCAAAGAGCCTAAAACATCCCCATCAGTAAACACTACCATACCTTCCTTAAACGGCTTGATAGTCTTCGTTACACCATCTTTCTGCACCTTCATAGCTCTATCCACGCGCTCAATGGTAAAACTAAATTTATCATTCAACGCCTTGTTAGCCTGCTCTAAGGTAGGTGTAGGTACATTGCCGCCTGTAAAGCCAGCCGCAAAAGCGTAAAGCTGCTTCATCTGGTCGGTACTGAGCAACGTGTTGAGCGTCTTACTGTCCATATACACCTTGCTAATAGTATTACCATCAGCAAGTGCCTTGTCATACACCCGTTGGAAGTCGTCCATAGGTTTCGCAGTTGCTGGGGTGCTCCAAAGCACCTTTACCCCAAACTTGTTCTCAGTTTGGAACCCAAAATCCAAACGAACGCCTATCCCCTCGTTGTCAGCCTCTACAAGTATCATACCCGTAGAAAGCCCCTGCAAAAACATCGCTTCCAAACGCTCGTATATCCCCGTGATAACACGTGGTGTATCTGCGAGTATTTTCTCAATAATTTGCTTTCTGTCTCTTCCTGATGCTATCATAGCATCAATGTCTGAGATTTGCTTTTCACTCAAAAACAGCTCCATTCCTATCTTAGGAATATCGCCTGCTGCCTTTCTGAGTGCACCCCTATTCTTCAGAGGTAGAGGGCTGTCCATAGCCACTACATCAGCCGACACTCTCAGGTTATTTCCTATAAGGCTCTCCCAAGTGCCCGTTACTGAATACTCTTTTTTCAAAAGGCTACGGAAACGATACGTCAAGGCTTTATTAGAGTCATTGAGCTTCTCAACCACTCCTATAACAATTGCAGACAAATACTTGTCTACATATTGTGCATACAATGATTTTTCCATTTCTTACAATCTGAAATTTAATAGTTATACGATTAGTCTTTGCGGAAATCAATCAAAGGTAACGCCTTTTTCACATCACCTAAGATAGTATCCATCTTAAAAGGTACAGCGTTTGCATTCACTGTCCCTTGCACCATAATCCCTGCAAAAGGTTTGGTTTTCAAGATACTCGAAACCAGTACCCCAGCGTAAGTGTGCCCCGCAGGGAGCGTACCATAAGCATCACCACTTACAGGCATAGGCTTGTAATCACCGCTGGCGGTCTCCTTGATAATCAAGTGCCCCGCACGGATAACATCACCATCAAAGCCCGTAACGTTCAGCGTGCGCCCGCCTTTGATGCCATCGACAACATTTACAATTACAATGTTGTCCATTCCATCTGCAAACGTTTCAGTCTGCTTGTTTAAATTTGCTACTGCCATTTTGTCTACATTAAATTTTCAACAATACTTTTTACATCCTCAGCCTTTGGTTTGTCGTTCGCATCAAGCGGCAAACCGCCCTTTGTGCCCAACCCCGCCGTCTGAATGTTCTGCTTCACTGTGGATAAGTACTCACTAATTGCAGCCTCGTCCATATCCTCAGTAATTCCAAAGCGCTCTTTCACCCTCCAATCAGGAATGCCCAACTCCTTCACCTTCGAGGCTATAAAGTTGCTACGAGCCTCAGCCTTTTTATCAGCTTCAAGCTGCCCAATTTTCTCAGTCAAAGGCTTTAAAGCCTCTGTTAAAAGAGCCTTAAAGTCTTCACCGTCTTCCTTTGCATTTCCTCCTTGTGTAGGTTCGCTTTGTTTTTTTGCTGCCTCAGCTTTCAACTTTTCAACTTCAGCCTTGTACTTTTCGCTTTCAGTCTTGAAAGCATTTACCCGACTATCCGCGTACGATTGAAATAGCTTCAACATACCTTCCGCCCCATTTACCGCTGGTTCGATTTGCGTTTCTTCTGTAACGGAAGTGCTCAATTGCGTTGCCACGCCCTCTAAAACTTCCTTGCTTAGCCCTAAGCTCGAGTACTTAGTTTTCAGCCCATCAAAGATTTTTTCCTTAAACATATTCTTTATTTTAAAGTTTACATAACAAAAAAGAGGCTGCAAACTACATTACATAGCTTGCAACCTCTCTACATAGGTTCGAATGCCACTACTTACATTTCTGAGGCACTCCTATTACAAATGAATTACACTTGTGGCAATATGCTTTTACTTCTTGCATATCACTCAAAAACGGATACACCACCGCAAGAAAACCCTTGCACTTAGGGCATACCACCCTCGTTTTTTCCATAACTTTTTGGCACATTATTTTTCTATGGTGCAAAGGTAGACAATAATATGATACACTCGTAATATTACTTATGCGTCCTTTGAATTATTTTTGTCTTTTTTTTGAGTATTTTTTGAACTTTTTGTAATGCGCTGTTTTTGAAATTATTACAACTGTGTTTTTATAGGGGTGTTTTTCTGTTAAAAAAGTTTCAAAAATATTTTGTCAGTTAGAAAAAAAAGTGTTATCTTTGCCTGCGTTAATATTTAATTATATGAGTGAGAAGAAATACATATCAGTAGATGGCATAACGTACAACTCTTACCAAGACTATTGTAACTCAATGGACTTGGACTATGATATTATAGGGGTGATGTTGGCTACAGGCAGAAGGCAACCGCAAAATGAAGATGAAAAAGAGCTTCTCAAAGAGATTAAAGAAATCAAGGCACGAGGCAGAGGCGTTGAGTTTCCATTTAATTAGCTTGTAGTCTTTGGAGTGCTTTTTTGTATTTTTGAAGTCGTTCTATATCTACGGGGGTGATTTGGTTTAGGCGGGTAATATCCATATTGTCTTTCAGGTCGTTGATTTTAACTTTTACGGCTAATGGATTGCCTAATATGCGGGTTATGAAGTCATCGTAGTGCTCACCTTCTTTTTTGGTTACACATCTTAGGGCGTTTATTATTTCCTCAGTAAAGCCTTCACGTTTTAAGTCGTCAAAGGTGTAGGGGGTGTCCTCTACAAGGTCGTGAAGTACGCCGCAAATCATTTCGTTGTTGGTTTGCCCTGCATTCATCACTCGTAGGCAGTGCAGTATATAGGGTTTGCCTGCTTTGTCTTTTTGCCCTTTATGGGCTTTTACGGCTATTTCAATTGCTTTTTCTAACATCTTAAAAGTCTTTATAGTCTTGCTCTGTTATGATTTTACCATCTAAGAGTGCGCCCATTGCTAAGGCTGTGGTGCACTCTACTTTATAAGGGGCTTTTCCCTTAAACTTAACCTCGCAGAAGTTACCACTGCCTGTTCCTGTAAATCGGAAAGCCGCTTCCTCGTACTCGTCAAGTATGTAGGTCGCCTTGTTTTTGCTTAGATGTTCTAAATTCTTGTTCATCTGAAATTGTTGTAATAGTCAAACGATAATTTCTCTAACTCTTTCATTCTTTTTAGTTCTGCTGGGATATTCTTATCCAACACTCGGTATTCTTCGTAGTACTTATGCCCTAATCCACCTTCTACGCCTACTTCATTTTTGATTTGCTGCCAGCGTTCTTTTCCGATAATTCGGATTGCGCTTGATGGTTTTTCTTTGGCATAAATCATTTTAGCTGTATTGACTTGCACTTCTGCCATTACGCCTTGTGATGTGTTTATATTCGTGAGAATACCACTATAGCCTAAGTGTTTCTCAGGGGCTTGTTTCTTTATGCGTGCAAAGATACTACTTTTTTGCAAATAATCAAAACATTCTTGCATTTTATTTTCAGGAATGATAATTGTGGTTCTGACGGCGTCTTTCACGAGTGAGAAGTCGCCGTTGTATTCATTGGTTACTTTTCTCAATATAGATTGCTCCGATTTGAGGTTTACTTCTGTTGTGAAGCCTTTAAATTTCTCAGCTACTGACTTGCTAAGGGTTTCGACCTCAATAGATGCTGCCGATGCTTTTTGCATTAGTTTCTTTGCTGAGATGATGTTTGTTACTTCTTTATTGTCTCCCCATAGGAACATTGGCAGGTTGTTATCATTGAGGCGGTCGGCGTTCTCAGATAGCCACTGGGTGAATTTGGGGTTCATCTCAACTGCGGTTGCTTCTGCACCTTGTTGGATTATGGGCACTACATAACAGCGGCAATTGGGGTGATTGCCTACCCAATAGAAGTCCTTGGGGTATTTGCCTTGCATCATATCGCATATTTTGCAAGGGTAAGGGTGGCGACTGCGTTTTATTTCGTAGCCGATGACAAAGTCGAGCTGTTGCCAACGCTCGATATCTGCGGCGCGGTATGCCATATTGATTTCGGTGCGTGCCAGCCGCTCTGCGTTTTTCAGGCTGGAACGATAGATGCCTGCCCCTGGGTGATAGGCGGCGGCTTTCTTTGAGAGTTGCATCGCTCCGTTTTTGTCTTTATAGTGACGAAATAGCTTGTCAGGCTCGTTAAGGTACTTTTTGATTTGGCGGGCAAGCTCTTGGGCGGACGTTCCTTTTTTGTAGGCTACGTCTATTGCCATTTCAAGTTCCTCACGCAGTTGCTGGGTATTGCGCCATACGCGGTCGCTGAGTTTGAGCTTTGAGGTGTAAGGTGTGTGGGTCGCTGGCTTAGACCCCATCCCCCACACCTCAGACCTCGTGTCGTACTTTTTGTTTGAGAAGTTCCAATGGGCTTCGACTGCTTTTTGGATATGTGTTTCCACTCGCCCTGCGAACTCTTTCATCAGGCGGTTTACTTTGGCACTGAGTGCAGCGAATTGGGCAAACTCAAAGGCGTTCGACGATAGCGTATTTACACTTTGGTATACGTAGAGAGCTACGAGGGTGATTACCTGTGTGTAGAGTGTTTCGAGGTAGCGGACGTCCTTCTCGGTTTGGTTCTGATGTTGGATGTTGTATTTCTCAAACATAAAATAGCTTTTAGTTCCTTTATAATGCACTTATTACGAATGTTTTAATGCGCATTGACGTAATGTAGACGGTAGGTAGACGGTAGGTATAGGTATGCTACCCTACTCGTCATTCGGTGAGTAAGGTAGCTTCTTTTTGTCCTTTGATGCGGTCGATTTCGCTTTGAGGGTCGTCTACGAGGCGCAGGGTGTTTATTGCTGTTTCGAGGCTCATTACTCCGCTGGATACGGCATTGCCTACGCTCTCAATCTGCTCGCGTATGTCCTCAGTGAATGGCTCGGCGAACTGCATATATATTTCTGCCTCGCGGATTTGTGCGCTCAGAGCTACGTGGGTAAACTGCTGCATTATGGTGAGGATAAGGTTCTTCTCACGGTCGATAAGGGCTTCGTATATCTCTATGTTTCGGTTGCGCTTGATGTAGCCGAGGATAAGGGCGCGCCGCAGTGCTTCGCCTGAGAGGGTGCCCATTCCTGAGAGGGTTTCGAATGAGAAGTCGGGGGTGAAGCTGTCTTGTAGGATTGCTTTTGTGTTGGCGGCTTTCTCGCTTTCTTTCATATTGACAGAAGTAGGCGGCTCGATGTATCGGAAGTCGCCATCTTTGCCTGTTATTCTCACTACCTTTCCGATGCCTTCGCCCTCTGGTAGCCCCGAGACTACATCTGCGGTTACAACGGCTACGGGGTCGGCAAAATAGTTGTTGATGTCGGCTGTTTTGCTGTCCTGCATTTCATCGCGGAGGATACGGGCCTCTACGCCGTGCCATTCGGTGTTTTGCTTGAAGTATATCACGGGGATTTTGCGCAGGGGGTTTGCTGCTGTGGTGATGTGCCACTCGCCGTTTTGTTTTTCGCATTGGTAGTTGATTTTGTCGGTATAGATGTCGAGCCGCTGCACGGACTTGCGGTTGCGCTTGACGTTATAGCCTACGGCGAAGGCTACCATTGTGCCGTATTGGTCGATAAGTGGGTAAAGGTCGTAGCCTTTACTCTTGGAGAGTACGATAACTTTTACCTGTGCGTGGTTATCCTCATCGCGGTAGAGGTGGTAGAGCTTTGCGGCTTGGGTTTCCGCTCCTGCAAGCCTCTTAGCTTCGCGAGTGGTAGTGTTGAAGCGTGTGTTTTTCAGGAAGGTGGTAAATGCCTCGAATACGGCATCGTTGCCTTTCTTTAAGCTCCACTCGATGGGGTTATTGAGCAGGAAGAAGAGGGCTACTTCGTTGATGTATTTTTGCCACGCGCGGGGTAGTTTTTCAGTGATGTAGGGTTCTTTTCCTTTGGGGTATTTATTGGGACGCTGCATTACGGCGTGGGTAGCAGTTTCGTACTCGGCGATAGCGGCGTTTACCTTTATGGTATTGTCCTCAAAGAGGGAGAGAGCTGTGGCGACTTCACCTTGTGATAGGGCGAGGTGTAGTTCTTGCGCTACACTTTCCTCATTTTGGGCGAGTTGTCGTTGCTGTATCGCCTCAATGGCGAGGCGTTGTTGCTGTGTGGTGGATTGTTCTTTGATATTCATTTTCTTTGTGTGTTATGTTATTAAAATATTCCTAAATCTTCTTTGGTGAGGGTGTTTTTGGTCTGTATGCGCCCCAATAGCTCGCCGAGCACGTAGTAGCGGACGGCGTCAATGGCGTGGTTAAAGGCGTCAATGGGTTGGTTGAGCCAACGTCCTTCCTTGTCCTGCTGGTAGGTGTAGTTTTTGAACTCTTTGAGGGTGTTAATGGAGTTGCGGGTTACTTTGAGACGCATATCGAGCATCTTGGTAATACCACCCATTATAGAGCCTTGATATTTCTGTACGGGGTAGATGAGTACGCCCGCGTTGGAGATTTCCTGAATGAGGCGGGGGTCGGCACTTTCTGAAATGACTTTGAGGTTCAGGGGCTTGAGTATCTTTATGATGTCGGAGGATAGCATCTGAGTTTGGTAGGCGATTTCGTTAATGTAGAGGTCATTATCCACAACGGCGCATTCCATGATGGCAGTAGGGTCGTTGGTGTAGCCAAAGTCCATTCCGATGCCGCGCTTTTTGACCCAATGGGGTATGGTGTCAATGACTTCCACGTTGGTGAATATAAGTCCTTCAATCATTGCTTGTTGCCCTAATCCATAGACTTGCCATAGGGTGGCGTTCTTCTCGCGGAGGCTTTCGATTTCGTCAATGATGTTCTGTTCGAGGAAGGGGTTGTCCTTATAGGTGGATACGAAATGGTAGGTACGAGGGTCGCGGTTGAGTGCACACAGCCAATGGTCGTCTGAGAAGGATGGGTTGTAATCGACAATGGCAAAGCGTGTGGTACGCATTTTGAGCTGTTGCCACTCAATGAATTTGAGTTCGTTTGCCTCGTTGCAGTAGAGTATATCCCGCTTGCGTCCGCGTATTTTCTGCTCGCTATCCGTAGAGAAGAACTCTACCCAAGAGCCGTTGGGGAAGGTGTAAATGAGCTCGGACTTATTGAGTGCTTTCTCGTCAAAGATGCCCATTTTGTAGCATATCTCTTTGAAGTCGATAAACACGGAGCCTTTGAGGGCGGGGAGTGTGGCGCGCACTATGGATAGGCGTGTATTGGGGTGCTGCAATAGGTAGACGATGAGCCATATAAGGATATTATACGTCTTACTACTGCGTGAAGATCCTTGGGCGGATATGGTGGTATATCCTTGACTTACTGCCTCGTCTACTTTGGCGTATATCTTTGTGGTTTGTATGGTTTGCATAAATAGAAAAAAGAGGTTGCAGTCTGTACGTGTGTACAGACTGCAACCTCTCTATTAGGTTATTTACTCAGTTGTTAGGGGGGATTAGTGTTACTTATTTAGATTCTTTTATATAAGTCATATTTTTTATTGGCGTTGTAATAGTACTACCTGAAACCTTTCCCCTATTATTTAACGTTTTATCATTTCTTCCATCACTCCAAAAAACAGAGTCTCCCTTAACTTGATAAACTCCTTCTATAACATCGGTGCCAGATGTTATGTAAGTTGTTTTTCTTACGTTAATAGTCTGACAACGAGTCTCATCAAGAAACTCAATTGAAGTAGTGCAAGTTTTTCCATAAATCAACTCTGCAATATAATCCTCTGTTGTCCATTTTGTTCCAATAAGTGGATTAGTTGCTTTTTCTTCTTTCTTGTCTTCATTTTTTGAGCAAGACAACGTTACTAATGCTGTCAGCATAACTAAAATTATTTTTCTCATTGTAAAATAAATTAATTGTTAATACGGGGCAAAGGTACGAATAAATGATTAATTAGCAATGAGTGGGGGGTGATTTTTGAAAAAGTGGTTATTCAGCATTCCCGAACAACCACTTTTATAACTCCCCCCGTAGAGGAATAGCACCGCTTAAGGCACGGTGTTTGGAGCTTTTTAGCAGCCAATGCCTCCTACATTTTGCAGGTGCCAAATCTTCTATATCTTATCTCTATAATACGCCTCCCAATGCTCTAACAACTTTTGAGCGTGCTCTTTGGGCGTTACTTTGATGTACGATAAAAACGAGCTTTCAGTAGTATGCCCCGTAATCTTCATAATTGACAAGGTAGGAAAATTCATTAGATATAAATTCGTAGCAAACGAACGGCGGCATGTGTGCGAACTCACTAACATATACTTAGGGAATGTGCCCGCCTCTTTGCGCTTGGTATGAGCATTCATTACCGCCCCCTGCGTAGGACCGTCGATACCCACCGCCTTGCAAACCTCTTTAATGAGCTTGTTAAATAGCAATTTATTTATAGGAGTGGGCATACCCCGACGCCTTATGACCTCTTTGACCTGATGATGTAACGGGATAACCACCTTCGCCCCCGATGTATTACGCGTCTTTTGTGGCTCTACCTCTATAAACTTACTCTCAGGGTCAATCGGTGGTAAGCTCATTAAATCGGACACACGTAAACCCGTCCACACCCCTAATATTACGAGGTCCCGCACATTCTCTAACTGCTTATCATTAGAAAAATCAAACTCAAAAATGTGCTGTATTTCCTCTTCTGATAACGCTACCGAAACACTTTTACCACTCACACTCGTAAAATCCGTAAGATTACCAGCTATTTCATAACCCTCTTTCTGTGCCTTCCTTAGCAGTGCCTTAATAGCCCTGATATATTCCCCCACCGTACCATCTGCATTCTTACGTACATTCTTGCAGTAATTCAAAAAAGCATCATTCATCTTTAAATCATAATCCACAATCCTAACACGCTTTTTTACGTACGCTTCAAACGCTTTGAGTATCCTATTTGCCTGCTTATATTGTATTATCCTCGAAGGACTGTAATTTTGCCCTGTGTTATTATTAATCTTATCTTTGATACCCTTTAATAGGTCCTCTATAAAATCCGTGAGGTACACCAACTTTATTTTAGCCTTCTCAGGTTTGAAGTGCGCATCGAATGCCCCTTTTAACTTCTCACGAGTTATCTTCTCACCGTTAAGTTTGCAGTTATCCACCAGCATTATAAGAAAGTCATTGTACTGCATAATTTGCGCTGTAAGTTTGCGAAGCCGCACCCCTTCGTTACCTTTTCGTGCCTTTGGCATACGCGCTGAGAAGTCCCAATCATCGGGGTGTATCATTACACCCGTTGAGTACTTAAACAATTTTTTTTCACTTGCAATGTAATACTGAATAATAATTATTGTATCTTTGCACCCGTTAGGATCTTTGAGGTAAAAAAACATATAGCATCAAATTTGGCTGCAAAGATACAAAAAGGGTAAGTACAGTGGTAAGAAAAAGTATAAAATTTACAAAAAAAATATTTTTCATAATTTACACAAACCCCTTACCGCTCCTCAAAAACACTAACATTTAAAATATTTTTATTTCAATAATTATTATATGTACTATTTCTTGATGAAATACAGGAATGTCCTGAGGCAATCAAAGCACTTAGGTATTTTAGGGAAATCACCCCTGATTTGCATGTTATCGCCGCAGGGTCGCTCTTAGAGTTAGCCATCGAAAACTTATCAGGTTTTGGCGTAGGGCGCATTCAATCACTATTTATGTACCCTATGTCTTTTGATGAATTTCTTGAAGCCTGTGGTGAGCATTTTCTGATAAAAGCCCGCAATAAAAACACCTCAGGCGAATCACTTTCGGTGGCCACCCACGATAAATTAGTATATCTGATGCGGAGGTATATGCTCGTCGGAGGCATGCCTAAAGCAGTCGCTAAATGGGTCGAAACAGGCAAATACTTAGAATGCCAGAAAATACACGATAGCATCATACAAAGTTATGAAGACGACTTCTCAAAATACCAAAGCAAAGCCGACCCTACCTTATTGCAACTCACGATGAGAAGCATTGCTATCCAGAACAGAAACAAATTTATCTATCAAAGGGTGGGTGAAGCCTATAGAGCTGTTGATGTAAAAAAAGCTATTGAAGCACTGATATTAGCAGGTGTTGTAATCCCCATAACCCATACCGCTGCTAATGGTTTTCCTCTGGGCTGTGAAGCAGATGTAAACTATCGCAAGTTGCTGCTTTTTGATACAGGCATTACGCTGCGCATACTTCAAATGAATATCGATGAGACCTCAGAGATTACTGAGCAGATTATCATTGCAAGTGCTCAAGACCTTGTCAATAAAGGAGCAATTGCCGAACAGATCACAGGTTTAGAACTCATTCGTTACCGAAACCCTAACCTGCGACAAGAGCTTTTTTATTGGGTCAGAAAAGCCAATGGTGCCCAATCTGAAATAGACTTCCTCACCTCAAGCAATCAGAAGATAGTCCCCATCGAAGTAAAATCGGGGATACAAGGCGGTATGAAAAGCCTATGGCTGTTTATGCGTGAAAAGAAACTCAACAAAGGCATACGAGTGTCCTTAGAGAATTTTGGTAAGTTCAACCACACCGATACAAGAGATAATGATGCCATTCGCGAAGTGAGAATATGCCCTTTATATGCTATATCAATGCTCCCAAGGTTATTAGTTCATAAATTAGAAATTAGTGAATAGGAATTAGAAATTAGCGAATGGGAATTAGGGATTAGCGAATAGGAATTAAGGATTAGCGAATAGTTCATATAATTATGCATTATACATTATACATTATACATTACACATCAAAATACCCTTTCTCCACTATAAGCTCGTGTCCCCTCAGTACGGCTATACATTCCAATTGATCGTAAGCAGCCTCTAAATCCTCAGGGCTGTGCAGATACTTATCGTTCAAATCGGGTGTATCATACCCTAAGAGATATAGTAAAAAATCGTGTATCTTCGCGTCAATTGTGTCGTGCGGTAGCGGGTCTATCACTTCTGTAAGCAACTGTTCTACCTTTCGTGAGATGACATCTCTGATGCCGCCCGCCTTGTAGGGTCATATCCGTATCCACCCTTAAAACCATATAATACAGCTTTAAAAGCTGCTCAAGGCTTTGCCTCTTTTCCTGCACCAAATACCGCTCATAGCCCTTAGTAGCGATGTCCGCAAGTGCCTTTTCAATGGCTTCTTTGGTAAGTTTGGGTAGCAGCGCCAAGTTCTCTTCAAAGAAGTAATGTTTGTATCCATCCTGAGTAGTCTTCTCCAACTCTTGCTTGCTCCTTACAAAATCAAAGCACGTCATTGTGTAGACCTTTGTATTGATTTTTAAGCACATACACCCAAACCAACCCTTGTATTCTTGCACTGCCCAATTGATAGCGTCCATCACCTCGGAGCACAAAATCTGATATTTCACAGCAGCGTGAGGACTCTGAGGGTAAGCACCCTCCCCCTCCTTTGCTTCTATGAGGTAGTTGTATTCTTTATGAGCGACAAACTCCGCTACAGCACGCGCTATATGTTCCTTAGTAACCGCAGGCACTAACACTACATTAGGCTTAAAGAAATACCCCTCACCATTATCGGCAACATCTTGTTCAGCCCGTGTAAAGTCGTAAAAGGAAAGCTCGTATGCATTCTCATCAACCACAAGATACACCGAGTCGAGGCACCCCTTAGAGGCTTGTAGCTCCCAATCGCGCGCATTTACTAAATAATCAGGGTAGGTAATACTATAATTCATTACTCTCTACTCATTGCTCATTACTCATTAAAAACTGCGCGTGCGCGCTCCAAGTCCTCTGGGGTATCTATGCCGATAGTAGCCTTATCTGTTATGGCAAGGCGTATGGTATAGCCGTTCTCTAAGTAGCGTAACTGTTCGAGCTTTTCGGTACGTTCTAAGGGCGAAGGAGCGAGCTGCGTAAACGCTTGCAACGCCTCCTTGCGATAGGCATAAATACCCAAATGCTTGTAGTAGGTGATAGCTACTTCACCATCGCGGGGATAAGGAATCACCGCCCGCGAGAAGTAGAGTGCATCGCCCGCCTTGTTCACCACTACCTTTACGTTGTTGGGGTTAGCGATCTCCTCAGGGTCGGTGAGTGGCGCCATAAGGCTGGCGACAGCTACCTCGCCTGCTTTGTCAGCCGCGAAGATGTCTAATAGCTTTTGCAGCGTCTCCCGCTCCGTAAAAGGCTCATCGCCCTGCACATTTACGATAACCTCCACATCTAAGTCTGCCGAAGCCTCCGCCAGGCGATCTGAACCGCTGGGGTGCTCTTTCTTGCTACGGAGTACTGCCCCCCCAGCCGCACGCACTGCCTCCTCAATGCGGTCATCGTCTGTTACTACATAAATCTCACTAAAAAGACCCGTGCGCTGCACTGCCTCAAGGGTACGCACAATCACAGGCTTACCCGCCAAATTCTGCAACAGCTTTCCAGGAAACCTACTCGCCCCATAGCGCGCAGGTATCATTGCTATTGTCTTCATATCGTTGTATTTTTGTTATCCATAACTCCCCCTCTTGTAATAGTATAGCCCTTGCGCCGCCTATAAATAACCGTGTAAATGCTCACCACTACGGCGATAAATAGCTTGTATAGGAATAGCATTAGAAGTTCATCAGATGTATCAATAGGACTGGGTGACATACTTTCAGGGATATGCATTACCCATTGCACGGCGAAGAGTGCCCAAATATTAAATCGCCACTGTGTATAAAACCACGCTGCCCACGCTATGTCAAAGACAATAATCAGCCGAAAGTTCACAAAAATTGATGAGAGCCACTCCCACTCAAAGTGCTGAAAAGGAAGCCGCCAGCACCTTGCTAGTAAGTACAACCCACTGACGAAAAGCACCGCAGGAGCGTAGCCCCAACCAGCACGGCGATAGAGCTGAGCAAAGGTAAAGCCTGTAAACAACACACACCTGATGAGCACTGTAACTAAGGAAACGATAATAGGTTCGGCACACTCATAAAGTGCAACGGGCAAGAGTATAAACATTGGCTGAATGCATATGGCAATGAGCAGTATGATGATCATTGTGAGCAGTAGCACCCCAAAGGGCTTTAAGCCCTCACGCAGGTTGCCTTCTAAGCCTAAGGTATAGCACAGCCGCTGCTGTCCACCGAGCCACAACGCTCCTGCAATGAGCGGGGGCAACGTCAGCAAGTGAAAGAACAAAAGGTAGTAAGCCTCCCAATCCGCCCTATCAAACCACCCTGGCAATGTCGACTCAATCCATCCAAATACATAAGGAACTACCGCAAAGCAGACCACAAAAGTAAGTCCGCAAATGAGTACTGTTTTTTCTTTATCTTTCATAAGACGTAGTTTTAAAGCGCAAAGATACGAAATAATGATTAATGTTCAATGATTAATTAGAAGTTAGGAACTAGTGATCAGTCAGAGGATCAGGGGCATTACTCTCTACTTACTGATTTCTGATCACTGACCTCTGGCGAAGCCCTCACTATAAATTCAAGAAAGTTAATCCTACACCCAGCACCGTCTGTTTGTAGTTGTAGTCGATGAGCGAGTCGCCATAGCCGTGTGAGGCTTGAAAGAGAATGCGCAGGTCGCGATTGAGGGGGTATACCCAAGCGACCTCCGCCAACCCTCGGTTATGGTCAAACCGCAGATTGTTAAGCAGCCGAATGTTAAAGACATTCCTCTTGAAAGGAATGAAGATGTTAAACTCACACCGCCCAATATAATCCTGAATATGAGGGTTATCGTCCTCTTTTTCTTTCTCGTAAAAACGCTTCCAAAACCTAAAGCCTATCCCCACGCTGCGGTACTCCATAGCCCCCATCAGTATGAGTCGGTTCCAACTGCGGGAGTGCGCTGCCTCTTTACCATTGGACTGGTGATTGACTGAGAGCCCCAGCATTCGTAGTTTCAGGTTGCCTATTGAGAGCTTCATCGGGTAGGTGAACATCAACTCAGGCTCGTAGTTGATTTCGCGAAAAGGACGCGAAATCTCACCATTGTACATCTGCCAATACGCCTGCTGGGTAAATGCCACCCATAGGTCGCCCTTGCCAAAGAGCGCATCTTGGATAATCTTCCCTTTGAGGCTCACTTGAAACTTCATCTCTACGTGCTGGTAATCGCGCCACTCAGGCACAGGGCGCTCGGGATTGAGGCTTACGGGTTGCTCCGTAGGAACGTCCGTATAGCGAAAGGGCATCGCATACATCGGGCGATAGTTCGTAAAGCGGAACGTCCCCTGCTGGTATTGAGGCTCTAACTCCCATACCCGCGCCAGCGTGTTGTCAATCCTAAGGTCAATGCGTTCACTCTTAGGCTGCGGAAGCTCCTCAGTGCTTAAAGTGTCTTTCTCTTGTGCCTGTAAAGCGGTAAGGCTACATAGTGCAAGCGATATAAATAGGTGTTTCATCAGTTATTTTTAGCGTTTTTATTTAAGGGGATAAAAGTACAAAAAAACTTTCAACACACAAAAAGTTTTTAATAAAAAAAGGAACCACTCCTATGTGATTCCTTTTTCTGTGGAGCGAAAAACGGGTCTCGAACCCGCGACCTCAACCTTGGGAAGGTTGCGCTCTACCAACTGAGCTATTTTCGCTTGATCTTAAATGCGGGGCAAAGGTACGACCTTTTATAATTCTGTGCAAGTTTTTTTTCAAAATATTTTTCTTAAGAAGCTTATTTTTCATTTCTACCTTATGGAATTTTCTACAGGATAAAACTTCTGTTTTAATTAAAATACCTATATTTGCCTTTCCAAAGCAGATTGACTAACTGTAAAATCATTCGTAATCAATGAGTTTTATAAAAAAAGACCCTTTCGGACATATCCTTTTCTTGAAAAAATGGCTTATTCGCAGCCTCGGAATTATCACGCATAGTCGGTATAGCAGTTTTAATAAACTGCATATTGAAGGATCGGATATTATACGTCAACTTCCTGAGAAGAACGTCCTTTTTATATCCAATCACCAAACTTATTTTGCTGATGTGATAGCGATGTATCACGTGTTCAATGCCAGCCTTAAAGGGCGAAAAGATACCCTTAAAAATATAGGCTACTTGTGGGACCCTAAACTCAATATATATTACGTTGCAGCTTCTGAAACAATGAAATCAGGTCTGCTCCCTAAAATATTGGGTTATGCTGGGGCTATCCCTGTGATACGCACTTGGCGCGAAAAGGGTAAGGAAGTGCATCGTGAAGTACGCAAAAGTGATGTGGACAACATAGGTATCGCACTCTCTAATGGTTGGGTGATCACCTTTCCTCAAGGCACAACCTCTCCGTGGAAGCCCATCCGTAAAGGTACTGCGCATCTTATCAAGCAGTACAAACCTATTGTAGTGCCTATTGTTATCGACGGTTTTCGACGTTCATTTGATAAAAAGGGTATCAACATCAAGAAGAAGGACGTTCAGCAATCAATGGTGATCAAACCGCCTTTGCAGATTGATTATGAGAATGCTACTATTGAGGAAATCGTTACTCAAATCGAAATGGCTATCGAGCAACACGAGTCGTTCCTCAAAGTAAAATAGCATAGACTTACTTCTTAAAAGAAGCCACCCAATAGCGTCGCTCAATGCGCTTTCCATCTTTTGAAATCAGTGTTTCGGTGAATGTTTTTGTATCTTTTAGGGTAAAACCAATGGGTGTGAGAATGGCTTCCACTTCATCGACGTCATAGAATGTAAAATCCTCTTGTGCAAAAGGGATTTTTGACCCTAATGCCTTATCAATACAAGTGATAAGTAGTTGTCCGCCTAGTGAAAGGTGTGTGTAGAGATCAGTGAAATACGCCTTAGGATCGCTGATGAAATAGAGTACGTTCACCATAAAAGCAGCGTTGAAAACGCCTGTGAGTGATAGGGGTTTCTCAGGTGAAGCACAGAGAAAACGCGCTTTTCCTGACTCTGTGTAACTGGCGTTTTGCCTCTGGGCGTAAGCCACCATCGCAGCTGAGGCATCAATGCCTGTGTAATGCACTGTGGGCAGCTTGGTGAAAAGTGCAGACAGGTGTCCACCCCCGCCAAAGCCTATTTCTAAAAGCGTTCCATTCTCAGGGAGCTGAAGTTGTGCGAGGGTAGAGGCAATCATCGTTTCATTAGAGGCGAACATATAGTCGGCAAGGGCGATGGCTTTATCACCTGAGGGACAGCGTAGTAGCCTGCCCAACATAGCCATATCAGATATAGGTGGCTGCATAGTACTTATTTTCAGGCAAAGATACAAAATAATTTATAATGAACAATGTATAATGAATAATTTCTGCACCGAAAATAACTCACCACAAAAATGTATTGCGTTGTTGTAATAAAATTATTGATTTATAGCTTATTTCTGCAAATAAATATTCGTTAGCAAATAAAACCAATAAATACCGTTTTCTTAGAGGGTAACCTTTCAAAAATAGTGGTTTTATCCTCCGACTATCCTCCGACAGTGTATATTTTACTGTTGTAAGTTTTAGGGGTTAGGGGCCAGTGATTAGTGGTTAGTGGAGGTGCTGGGCTCTCGCTTTTGGGTTCTCGCAGCTTGTTTCTCACGGCTCATTACTCTTTACTTATTGCCCATTAAAAATTATTTTGTACTTTTGCCCCTCTAATTCGCCTGAAAAGAGGCAAGTAATTCAATATTAAATAATTAAATTTTATGAAGATTTTAGTATGCATCAGTAGTGTGCCCGACACTACTTCCAAGATAAATTTCACAGCCGATGGCAAGGGGTTTGACCCCACAGGAGTGCAGTTTATCATCAATCCCGCAGATGAGTTCTGCCTGACGAAGGCTATTATACTCAAGGAGCAACACGGAGGCACCGTTACCCTCCTGAATGTAGGCGGCGCAGATACGGAGCCTGTGCTGAGGAAAGCCTCAGCAGTAGGGGCTGATGATATTATCCGCGTAGATGCTGCCCCTAAGGACAGCTTTTTTGTAGCACAACAGATCGCAAGGGTAGCCCGTGAGGGTGCTTACGACCTCATTGTGTGTGGCAAAGAATCCATTGACTACAACGGTGCGATGGTAGGCGGCACGGTAGCGGAGCTCTTAGGGTTGCCTTTCGTAAATCGCTGCGTAGGCTTGGATATTGAGGGTAATACAGCCACCGCACAACGTGAAGTAGAGGGCGGCAAGGAAACCCTTACAGTCAGCCTGCCCGCAGTGATCGCAGGACAAAAGGGGCTTACCCTTGAGCGCGATCTCCGCATCCCGAATATGCGCAACCTGATGGCTGCCCGCACAAAGGCAATCACCGTGGTAGCTCCTGAGGAGGTAAGCACAACCACAGAAATAGTTTCTTATGAGAAATTACCTCCCAAACAAGCCGTAAAGATGGTAGATGCCAACAACTTAGAAGAACTTATCGATTTATTACACAACGAAGCAAAAGTAATTTAGAAGCGTATGTCAGTACTTATATATGTAGATTCCGAGAACGGAAAGATAAAGAAGGCTGCCACAGAGGTAGCCAGTTATGGGCGTAAGGTAGCAAATAGCTTGGGCACACAATTAGTAGCCCTCGCCGTAAACGTAGAGGACGTCGCGCCTTTGTCTGCTTATGGTGTAGATAAGGTGTTGCAGCTAAATGCCCCTCAGCTCACGCAAGCAGCAGCGCGCCCCGTGGTAGCTGCCTTAGCCCAAGCTACAGCACAGGAAGGCAGTACGGTGCTCCTATTTAGCAGTGGCGTCAATGCCAGAACGCTCGCCCCAATGATAGCGGCGCGCCTCGGTGCAGGCTATGTCAGTGGCGTAAGCTCACTACCTGAAACCACCCCTGATTTCAGTGTAAAGCGCAGTGTTTTCTCAGGCAAAGGGATTGCTATTGAGCGCATCAACACCCCTGTGAAGATACTCAGCTTGGCACATAATGCCTTCCCAATAGAAACATCGCCCACAACAGCAATGACAGTAGAGGTATTTGCTCCTACCTTGCCTGAAGCAGAATACACAGTTACTAACGTAGAACGCCATAGTGGCAAAGTAGCCTTGGACGATGCAGAGATCATCGTCTCAGGTGGTCGTGGGCTCAAAGGAGCGGAGCATTGGGGGATGATAGAAGCATTAGCCGATGTATTGGGGGCTGCCACTGCTTGCTCCAAGCCCGTAGCTGATATGGGCTGGCGACCCCACTCCGAACACGTAGGACAAACGGGTAAGCCTGTAGCACCGAACCTCTATATAGCCATTGGCATTTCAGGGGCGATACAACACTTAGCGGGGGTCAATGCCTCGAAGGTAAAACTCGTAATCAACAGCGACCCTGAGGCACCCTTCTTCAAGTCCGCAGACTATGGTGTGGTAGGCGATGCTTTTGAGATTGTACCCAAACTTACACAGCTACTGAAAGATAGGGGTAGCGAATAGGTTTTAGCTTTTAGTCATTAATTTTTAGAATATGAACAAAGCAGTCAGTACGGAAGTGCTGGCTGTTTTATTTTTTTTACTCCTGTGCTTTGGTTTGGCACAACTATTGCCGTATCTTTGCAGCGAATTTTAAAACCCATAACAGTATGAGAGGACTATACAAAAGGTATTTATGGCTACTCAATACCGTCAATCAAGCGGGCAGCGAGGGTATCACCTTCACCGACATCAACCGCAAATGGCGCGCTGCCTACTCGCTCAGCGAGGGCGAGGACTTGCCCAAACGCACCTTCCGCAACTGGATAGAAGCCATTGAAACAGAGTTTGAGGTGCTCATCAGCTGCGACAACCGCTACCATTACTACCTCGAGGACGCTGAGAGCCTCGAAGGTCGCCACGCTAACCGCGCCCTCAAGTGGCTGTTGAGTATGTACGCCGTACAGAGTTGGGTGCAAGATGACACCGAGCTGCAAGGGCGTATTGTGCTCGAGGAAGTCCCCTCAGGCGAGCAACACCTCGCCACAGTGATTGCAGCCCTACGCGAGGCGCGCGAACTCGAGGTGGATTACTACAACTATTGGCACGGCAACACCCTCACCTACCGCCTGCAACCCTGTTTTGTGAAACTCTTCAAGCGGCGGTGGTATGTCGTTGCCCTCGATGTAGCCGCCGACAAGCTAAAGATATTTGCCCTCGACCGTATGCGCGCTTGTACGCTCACCGACAACACTTTTGCAATGCCTCCGCTCGTCTCCCTCTCCCCCGACACCTATTTCAAAGACGCCTTTGGCATCATCGTAGACGATACCCCAGCAGAGGACATCACCCTCAAGTTTACTGCTGGGCAGCAGCACTACGTCCGCGACCTACCCCTACACCACAGCCAAACGCTCATCGAAGAGGGCGAAGACTACGCCGTTTACCGCTATCACTTAGCCCCCACTTACGACTTCCTGCAAGAGTTACGCTCTTATGGCGAGAAGGTAGAAGTCCTCTCCCCTGATGGGCTTTTAGAATAACCGCCTTACTGCCAAAGCCCCCTAAAAGCAGTAAAATATTCCGTATACGGGGTATGTGGGGTTCACATGGTGTTCACTCTGGGTTCACGTTGGGTTCACTTTGGGCTTTTTTACGGTTTTGGGTAACTACAATTTCGCATTTTTATAGGAAAATGTAGCTGTTGTTTTAATGCGCTGTGTTGCTGTAAAAAAAAACACAATAAGATTTGGAAGTGTGGGGAGAAAGGGGTAATTTTGCGGCAGGAAAAGAGAAGTTATAATTTTAAACAAATATATTTAATTATGTCAGGATTTCAATCACCAATTACAATTAGTCAAGCATTAGAACACATTGACAGGAATGAATATTTACTACCTTCATTTCAAAGAGAATTTGTCTGGAAATCAGAACAAATCGAAAACTTATTTGATTCCTTGATGAAAGGATATCCCATCAGCTCTATGTTATTTTGGAAAGTTAGAGGAAAAACAAAATCCGAGTTTACATTCTATAAATTTCTCAATGAATATAGACAATGGTATAAAGTACATAATGAACATATCAGTACAGATCGTCTAAATGATTTTTATGCTATCTTAGATGGTCAGCAACGTCTGACTGCCTTATATATAGGGCTTTGTGGTAGTTATGCCTATAAGATATACAGACACTCTTAACTATTCACTTGCTGAAGTTAGCAGCATCGTAGAGGAAAACGGGGGAAAGCTCTTGGGGCTTTATCTTTCTAATCGCACGGAAAACAACGTGCTTATCACCCTAAAAATCACCACCAACCGACTCTCGGAAATACTACAACACCTCCGCCGTTATGGGTATGGTATCCTCACCGAAAAAGAAGATGATCACTACCGAAAAGAACTCAAGGACATCGCTGATTACTTTGAAAAATACTTAGACTTAGGTAACAGATAAGAGGTAAGAGATAAGAAGTAAGAATAATCTTTAACTAAATATATTATGAAACGTTTTTTAACTACTGCTATACTTTTAAGTATTTCGGTATTTAGCTACAGTCAAATAGCCGTAGGGGTGAAAGTTGCTAATCCGTTTATAGCAGTTAATGTAATGAAACATCAAATTGCAAATACACCTAAGGGAATTAGAAATGGAGGAGGTATTTTTGGTGAGTTTTATATGGGAGTGGTTAATATAGGGGCTTTTATGCGTGTGCCTCTAAAAACACATTGGGCACTGCAAACAGAGGCGTTGTTCAAACGTGAAGGGGTTTGGTTTTTTCATCAAGAGGAAACAATAGAAGAACTTCTCTCTGATCGCGGAACATACGAATTTTGGTATGCTGAGGTTCCTATCCTGTTACAATGGGAAGGGAAACGCACCGTAAGAGGATTTGTACAATTAGGCATTGCTCCTAAATTCTTAACTTCAGCAAAATATTCTGCTGTTTTAGAAAAAGGCGACCATAATGTTACGAGCTTTTTTAATAGGGTTGTTCTCAATTTAAATGTTGGGGGAGGTGTTTTATGGAACAGAAGAGATTGGGTTTTTACTGCTGATGGAAGACTCGCTACCAACCTTACACCACTTACTTCTGAAAAGAACACCCCTGATATTGATTTCAGTAAGGCGCAAAGCTATTATTTTGCGTTTTCTTTAGGAGTAGGTTACAAACCTTTTAAAAAGAAAGCATTGCCTTTAGAAAGGACTCTCCCTCAGGAAGAGCTCCCAACAGTGACGAATGACAATATTCCTGCTGAGGCTAATGTACAAAAGCAAGAATTTTAATTTTTAACTCAGAAGCTGTTTAAACTTTTTCTTATAATAAAATAAAAGTTCCCGAAAATTAGTAATTTTGTGTTTGAAAAAAAGAACACCAAAATTCAGGAACTTTGGGCAAAGATACAATAAATAATTGGATTATTCCCTTTTTAAGTGTAGGAAAAAGAGAATTTAAAAGTAATTTTGATTTGGCTTCAATATTTTTATTGATTCTCAAGAGGTTAAAAACAGGGGTGCAATGGAGAGCTTCCAATTGAAAGCTATTTTGAAAAAGGAGAAATTTCTTGGCAAAATGTCTATTACTACTTCAATAAATGGAGTAAAGATGGTAGTTTTCAGCGAGTATGGTTAAATCTATTAAGCAAGAAGAAAAGAAAATTAGATATGTCTTGCGTTCAATTGGATGGTAGTCATACACGTTGTCGCCAAAAAGGAGAGTCTGCAGGTTATCAAGCAAGAAAAAAAGCCGTAACCACCAATAGTATTTTTTTGTGTGATAATAAAGGGCAAATGATAGCAATGGGAAGCCCTAAAGCAGGAAATCACAATGACTTATATGAAATGGAAGAAGTACTAAAAGAAATCTTAGCTTTTTTAGAAGAAGCAGGAATAGAGTACAAAGGTCTGTTTCTCAATGCTGATGCAGGATTTGATAGTAAGTCTCTTAGAGATTTTTTAGAAAGCAAAGAAATTATAGCAAATATTAAACCTAATCCCCGAAATGGAGAGCAACCAGATGTTTATTTTGATGAAGAATTGTACAAAAATAGGTTTAAAATTGAACAAGCAAATGGTTGGCTTTACGGATATAAAGGTTTGATAATGAGATATGAGTATCTTGATGTAACTTGGATTGGAATGCTCCTATTAGGGTTTATCTCCAAGTTCCTCAAAAAAGTTTAAACACGTTTATTATAAGAAAAAGTTTAAACAGCTTCTATGTTAATTTTCTCCCTGTGCTTTAGTTTAGTACAAAAAAAGCCTTACCTTTGCCCATTAAAAATACACTATACAATGGCAAAAGAAGATTACGAAATAACAGCCTTATTTAGCACTGATGGCGAAGTCGAACTAAGACACTGCCTATCCATTGAGCTTAAAGGCAGCAACGTTTCCAAAAACGACCTTACGGTCATTATGATGAACCCAGGGTCAGCAAGTCCTGCAAAGGAGAGTGAAAAAGAAGTGGTTAGCACTGACCCTACCGATATCATAAAAAAGCTAATGGAGCAGCCAATACCAAATTGTACGCTTAGTTATGCCACTGAAGATCCTACCATCAAACAAATTATACGAGTGATGGAAAAGTATTCATTCAATCAGACAACCATCATCAACCTCTCAGACATTAAAAATCCTGAATCAACAAATTTTATCAACTACATCAAAGACAAAAATGTAAAAACCATAGAAGATGAGGCACTTCACTCCATTTTTTCGACAAAAAATAGGAAAGCATTGAATATTGTTCTTAGCAATAGTCCAAAAGTATTATTGGCTTGGGGTGTAAGTCCGAGAATAAAAGGGTTACAAGAAGAGGCTTATAATATCCTAAAAATGCTACAAGAAAAATATAACTTTACTCTTTATGGTTTACCTCACAAAGAAAAGAAGCGCTTTGGATTTTACCACCCTCTACCGCAAGAAGTGGAAAAACAACAAGAATGGATAGAGCAACAACTAAACTCTATTCCTTAACCCCTATTCCCTACCCCCAATGACAATCCTTCACATTTCCGACACCCATAACCTTCACCGCTACCTTACTAATCTGCCCGAGGCTTATGCCCTCATGCATTCGGGTGATGTGTCAATGACAGGCTCCGCCGCTGAGGTTACCGACTTTATCGAGTGGTTCGTTGCCCTGCCCTACGCCCATAAGATCTTTATCGGGGGCAATCACGATTATTGCCTTATGGGCAAGTCCGTCGAAGGTGTATAATCCCTGCTCACTGAAGGTTGCTATTACCTCTACCACAGCGGCGTGAGTATTGAGGGCGTCAAGTTCTGGGGTATACCGCTCTTTATGCACGAAGATCCCACCCACTACTACCGCGAAATCCCCTCAGATACCGATGTACTCATCACTCACGAGCCTCCTTACGAGGTTTTAGACGAGGCAGGCGGCTTTCATTACGGCTCACGTATCCTCCACACCCTTCTGCTCAAGGTTACCCCACGCTTGCACCTCTTTGGGCATATCCACAAAGCCTACGGACTCCACAAAGCCCCCGAAATCACCTTCTCCAACGCCGCCTTGCTCAACGAGCAATACAACCTCCACGGTGAGGGTTTTGTGCACGAGATATAAAAAAACAGAGCATTCACCGACTTTTGTGAGTATATTATTCAGAGGTTATTAGAGGGGGTTCATTAGTTGATGTCTCAGAAGGAGCCGCTAAGTGTTGGCTATTGCTTTCGCCTTTTCTATGGAAAAACAGAAAATACAGGCACGTTATTGCCCACGCTGCCCAGAAAAGATAGAACCCGAAGTGAAAACTTGCTTTCATTACCTTGTGCGAAGTGTTGGTAAAGTCGTCATAAGTGAGATAAGCCCCTATAAAGCCTACCACCAATAGCAATAAAGCTACCAAACGCCCTAAAGCGGCACCTGTTTTGCTCCTTACCACTTGCAAAATAACGATAAGCACCACTTGGATGGCAAAAAGCAAAAGAGCGGTCTTCCACCAAGTCTTAAAAATGGTATACTCACGATAAGCAAGGCTTACCCCCACACGCCCAATAAGCGACATCTTGGAGATAAGCACCCCCGAGATGGTGCTGAGCAATGCTTGCACAAGTGCTAACCTACTTAAATTCTTCATAGCTTATTTATTTCTTAATAATTTTCCAACCTGTCTTCTCGTTGCGTTTGAGCTTAAACTTTTGGGTGATAAAAGTCGCATTAGGGTTCGGATCCTTGCCGAAGTTGTAGAAAGGCGTCTTCTCTTTATCCAAAATCACGGTGCATACTGCCGATTTCTCGTCGCTTTTGTCGATGGTAATCTGCTTTTCATTCAGGCGGTAGATGATGGTCTTCACCGTAGCACTGTTCTTGTACTGCTTCACGATGTAAGGCACCGCCTCTTTGGTGAGGGTAGGGGTGATGATAAACACACTGTCCTTTGAGAACCATTTTTTGCGTGCCTTCTCGTTGTCGATAGTAATGAGCCCATCGTCAGAGAGCCTCTGGATACTCTCAATCAGTGTTTTATCCTTAGAAGCCGTAAGCCGCTGCTTGTGGATGTTGAATTTACCCGTTTCGTAGAGCGGTTTCTCCTCTAAGTAAGCCGTGATGAGTTCACTTGCCTCATCAGTGCTAATCTGTTTGCTGTTGTTGCACGCAATAAACCCCAAAAGGCTTACCACACTTAGTAATAGATACTTTTTCATATATGATAATTAAAAAATGATTTATTTTTTTAGTAATTAGTGATTAGCGGTGAGCAGTCAGAAATCACAGATAAACGCGCTGCACTGACCCCTAATCACTGACTTCTGACCCCTGATTTACAGAAAAAATCCCTCTCGATCCAAACTCCTGTATTGTATAGCCTCGCCAATATGGTTCGCGCTGATTTGTGCTGCGCCTTCTAAGTCGGCAATGGTGCGCGCTACCTTGCGAATGCGGTCGTAAGCGCGTGCCGAGAGGTTGAGCCGCTTCATCGCCTCCTTGAGTAGGTTGAGCGACTCGCCATTGAGGCTGCAAAACTCCTCAATCTGCTTACTACCCATCTGCGCATTGTAGTGAATGTGCTCATAAGCCTTAAAACGCTCCGTTTGTCGCTCGCGCGCCGCCATTACCCGTGCGCGTATCACCTTGCTCGGCTCGCCCTTGCGCGCCTCCGAGAGCTTCTCAAAAGGCACAGGGTTTACCTCTATATGGATATCTATACGGTCGAGCAGCGGACCCGAAATCTTGCTCAAATAACGCTGCATCTCAGCAGGAGTAGAACTTACGGGCGCATCGGGATCGTTAAAATACCCACTCGGACTCGGGTTCATACTCGCCACCAACATAAACGAGGCAGGATAGGTGATCGTAAACTTCGACCGCGAGATCGTTACCTGCCTATCCTCCAACGGCTGGCGCATCACCTCCAACACCGACCGCTTGAACTCAGGCAACTCATCTAAGAACAACACCCCATTGTGTGCCAACGATATTTCACCAGGCTGAGGATACGAACCCCCGCCCACTAAGGCAACATCTGAAACCGTATGATGCGGACTGCGGAACGGTCGGTTGTACATCAAGCCGCTTTCCTTTATCTTGCCTACCACACTGTGTATCTTAGTCGTTTCAAGGGCTTCCTGCAAGGTCATCGGCGGCAATATACTCGGCAAACGCTTGGCGAGCATCGTCTTCCCCGAACCTGGCGGACCTATCAAGATGATGTTGTGCCCCCCAGCGGCAGCTATTTCCATACAACGCTTTACGTACTCCTGCCCTTTCACATCAGCGAAGTCAAACTCAGGGAACTCCAAGTTCTTTTCAAACTCCGCCCGCGTATCCACCTCCAAAGGCACCAACTTTTCCTCACCGTTGAAGAAATCAATCACCTGCTTGATATTCTCCACCCCGTATACTTCCAGATTATTGACAATCGCCGCCTCTTGGGCGTTCTGCGCGGGGAGTATAAACCCCTTAAAGCCCTCCTTGCGCGCCTGTATAGCGATAGGCAGTGCCCCCGTGATGGGTTGCAAACCTCCATCGAGCGAGAGTTCACCCATAATGATGTATTTATCTAACTCGCTGCTCTCCACTTGCCCATTGGCAGCGAGGATACCGATAGCAAAACTCAAATCATAAGCCGAACCCTCCTTGTGCATATCGGCGGGTGCCATATTGATGGTAATGCGCTTCCCAGGGATGCGATAGCCGTTGTTTTGCAAGGCAGCCGCAATGCGAAAGTTGCTCTCCTTAATCGCCGTATCGGGCAAGCCCACCAAAAAATAGCCCACACCCTTATCAATATTCACTTCAATAGTAATAGTGCTCGCTTCCACGCCATACACCGCACTGCCATAAACCTTTACTAACATTGTTTTGATTTATTACATTCAGACCGCAAAGATACAATATATTCTTTATAAAGTATATTTCTTGGTGAAATTATTTGCATTTAGTGTATAATCACACTGATTTACAGTAAATCACACAAGTGAATCACGTTCTATTCCATTCCCTTCACCCTTATCTCCCCCAACAGGAAATTTTTCTAACGGTACCAGTACGGAATAGGTACGGTATCAGTACGGTACCAGTACGGATGGAAAGAAGTGATTTTTAGACAAGTCTAAATCAGGTCTTTTCTTAAATATTGGTAAAATAAACTTTTAGATGGCGTAAATATAGAAAAACAAACAACCTACATTTACTCTCTTCTCTTTACTCCTTATCGACTTACAAAAACTTATCCATTGTCCATTGTGCATTATAAATTAATCCGTATCTTTGCCCTTCAGTTAAAAGCCAGCAGTATGTCATTTGTTAAATACCTTCGTTTTCTGTGGAAGTCTACCAATGAGCACGGGGTGCATTCGCCCTTTGTATTTAGCTTTGTCACTAAGGGATTGTATAAACGTACCCTCATAAAGGAGTTGGCAGTAAAGCCCACACCTGTGTCTCTTAGCAAGAAACAATGGCGGTTGCTTTTGCAGAGTATTGTCTATTTTAATATAAAGCATATTTATACCGATAATAAAGCTGTGGGAATACGCCTTAGTGGGATATTCCCTAAAATAAATGTAGAGACAACATTACAAGAGGATACCTATGATCTGCTTTTTATTACTCAGAACACTGCTTATGAGAGGTTTTTAAACTATATGCACAACGATAGTGTGCTGATAATAGTAAACCCTCATAGTGAGGAAAATAAACCTACTTATCAAACACTGGTCAGCAGTGTATCCATTACAGTATGTATAGATGTCTACTCACTTGCTTTTATCTTTATCCGTCGCGAGCAATCTAAGCAAACATTCTTTATTAGAGCTTAAAAACAAAAGGCTTCCCGAAAAGCATATAAACTTTTCGGGAAGCCTTTTCTATTTATTTCAGGGCTCTGACCCCTGACGTTTATTTCCCTAACAAATACGCAAATATGAGTGGTGCTACGATGGTAGCGTCTGACTCTACGATAAACTTAGGCGTATCGATGTCGAGCTTGCCCCAAGTGATTTTCTCGTTAGGCACTGCCCCAGAGTAGGAGCCATAGCTGGTGGTAGAGTCCGATATCTGGCAGAAATAACTCCAGAAAGGCACACCTTCCCATTCCAAATCCTGATACATCATAGGCACCACACAGATTGGGAAATCGCCTGCGATACCACCACCTATTTGGAAGAAGCCTACGCCCTTACCACCTGAGTTGGCGCGATACCACTCGGTGAGGTAAATCATATACTCAATGCCCGTCTTCACAGTCGAGGCTTTTAGGTTGCCCTTGATGACATTTGCCGCAAAGATGTTCCCTGTGGTAGAGTCCTCCCAACCAGGGCATACGATAGGCAGGTTACGCTCAGCGGCTGCCAATATCCACGAGTTCTTAGGGTCAATCTCGTAGTACTGTTCCAACACACCCGACTTTACCACCTGATACAAAAACTCGTGAGGGAAGTAGCGTTCGCCCTTAGCCTCAGCGGCGTGCCATACGTCCTCCAAATGCTTCTGTAAGCGGCGGAAAGCCTCTTCCTCGGGGATGCAGGTATCCGTTACGCGGTTGTAATGCCCATCGAGCAGCTCGCGCTCTTGCTCAGGGGTGAGGTCGCGGTAGTGTGGCACGCGCTTGTAGTGCGAGTGCGCCACGAGGTTCATCACGTCCTCTTCGAGGTTTGCCCCCGTGCAGGAGATAATGTCGATCTTGCCTGCACGAATCATCTCCGCCAGTGAGATACCCAGCTCGGCAGTGCTCATTGCCCCTGCCAAAGCCACCAGCATCTTCCCGCCTTCTAAGAGGTGGGTTTCATATCCCTTAGCAGCATCTACCAAGGCTGCTGCATTAAAGTGCAAATAGTTTTGCTCTATAAACTGTGAAATAGGTCCTTTACTCATTTCCTTTTAAATTATGTTTAAAACGCGGCAAAGATACGTATATTTTTACTACCTTTGCGCCATATTCAGCTTTTTTATACAATGAAAATACCCAATACCTTCAATATCAATACAGAAGCAAAGACGTACCTCCCTATACATTCTGAGGAAGAGCTCCTCAATGCCCTCAAACAGCACTCTAATGTCTTCGTGCTGGGAGGTGGTAGCAATATGCTCTTGACCCACGATATTGACCAAGCGGTGCTTCATATCCTCCTTAAAGGTATCAGCATCGTAGAGGAGAATGACGACTACGTCTATATCAGGGCAATGGCAGGTGAAAACTGGCATCAGTTTGTGATGTACACCCTTGAAAAGGGCTATGGTGGTTTGGAGAACTTAGCACTTATCTACGGCAATGTAGGCACTACCCCCGTACAGAATATAGGGGCGTATGGGGTGGAGATTAAAGATGTAATGCATAGCTGTGAGGCAATTAATGTACACAGCCTAAAAAAGCGTATTTTCACTAATGAAGAATGTAAGTTTGCCTATCGCGAGTCTGTGTTTAAGAATGAGGAAAAGGGTAATTATATCATTACAGCAGTTACCTTCCGCCTTAGCAAGCGCAACCACAAACTATATACAGGCTATGGTGCCATACAGGAGCAACTCACCTCTTGGGGGTACTCCTCCCCTACTCCTGCACAAGTAGCTACAGCTGTGATTGCTATACGGCAGAGCAAACTGCCCGACCCCAAAGTGCTTGGCAATAGCGGTAGTTTCTTCAAGAACCCTATTATTTCCATAGAGCAGTTTGAAACTTTGCGCACCCAATACCCTTCTATCCCTTCCTATATGGTAGATGACACTCATATAAAAGTACCCGCAGGCTGGCTTATTGACCAATGTGGGCTAAAAGGTTATCGCCAAGGTGATACTGGTGTGCACACCCAACAAGCCTTAGTATTAGTGAACTACGGCAAGGCTACGGGAGCAGAGATCTTAGCCCTCGCTCATTTGGTAAGGGATAAAGTAGCTCAGAAGTTTGGCATTACCTTAGAGTTTGAGGTGAATATATTTTAGGGGACAGAGAACAGAGAGCAGGAAACAGTAATCAGAGAGCAGAAATCAGTTCTAACTTCTGTTCCCTGACCTCTGATTACTGTCTCCTGATCTCTATTCTACTACTGTAATTCTTTTACTTCCATATCGTCGTATTGCACGATATATACTCCTTGGTTTTCATAGCCTCCTCCACGATAAGCATTCTTCTGGTAGGCAAACTTATTCTCTAAATAGGAGGTTTCACCTACTTGGCTACTGCTACCTGTAAAGTTGCCTGATACACCCAATCTGAGTACTGCATCCATCGTGATGTCGAAACCGCGAATAGCGTATTTGTTGGGCAGAACACCATAAGTCTTTAGGTAGCGTTGTGAGAAGGCATCACTGCCGTTAGAGTACTTATTGACTGTCGGGTAGGTAAAGTGCAAGTCCGATAGTTGGCTATTGGAGATACTGTTAGAGTCGAACACATTGCCTTTGTCCAAGGTAGCCAGCGTAATCTTTGGCGCTGTAGCTCCCTTACCTACTTTCAGGGCGTTGTGCAATATGCGCACTACCAGCGACACATAGCCTACATCGTTGGACTGCAATAGCACAAAGTTCTCCTTGGTAGGGCTCAGCGCATTGTTAAAGCCTGCTGCTGACATCTCTGTTATCACCTTGGCATTCGGAAAAGCACGCTCTAACTTCTCACGTATAGCCCCATTTTTACTATCTGCCAATATCATAATATTCGCATCGGAATAGTGCTTAGCCACATAATCAATCATACGGGCTTGCTGTGCCTCATCGCTAGGCAGTGTCTGGAATACATTCGGGTTGAGCGTGATATTCTTATTTGCCAAAGGCGCCAAGAGGGCGGTATTAGGACTCGTAATTGCCGAAGCTAAGTCGTTGAACCGCTTAGTAGTAAAGGGACCTATCACTATTTGTGAGTTCTTCACCGCAGGGGTGCTGACAATCTTCTGCATATCATCTGCCTCACTATCATAGGTATTGACCTTGAACTTATAACCCATCTTCTGCAAAGAGTCCAGTGCCATCAAAGCCCCTGAATAGAAGTCGGTAGCGATGGGAGTGAGCTTATTACTCTTAAGGCGCGTGCGCAGCTCCATCTTGTTGCCTCCACCTACATCGGAGACCTTAAAAGGTAGAATATACGAGATTTCCTTCACTTTAGAGGGAGAAGAAGCCGAGCGCAGAGATGTATTGGCATTCTTAAAGTTGTAATCGCTGGTGGTAGTAGCTGCCGCATTGCTATAACGGTTAAAATTCTCCTTAGGAATCCATATCTGTGAGTCGCTCTTTAAGCCTGACTTCAAGTCGGGATTGAGCTTGATTAAATCGGCTTCTGAGAGCCCAAATTTGCGTTCTAAGCTGTAAAAGCCTTCCCCTTTTTCTACGTTGTAAAGCACTAAATTCTTCCCTGCTGGGATGTTAGGGGTTGCTGTATCGGAAGTATCAACTGCTGAGGCTGGCACCCATATCTCTTGCCCTCCTCTGAGGTTATTGGCATCAAAGCCTTTTTCTCCTTTGTTGATACGCTCCAACTCTTCAACACTCACATTATGGTTCTTAGCAATCTTCCAAAGTGTTTCGAGTGGTTTTACTACATAGCGCTTTTGCCCAGGATTAACCTTCTGCACTACCTCTGTATCTTTATTGAATACTGGGATAGTAATGCGCTCCCCTTCTTGTAGCTCGCGTGTGTACAGATCTAAGTTGTAGCGCTTAATATCGTCAATATTAATGCGATATCGCTGCGACAGCCCGAAGAAAGTCTCACCGCCCTTCACCAAGTGTATCTTAAAGCTCTCAGGGCGCTGGGTATTGTAATGCTTGTACTTACTCACAGGGATATTGATCGTCTGCCCTTTCTGAACAGCATCCTTCAAGCCAGAATTCGCTTTAACAATATCCGCAGGTGAGAGGCGGTAGGTTTTTGCAATATTCTCAACGGTTTCATAGCCTTTTGCCGTATAGGTCTGCTGTGCGTGCAGGCTCAGTGCGCCCCATAGTAGCATTAAACTAAGTGTTATAAATCTTTTCATACGTATTCTTTATTATAATTTTTTGTTCTTTTAAATCTTCTTATTCCTAATTTCTAAATTACTCCCACTCAATAGTGGCAGGTGGCTTAGAGCTGATGTCATACACTACGCGATTGACACCCTTCACCTTGTTGATAATCTCGTTGGAGACCTTCTGCAAAAAGGCGTGTGGCAGGTCTACCCAGTCGGCGGTCATACCATCCACACTCTCTACGGCACGCAGGGCTACGACTTTCTCGTAGGTGCGCTCATCGCCCATTACGCCTACGCTTTGGATGGGTAGTAGTATTGCTCCGGCTTGCCATACTTTGTCGTAGAGCCCTGTGGACTTTAAGTTGCCGATGAATATCGCATCTACTTCTTGCAATACAGCCACTTTCTCAGCGGTGATATCGCCCAAGATGCGTATTGCCAGCCCAGGGCCAGGGAATGGGTGTCTGCCCAATAGCTCGGCATCAATACCGAGACTTCGTCCTACACGGCGCACTTCGTCTTTGAAGAGCATACGCAGCGGCTCTACTACCTTGAGCTTCATATAATCGGGTAAACCACCAACATTGTGGTGCGACTTGATGGTTGCTGAGGGACCTTTTACCGATAGCGACTCAATCACATCGGGGTAAATAGTGCCCTGCCCGAGCCACTTCACATCGCTAATCTTATGTGCCTCATCGTCGAATACCTCAATAAAGGTCTTGCCAATGGCTTTTCGCTTTGCCTCGGGGTCGGTAATCCCTGCGAGAGCTGAAAGGAAACGCGCTGAGGCGTCTACTCCCTTTACGTTTAAGCCCATTCCCTCGTATTGCAAGAGGACGCTCTCGAACTCGCCTTTGCGCAAGAGTCCGTTATTGACGAAGATGCAGTGCAGCTGCTCGCCAATGGCTTTATTGAGCAATACGGCTGCCACGGTGGAATCGACACCGCCTGAAAGCCCCAGCACTACCTTATCGCGACCGACTTGCTCACGGAGCGCAGTGATGGTCATCTCCACAAAGTTGTCCGCCGTCCAGTTAGGAGTAAAGCCCGCAATCTTAAAGAGGAAGTTCGCCAATAGCTGCTTGCCATCAGTAGAGTGCGAAACCTCAGGGTGAAACTGTATTGCATAAGTAGGTTCCCCCTCAATGCGATACGCTGCATTCACCACATCGGCAGTGCTCGCCAAGCAAACGCCTCCCGTAGGCAAAACCTTGATAGTATCGCTGTGGCTCATCCACACTTGGCTGCCTGTGGCAATACCCTCAAAGAGCGGTTCGCCCGCCTTGATATAGGAAAGGTTTGCCCGACCGTATTCTCTAATAGCTGAAGGGGCTACCTCTCCCCCGCTGAAATGTGCCAGATACTGCGCCCCATAACACACTGCCAGCAGCGGCTTCTTACCGCGTATTGCTGAGAGGTCGGGGTGAAGTGCCTCCTCACTGCGCACCGAGTAGGGCGAGCCAGAGAGGATCACCGCATCGTAGCTATCAATCTCGTCAGGGAGGTGATTGTAAGGGTGTATCTCACAATAGACGTTAAGCTCACGCACCCGTCGCGCAATGAGCTGGGTGTATTGCGAGCCAAAGTCCAATATCAGCAGGCGGCTGCCTTCAAAGCGATTGTTATTCATTTGCATTCAGTTCTTTAGAAGCCTCCCAAACGGCTTGTTTTAGGTTGTTTTTATAGTCGATAATCCTCTGCAATAGTTCGGGCTGCTGGGCGGCGAGGATCTGAGCGGCAAGGATACCTGCATTCTTAGCTCCATTCAGTGCTACGGTAGCCACAGGCACCCCTGCGGGCATTTGCAGGATAGAGAGCACCGAGTCCCAGCCGTCGATGGAGTTGCTACTCTTCACAGGCACGCCAATCACGGGCAGCGGCGACATCGAGGCGACCATCCCTGGCAAGTGCGCTGCTCCGCCTGCCCCTGCGATAATCACGGCGATACCCTCGGTGTGGGCGGTGGTAGCAAAAGCCACGAGTTTATCAGGGGTACGATGGGCAGAAACGATGTCCACCACAGTATCTATTCCAAAGTCCTTCAAGAGGTTAATAGCATCTTGCATCACAGGCAAGTCGCTCTTACTACCCATCACTACGGCTACTTTCATACGTGTTTATTTTTGGCAAAATTACGTCTTTCAGTTGAAAGGGGCAAATTTTAGGGTCATTTTTTTTGCAAGGAGCTTTTTACAATGGTTTTTTGAGGGCTGTTTTTCCCGTTATTTTCCCTGAAAAAGAGTCTTTTTAAAGCGTGTTTATTTTCTACTGTTTTGATTTATTGTAGGTTTTTACTCCAAATTACATCCGTTTAGCAGATTTTCAAAAACCGAAAAATCCGTGAGATGTGTTCGAGATGTGTTCGAGATGTGTTCGAGATGACTTCGAAAGAAAAATTTTCTATTGGAGAAATCGGGAGGAAAATAAGAGGAAAAGACCTCGTTAGGAAGGTGAAAAGGGAAGCCCTCTGGTGAAGTTTATCAGGGGAAAATGTGCGGTGTATGACTAAAATTTCGTATCTTTGTCCCCACATATAAAACACCCATACTTCTATGCTTAAAGATAGGATACTTAACTTGCCAATTATCAAGCAATTGATAGGTTTTCTGGACAGTATTCCGCTGTACAAGAAGGCTTTTACGCTTTACGACTTGCTCTCGCTATACATTGTGGGGATTATCAAGGGGACGCTTACCTATCGGGCGAGTGCGATTTCGTACAGTTTTTTTCTGGCTATTTTTCCGTTTTTGCTGTTTATACTGAACCTTATCCCTTATATTCCGATTGATGACTTTCAGTTGGATTTCTGGGCGTTTATCACTGACCTTTTGCCCCCTGGAACTGAGAGTTTTATTTCGGATATTTTCTTCGATATTGCTGAGAAGAAACGAGGAGGACTGCTTTCGTCGGTGTTCTTCTTATCTATCTTCTTGATGACCAATGGGATAATGGCTATCTTTGGAGGCTTTGAATTCTCGTATCACAAGCAGATCACGCGTACTTATATCAAGCAATATCTCTATGCGCTGATGGTGGCGATTATCCTTTCGCTGCTGGTGCTGATCACGGTGGTGGTGTTTTTGGCTTACGAGGTGTATCTGGTGCCTTATTTAGAGAAGTTAGGGCTATTTGAGACTAATGAGTATTGGTTTTTGCTTTCGAAGTGGGGTTTTATCTTTCTTGTGATGTTTTTCGGCACGAGTATCTTGTTTTATTTTGGCACACCTGAGGGGAAGGAAAGCCGATTTTTTTCCGTGGGATCGATATTTACGACTCTGCTCTTCGGCTTGACCTCGTATTTGTTTGGTGTTTATATTGAGAATTTCTCGCGTTACAACCAGTTGTACGGTTCGATTGGTGCGTTGCTCATATTTTTGTTGTATATTTGGCTGAACTCAAACATATTGCTGTTGGGTTTTGAGCTGAATGCAACGCTGCGACAGTTGAAGCGATCAAAGGGGGGACGTTGCTCCTGAGGAAAGTGAAATGATTTAATTTTTTGTGTGATGTACTACATAGATGTGATATTACCATTACCGCTAAAGAAGCTATTCACTTACAGCGTGAATGCAGATGAAGCCCATTTCCTAAAAGCAGGAATGCGGGTGGCGGTGCCGTTTGGTAAGGCAAAGCTCTACTCGGCATTGGTGTACAGCATACACTCCCACAAGCCTGCCTACGAGACGAAAGAGATAGCTTACATCTTAGATGAGGAGCCCGTTGTAACTGAGAAGCAATTAGCGCTCTGGAAATGGGTGGCTGAGTTCTATATGTGCAGCTTAGGCGAAGTGATGTGCTCGGGGATGCCCTCGGCGTTTTTGCTGGAAAGTGAGACGATCATTGAGGTGCAGGATAAAGATATGGAGAGTGGGCTTTTTACTGATGATGAGTGGCTTGTATACGATGCTTTGAAGTTGAAAACAGCTTTGAAGGGCAGCGAAGTGGCGATGATAGTGCCCAAACGCAAGTCGCTCAAGGTGATCAAAGGTTTGGTGGAGAAGGGAGCTGCGCGCATCAGTGAGCGTCTCTTCGAGCGATATGTGCCTAAGTTAGTGAAATACATACGGCTATCACCTGCGTATCAAAGTGAGGAAGGGCTCAAGCAGGCTCTTGAGCTCACTAAGGGAGCACGCAAACAAACACAACTTATCTTGGCTTATTTTAACCATATCAATAAGGATAAGGCGCCTTTAAAGGCAGAGGTGCTGCTCAGTTCTTCTGGGGTGTCGGCAAACATCCTCAAAGCTGCGGAGGAGAAGGGTATTTTTGAGGAGTACTATCTACAGAAAGACCGCGTGAGTTTCGACGGTGATACAAGTGCTAAGAAAGCTCTTACACCTGCACAACGAGCTGCATTGGAGGAGATTACACAGCAGTTTGCCTATAAGGAGACCATACTACTGCAAGGAGTAACTGCCTCAGGAAAGACAGAGGTGTATATTGAGCTTATTGACAGGATGTTGCAATCGGGTAAACAGGTGCTGTATCTCCTGCCTGAAATAGGGCTCACGGTGCATCTTATCAACCGACTAAAGCAGCATTTCGGCGAGCAAATGAGCGTATACCACTCCAAATACAACACCAATGAGCGAGTGGAGGTATGGAACAACGTGCTGCATAAGAGTCACAAAGCTCAGCTTGTGGTCGGGGTGCGATCGGCAGTAATGCTGCCTTTTTCGGATTTAGGACTCATTATCGTGGACGAAGAGCACGACCCTTCCTATCGGCAGTACGACCCCGCACCACGCTACCAAGCGCGCGATACAGCCACAATGTTAGCAAAAATACAAGGTGCGAATGTACTCTTAGGGTCGGCTACGCCCTCTATTGAGAGTATGCACAATGTGAAGACTGAGAAGTACGGTTTTGCGTACTTATCGGAGCGCTATGGAGCGTTTCAGCCACCTACCATTGAGGTTGTAGACATCAAAGATAAATACCATCGGAAGCGGATGACAGGGCACTTTTCAGACTTACTGATTGAGGCTATTGGTGAGACGCTATCCGAAGGCAGGCAAGTAATTCTCTTCCAAAATCAGCGAGGGTATGCCCCTGTGGTGCAATGCAAGAGTTGTGGCACGGTGCCCCAGTGTCCACATTGCGATGTGAGCCTGACCTACCACCACAGTCGGAACCAACTGCGATGCCATTACTGTGGCTATGCTATTGCGATGCCTCAGACGTGTGTGGCTTGTGGCAGTGCTGACCTCACCACCAAGGGCTTCGGCACGGAGCAGATCAGTAAAGAAGCGAGCGAGCTGTTCCCCAATGCCACTATTGACCGAATGGATCAGGATACTACTAATGGCAAATATGGCTACGAGAAGATCCTTTCACAATTCGAGCAGCAGCAAACACAGATATTGGTGGGCACACAGATGATTTCAAAAGGACTGGACTTTGAGAATGTAGGTTTGGTGGGGGTGATGAGTGCTGATGCGTCGTTCCATATTCCTGATTTTAGGGCTTATGAGCGTAGCTTTCAACTGCTATTGCAAGTGTCAGGACGCGCAGGACGCAGTGCAAAGAAAGGCAAAGTGCTCATACAAACATACAACCCTCAGCACCCTGTATTACAACAAGTGCTGCATAGCGACTTCAAAGGGATGTACGCCCAGCAGATGCAAGAGCGACAAGAGTACCTATACCCTCCACTGGTGCGACTGGTAAAGATCACCTTTAAACACACCGACTTCAACCAAGTAAACGAAGGAGCAGCGTGGTTTGCCCAAGCTCTATTACAGGCTTTTGAAGCTCACAGTGGAGTGCATATACTCGGACCTGAGTTTCCACTCATCTCACGTATTCGCAATGAGTATATGAAGGATATTCTCGTAAAAGTAGAACCATCAAAGATATCACCCTCTGCTGTAAAAACACAATTGCTGCGCATTGAAACCAGCTTTCAGGCAATAGGAAAGTTTCGTGCAGTAAAAGTGATATACACAGTTGATTAGAAGGATAGATAGAAATGAACACTATCTTAAAAAATATTTTTTATTGAGAAAATAGCTTGTTATAATTATTTTTGTTTAACTTTGCAAAATATTCTGTATAAGTACGAAATTAGAACGTGTTCTCAGCAAGGGAATAATGAGTTTAATTTACTGATAATGAATACGTATAATTACTTAAAAGGGAAAAACTAAATGAATTTTTTTAAGAGATTATTCAAAGGAAATGATACTGAAGCTGAACTTTATCAGCAAGAAAATACAACAGATCACCTGCCAGCAGACGAACAGTTTGCGCTACACTTTATCGAAAAAGGCGGGCGGTTTATCTATTGTGCCTCAGAAATTGAAGCGCAAGAGGTTTTCCGAAATATACTAAAAGAATTGGGGGTAACAGTAAAACTCAGTAGTAACGCTTCGTCAACGATCCGAAGTGTATTTGAGGAGCACCTTTCCCTTCTGACCTCAGATATTGAGACCTCAAATGTCTACCTGACTGACTGTGAGTACTTGATCACTTCGGAAGGAGGAATTATGCTGTCATCGAACCAGTTACGCCATAGGAAGATAGATGAACTACCTGAAATATTTATTGTTTTTGCAAAGACCAGCCAAATGGTTAGAGATATCAATGAAGGTATGCGAGGTATTAACTCAAAATATCCACAGCAAAAGCCTACAGGGCTAATTACCTTAAAGTGTTTCCGAGAGAAGAAAAGCGATAACAATATCAATGATTTAGGTAGTAAATTCAAAAATACCTATCTTATTTTGTTGGAAGATTTACCCATTGAAAAACCATAATTTATGAACGAACTGTTCAAGCGAACGATAACAGGCTTCATCTACATATTTTTGCTCCTATCAGCCATTATGCTTGATGCGAGCGCTTTTGACTTTTTATTTTTGTCCTTTGGGATTATATGCTTATTTGAGTTCAAGAGGCTTATCCGCTTAAAGGAATTGCACATTTTTCTGATATTTTTATTCACTTGGTGGCTATATATCCATTTAAAAGTGAGTGTTTTTGCTATTTACACCTTACTTTTAGCTACTTTACTGACGAATATCTACCTAACGATGTCACTTTTTAATGAGAAATTGCCCTTGCGCAAGAGGAGCAACAACACAAAGTTACTCGTTAGTCTGCTATATGTGGGAGGAGGCTGTATCTTTGTACCTCTTATCTACAAATTTGAGTCATCAGTTTACAGGACGCAGTTTTATACTGACTTTTTTGGTCAGTTATTTTTCAATAACACCATACCACAAGAAGGCTTTCCCAATGCTGCACAGATTACAATGATAGGGATTTTATGTATTATATGGGCGAGCGATAGCTTTGCCTACCTTTCGGGTAAAGCCTTTGGTAGGCACAAACTCTTTGAGCGTATTTCTCCTAAAAAGACAATTGAAGGTTTTATAGGAGGGCTACTTGGGGCAGTATTTGTAGCGGTACTTATCGCTTATTATTACAGTGAAAAACCTATATGGCAATGGGTGGTTTTGGCAATTGTACTGGTGGTTACTGGCACAGTTGGTGATCTTGTAGAGTCGAGCTTTAAACGCACTGCTAAGGTAAAAGATAGCGGCACTATCCTCCCAGGACACGGAGGACTTTTAGACCGCTTAGATAGCTTGATTTTTGCTTCTCCATTTGCCTTTCTCACTTTATTGATTTTTGAACTCTTCTAAAACAAACAAATGAAGGTACATTTCTACAAATACCAAGGTACAGGCAATGACTTTGTGATGATTGACAATCGTAGTCTTTTTTTTCCAAAAGAAAACCAGCAGCTTATCACTTCACTATGTGATAGGCGTTTTGGCATAGGTGCTGATGGGCTTATCCTTTTGGAAAATACCTCTAATTACGACTTTCGTATGATATACTACAATTCTGATGGGAGGCAAGGAACTATGTGTGGCAATGGGGGACGCTGTGTAGTCGCTTTTGCCAAACAACTGGGAATCATTACTGAAAAAGCGTTGTTCATTGCTGTCGATGGTGAGCATAATGCACTAATTGACCCTAAAAACGAAGTACAATTGCAGATGAAGGATGTCAATACTATTGACGTGCACGAAGGTTACACTTTTCTCAATACAGGGTCGCCTCATCACATAATATTTGTAGATGATGTAGAAGCAATTGACGTGAAGACCGAAGGGGCTGCTATTCGCTATGGGGTATTGTATCGAGATAAAGGCGGCAGCAATGTTAACTTTGTTGAAAGGGTGAGCCCAACGGTGCTTAAAGTGCGTACTTATGAGCGCGGCGTAGAGGATGAGACTTATTCCTGTGGCACTGGGGTAACTGCGGCAGCCATAGCAGCTTTTCACACTAAAATAACTACTTCAAGCCCTGTAGAACTCCATACCAAAGGGGGAAACTTAAAAGTGCTTTTTGACATAGAGGATAATAGATATAAAAATGTATACCTCTGTGGAAAAGCCTCTTTCGTTTTTGAAGGAACTATCACTACATAACAAACTATGAACCATAACACTGCACTAACATCTTGCTATCTGCGTGCCTTAGAACCTGAGGATATAGATTTTCTTTATCATCTTGAAAATGAAGAAGAGCTCTGGGAGGTAAGCCAAACACAACTTCCTTTTTCAAAATACCTCCTGCTATCGTATATCCAGAATGCTACCCAAGATATTTATGAGGCTCATCAATATCGATTTGTAATTTGTGATAATGACAATCATCCTGTAGGATTAATTGATTTATACGACTTTGACCCTAAGAATAAACGCGCCTCAGTGGGAGTTGCCCTTTTAAAAGAAGCAAGAGAAAAGGGATATGCCTCTGAAGCTTTGCAATTACTGATGCAGCACAGCCAAACTTACTTAGATCTACATCAACTTGTAGCCTACATACCGAATGATAATCAGGCAAGTATAAAGCTCTTTGAGAAGACTGGTTTTGCTAAATCAGCTCTGTTAAAAGATTGGATTTACTTCAAAGGTAGCTATAAAGATGTGCTTATTTATCAATATATTTTTTAGTAATACCAGTCTTAAATATATCAGTTCAAGTGAAATAATCTATTCATTTATAGCTATATAAGAGTATTACACACTATACACATTAAATATTATTATAAAAATATTTTTCCACTTATCTAAAAATAATTACTTTTGCAGTCTGAAAATAAGATTCGTAGGATATGGTATTATCCTCAAAAACATTAGACGATGATACAAAGTATTATAGATTATTTAGAGACTATCAACCCCATATTGGCAGCGGGTTATGCCACTATCTTTACGTGGGGAGTAACGGCATTGGGGGCTGCCTTGGTGTTTTTCTTCAAGAAGGAAAATAAGTATGTGATGGACGGGATGCTCGGCTTCACGGGTGGGGTGATGTTTGCCGCGAGTATTTGGAGTCTTATCATTCCTGCCATTAGTATGTCGGGGGGTGAAGGCTTTGTGAAGGTGATGCCTACCATTGCGGGTATCTTTATGGGGGCAGGCTTCCTTTATTTGCTCGACAAGCTGCTGCCACACTTCCACGCTAATTTTAAACAAACAGAAGGTATCAAAACGCACTGGCAACGCACTACACTGCTAATCCTCGCTATTACGTTGCACAATATCCCTGAGGGATTGGCTGTGGGGGTGCTCTTCGGTGGAGTGGCAGCGGGTATTCCTGAGGCGTCTATCGCTGGGGCAGTAACCCTCGCCATTGGTATTGGCTTGCAGAACTTCCCTGAGGGGATTGCGGTCTCAATGCCTTTGCGCCGTATGGGCGTGGGCAGGTTTAAGAGTTTCTTCTATGGACAGCTATCGGCGATTGTGGAGCCTATCTTTGGGGTACTCGGTGCCTTTGCGGTACTCTTCTTCACCCCTATCCTACCCTACGCACTTGCGTTTGCCGCTGGGGCGATGCTCTACGTGGTGGTTGAGGAGGTGATCCCTGAGGCACAACAGAACGAAAATACCGACGTCTCAACCATCGGCTTCCTTGTAGGCTTTGTCATTATGATGGCGATGGACGTGGTACTTGGGTAAGAGAGCTAAGAGCAATAAATCAATTGTTAGTGTTGAAGCTAAATCATAATGTCTATACGCTATTTCCTTTTGATTACAATGTCTTTTGCTTGCAGTCTTAGAGTCTGTTCTTCAATGAGAAGCTCCCGCCAATACGTGCGGTTATCTACATCATTGTCGTCTACTATGCGGTATTCTGAGCTATTGGTAGCAGTCGGCGGCAGTGAGATAATCTCATCTATATCTTTTCGGGTGAGGTGATACTTTTCATACAACGCTATCAGAAATAATATATCCAATAAGGCTTCTTTTTGTGTTATAAGGTTAAGGTGATCTGCATTGGGTTGCCTCAATGTCTTTTCTATGTGTTGTACAATGGTCTCTATGTGGTTTTTTAGGTCTTTCATTTTAGGTGTTAGGATTTAGTGTTAAGCATCAGATATTAATACTTACTTATACAAATAAATAAAATTTTTATCTCTTTTTAGGCTTTTAGGTATAATGGAATACGTTGCTATATGTTTCTTTCTAAATTTTAGTGTGAGTTGCCTATTTGAGCAGTATATCTCCAAAAAGTCTTTAATATCAATACTATCAGAATTATGCCTTGGTTCTTTCACATAGAATTGTTTTATAATACTCCCATTATCTAATAAAATAATATAATACCAAGCTACTCCAATATCTGCTGTTGCTTCAATTACAATTACTTCTGTATTGGAGTGTTGTTTGTTTTTATAGGAATATATCTGAAATCCAGGTCCTTCATAATTAGTATCTAATGAAATATTACTTATTACCTTATTTACTTTCTTCAAGGTTAATACGTTGGTATTATTTATCACTATGTTAATATTTTCCAATGTATAAGAACTATTATCTTCCTCAAATCTACTTATCTCATTAAAATAAATTGTCTCTAAGTTGTTTTTCATAGTTTGATTTTGAGAAAAACAATTTAGAAATGCTGAGAATAGTGCAATGAAAAAGAAATTGTATTTCATAATCAATTGTATTTTAATCTGTTTGTAACTCTTTTTTCAATGAAAAACTAACATTGTATGATTTTACTTGTTTTTTAGTTGCATCGTATATCAAACCTATTACGAGAGCATTTTTACAATCCTTAAGTTCATAATGCCAGCCTCCTTCTAAATCGGAAGGTATCTCAAATGGCAGTTTCTTTAAGAAATATATCTTATCATTGTTTTTGTAGAAGAGCAATACATCTGAACTATACTCATACAATAGCTCAACCAAAAATATTATATTATTGGCTTTCTTATACATATACATATTGGTATCTATACCTGAGAAATCATCATCTATGGTATAAATCCATCTCTTTTTATGCAGTGAAAAGGAAATGTGATAAGGGTGGCTCCACTTAAATGATACGAATAAATCTTTCATAGGCTTACAAGATTGTAATTCGTGGTCACCCTCATATCTACAATTCATTGGCTGCTGCGAATAAATCTTATTCTTTACTTGTTGTGCTTTGATACTTTCTGGCAGAAAATAACAGGAAAGAATAGCAAATACTAAAATTATTTTACTGTTCATTACTCTTTATTATTTTCAATATGCTATAAACTATACTGCTCTGATCCGGCTGAGGCTTTGCGGGGTATCCGCTCTTTTCCTAATTAATGTAAATGTACAGGAATTTGATTGGCTTCCATTTCTTGTTTGAATCTTGTACATACTTCATAACTATTTGAGGCATTAGGAATAATAAAGCCTCTTTTAGTCCCATTTTTTAGAGAGATTACAATAAAGAAGCCCTTTAAGGTCTTCTCAATCTTAGCATTCTCTATTTCACTTAAAGAGATTTTAAAACCAAATAGACCTTTTACAATAAGGATGTTATCTATTATCTCAAATTTATTGACTTTGTAAATATTCCAAGTGTAATAACTTGAGATACAAATAATGATAAGAAGTGCTACAATAAACAAAATATAACTCATAGTATCATAGCTTTTAGGGCTAACGCATCTTAAATACTCATTATCTCAAATTAAGCAGTAGGGCGTAAATATCAGATTCTCAAAAAGGCTAATCTCCTGAATAGATTTTTCGCTTGCTATTTTTATACTCTCCTTCACATTCTGCGTGGAAAAGCGTAGTTTTCAAAGGTTTAAACTTCTTAAAAGGCAATGCTTTTATGGGCAACTTTGTATATTTATTTTTTACCATTGTTTCCATTGCCTCATCGTAAAGTGAATAACTATCTTTTCCTACCTCCTGCGAATGTTCTTCATCCTTATACCATTTCTCTCCCTCTATTTCAATAATTTCAAATTCTTTATAAGGGGTTATATTTCCATTCTTTGTCCTCATTACAAAGTCATTATGCAAGTAAGGATTTTCAGTAGATATGCTATTAAAAAACGTAATATCTTCTTTATTAAAGTCGCTCTCTTTATTCTTTTTGATTACATTCCCTTCAAAGTCCTCAAGTCCATTTTTCCCCACTACAAAATTGAAGAATATAGGATTTTCATCTTCTGCTGGTATATAGGCTACTAAAAAATTGTTATAATTCCCTACTGGAAATGAAAATAAATTGTTGTATTTCTTCCCTTCCGAATGCCTATTTTCGTTTAAATCTGCTAAAATAAATTCATTGGATAATGGGCTTTTAGTTTTATAAATATACTCAGACTTAAAGCAATTAGGCGATGGATTGAAAAACGCCTGCATCTGCTCCAAATCTGTTCCTATATAAACCTCATCCATTTGCATAAAATTCCCTCCAACATATTCAATTTGATAGCCTTTTTTTATTTCGGGATCCTTTCTACCCCAAACCATAAAAGGATACTCTGGGCGATAAGGTGTAAGAAACAGTAATTTCTTGCGCTTTTTTGTCTTATTCATAAGATCTGGTACTTCGGCTTCTTGTATATCCCAAGTTCCCGTGATAATGGTAGCATAGCCCATCACCAAAAAAGTTTTATCTTCTTTGATATAAAACACGCCTCCACGATAGCTATAATACCCTGTAAAGTTTGATGTCTTCATCTGTGCAAAAGATTCATTTAAAAATAAAATACTGAATACCAATAAAATATATCTCATACTTTTTAAGTTTATTGTTTGTTAGCAAGTGTTTGACTATACAAAGTAGATAAAAAAATCAAGGGCTACTTACATATTTTATAGGGCAAAGATACGGATTAATTTATAATGCACAATGGATAATGGATGATTTTAATAGGGATAAACACACACTACAAAAATGTATTACGTTGTAGTAATAAAACTATGGGGTTACAGTGTTTTTCTAAGAAGATTGATTATTGTAGTTTTATTCACTAAGAAAATAGATTTTTGTAGAGGTAGGATGTCATAAAAAGGGGTTTTCTTTGTATAAGGTTCGTGTAAGGTCCGTATAAGGTTCGTATAAGCTCCGTATATGATAGTATATATTACTGTTGTAAGTTTGTAGGATGTGCCTTGTGCATTTCTTAACATAGGATAATTGTCGGGTGGGGCGTGAGTTGTACTTTTGCCAAAAAATCATACGACAATGAATAGATATAACAGTATTATTATCGGTAGTGGTCTGGGGGGACTTACCGCAGGGGCTGTGTTGGCTCATAAGGGTTGCAAGGTGCTCGTTTTGGAGCAACACTACGTGGCGGGTGGCTGTGCTACGGCTTTTAAACGAGGCGATTACCTGATGGAAGTGGGTTTGCACGAGATCGATGGCTTGCACGAGGGGGATCCTAAGCGGGATATTCTCGAGATGCTGGGGGTTTTCGATGCGGTGGAGTTTGTGAAGGCTCCTGAGTTCTACGCGCTGCATAAGGGCGATTTTGAGTATGTGTTCCCCGATGGTTGGGAGCAGTCAAAGGGGCAGTTGCTGCGTGATTTCCCCGAGGAGCGGCAAGGTATTGAGGCGTATTATAAGCTCCTGCGGAAGGCATACCCCGAGGCATTGCGATTCCCCAAGCAAAAGTGGCTGCAAGTGCTTACTTATCCGTTGGTGCCGCTGTTGTTTCCTAACTTGGTAAGAGCCTCGAGCACTACGGTGGGTGTGTGGATGGATAAGCATATCAAGAGCAAGCAACTCAAGGCGATACTCACGGCGAATATCGGCTATTATAGCGATGACCCTTATGAGCTTTCGATGCTGCTATTTTGTGTTGCGCAGAGCTGCTATATCGTTGGGGGTGGACACTTTATTAAGGGCGGCTCGCAAAGGCTGTCGAACTACTTAGTGCAGTACATCGAAGCGCGGGGCGGGCAAGTGCTCTTGGGTAAGATGGTGGATAAGATCCTCATAGAGAAGGGTAAAGCGGTGGGGGTTGCCTATCGTGATACGTTCAACGAGGGAGCGGGGCACGAGGAGGCTTTTGCCGATGTGGTGATTGCCAATGCCGCTCAGCCAAATGTAGTGGCGATGTTGCCCGAGAAGGAAGGGGCTCAGCTGCATCAGCAGATAAAAGACCTCAAGCCTTCGTGTGGGCTACTGACGATTTACTTAGGGTTCGATACCGACCTGAAAGCGTGGGGTGTACGGCATTACTCCACCTTTATACAGGGTGAGGAGCCTCGCACACTCAAGGAGATAAAGGCGAATAATCAAGGAGATTACAGGCATCGGTCGTTTATCTTTTTGGATTACTCACAGATTGATGCGCAGTTGGCACCACAGGGCAAGAGTGTGGCGGTGATTTGCACAACGGATTACCTCAGCGAGTGGTCGGATTTGGACGCGGCGACCTACGAAGCTCGTAAAGAGGCATTGGCACAGAGCTACTTACAGCGTTTGGAGGCGGTGTATCCGCATATTTTAGAGCACTTGGAATACTACGAGGTGGGTACGGCAAAGACCATTGCGCGCTATACGCTCAATCCGCACGGGACGCCTTATGGGTATGCGCAGAGTAGGGAGCAATCGGGTCCTGCAAGGGTAAAGGCAACAGCATCACCTGTGAAAAGACTGTATTTTGCCTCAGCGTGGTCGCCTACAGGTGGCGGCTACACAGGGGCAATATTCAGCGGTTACCTGACCGCAGAAGGTATTAAAGGCGTGCCTTGGAGGAAGCTGCCGCCTTCGCATATTGAGGATACAAGGGAGGTGCGATTGCTCTCTAAGGAGATGATTGCCGAGAACACTGTAGAACTGACCTTTGAGAGGCCTAAGGACTTGCAGTATGCCGCAGGGCAATATGCGGTGGTGAAGTTGAGTACCCCTGCTTACACTGCGCTGGACTTACCTTGGCGTCCGCTGTCGATGGTTTCACACCCTGATGAGGAGGTACTGCGCTTTGCAATGCGCCTTAGCGATAGCAGCTATAAGAAGAGCGTAGCTGCGATGCAGGTGGGCGATCGGGCGACTATCTTTGCCCCTATGGGCGACTTTACCATAAAAAGTGAAGGCAGGAAGATTGCTTTTTTGGTATCGGGGATAGGCGTTACCCCTGTGCTGTCGATGCTCAAGGAGTTGGAGAAGAGGGGCTACACTGAAGAAGTGGTGGTCATCTACAGCAATAAGACCATAGGCAAGGCGGCTTACCACAAGGCGTTGCAAACTGTTCTGCTGGAGCGTTATAGGTATATCCCTGTGTTCACTGCTGAGCACAGTCGTATTGATGCCGCTTTTTTAAAGGAGCAGTTGGATGCGCTTGATAGGTATGATTATTACGCTGTGGGTGCGCGTGTCTTTACTGGTGCAATGCAGGAGTTATTGCTCACTGAGGGTGTGAAGCGGGAGGCAGTGCACAGTGATGCGTTTTAGAAGGAAAGCCTGAGGTTTGAGTCTAAGTTTTTAAGGTTGAGTTGCTAACATTATAAGCCGAAGTAATCAATATAATTACTTCGGCATTTTTGTTTTCAAAAGGAAGTTTGGCACGATTTTTTAATATATCAAAGGGAGAAAGGGTATGTAGAGACGTGATATTAGTTTTACAAGGAGGTAATAAATAGTATTTTTCTGTTAATCAATTAATAACATTTATAATCCAACTACTGACAGAAGTATGGCAAGAGTACTCTCTACACCTGACAAAATGTCAGGAAAGAGTATGGAGAGATTCGTAAGTGTTAAATTTATTTTTTTTCAGTGTAAAACTTTGCTTATATTGTAAAAATGAGTAATTTTGCCGATTGGTAATCTGTAAAATAAGTTAAACTTTAAAATAATTAGGAGTATTGAATAAGGAAATATCATCAAACCAGCTACTTACAAACATTATTGCTGGTATAGAAAAGGTAAAGGGAAGTGATATTACTATTATGGACTTGCGTGAGGTAGAGAATGCCGTATGCGAGTATTTTGTATTGTGCAATGGGCAGTCGAACACACAAGTGAGTGCTATTGCAGGTGCTGTACAAAGAGTAGTAAGTCAGGCAGAAGGACACGTAAAACCTTGGCACGTAGAGGGTGAAGCTAATGCAGAGTGGGTGCTGATAGACTATGTAGATGTAGTGGTACACATCTTCCAAACACACATACGTGAGCATTATGACCTCGAAGGGCTATGGGGCGATGCAAAGTTTATTAACTTAGAAAACAAGCAGTAATATATGGCAGAGAACAATATCAATAATAACGCTACTAATAATAGTAACAATACTAATAATAACAAGCCACGATTTTCGGCTTATTGGCTCTACGCCTTGCTGTTGGCTATTCTTTTAGGTTTTAATTTCTACTCAGGAGGGGCTCTTTGGGTACAAACTAAGGAAATCCCTCAGTCAAAGTTTGAAGAGTTCTTAAGCAATGGCGATGTCGCAAAGATTGTAATAGTTGATCGCAAAGAAGCAAAGGTATTCTTGACCCCTGATGCCCTAAAGAAAGAAGAACATAAGGATTTAAAGAACAGCAACTCTATATTTCAAGGTTCTAATTCATCAGAGATTCCGCAATACAAGTTTGAGTTGGGTGACTTGAGTAACTTCGAGCGAGATGTAAAACAGATTATTAAAGATAACAACTTAACAACTACTATTGAAAACAAGACTAACGATACTACACTTATAGATCTATTAATGTCTATACTTCCATTTGCATTCCTAATTCTTATTTGGGTTTATGTAATGCGTCGTATGGGAGGTGGCGGAATGGCTGGAGGGCTCTTTGGTATCGGTAAGTCGCGTGCAAAGATGTTCGACGAAACAAAGGTTACCAAGGTTACCTTTGCTGATGTGGCAGGCTTAGAAGGGGCTAAAGAAGAGGTGCAAGAGATTGTAGATTTCCTTAAAAACCCTGATAAATACACAGCACTGGGGGGTAAGATACCGCGCGGTGCACTTTTAGTAGGTCCTCCTGGTACGGGTAAAACGCTGCTGGCAAAGGCAGTAGCAGGCGAGGCAGAAGTGCCTTTCTTCTCGCTCTCAGGTTCTGACTTCGTGGAGATGTTTGTAGGGGTGGGTGCCTCACGTGTGCGCGACCTTTTCAAGCAGGCAAAGGAGAAATCACCGTGTATCATCTTCATCGATGAGATTGATGCTATCGGGCGTGCCCGTGGCAAAAACGTGATGACAGGGGCGAATGACGAGCGCGAGAATACGCTCAACCAGCTCCTTACCGAGATGGATGGCTTTGGCTCGCACACGAACATCATCGTGCTGGCAGCGACCAACCGCGCCGATATTCTCGACAAAGCGTTGATGCGCGCTGGGCGTTTTGACCGTCAAATATATGTGGAACTGCCGAACCTCAACGAGCGCAAGGAGATATTCAAAGTGCATTTAAAGCCTATCAAGGCTGCAGAGGAACTTGATGTGGATTTCCTCGCCAAGCAAACGCCTGGTTTCTCAGGGGCGGACATCGCCAACGTCTGCAACGAGGCGGCATTGATTGCGGCGCGTAAGGGCAAACAGGCGGTGAGCAAACAGGAATTTCTAGATGCAGTAGATAGAATTATAGGCGGTTTAGAGAAGAAGTCGAAGATCATCACTCCTGAGGAGCGCGAGGCTATTGCCTTCCACGAGGCAGGACACGCCACTGTAAGCTGGCTCTTGGAGCACGCGGCACCATTAGTGAAAGTAACGATCGTACCCCGCGGACAGTCGTTGGGGGCAGCGTGGTACCTCCCCGAAGAGCGACAGCTGGTACGTACCGACCAGATCCTCGATGAGATGTGTGCTGCCTTGGGCGGTCGTGCTGCCGAAAAAGTGATATTCAACCAAATATCCACAGGTGCCTTGAGCGACTTGGAGAAGGTTACCAAGCAGGCACGCGCTATGGTTACTATCTACGGACTTAATGATGTGATTGGTAACCTCACTTATTACGATTCGTCAGGGCAAGCGGACTACAACTTCACCAAGCCTTACAGCGAGAAGACGGCACTGCTGATTGACGAGGAAGTATCTAAGATCATTGAAGCTCAGTATCAGCGTGCAATACAGATACTCAGTGAGCACCGCGAGCAGCTGACCCAATTAGCGACCTTACTCCTTGAGCGTGAAGTGATATTCCGCGATGACCTCGTAGCCATCTTCGGCGAACGCAAGTTCAAGACTGCCGAGGAGAAGATTGCTGAGGCAGAAGAGAAGAAAAAGGCTTTGCAAACAGAGGTTGGAGATGATGAGAATGAAGCAGCGGCAACGACACTCAACCCCGATGGGAGTATCACAGTGAAAAGTTAGGAATTTAGAAATTAGAAAATTAGAAATTAGAACTCATACTCTATTAAAATAAAAAGTCCTTGAGCAGTGTGCCCAAGGACTTTTTCATTATCCATTATCCCAAATTCAGCTTTTAAGTCTCAGCTTTTAGCGTTTAGGGCTAGCGCGCTGAGCTTTCGTTCTTGTTATCAACAAGATAGTGTAATAGTTTGCTTCCTAATACTCTATTGTAAAATGATGAAGTATATCTTTCATAACCAATTAGTTAGATTGAGTGTATACTTCTACTGCGTAATTTGAGATTATACATTATTCATTATCCCTCATACCGCACACCTCAGACCTCACACCTTACCTGTATGGTACCAAATAAGGTGCTTGATAGTTAAAGCTCTGCAAGCGGAAATCGTCGTTCGTTACCCCTGTAAACTTAAAGATTTGGTTGCCACTACCTGGGATACGTGGGTAATACCCAAAGGAAAACTGTATCGCCCCGAAAGGTAGATAGTCGTTAGAGATATAAAAACCGATGGAGAGGCGGGAATACATATCTGCCTGTGGGAAGACTGTCTCCTTCTGCCCTATAAAGGCAAGGTCAGCCGATAGGAAGGGGCTAAAGCGGAAGCCTATAAACTGAAAGGGAGCGTACACCTGCGTCTGTGAGGAGAGTACCAATTTGCGCGTACCGTAGACGCGAGTGCTGCTAAAGCCCAAGATGCCATTATCACCGTTGAGATTAATACGGTCGCGGTTGTTCTCATTACGACTAAAGCCTACGACAATTTTGCTTCTGAAGAACTGACGGAAGTGCCAATCACCCAAAGTGAAGAGGTTGGAAAAGAGGGTAGCTTCAAGCCTTAATACCGTCTGTGAGAGCTGTTTATCCTTCAGGAAAGTACCCCCTTCAACATTGAGGGCGTAATAGCCCTTATCAGCATAGCGTGCGTGCGAGTAGCCTAATGCAAAGTAAGGGTTCGTACTCCTGAGCTTGTGCAGTACACCTGAGGTAAGGAAAAAAGTATGCCCTACCCCTACGTCCTCAACGTCTCCATTGCGGAAGATATAGCGGGCTTTCTTAAAATTAGTACGCTTAAGACTCAATTGGGTGAGTACTAAATCCTGATTGGCATAGTACTCTTCAGGGTCGAAGATAGCCGCTGGTTTTTCAAAGAAATAGGTGTTCTGAAAGCGCGTGGAGATGATGAAGGTGTTGATATCCTTATTGCGAGTGGTCTTTATAGGGAAGACGACACTGCCAAATATGTCGAAAGTCTTAGTGCCCAGCACAGGGGTATAGATGCTATCGCTATGGATGATACTCTGATCTTGATAGCGGTTCTCAAAATAGCCTATACGTCCCGCCCAGCGTGCCAAAGGTGAATAGAGCGGACGTTCGGCGGCAAGAGACTTGTCGTAGAAATTCTCGTAATCCGTATAGTAAGAAGTGCGCAGATTGATATAAGTGTTCTGTATATTGCGCCATACATATCCAAAACCTTTCCCATTATCAGAAAATTTGGAGAAATACTGCCGATAAGTAACATAAGCCTCGTGCCCCAAGCCAAGTAGGTTTTGCTCCGTAAGGCGTGTCCACCCGCGGCTATCGGTGAGGTCGCCATCAAAATATAAAGACCAGCTATCGAGTACATTCACCTGTATATCCACGGAGTCAGAGGCTTGCCCCACCTCCACAGGCTGCACTAAGGCGCGCCGCACATACCGCTGGTTACGCAACACACGCTCTGTTTCCTTAAGCAGGAGGGTATCCATTGGCTGGTTTTTCTTGAATAAGAGAAACTTGCGCACGGTGCCTTCACGGGTCTTCACGTGCAAAGCGTTGCCATAGCGTTCTAACTTTTTCTGGGGTTGCTTACTTAGGTCGCGCTCATCAAAGCCAAAGGGGTCAAGCGTAGTGATGGTGATTTTACGAATAATTTTACCTTGATAAGCCCCGTAATTCGGTGCCTCAGGTTTAGTTTTTTGTTGTTTTTTAACACTATCTTGGGGAGAGTCTATCTCTATGAGATTTGTAAGATCTTTGGTAGCTTTATGCCGCTCAAAACGCTCTTTAAGTTGTTCATAAAAGGCTTTGTTCTTTGCCTCGCGTTCAGGGGGTATGGGCTTAGGAATGGTATCCTTCACTTTCAGCGTGTCTTTGGTTTGGGAGAAGAGCGTACTTATCCCAAGGAAGAAAATGAGTATGAAAGTGAAGTGTTTCATTATTTGCGTTTTGAGGCAAAGAATTGTTGTATAAGGGTAGCAGCTTCAGTAGCGAGTACTCCGCTGGTAACTTCGGTTTTGGGGTGTAATTTCCCGCCCATAGCACGATATCCACGATGCACATCTTCTGCGGCGTAAACCACCCGCCCTATTTGGCTCCAGTAGAGAGCCCCCGCACACATCGCACAAGGTTCTAAGGTGATATACATTGTGCAAGGTTGGAGGTATTTTCCGCCAAGATATTCTGCAGCCATCGTGATAGCCTGCATCTCAGCATGGGCAGTAACATCGGTGAGCCGCTCAGTGAGGTTGTGCGCCCGCGCAATAATTTGTCCCCCAGTGACTACTACCGCTCCCACAGGGATCTCGCCTTCCTCAAAAGCCAGCCATGCCTCCGCAAGAGCTTGTTGCATAAAGTAAATATCCGTCATTAGCATTTAGCTTTTAGCTTTTAGCTTTTAGCTTTTAGCTTTTAGGACATAGTAAAATAGCGAGTAGTATTATCGCCAGCGATACCGCCCCTGCGACGAATACTATTCGCTACTTTCTAAAAGCCAAAAGCTATAGCTAAAAGCTGATTCTACTTACCTCCGAAAAGTCCTGATATACCACTCTTGATGTCGTCCATCACATTGCCATCTTTGTTCTTATCAAGGAAAGAGGTAAACATTTCGCTGATGTTGCCCCCTTTGCCTGAGAAAAACTGACTTACCATAGGAGTAAAGTTCTCAAAGATTTTGCTTACGCTATCAAGCGATACACCACTCTTCTCACTGATGGTCTTTACTGCATCACCGCTGGTGAGTTTGCTAATTGCACTTGCAGCATCACCTTCGCCACCAAACATCGACTTTACAGAGTCCATCACTGAGGTTACTTTATCTGATGAAATGCCTGTCTTTTCACTCAATCCACTGACGAGCTTCTGGAGGTTATCTCCTTGTAAGAAATCTAATATTCCTGCCATTTTTATAATTATTATTTAAGTAAATTTACTATTTGAGTTGCCAATTCGCTACTAATGCGATCTTGGGCTTCAAGAGTTGCCGCCCCAATGTGCGGTGTTAATGATATTTGTGGGTGCATCAACACGTGGATAGATGGCTGAGGTTCATTCTCAAAGACATCTAAGCCCGCAAAGGCTACCTTTCCGTGCTCAAAGGCGTGTAAGAGGGCTGCCTCTGAGAGTACACCACCGCGCGCTAAGTTGATAATCCCTACTCCGTCCTTCATCATATTGATTTCCTTCTCATCAATGAGGTAACTGTTTTGCATAGGGCTATGCAGTGTGATGAAATCTGATTCCATCAGCACGCGCTCTTTCTCTACAGTTTTAATGTCGAAGGATACTTTTTGTCCATCAAAGAAACTGAGGGTAATGGTTGCTTCTGCTACGCTGGGGTCATAAGGCAATACTTTCATTCCTAAGCCAATAGCGATCTGTGCTACCGCTTGCCCAATGCGCCCAAAGCCAAAAATACCGAGGGTTTTACCACGCAGTTCTACCCCATTGTTATAGTCTTTTTTGAGTTCGTTAAAGCGGGTATCACCATCTAAGGGCATATCGCGATTGGCATTGTGCAAAAATCGTACTCCTGTGAAGAGGTGTGCAAAGGTGAGTTCTGCCACTGAGAGGGCTGAAGCCGCAGGAGTGTTAATCACGTGTAATCCTTTGGCTTTGGCATAGTCTACATCGATGTTGTCCATCCCCACCCCACCACGCCCGATGAGCTTCAGCGAAGGGCAGCCATCAATGATGTCCTTACGCACCTGAGTGGCTGAGCGCACCAACAAAGCATCTATCTGATGCTTATTGATATAATCTATGAGTTGATTTTGAGCTACTTTTGTAGTGAGTACCTCAAATCCGTTTTCTTCTAATTCTTGCTTTCCTAAGTCGGAAATACCATCATTTGCAAGTATTTTCATTTTATGAGCTTTGAGTTTTGAGCTTTGAGCTTTGAGTCATTATCGCAAAACTTGCTATTACTACTAAAGTTCTATCTCAATCTCTTATTTATTATTCATTTAAGTTTATTACCGAGCTTTCCAGTTTTTGAACTTTTACACTTCAAAACAAAACAACCCTTGTAGGTCGCCTTCTCAAAGCTCAAAGCTCATACCTCAAAGCTCTAAACTACACTCTTCTCTGCACTACTTCAAAGATGCGTTCCCCATCGCATTTAAGGGTTTTCGAAGGAAACTTTAAGATGAGTGCATAGTCGTGAGTTGCCATTAGTATAGTACGCCCAGAGGCGTTGATTTCCTTGAGCACCTGCATCACCTCTACGCTTGTCTCTGGGTCAAGGTTACCGGTAGGCTCATCGGCTAAGATAAGTTCAGGGTTATTGAGCAAGGCTCGTGCTATGGCAATGCGTTGCTGTTCACCGCCTGAGAGTTCATGCGGAAATTTGAAGCCCTTATTCTGCATCTTCACCTTTGCGAGCACTTTCTCAATGCGTTGCTTTATCTTTGCCTTATCATACCAACCTGTAGCCTTGAGTACAAAAGCGAGATTATCGTACACATTGCGGTCAGAGAGCAACTTAAAGTCTTGGAATACAACGCCTATCTTACGCCTTAGCAGCGGTATATCGTCCTCTGTGAGCTTTTTCAAGTCAAAGCCCACTACCTTTCCCTCCCCTTTGGTCAGGGGTAGGTCGCCATAGAGCAACTTGATGAGGCTACTCTTGCCTGAGCCTGTCTTACCTATAAGGTAGATGAGTTCCCCTTTGCCAATAGTGAGGTTCACATCCGAGAGGATCAGGTTACTGCGCTGATATACCGATACTTTTTCTAAGTGTAATACTACGTTGTCCATTCGTTCTGCTACTTGTTGATGAGTTGTCTCAAGGCTCCCATCTCCTTGTATTTCTTGCGTGCTTCCTCAGCTGGGTAGCCGAAGTAGGTCTGCCCACCCTCTAAGGACTTTGAGATGCCACTCTGTGCCAATATCACAGCCTTTGTGCCAATGGTGATGCCGCTGGTCATACCCACTTGTCCCCATATCGTTACCTCGTCCTCAATCACTACGCAACCTGCTATGCCTGTCTGCGAGGCAATGAGGCATTTCTTGCCTATCACGGTGTCGTGCCCTACGTGCACTTGGTTGTCAATCTTAGTGCCCCGCCCGATGGTGGTATCTCCTGTTACACCACGGTCGATAGTGCAGAGAGCTCCGAGGTCTACCTCATCTTCTATCACTACACGACCGCCCGATTTGAGTTTGTCAAAGCCTTCAGGTCGCTTTTTGTAATAGAAAGCATCTGCACCGAGCACCGTTCCCGCGTGGATAGTTACATTGTTGCCAATCAAACAATTATCCCCAATAGTAACATTGGCGTGTATCAGGCACCCCTCACCAATCACCACATTATTGCCGATGAACACCCCAGGTTGCACTACACTGCTCTCGCCGATCTTCGCTGTAGGGGCTATCATTGCCGTCGCCCGCTCAAAAGGTCGGAAGAAGTCAGTGAGCTTGTTAAAGTCGCGAAAAGGGTCATCAGAGATGAGCAGTGCCTTACCCTCAGGGCAATCCACTTCCTTGTTAATCAACACTACGGTTGCCCGCGATTGCAAAGCCTTGTCATAATACTTAGGGTGATCAACAAAGACGATATCTCCTTCACACACCACGTGTATCTCATTCATTCCCAATACAGGGAAGTCATCAGCACCGACGTAGCGCGCCCCAATGATAGTCGCGATTTGTTGTAAGGTATAAGGTGTGGGAAACTGCATATCACTTAGTGGCGTTAGTCCTTCATACGTTCAACGTAAGTACCCTTCTCTGTCTCAATCTTGATGCGATCACCCTCATTGATGAAGAGCGGTACATTCACAGTAGCTCCAGTCTCTACAGTGGCAGGCTTAGTAGCGTTAGTCGCTGTGTTGCCCTTTACCCCTGGCTCTACGTGTGTAACAGTGAGGATTACATTAGCAGGCATTTCCACTGACAGAGGCGTCTCATCCTCAGCATTGAAGATAATCATCACATTCTCACCTTCCTTGAGTAGCTCAGGATAGTCGAGCATATCCTTGCGCACGTGCACCTGATTGTAGTCCTCGTTGTTCATAAATACGAAGTCTTCACCTTCCTCATAGAGGTATTGGTAAGAGCGTGTCTCTACGCGAATATCCTCAATTTTATGCCCTGCTGAGAAGGTATTGTCAAGGATCTTCCCTGTAGTTACACTCTTAAGTTTTGTACGTACGAAAGCAGGTCCTTTGCCAGGCTTTACGTGGAGGAACTCCACAATCTTGTAAATATCGTGATTGAAGCGTATGCACAATCCTTTCTTAATGTCTGCTGTTGTTGCCATTTATTTTAATCTATAAATTAATTTAGTAATTAGGATAGAAAATAGAAATCAGCTCTGACCTCTGACCTCTATTTTTAATCATTAATATGGTATCCTTTCATTATCCCGTGTTGTGATTTGCGAATAAACTGTAATATCTCATCGCGCTCCACAGTAGCTTCCATCTCTGCCTCGATATACTCTAAGGCGTGTGAGGTACTGAGCCGCTTTTGGAATATCACACGGTAAATATCTTGTATCTCACGTATCTTCTCAGTGCTAAAACCACGGCGGTGCAAACCAATAGAGTTCACCCCTACATACGAGAGCGGACTGCGCCCTGCCTTCACATAAGGCGGCACATCCTTGCCTACAAGCGACCCCCCTGTAACGAAGGCATAACTACCGATAGAACAAAACTGATATACAGCAGTCATCCCTGCCATCACAGCACAATCGCCCACCGTTACGTGCCCTGCAAGAGTGGTATTATTAGAGAAAATACAATTATTACCCACAATGCAATCGTGTGCAATATGCGAATATGCCATAATAAGGCAGTTATTACCCACTATGGTCTTCATACGATCGAGCGTACCCTTGTTGATGGTTGCACACTCTCTGATAGTAGTATTATCGCCAATGTGAGTGGTGGTTTCCTCGCCTTGATACTTCAAGTCCTGAGGTACCGCTGAAATGATTGCCCCTGGGAATATCTTACAGTTCTTCCCGATGCGAGCCCCTTCCATAATGGTTACATTAGGTCCTATCCAAGTGCCTTCACCGATTTCCACATTATTGCTAATAGTGGTAAACGGCTCTATTACTACATTCTCTGCAATCTTTGCCCCTGGATGGACATAAGCCAATGGTTGAATCATATATCTTTATTTTACTTTTACTATTTGAGCCATTAGTTCGGCTTCAGTTGCCAACTTGCCATTGACGTACGCATACGCCTGCATATGGCAAATCCCCCTACGGATAGGGCTTAGCAATTCTAATTTAAATATAAGTGTGTCGCCAGGCACCACAGGCACCTTAAACTTCACGTTGTCAATCTTCATAAAGTAGGTGAGATAGTTCTCTGGGTCAGGTACTGTGCTGAGTATGAGCACACCACCTGTCTGTGCCATCGCTTCTATCTGCAATACGCCAGGCATCACAGGCGAAGAAGGGAAGTGCCCTACAAAGAACGGCTCATTCATCGTTACATTCTTAGAGCCCACTACGTGCTTATCCGAGAGCTCAAAAATCTTATCTACCAAAAGGAATGGCGGACGGTGTGGCAAGAGCTTCATAATCCCGTTGATATCAATCAGTGGTGCTTGGTTCAGGTCGATAGAGGGTACATTATTTCTGCGCTCGTTCTTGATGATCTTTGAGAGCTTCTTAGCAAACTGTGTATTGGTAAAGTGCCCTGGTTTGGTAGCAATGACCTTCCCACGAATGCGTGTACCTACGAGTGCTAAGTCGCCAATCACATCGAGTAATTTATGGCGCGCAGCCTCGTTAGAGTAGTGCAGTGTGAGATTGTCGAGTACCCCATTAGGCTTTACAGAAATATGCTCTTTGTTGAACACCTTCTTGAGCTTTTCCATTGTACTCTCTGAGATCTCCTTATCCACATAAACGATCGCATTATTGAGGTCACCCCCTTTGATTAAGCCGTGATCTAAAAGCGTCTCAAGTTCGTGCAAAAAGCTAAAAGTGCGCGCAGGGGCTATCTCATTCTTAAACTCCGAAAGGTGATTCATATAGGCGTTCTGTGTGCCCAATATCTTTGTACCAAAATCCACCATAGTCGTTACTTGGTACTCCTCAGCAGGGATAAGCGTAATCTCACTGCCTGTCTCTTCATTTACATAAGTGATCACATTCTTTACGATATACTCGTCTCTGTCAGCATCCTGAGCTACAATACCCGCCACAGCAATAGCCTCTACGAAGTACTTAGAAGAGCCATCCATAATAGGCGGCTCTGAGGCATTAAGCTCAATAATCACATTGTCAAGATCCATACCTACAAGGGCTGCCAGCACGTGCTCACAAGTCTGTATCTTTACGCCTTTCTTTTCTAAGACAGTGCCACGCTCCGTATTCGACACATAATTAGCATCTGCCTCTACCACAGGGCTACCCTCCAAATCAGTGCGCACAAAGGTAAACCCATTGTCCACAGGGGCTGGTTTGAGCACCATCTTCACCTCTCTACCGGTATGCAAGCCAATGCCTTCTAATGTTATTTCCTTCGATAAGGTATTTTGCTTTACCATAATAACGTATCTATTATTTGTCTTTTAATTTCTTTTCTAATTCCTCAATGCGTTTTAGTAGGTTAGGTAGTTTCCTGAAAACCACGTATGCCTTGTTATATTCCGCATAAGGCAGTGCGGGCGAACCTTGTATTGCCTCATCATCTTTCAGATTGCGCCCTACACCTGTTTGTGCCTGTATCTTCACACGATTGCCAATCGTAAGATGCCCTACAATGCCCACTTGCCCACCAATAGTGCAATGTTCACCTATTTTAGTAGAACCTGCCACCCCTGTTTGTGCCGCAATTACAGTATTCTTGCCCACTTCCACATTATGGGCGATCTGTATCTGGTTGTCGAGCTTCACCCCCTCACGGATAATCGTCGAGCCAAGTGTAGCCCTATCCACCGTGCTGCCCGCGCCAATCTCCACATTGTCCTCAAGCACTACGTTGCCTATCTGTGGTACTTTGTTGTAAGAACCATCTTCGTTGGGGGCAAAGCCAAAACCATCAGCCCCAAGCACCACACCGCTGTGCAATGTACAACTCTTACCGATCACCGTCTCAGAATAGATTTTACAGCCTGCAAAGATAGTACTATTTTCGTCAATACGCGAATTATCGCCAATATAAGTGTTAGGATAAATCTTCACATTATCAGCAACTACCACATTTTCACCGATATACACAAAAGCACCGATATACACATTTTTACCTATTTTAGCCGTAGGAGCAATAAAAGAGGGCTGCTCTACACCTTGTTTATTGAGCTTTATTTCGTTGTAAAAAGCCAAAAGTTTTGAAAAAGCTGCATAAGCATCGTCCACACGCACCAAGGTAGCCGACACAGGATGTTCTGCCTCGAAGTCCTTACCGACTATCACCACCGATGCCGCTGTAGTGTAAATGAAATGCTTGTATTTTGGGTTCGCTAAAAAAGAAATAGAACCTTCTGTCCCTTCCTCAATTTTTGAGAGCGTAAACACCTCTTTTTCGGGGTTTCCTTCTACTTCTCCACCCAAAACATTCGCTATTTGTAATGCTGTAAATTTCATTTAATCAACTTATAATCAAAATGGTAGAAACTAGAACACTATGCGTAATTCAAGTTTTTACCTCAAAATTCCGCCCCAAAAATAGTAAAAATATTTCAAACCAAAGCAAAAAGTGAAAAATTTAACAAAAAAAACTCTAATCTCTCCTACGAATACACCATAAAGGAAGAACGAATGAACCTCCCCTCTCCTACCCTATTTAGAATTGGAAGTAAATAAATGGTTGTGCCTCACTCGAAGCGGTTGCATATACCACCCAAAAGACTAATGCAATAACCGCAGCCTTAAATATTATCGGCATTGAGTCATATAGATTTTTGAGTGAGTCGTTCATTGATTGAGGGAAGAAGTGCCAAATATATCCAAATATAATCAAGATAAATACACTTTGATACCCTTGGAAGATCACTTGCCATTGCTGTGGATTATAGGTAATATTTTGTATATTATTGATGATATTCAGTGCTATATCAAAATCCTTAGCGCGAAAGAAGATCCAACAAAAAGCAACAAAATGGAAAGTGATGAGTACAAATAACGGAGTAAATAAGCTACCAAAAAATGATTTCTTATCAGGGTCACGCTTAGGAAATAACTCTTTAAAACTCTTATGTAGCGATAATGCCAAACCGTGTAATGCACCCCAAACGATGAATCGTAGGTTAGCGCCGTGCCACAACCCACCCAATAGCATTGTGGTCATCTGGTTAAAACCGCTTCTAAGTGCTTTTTGCTTATCTGAGGCAATAACAATTGATAGAAAGAACACTGCTAAGCCTCCTAAAACAATATACAAAGGCACCATCGTGTAATTCATCATTTTCAACCCCCAAAACAGTGAAGAGGCGAAGAAGACTGTCGGAAAGAAATACCCCCAGAAGGTGCCTCGCCTATTGCCACCCACAGAGATATATAGGTAGTCCTTTAACCACGTAGAAAGCGAAATGTGCCATCTACGCCAAAATTCAGTAATATTCTCTGACTGGTAAGGTGTGCGGAAGTTAATCGGTAGCGTAAAGCCCATTAAAAGTGCTAAGCCTATTGCCATATCAGAATAGCCTGAGAAGTCACAATAAATCTGCAAAGCATAACCATACACAGCCATCAAGTTCTCAAAAGGCGTATAATTATTCGGTGCATCAAACACACGATCTACAAAATTCAGCGAAATATAATCGGAGATAACGGCTTTCTTTATCAGCCCTCCGATGATTAAGAAAAGCGCAAAAGAGGCTTCTTCTTTAGTAATGTTTATCTTCTTATAGATCTGAGGAATAAAGTCCTTTGCACGTACGATAGGTCCTGCAACTAATTGCGGAAAGAAGCAAACAAAAAAAGTAAAATCGAGAAAGGATTTTGCGGGCTCTATCTCACGCCTATACACATCAATGGTATAGCTCATTGTCTGGAAAGTATAGAAGGATATCCCAATAGGCAACACAATATCTAAAAGGGCAAAATTTGAACTGAACAGTTGATTAAAACTATCAATCAAAAAGTTAGTATACTTAAAATATCCAAGAATACCCAAATTAGTAACCATACTCGCTGCCAGATAGAACTTTCGAGCAATAGGCTTCTCACTCTTATAGATCTTCCCTGCGAAGAAGTAATCCAATGCTGATGACAGCACTAAGAGCACAAAGTAATTCCCCCCCGCTTTGTAGTAGAAAAACAGTGAGAAGAGTGTCACATAAACAGTACGGAAGTGAGCGTGCTTCTTGGTGAGAATGTACAGCAAATAAAAAGCCAAAAAGAGCCCCAAAAACAAGCTACTGTTAAATAGTAGGGGGTGATTGGGGTCGTAAGTAAACCAGCTTTTTATCTGTTCCTCACTCGGACAAAACTGCATTGCCCAGAGCTGCAAATTTTCTAAATTCAATTCAGTATGGGTTTTAAGGGCTGTTTATTCTTTCTCTTGTAGTTGAGGTAGTTACTCATAAAAGCATCGTAAAAGAGCGTCCCTTGTTCGAGGTAACCTTGGCGTGTGTAATGCACACGGTCACCCGCAATAAGGTTATGCTGTATAAAGCGATTCATCGCCTGACTTCCTCCCACAGCACGATAAAGGTCGAACACACTGTAATTATCCTTCACCGAGTTGTCGATCAAGCGGTCGGCATACTCCTCACACAGCGGATTAGGACTCTTGCGCTTATAAAGCGACGGTGGTGGCGAAGTAAGCAGTATGGGGCACTCGCCATACGTATTGCGCAAAGCATTGATGAACTTCGTAGCTTGCTCATCATAACGGTCAGCCGACATCCTGCCGAAAGTCTCGTTAGTACCAAGCGATACAATAATTAGGTCGGGCTCTAAGGCTTTTATCTGTTCAAAGAATAACTTCGACTTATTGTAATCAGAGAAGTGCGCCCCATTCACCCCTATAGCGTGATAGATAATACCGCTGTTGTTGTTCTCCAATACGATACCACTAAGTGTAAATGAGTCACTTTTACTATTAGGAGTGAGATATATCTTATCTGAAACGTTCAGCCCTTCATAAGTGTAATAACTAAAAAGTGAATTACCGCTTAGTACTTTTGCCTCTGAAAGGTCTACTCGGCGAGCTGCGGGTGCTGCTGCTACTTTTTCAGCTGTGGGAATATGCAACACCTGCCCAATACGTATATTAGCTGAACTAAGCCTATTCGCATTCTGTATTTTAGATACCGTTGTGTGGTATTTGTGTGAGATACCGTAAAGTGTTTCACCTTGTGATACTTTATGAGTAAGCATTTTCTGAACAGTTGGGCGCAATGGCGCTGCACTCACTCTTCCTACATTCCCTACATTCGTAGCCACCTCAAAGAAACGCTCGTTATTAGGAGTGATAATCTTTAAGGTGTTGAATGCGTATTTCTTATTTTTAAGATTAAGCTCAATCACAAAATTCTTATTCTTAGTAGAAAGTGAGTAGCCGCTGATACCCACTTGGTCACCTTCTCTACCAATATTCTTCTGCACTTCCCACGCAATATTCGAGCTAAAAGAAACATTATGCCCTCCATTGGTGCGTATCAACGAGTAAGGGAACACTAACCCCAAACCTGCATTGCCAAAACTCTCTTGAAAGCGTTGTCGTACTACACCCGTCATCACGTCGGCTTGTATATGCGAATCGCCGATATGTACGATATTGAGCTTCCCTTTTTTAGCAACCTCTAATGAGGCGAGCTTTTCAAAGAATGGATCTAAGGCGGTAGCATTATACACATAATTGTATTCTACGGGGGTCTCTTCCTCACCGCTATAAGCTAAACGATCATCAATAGCAGGCTCAAAAGCCTCCTTAGCGATCTTCTCTCCGTTCTCATATCTTTCCCCATTGAATGAAAAAAGACTAAATGCAGTTGTGTAATTTCCTCTCAGATAGAGCAAAACTGTAACTGCTAACAAGCCCGTTATCACTGCTCCTTTGATGTATTGTACATACTTTTTCATTGCTAAAGTTATTAGTGTTGTGTAAAATTACTTGCGTAAACTATCCTTATGTTGCTTAATAGATTCTTCCTTCGGTTTATTACTGATCGTAGCGCTTGATGTAGCTACGTTTGTCTTACTTGTTGTTGCAGGACGTGGCGCTGCGGGCACAGTGGTTCGCTGTGGGGCACTTGTCGCAGGGGCACTCGCCCTCTGAGGTACACCTGCTGGAGGTGTATTCACTCTTTGGCGTACACTCCCCGCTGGGGTGTTCACCCTTTGCGGTGCAGAGGCAGACGGAGCGCTTTCTCTGGTAGGCGTAGTCACCTGTGGCGTTGAGGTAGGCGTAGCTGTTTGTACTGCTGGCACCTCTGGGGTAACTTTCCTCTTCTTGCTCGCATTTTTATACTGATGATAATCCTCCATTAGTTGATTGTAAAGCAAGTGAGCAACCTTCTTAGCACCTCTTGCGTTAAAGTGCGTATAATCCTTTCCAGCTAATGATGGCGAGGCTTCTACCCATTGCTTCATCGAACCTTCGCCTCCCATTAACTCGTAAAGATTGATAAAGCCCGAATGGGTGTCCTTAGCATATTTGCGCTGTGCATTTGCCAAAGGCACTACTGCCTTATCTGTTTTCATCTCCATATCCACCTTGGTCGACTTATCCGCAGTGGAAATAATCAGGATCGACGTATTAGGGAAGCACGCTCTGAGTTGGTTCACCACTTTGGTCATTCCACGCTCATAGAACGAATAGTCAAGTGAGCCATAGCCCAGTACATTCGCCCCGAAGTGCAACACAATCAGGTCATAGCTCAGTGTCCTATCAAAATCACGCATCAGGTCGACATTGAACAGCGATAGCGGCAATCCTGAGTTGCCACGACTTGAAAAGTTATCGACATAAACGCCCTCTGCACTATCTGAATTCACACCGTAGATAGGTATCGAATCCGCCTTGATAAAATTCACTCGCACCATCTTCACACTGCCTTCAGCCAGCACCAAACGGTTCAGCAGCCTATCAGTAGGCATCGGTTTGACCACCTTGAGGGTATCGCCGTAGCTAATCTCCACCATTGCTGCTTTATTACCCGAAGAGCCATAATACAACGTTGGCGTATAGAGCATACTGATGTGTGGCTGGTTCGACGCCTTGTATTGCACCCAAGTACCTTTCGGATTCTGAGCAAAGAACACCTGACCACTCACCCCAAAAGGCCGCCACGGACGCTTTACATTCACATACGACTGTGTTTTCCAAGTAGGTGAATATCGATGTATCACACTTCCGCGTGACATTGCCGACTCCGATGCTATAGGCAAAAAACCAATGCCATACCCTCCAAAGGCTTCTTGAAATAGGGCGCGCAAATCCTGCACAATGAGGTCGCCATCAGTCATTGAGTCGCCGTAATAACCAATGCGTATTTTGCCTTGCTTAGTACGCTCAAGCGACTCCAACTTCTGGAAAAATGAACTCAGCCCTTGCTGCGACTCTTCTAACTTTGTTGCCTTTGCCAGCGAATCGTTCACTAATGAGTCAAGGTCTTTACCCTCCATTGTTGCCAGCATTAGGCTGTCAACCACTATGTTAGTCGTAGGCTTACTCTCTGGAAAAATACGCTTAGGCAAGAACTCTTTAAAGGCTATAAAGAGCGCAGTTGCCAATACAATTATAAAAAATGACTGCCTAAAATATGATCTTTCCACAGGAACAAAACTACGTTACATTCAGGCTGCAAAATTACAAAGAAAAAATAAACTGACAATACTTTTATAAAAAATTTTAAGTCAAGTAGGTTCAAACTGCCCACAAGGATCTCGTCTCGCCGCTATTATCCTTGCAAGGATCTCGAACACATTACGAACACATCTCGAAGGAACATCGAAGGAACACCGAACGACAGTATTACTGTAGTATTAAGTTAGTATTAGGTTAGTATTAGGTTAGTATTAGGTTAGTATTAGGTTTAGCGAAAAACTATCGAACAATCAACGAATTACAAAGCCTCTAAGAACGGCCATTTTACACACTTTGCATCCTCATAACTTCGCATTCCCTCACGATTGACCTAATAAAAACGGCATATAACACATAATCAGCGAGTTATCAAGCAGTAAAAGCCATACTTAAAACACATATTCTCCCTTATATTACATTTGTAAATATAACACATTTAAACTATTTTGTGATATTCACAACATTTAGTTGCTACCAATAAAAATAATCGTACATTTGTGGCTCAAAATGTTTAAGCAATGAAAAACATCCTACTTATGGGGCTATTACTCTCAGCCTCAACAGCTTTTGCACAGAAGTTAGCTTCAAAAGATGAACTTGAAGAACAGAAATTCGGCACCGAAACCGTTTGGCGTTTCAAAAAAAGCCAAGAACCTCTTGAGGGCAACTTTAAAGTAGCACAGGGAGAAGGTGCATACTTCGATGGCACTTTCTCCAAAGGGCGTATGAACGGCACCTTCAAATACTTCGACAAGAAGGGAGATAAAATAGCTGAAATAAGCTACAAAAATGGGGAGCAAGATGGCAAATCAATCTTCTATGAAAATGGCAAAGTGGAGCAAGAACACTCCTACCGTGCAGGCAAACTCAATGGCGAGCAGAAACGTTTTGATGAAAAAGGGAAGCTCGTTGATTTAAGCACTTATAAAGACGGCAAGAAGGACGGTAAATTCTGGAAAAAGAAAACTTACCGCACTCGTGAAGGTGAAATTGATGGTTTTAAAGAAGAGTTTTACAAAGATGACAAGCCTTTTGGCAAATGGATCGAGAAAGCTAACAACAATATGGTGCACATTGAGTACGACTATAAGGATGAAGGCACTTACACCCGCGTAGAATACTGGGATAATGGCAAAAAGGAAAGCGAAAAGTCCTATAAAGATCATAAAGAACACGGCAGCCATAAACGCTACGACAAGTACAGCGGCAACTTAGAAAGAGAGAATATTTACGACAACGGTGTACGCACTTGCGAAAAACGCTTCTCTACCCGCAATGGTAAGCAGACTTATGAAATGAACTACAAAAATGGACAACGCAACGGACACCATTTCTCAAAATATGAACCTGGATTTACCGATGAAGAAGGCGACTATAAGGATGGCTACAAAGATGGCTTGTGGAAAACCTATTACCGCAATGGCAATCTTGAGAGTGAGACTCGCTACGCTATAGGGCAGCGTGAAGGTCCTTATAAAGAGTACAGCGAGGAAGGCAACGTAACGATTGAAGGTAACTTCAAAAACGATCAGATGGACGGTATTTGGAAGTACTACGAAGCAAAAAAACTCGTACAAGATAAAATCTACAAAATGGGTGACTTAGTAAAAAGCACACGCTACAACGAGAATCGCTAATCATCATTCCTTCAAATACAAAATGGACTATCTGAGAAAGCAAAACTCAGAGAGTCCATTATATTTTAAAGTTAATCCCTAAAATTCACCTTAGTATGTTATTATTCAGGCACAGCGTCTAAGAAGTCAAAGCGTACCAACCCATCGGTATCTATCTTGGTGAGGCGTACGCGGTGTAAAGTGTTTACCAGCATTGGGTTCCAAGGGGCTTTTACTTTCACGTAGTTCTCCGTAAAGCCGTGTATATAGCCTTGCTTATTGTCGCTCTCAAAGAGCACCGTGCGCTCCTTACCCAGCTGGCTCTCATAGAAGGCATTGCGCTTCTTAGCCGAAAGCCCACGGAGCATCTTGCTGCGTTTGGCGCGTACCACATCAGGCACTACGCCACCCATTAGCACCGCCTCCGTATTGTCACGCTCCGAATAGGTAAATACGTGTAAGTAAGAGATATCCAGCTCATTGAGAAAGTGATATGTCTCCAAGAAGTGCTCATCTGTCTCGCTAGGGAAGCCTACAATCACATCTACCCCTATACAAGCATCGGGCATCACCGAGCGTATCTTCGCTATTCTACTGCTGTAAAGCTCCCGCAGATAGCGGCGTTTCATCTTCTTAAGGATATCATTGCTACCACTCTGCAAAGGAATGTGAAAGTGCGGCACAAAGGCTTTGGACTGTGCTATGAAGTCAATCGTTTCGTCCTTCAAGAGATTAGGTTCTATGGAGGAGATACGCAAGCGTGCAATGCCCTCTACCTCATCTAACGCCTGCACGAGTTCTAAGAACGTATGCTCGTGCTTCTTATTGCCAAACTCACCCTTGCCATAGTCGCCGATATTCACCCCTGTGAGTACAATCTCTTTGATGTCTTGCGCCGCTATTTTCTTAGCATTGGCAAGGATATTCTCAATCGTATCACTGCGCGAGATACCCCGCGCCATTGGGATAGTGCAATAAGTGCACTTGTAGTCGCAACCGTCCTGCACCTTCAGGAAAGCTCGCGTACGATCGCCTAACGAGTAGCTGCCCACGTAGAAGTCTGTTTCGGCAATCTCGCAAGAGTGTACGATGCCCTCGTTGTTCTTCGTCAGGTCGTCTATGTATTGGGTGATGTTAAACTTCTCCTTAGCCCCCAGCACGAGGTCTACCCCGTCTACTTGGGCAAGTTCCTCCGGCTTCAGTTGCGCATAGCAACCCACCGCTGCCACAAATGCCTTGTCGTTTACCTTGAGGGCTTTGCGCACGATCTGCTTAAACTGCTTATCGGCATTATCGGTTACCGAGCAGGTGTTGATGACATAAATATCCGCAGGGTCTTCAAAATCAACCCTAATATAGCCCTCTTCCTCAAAGCTCCGCGCAATGGTGGAAGTCTCTGAGAAGTTCAGCTTACAGCCGAGGGTGTAAAAGGCAACCCTCTTTTTATCAATAGTCGAAAGCATTCTTTTAGTGATTAGTGATTAGTGATTAGGGGTTAGTGATTAGTTAGGGGCAGCAAAAGTACAAATAAAAAGATAAATAGCCCCTATTTACGCTATAAAAAATCATTCTCTGTAAAGTAACGCACGATAGCTTCCTGCATCAGAAGTGTTTGCTGTTCAGGGCTTAGAGCGGGTAGAGGTGTAGCGATAGTATAGTGAGGCCAGCCCTCTTCGTCGGTATGCGCGTACTGATAATACCCATAAGGCTCTAAGAGGCGACATACGGCAATGTGCATCAAGTTCACCTTCTCGTCCTTGTAATAGCGGCGAACGCCCTGCCCGAGCTCCTGTACCCCAATGAGATAAAGGATACCATCAAGGTTAATGCGCTCTCCTTCTGCAAATATCGCTGAGAGCTTCCCCACTAAAGTCTCCCAGCGCAGTTGTAAGTTTTCTTCTTTATTCATACAAATTATTACTCCTCTTCATAGTCAGGTATAGGCATATCGCCATACATAGCACCATCCATCTTCTTGTGTGTGCGGGCATAACCCTTATCTATACGGCGGAGCTCGTTGTTGGCTAATATCTTTGTATAGCCTGCTATATCTTGATTTGCAAGGGCTTTTTTAAGCCAGAAGATAGCTTTCTTTCGGTTCTGCAACTGCAAGTAGAGCATTCCTGTTTTGTACTGTGCCTCGCTATCACCATACTGAGCTGCCTTTTCATACCATTTCTTAGCAGCTCCTTGGTTGTTGAGCTTATTGTCATACATCTGGGCAAGCTCATAAGCTGCCTTTGCATCACCGTCTTTTACCTTTGCTTCTTGTTGTTTTACAGCTTTCTTAAAGAGTTGCTGACTTTGGCTATTGTAATACAATGCCAATAGATACATAGCCTTAGCATCATTCTTTTCAGACTGGGCATTGGCACGCTTTAAGAAGCGTTTAGTCCACTGGTGTGCCTTTTTCTCATTCTTAATATGAGTGCTGTATATGTCAATGAGCTTAAACTGAGCGTCAAGCTGCCCTTTTTCTGCTGCTTTTTTATACCATTTAAAAGCCTCTTTGTAATTAAGTTCGGTACCCCGCCCCTTGTCATAGCGGTCAGCTACCTCGTATTGGGCTTGGGCATCGCCTTTTTGAGCCTTCTTCAAAAGGGTTTCAAAAGGCGTTTCTTGTGCTTGTAGATAGCACGAAATCACGATTGTAAGTAGGAATAAAACTTTCTTCATCACTTGCGTATTAAATTAGTATTCATTGCTTAAAACACACTTAGGCTTCCCTAAGAGAGGGCAAAGGTACAAAAATATTTCATAAAAGCACTTTTCTTAGAGATTATTTACAAAAAAAAGACGTAATGGGGTAGTTTGCTCAATGAAAGAAAATAAGTTTTTAAGTAGGGCTTTTCCGTTATTGATCCGTTATCGGTTCGATAAGATTAGGAGATGGCATTGACCTTAGTATGAAAATATTTCACCTATTATTATAGTATACCCCAAGAGAGCTATTTGAGGGGTATGTAATGAATTTTATACCAAATTTATGTAAAAGTACGTACGTTATTACGAAAATTATTTTAGGGTTATTAATTGATTTACTATAACTTAAAAAAAACATCACAAAAAAAGTGTTAAATTTATTTTGCCAATTGAAAAAATCGTCGTAATTTTACGCCGCAAAAAATTAAAAGGAACAATGTCAATTAAGAAAGTAGCAGTACTTACTTCAGGGGGAGACGCCCCTGGTATGAACGCCGCTATCCGTGCAGTGGTGCGCACGTGTGCTTACCACAAGGTGGGAGTTGTAGGCGTGTATCGCGGCTATCAGGGAATGATAGAAGGCGATTTTGAAGAGATGAACGCACGCAGCGTTCGCGATATTATTAACAGAGGGGGAACAATCCTCAAATCAGCGCGCTCCAAGGACTTTAGGACGCCTGAAGGTCGTAAGGTGGCTTACGAAAACTTGAAAAAAGCGGGTGTAGATGCGCTGGTGGTCATCGGGGGTGATGGTTCTTTCACGGGGGCACTGCTCTTCAACAAAGAGTTCGGATTCCCTGTGATCGGTATTCCAGGGACGATCGACAACGACATCTACGGTAGCGATTTTACTTTGGGCTACGACACCGCACTCAACACAGTGATTGAGGCAATCGACAAGATTAGAGATACAGCAAGCTCGCACAACCGCCTTTTCTTTATCGAAGTGATGGGGCGCGATGCGGGGCACATCGCACTGAACTCGGGTGTGGGCGCAGGTGCTGAGGAAATATTGATACCTGAGGAAAACATCGGGCTGAAGCACTTGTTGGAGTCGCTTGAGAAGAGCCGCAAGGCAGGAAAGACTTCAAGCCTTGTAGTAGTAGCCGAAGGTGATAAGATCGGCAAGAATGTATTCGAATTGAAAGAATACGTAGAAGAAAATCACCCTGATTACGACGTACGCGTATCGGTGCTCGGACATATGCAGCGTGGGGGTGCCCCAAGTTGCTTCGACCGTGTGCTGGCGAGCCGTATGGGCGTGAAAGCTGTGGAGTCGCTCTTAGAGGGCAAGTCAAACTATATGGTGGGTATCCGCAACCAGAAGATGGAACTTACTCCTCTTGAAAAAGCCATCAAAGGCAGCACTGCGGTAGACCCTGAACTGCTGAGGGTTGCTGAAATTATGGCAACTTAGGCAGTGTATAGTGCACAGTGTATAGTGTACAGTTAAATAATAATCAAATAATAATTAAATAAATAATAAAATTATGTCAGTATTAAAAATTGGAATTAACGGATTTGGACGCATTGGTCGTTTGGTGTTCCGTGCAGCTTATGAAAGACAAGATGTAGAAATCGTTGGTATCAACGACTTGCTCGATGTAGATTACATCGCTTACTTATTGAAATACGATTCAGTACACGGCAGATTTAAAGGCAAAGTAGAGGTAAAAGACGGTCATTTGGTGGTTGACGGCAAAACCGTACGTATCACTGCTGAGAAAGACCCTAACAACCTTAAGTGGAACGAAATCGGGGCAACCGTAGTGGCTGAATGTACAGGTATCTTCACTACCCTTGAGAAAGCGCAAGCACACATCAACGCGGGTGCTAAGAAGGTAGTTATTTCAGCACCATCAGCTGATGCGCCTATGTTCGTAATGGGGGTAAACCACAAGAGTGCAAAGGCAAGCGACACCATCGTATCTAACGCATCTTGCACCACAAACTGCTTGGCACCCGTTGCAAAAGTGCTTCACGACAACTTCGGCATCGAAGAAGCATTGATGACAACCGTACACGCTACTACCGCTACACAGCTTACTGTGGACGGTCCTTCAAAGAAAGACTGGAGAGGTGGTCGTTCAGCCTTGAACAACATCATTCCATCTACAACAGGGGCAGCTAAGGCAGTAGGTAAGGTAATCCCTGAGCTCAACGGCAAACTCACAGGTATGGCATTCCGCGTACCAACTGCGGACGTATCAGTAGTAGACCTTACTTTCCGCACTAAGAAAGCCACTACATTAGACGCAATCAACGCTGCAATGAAAAAGGCTTCAGAGGGCGAATTGAAAGGTATTTTAGGCTACACTGACGAGCTGGTGGTATCACAAGACTTCGTAGGTTGCAAAAACACCTCTACTTTTGATGCAAAAGCAGGTATTGGACTTAGCGAGAACTTCTTCAAGGTAGTATCTTGGTACGATAATGAAGTAGGCTATTCAAACAAGTTGGTTGATTTGGCTCAACATATCGCGAGCTTATAGTCAGTAGAAGAATAGAAAGTAGAAAAGTAGAAAAAGAGGAAAACAACAAGGAATACACAAACATATATCATCCTAATTTTCCCTTTTTCTACTTTTCTTTTTTTCTAATTTACAAATATTAAAACTAAAACAATATGATATTAATTATTGACAGTGGCGCTACCAAGGCAGACTGGACAGCCTTGAATAGCAAAGGAGAGAAATTATTCTTCACCCAAACATTGGGGCTAAGCCCTGAGGTGCTCACCGAAGAAATCTTCGTAGAACGTATCACCACTAACTACCAGCTCTTCGAAAACCGCAATGCCATCGCTGAGGTTTACTTCTACGGAGCAGGTTGCGGCACCGAGCGCGCGCGTTTGTTCGCACAACGCTGCCTTACAACCATCTTCAAGAATGCGAAGATCGAAGTTAAGGAAGATACGTTTGCAGCCGTATTCGCAACTACCAAACCGGAGGACAAAGCCATCGTCTGCATTATGGGGACAGGCTCTAACTGCTCCTATTGGAATGGTAAAGAACTCGAACAAGCCGTTGACTCATTAGGTTACATCCTTATGGACGAATCAAGTGGCAACTACTATGGCAAACGCCTGATCATCGATTACTTCTTCAAGCGTATGCCTGCCGAACTATGCGCTAAGTTCGAGAGCCAGTACGAACTCAACTCCGATACCGTGAAAAACCATCTCTACAAGATGCCTAACCCCAACAGCTACTTAGCCAGCTTTGCAAAGTTCATCGTTGAGAACAAAAACCACGAATACTGCCGAGCATTGGTAAAACGCGGGATGCAGCTCTTCGTCGACCACTGGATTTCACAGTACGAAGCCCGTTACGAAGTGCCTATCAACTTCGTAGGAAGCATCGCATTCTTCCTTCAAGACATCTTGGAAGAAGTGCTCACCGAAAACAACCTGAAAATAGGCACCGTACTGCGCAAGCCAATCGACGGATTGGTCGCTTTCCACGTAAACAAGTATTTCCAATAGAAATCATCTTCAAAACAAAAGGCTCTCAATCGAGAGCCTTTATTTTTTAAAACAATCCGTATAATAAACCATCTACTTTGTTGATAATATCACCCAAATCCTCAGGATTATCCACGAAATTGATATGATCAACATCAATAATGAGCAACTTACCCTTGTCGTACTCCTTAATCCACTTCTCGTAACGCTCATTAAGGCGGTTGAGATAGTCGATAGAGATCGAATTCTCATACTCACGCCCGCGTTTTTGGATCTGATTCACCAAATTAGGCACCGAACTGCGCAGATATATCAACAAATCCGGCGGCAGCACCAAACGCTCCATCAGCGTGAAGAGCGAGCGATAATTCTCAAAATCGCGCCCCGTCATTAGCCCCATTTCGTGCAAGTTCGGCGCAAAAATATGCGCATCCTCGTAAATGGTACGGTCTTGGATAATATCATTGCCACGTTCGCGAAAATCCAATATCTGGCGGAACCGACTGTTAAGAAAATAGATCTGCAAGTTAAAACTCCAACGCTCCATCTGGTGGTAAAAGTCGTCCAAGTACGGATTATCCACCACATCCTCGTAATGCGCCTCCCAATGGTAATGCTTTGCCAAAAGCGAGGTAAGCGTCGTCTTGCCTGCACCTATATTTCCTGCAATGGCTATGTGCATTTGCTTATTTATTAATAGTTATCACACTTTCAGCCTCGCCGCGCAAGCATTTAATCATCGAAGTATTCTTAATCTCCTGAATAACGAACGAACTCTGGATATTGGCGATAATTTCCAGCTTAGAAATCTTGTGAACCACAAAATTCTGGTATTCATCCATATCGTTGAGCACCAATTTCAGCAAGAAATCATAAGCCCCCGCCATATAAGAAGCCTCAAGCACCTCGTCGAGCGTTTTGATATAATTCTCAAACTCCTCAAACAACTCACCTTGGTGTCGAAGCAACTTCACTTGGCAGTAAGCCACCAACTTTTTGCCTATTTCCTTCCCGTTGATCACCGCAACATACTTCTCGATGACGCCCAGCGACTCCAATTTCTTGATGCGCTCGTGCACAGGAGTGATCGACAGGTTTACTTTCTCCGCTAACTTCTTGATAGATTGTTTACTATCCTGTTGTAGCTCGTCTAATAACATCAAATCAATGTGGTCTAATGTGTACATAACTTTATCTATTTAGTGGGGGTAAAATTAGTAATATTTTTTTAAACAGCCGCCAAAAAAACACATTTTTTTTGCATTATTTTCTGAAACCTTTGTTAATCAACGATATATAAACTTCTTTTAATATAACTATCTCTCGAAAAAGTATTATTTTAATCTTAATATTCTGGCAAAAATATTGCTAATTTATTAGAGAAAGTCTTTCTCAAAATATCAATACAAAAAAGTAGATAGCAAACCTATTTTAGTAAGATTTACTTTGATAACAGTCCTTTTAAAATTCATATTTTAAGCCATCAAAAAAGTTTTCCAAAGATATTTTTGTTCATCTCGGCGAAAAGTACTACTTTTGTCGCCTATTTTAGTATTAAAAGTTTTAGAAAATGAATGATATAGATTACAGATTCATACACAATGATTTTAAAATCAACGGATTTTCTATTAATAAGAACCGTATGATTATCTTAGCCTCCGCGTATATCAAAGATGGCGAGCCTTACCGTGTGTCGGTAGGCAAATTCTTGCTCGATTGGTTGGACAACAACGATTATATCGAGGCCACAACATCTGGTTCGACAGGCATCCCAAAGGTTATCCACCTAAAGAAGCAGAATATGGTCAATTCAGCGCTTGCTACGGGTCATTTTTTGCATTTACACCCCAAGGATACGGCGTTGTTGTGCCTTCCTGCGGACTTTATCGCTGGTAAGATGATGATTATCCGCTCTATTGTGCTCGGTTTGAACTTAGATATCGTACAACCGTCGTCAATGCCGCTTGCTTTGACGCATAAGGATTACGATTTCTCGGCGATGATCCCTTTGCAAGCCTCAAAATCGCTGTACGACTTGCATCGCATTAAGAAACTCATCCTCGGCGGGGCGTCAATCGACGGTGAGCTAGAGGCTAAGTTGCAAAGCGTGCCTACGGAGATCTATTCTTCTTACGGGATGACTGAAACGATCTCGCACATTGCGATGCGCAGAGTTAATCACAGCACTCACCACGAAAGTACTTACAAGGCGATGCCTAACGTTACCTTTTCACAAGACGATCGACACTGCTTGGTGATTGATGCGCCGCTTATCGCGGATCACAAAGTGGTTACCAATGATATGGTCAAGCTCCTCTCCCCTACCGAGTTTGAGTGGTTGGGTAGATACGACAATATCATCAATTCGGGCGGCTTTAAAGTATTCCCTGAGAGCGTGGAGTGCAAGCTAAAGAAGTATATCAAGGGTGATTACTTCATCACCAAGGAGCCCGACAACGAGCTGGGGCAGCGCGCTGTGCTTTACGTTGAAGGCAAGGAAGAGGATTATGCCACCTTGTCGCACGATTTGTATATGGATAAGGATATCTTAAAGTACGAAGTGCCCCGCAAGATATATTTCGTCCCTGAGTTTGTTTACACAGACAATCAGAAGATAAAGCGTGAAGATACGGTAAAGAAATACGCTAAATAATGAAGTTAAAGAAGTTTATTCCTTTTATATTGCCTTACAAAAGGTACGCAGGCTTGAATATTTTTTTTAATATTCTCTACTCACTTTTTAGTGCCCTATCATTTGTGGCGCTGATCCCGATGTTGGATGTTCTCTTTGGCAAAGCTGAGCGGCTAACCACTGCGCCGGTGTATTCTGGCAGTGTGTTTGACTTAGGCACTTATGGCAAGGCGTACTTGAACTATAAAGTAACGGCGTATGCGGGCGAAAGCGGTTCAATGGCGCTGGGCTTGGTCATTGCATTGGTATTGTCGCTGTTTTTGATGAAGAATTTGTTCAGTTATCTGGCGTCTTTTTTCATTACATATCTTAGAAATGGTGTTCTGAGGGATTTGCGCAATGCGCTCTACAACAAGATTGTGCGTATGCCACTTGCCTTTTTCTCTGAACAGCGAAAGGGCGACATAATGTCGCGTATGGTGGGCGATGTCAATGAGGTGCAATACTCATTGCTATCGGGTTTGGAGACTTTCATACGCGAGCCACTGACGATTATTTTCTCTATTTTGGTGATGCTGGGCATCAGTTGGCAATTGACGTTATTTACCTTTATTTTTATTCCGATTGCGGCAGTTGTCATCTCTAAGATTGGTAAATCACTCAAAAAGCATTCTACGAAGGTGCAACAAGAGCAGGGAAAGTTTCTCTCATTGATAGAGGAAACGGTGGGGGGTTTGCGTGTAGTGAAGGCATTCAATGCGGAGGGTATTTTTGCTAAGAAGTTCAATGAGTCGAGTAATCTTTTTAGCCGTATGAGCAATGGGTTGATGAATCGCCAGAACCTTGCCTCCCCTACCAGCGAGTTCCTTGGGATATTAATGATTGCGGTGCTTTTATGGTTTGGGGGTATGTTGGTATTAGACAGTAAAACGCTTGATGGCACGCAGTTTATAGCCTTTATGGGCTTGGCATATAACATTCTAACGCCTGCCAAAGCTATCAGCAAGGCATCGTATGATATGCGTAAAGGCAATGCTTCGGCTGAGCGTATCCTTGAGATTCTCGAATATGACAATCCTATTAAGGAAAAGGCTGATGCGGTAGCGATTTCTGATTTTAAGGAGCTTATTTCTCTAAGGCATATCACTTTCAGGTATGACAAGCAGGATGTGCTTACAGACTTTTCACTTGATATACCCAAAGGGAAAACGGTTGCGCTGGTGGGGCAGTCGGGTAGTGGGAAGAGCACGATTGCCAATCTGCTCACGCGCTTCTACGATGTGAATGAGGGAGCAGTGCTCATCGATGGGGTAGATATTCGGGATATGAAAACGAGCAGTTTACGCGCTCTTATCGGTGTAGTTTCGCAGGATTCGATACTTTTTAACGATACGGTGCGCAACAATCTATTGATAGGCAATCCGCAGGCAAGTGCTGAGGAAATCACAGAGGCGGCAAAGGTGGCTAATGCGCTTGAATTTATTGAGAATCTGCCGAGAGGTTTTGAGGCAAATATCGGTGATGGGGGCAGTAAGCTCAGTGGCGGACAAAAACAGCGTTTGAGCATTGCCCGAGCGGTATTGAAGAATCCACCAATAATGATTTTGGATGAAGCAACCTCTGCACTCGATACCGAAAGCGAACGATTGGTGCAAGATGCGCTCGAAAAGATGATGAAAAACCGCACTTCGATTGTCATTGCCCACCGCCTTTCAACCATACAGAATGCTGACCTTATCGTGGTGATGCAGAAGGGCAAAATAGTGGAACAGGGCACCCATATAGAGCTACTACAGCGTGGCGGAATGTATAAGAAACTCGTTGAAATGCAATCGTTTGAGTCGTAAAACCTACGAACCGCTCTCATAAACCTCCGAAGGGTTAAAGTGATCCTTCGGAGGATTTTTTTAATCATACGGATGAGTAATTTAATGCTCCAGATGATTAATTTAATGCTTCGGAGGGGTAATTTAAGGGTTCAGACCATTAATTTAATGGTTCAGATGAGTAATTTAAAGGTTCGAACCATTAATTTAATCATAAATATGAGTAATTTAATCATACGGATGAGTAATTTAATCATAAATATGATTGATTTAATGCTCCAGACCATTAATTTAATCATACGGATGAGTGATTTAAAGGTTCAGATGAGTGATTTAAGGGTTCAGACCATTAATTTAATGATAAATATGAGTAAATTAAACCTTTGAAGGATTAATTTAATGGTTTATATCATTAAATTAAACATAAATATGATTGATTTAATGCTCCAGACCAGTAATTTAATGGTTCGAAGCAGTCATTTAATGCTTCAGACCATTAATTTAATGATAAATATGAGTAATTTAATGCTTCGGAGCGGTCGCGGACTCATAATTATGAGTAAATCACTCATATTTATCACTCGCGCTGTGATAATTATTATTAAACGACTGATAAATATGATTGACTTACTTATATTTAGCATAAATCGTTAAATAATTATCATTAAAAAACTCATTTTATTGCTAAAATCACAAAAACAGCCCCTTCAATGAAGCCTTAAAAGCATTCGTTGAAGCCTAAAAACCGTTAAAATAATGATACGAAACCTTATTTTTACCCTTTTGAGCACTCTTTGGAGTCTCAACAGCTTTGCCAATATGGGTCAACCTTATACCGATGGCAACGATACCTCTGTCATCTTCGGAAGTAGGGATTGTTCAGTGGATAAAGAGCATATTTTGATTGAATTTACCCCTTATAAAAACCCTATTTACCCTGAAAGTAACGTAAAATGGATAGCAAAATACGAAATTACCTATCATATTACCTCCGAAAAGGATGGAAAACTGCCTTTGCTCTTCATCGCAAGCGATTATAACCCCGAAATGATAACTAAAATCATTGCAAATGGGAAAAATATCCCTTTTAATACCTTTAATAAGGATAATTTGAGTGAATTTCCCTTTCTAAAAACGCACGACAGTCTCCCAGGAGTGGATATAGACTTCAACGGTGATGGAATGGCGCGTTATTCAGTGAGCCCAGAGGAACTTATATACTTCTCGGTCGATCTCAATAAGGGTGAGAACGTCGTTTATGTAGAATATAATGCTTTTTTTAGCGAAAATGTACGTGGTTTTGGTCAAAAATACGATCTGAGATACAATCTATACCCTTCACAATTCTGGAAGAGCTTCGGAGAAATACAAATAGAGGTAAAAATGCCCAAAGATATTACATTTTTTCCCAACGGAAGCTATAATATTACCGATGTGAGCGTTAAAAATAACATTTTGAGGTGTAAAACAAACATTTCAGAGGAAGCATTTGTGCTTTTCTTTGAAAAAAAATACACTTGGTGGCAAGAAGCATTGACTTATATAGGTCCGTTTGGCTATGCAGTGATAGCAGCGCTGATCGTGATGTATTTTCAGGCGCGATGGTTGATAAAAAAACACTCTTACTGGGTGTTATGGCTCGGAAGTTTGGTTGCGATGGTGGTGCATTACTTCGCTTTTCTCTATGCTCACGATCTGATACACTTCATTTTAGACGACGGAGGCAAAGGAGACGGCTACGCGGTGCTGTATTTCATTTTCCTACCAATCGCTCTGGGCATCTATATGGCTATACTGCTAAGTATCGTGTATTATATACGAGGAAAGCGAATAATGAAGGGCATTCGATAGGTTCGAAGACTTTTATTTAACAAAAATATACCAGTGCCAACGAAAATATAATTCACTTATTAACAATGGGTTATATTTTTATCGAAAATAAAAGTTAAACAAAAGGTAAATAAAGTAGAAGAAAAATTTGGTTGGTTTATTTTTTTTAACTACTTTTGCAATGGAATTTCCGAGAAATATTCGGAAACGATATTTTGACTAAAAATTATAAAGAAATGAAGTTTATTGTATCAAGTTCAGCCTTATTAAAGAAATTACAGATATTAGGAGGCGTTATCAACAGTAACAACACGATGCCAATCCTTGATAATTTCCTATTCGAGTTATCGGCAAACACATTGACGCTTTCAGCATCGGATTTAGAAACTACAGTAAGGGGTTCGTTGGAGGTAGAGTCTGATTCAGAGGGTAGTATTGCAGTTTCAGCAAAGCTATTGACGGATATTTTGAAGACTTTCTCAGAGCAGCCGCTCACCTTTTTAGTAAAGGACAATAATAGTATCGAAATTAGTTCTACTACGGGTAAATACTCGCTTGCTTACTTAGATGGTGAGGAGTTCCCGCGCCCTGTGGAGCTTCCTGAAGCACATAAAGTGAGCATAATGGGTGATATATTGGCTACAGCTGTTCAAAAAACGATTTTTGCGACAGGTAGTGATGATCTACGCCCCACTATGAGTGGTGTTTTCTTCGAATTTGGTCAGGAGGGACTGACTTTTGTAGGTACTGATGCTCATAAATTGGTGAAATATGAACGTAGAGATATCAAAGCCAGCGAAAATTCAGAGTTTATTGTTCCTAAAAAGCCTCTGAACATCCTCAAAGGGATATTGGCAGGCAGCGAGAGCGAAGTTGTAATCGAATACAACGAAAGTAATGCTAAATTTTCATTTGATGAAATGGAATTTATCTGTCGCCTAATTGATGGGAAGTATCCGAATTACGATGCGGTGATTCCAAAAGAGAATCCGAACAAACTAATACTGAATCGTTCGCAATTTTATAACTCTATCAACCGTCTATCACTCTTTTCGAGCAAAACCACACACCAAGTACGCTTAAAGATAGCGGGGTCGAGCTTAGTAATTTCAGCCGAGGACGTTGATTATAGTAATAAAGGTGAAGAGCGATTCACTTGCAACTATCAGGGAGACGATATGGAGATCGGTTTTAACTCCAAATTCCTTAAAGAGATGATCAGCAACCTTAGTTCTGACGAAATTATGCTTGAAATGTCCTTCCCGAACCGTGCAGGTATCATCACTCCAAACGACGGACTGGATGAAGGCGAAAAAGTATTGATGTTAGCGATGCCGATTATGCTCAACAGCTAAAAAAACGCATATTTTTTCATAAAATTAATAGAAGCACCTCGAATATTTTTTTCTACGAGGTGCTTTTTTTTCTCAATTTTCTTTGTCAGTAATTTAAAAAGTAGTACATTTGCCCCCTGAGATAAATATTCTAGTTAAATTTTTATAAAAATGAAGGTTTTTGAGAAAGAAAAACAAGATCTAATAGTAGCAATATCCGAACTTTTCAGACGTTTATACAAAATTTCACCTATAACAGCAAAAATACTTTCTGCCTTAGTAATCGATGGTAGCAAGCAAGGGCTTTCGTTTGTTCAATTACAAAAACAATTGGATATGAGTAAGAGTACACTCTCTGAAAGCCTCTCCGCGTTGGTCAATTTAAACCTTATATTCTACGAAACTCGCGATGGCAAACAACGAAAATACTACCGATCCTTCCCTTTTGACAAACGATTTAGTGAGTTCTTAGAGAACTTATGAAAAAGATTTCGTATTACGAGTAATCAACTATTTGGGTATGCAGCAGTTCGAGGATGATATGATGCGCATCAAGAAGTTAGAAAAACTAAACATCTTTGCCGAATACCTCACTGAGATCGAAAAAATAACCACTGAGTTTTTAGTAAAAATAGATTAATATGAACAAAACACTTAAAATCTTTGGCTACATCTTCTCAGCCTTGGTGAGTTTTTGCTTTTTATACACAGGCGCATCGAAGTTCACGGGAGGTGCAGATAATGAAGCCACCGCAGCACTGTTGCAGGCGGAATGACAACCCTTTATATGCTGGGAGCTTTGCAGATCCTCTTCGTAGTACTCTTTTGGATACCGCGGACAGCTATCTTAGGCTTCCTCTTGATGGCGTGCTATATGGCAGGCGCGATGGCAGTGCATCTGGCAAGCAAAGAGCCATTGGCGTTGCAGACGGGCATCGAAGTAGCCATCTGGATAGCGGGATTCTTGCGATTGCCAGAACTCAGCGCACGACTTTGCGGAAAACACGTTTGCTAAACCTAACCCAAAGAATAACTATTGGCAAAGGAATTTCTCTTATGAGATTTCTTTGCCAATATTTTTTGCATTCATATTTTACAGTTCCAAATAATTATCGTACCTTTGCCACCAAATTGCTGAATAATGAAATACTTTATCGACAAGCTAAAACCATTTTTATACATCGGAGGACTCTACGTAGTGCTCTCGATGGTGATGCGCTTCGTATTTATGTTGCACCCGATTACCACCGCTGCCTTTTCTGCGTGGGATGTCATCAAGATGCTCGTCATCGGTGCCATTTCCGACACATTGCTCATCACACTTGCCAGCAGCATCTTAGTGGTTTACTTCCTTTTTATCGCCGATGTCAAGTACAAAAAGCCGTACGGGCTTATCATTCTGGTGGCTTTGCTGCTACTCTTAGGCTACATCCTCTTTATTCCGAGCAATATCTTCAACCAGTACGGCGGCGTTATCCCTGAGATCGCCCTTGCATTCTTCGGATTTAAAACCTTCTGCTTCGCGCTCTTGCTGCTGCTACCACGTATCTATAAAGACGCCGATCGCCAGAAACGCCTGCGAGCCAAACTCCGTGAAGCCCTCTACTTTTTAACCCTCTTCATCTACGTGCTCGCCATCATTTTCAACGCGGTGAGCGAATATTTCTTCTGGAACGAGTTCGGCATTCGATACAATTTCATCGCTGTCGATTATCTGATATACACCAACGAAGTCATTGGCAATATAATGGAAAGCTACCCCGTCGTGCCGCTATTTACTGCTGTCGGCGTGGTAACCCTCGCTATCACCATCTTCCTTTTCCTCAGAACGCGCGTCGCCCTGAAATCCATTCCCAATTTGGCTGAAAAAGGCATCTTGCTCGGGGCATATTTAGTGGCGGCATTGCTGAGTTTGTGTTTATTGCCAGCCCTCAGCAGCATTAAGGGCAGTACACTCTTCGCCGAGGAAATCCAAGCCAATGGCGTTTACAAATTCTATTACGCCTTCACCCATAGCGAGCTCGATTACGATCAGTTCTACCCCACCTTGCCCGAGAAGGTCGCCGAAAACACCCTGCTACGCCAACTCCACGCCCCCGCCATCGAGCGAACTATCAGCAACGAAGGCGACGAGCAGCGCCGCAACGTGGTACTCATATCCGTCGAGAGTCTATCGGCTGAATACCTGACGATGTACGGCGACACCGAGCACCGCACCCCTTTCTTGGATAGCTTGGCAAGCAACAGCCTTTTCTTCACAAACCTCTACGCCACTGGCAACAGAACCGTGCGCGGCTTGGAAGCCCTTACACTTTGTATCCCGCCAACAGCTGGGGAGAGCATTATCAAGCGTGAGGATAACAAAAATAAGTTTTCGACAGGAAGCCTCTTCAAGAGCAAGGGCTATCAAGTCAAATTCCTCTACGGCGGATACAGCTATTTTGATAATATGAAGGATTTCTTCCAAGGCAACGGCTATGAAATTGTCGATCGCGATAGTTTCCAGCCATCCGAGGTAACTTTTGCTAACATCTGGGGCGTTTGCGACGAAGATATGGCTGTAAAAGCTATCAAAGTGATGAACGACGAGGCTAAAACAGGCAAACCATTCTTCAATCACTGGATGACCGTCAGCAATCACCGCCCGTTTACCTATCCAGCGGGTAAAATCGATATTCCTAACGACAAAAAGTCGCGTTCAGGCGGTGTCAAGTACACCGACTACGCACTTAGGCGTTTCTTCGAGATGGCTAAGGCACAGCCTTGGTACAAAAATACCATCTTCATCGTCGTTGCCGATCACTGCGCGTCGAGTGCGGGCAGCACCGAGCTTCCTTTGGATGGCTACCGTATCCCTTGCTTCATCTACGCCGATTTTATCGAGCCTCGCAAGGTCGATACCCTCATCTCACAAATCGACATTATGCCCACCGTGCTCGGACTTATGAACTTCACCTATACTTCGAAATTCATCGGGCAAGATGTGCTAAAAGAAGGTTATCAGCCACGAGCTTACATCGCAACTTACCAAGATTTAGGGTATCTGACCCCAGATAAACTCACCATTATCTCGCCGCTGAAGAAAACCGTGCAATACGACCTGAAGCAACGCCCAGAACAGCCGTCGCCAGCCTATCCCATCCTCTACGATGAGGTAGAACGCAAGCAGATCGACAAAACCCAAGCCGATGAAGGCATATCTGCGTATCAATCCACCTCTTTTTGGCTAAAAAACAAGCAGCTCGATGCAATCCAGAAATAAATTAAAGATAATTAACGACCCCGTCTACGGATTTCTGCATATCCCCAGCGCGCTGGTGTTCGACATCATCGAGCACCGCTATTTTCAGCGGCTGAGGCGCATCAGTCAGATGGGCTTGTCGTATTTGGTGTTTCCTGGTGCCAGACACACGCGTTTTCAGCACGTACTCGGCTGCGTATACCTGATGCAAAAAGCGGTGGAATCACTCCGCAGCAAAAACGTCGAGATATCCGATCGCGAGGCAGAAGGGCTTTACATCGCTATCCTGCTACACGACATCGGGCACGGACCCTTTTCGCACGCTATGGAACACAGCATCGTCGAGGGTATTTCGCACGAGGAAATCTCATTGCGATTTATGCAGGCACTCAACCGCGAATTCAAAGGGCGACTCGACCTCGCCATACAAATATTCCAAGGCACTTACCCACGGAAATTTATGCACCAGCTCATCTCCAGCCAATTGGATATGGACCGAGCCGATTACCTCAAGCGCGACAGTTTTTATACGGGAGTTGCCGAGGGGAACATCAATTCCGAGCGCATCATATCGATGCTCACCGTTCGCGGCGACGAGCTCGTGGTAGAAGAAAAAGGAATTTACTCCGTTGAGAAATTCTTGGTTGCGCGACGCCTGATGTACTGGCAGGTGTACCTTCACAAAACGAGCATTGCTGCGGAACAGCTCCTCATCAAGTTGCTCCAGCGGGCAAAGGAGATCGTCAGCGAGGGCGGCACCCTCCCGATGAGCGGCGCCTTAGCATTCTTCATTTCGCAGCGCATTCACAAGGACGACTTCACGGAAGAAGTACTCGAACGCTTCGCCGCGCTGGACGATACCGACATCATCTTCGCTATGAAGCAATGGCAATTTCACCCCGACGCAGTGCTGTCGCGTCTAAGCCGAATGCTCCTCTACCGCGATCTACCCAAAGTAAAGGTACGCAGCAGCGAGTTCGATGCCGAGAAACTCAGTCGCCTGCGCGAGAAAATAGCAGCGATCTACGGCATTAGCAAGGCTGAGGCATCTTACTTCGTATTTACCGACCGCCTCAGCAACCGCGCCTATAACGCCGAAGAGCAACCCATAAAAATCCTGACGAAGAACGGACGCGTCATCGATGTTGCCCGAGCCTCCGATCAATCCAACTTAGAAGCACTGGCAAAACCCGTAGTAAAATATTATGTATGCTATCCTAAAAGAAAACACCCTTAGCGACACCGTTGCTAAGGGTGCTTCTTTATTATAAATTGACGACAAGAAAATTTCTCGTATATTTCTTTATTAGATATATACGGGAATTTTTTTTGCTATAAATTTCTATATATTTTAATTGGGAAATACCAAATTGCTACAACTTTATTTAGCTTTTAAGTTAAAAAAACTATACTTCTAGAAAAAGAAGCCGCAGGCGAATGCCTGCGGCTCCTCGGCTTCTAAAAATAGAAGGCCTTAAACATCAAAAATTTACTATAATCAAAAACCCCCTAAGGAATTATTCAGAGACTTCGGATGGATAGCCATTCTCCACTGGTTTTACCTCTGGCGTAGGCGTTTCTTCCGATTTTTCTTTTGATTTCTTCGTAGCGCTTTTGGTTTTACGTGTTTTTAACTGCGCACGGTGATAATCTAAGAGTGTTTTAATCTCCTTTATCAGTGGGTTGTAATCCTTATCGTCGTATTCCAATCGGCTGGCTTCGATGGTGATAAAAAGCTGGTCGATCACCTCATCTACTTTCTTTCGGAGCTGTTTGATGTCCACCTCGGGCATTTGCGCCTGCTCGGCAGTGCGGTTACGGAATAGCTCAGCCAATTCGTTGTTGAGAGTTTTGAGTTTCATCAGTGGCTGGAACAAACCCAGCACGTCGAATGCCTTCTTTATCTTAGTATTGGCTTCCACATCTGCGATAAGCTGTTTCGTTTTGCTGGTCTGCGATGTGTAGTTCTCATTTACCAAGCCACGCGTATACTCATTATCCTTGAAAAAAGTAGCTATCGTCTTTGCGCTTTCTGCATAATTATCAAAACCCGACTTGCGGTACGTATCAACAACGGTGAAAATCGCACGCGTGTGGCGGTCGCGAAGGTCATCCTTCTGTGTGATTATGTCAGTTGCTCCTGTATTCTTTGCTTGCGCTTTTATTTTTTCCAAATCAGGCACAAACGCATTTAATTTGTCGTATACCTTTTTAAGATGTAGCTCTTCTGGATTGTTTTTCTCAACAATTTTTAAAATGTTTTCTACCACCACAGGGTATTCACTATTCCACAAACGTGTAAAACTAAAAGATAACTTTTTTGCTTTCATATTTTACTAATTTTTAATTAAACAATTCAGTTGATAATAATTTTAATTTTTATATGTGTGTAATATATACATTTTATACGTATAATTATATAATTAATTTACAAAAAATGTCGTTTTTGCGTTTTCATCGAAATAAAATTTCTCAGCAGCAATGCGTCTGAGCGTAATTCTCGAAAAGTAGATCCAGCAGCAATGCGTCTGAGCGTAATTCTCGAAAAGTAGCTCCAGCAGCAATGCGTCTGAGCGTAATTTTCGAAAAGTAGTCCCAGCAGCAATGCGTCTGAGCGTAATTCTCGAAAAGTAGCCCCAGCAGCAATGCGTCTGAGCGTAATTCTTGAAAAGTAGCCTCAGCAGCAATGCGTCTGAGCGTAATTCTCGAAAAGTAGCCCCAGCAGCAATGCGTCTGAGTATAATTCTCGAAAAGTAGCCCTAGCAGCAATGCGTCTGAGCGCAATTCTCGAAAAGTAGCCTCAGCAGCAATGCGTCTGAGCGTAATTCTCGAAAAAAACTCTCAGCAGCAATGCATCTGAGCGTAATTCTCGAAAAAAACTCTCAGCAGCAATGTTTCCCAAAAACTTTATTTTTTAAAAACTACAAAAAACTGCGTTTCTAAAAATTCCTATAATAAAGTATTTCAAAGAACTTTCGACGCTTTATATAATACAATAATCGTGCCAAAAGAAAAGCGCACTCTGCCAATTATTGACAAAGTGCGCCCGCATATAAATGCTAAAAAATGAAAAAGCAATGTAATTACGATCCGCCGTAGAACGGATCGATAGTGCTGGTGATAAGGCTACGCCGCACCAGCAACGCTTGCAACGGATCGACCGTGAGAGGGTTCTCAAAGTTAGCAACCACAGTATCTATGCCCATCGATAGCGCGAGCACCCATTGACTGGTATCCTTCACATAGGCGATTAAAGGCAACTGAATATCCACACCCAACCGCTGCGATAGCTCGCAGGAAAGGGCGCGTAGCTTGCGTACTTTTTTCATCTCTTTGAGTAAACTATTGCGAAAGAAAACCATCACGCGGATTTTATTTGTCGGTACGCACTCCATCGAAAGCTCCTTATATATATAGGTGTAATAGTCAAGGAACTTTTCTAAACTTCTCTTCGACCCTAAGAGTAGATCCGAAAAGTAAATATTTTCGGCATCAAGCAGTGGATCAGTAGTTTCTAAGGATAAATTATTAGAAAACAGAATCGCTTTTTTATTGCCACGATATGCGTTGAAAGTCTCGAAGCTGCTACAAAGGATCTCTACCTCTTCGGGGATATCGACGGGCAAAAACGCTATATCATTGAAAAATGACACTGGCAAAATGCGCGGCGTGCAGTGCAAATTGCCCATCGAGCTGTAGCCACGCTCGTAAGGGGCTACGCCTGCTATTGGTGTGCTCTGTAATTCCATTTATGCTTGTTTTATAGAAGTTAATTCAAAATTCTGCCACAATCGTTTGGGTATCAGTGGAAAAAATTTAGTTATTGCATTCAGTTTTTTGGTAAACGGGTATAAGTTCCAGTGTTCCTCGCCGTAGATGTGCGTATTCTCAGGAGTGATGCCCGCCTCGATGAGTTGCGCATCGAATTCCTGCTGTTCCCGCTTATTTTGCCTTTTAATCTCCCATTGTAATTGCTCTTTTTGGTAGAAATTTAGCAAGCCATCTTGCGACTGTATATGTTCGTATTTTAGGCTTACTGTATGATAGATTTCTTTGGTGAGCGCCTGCACGGAATAAGCCTCATTGATGAAGCCGACACTCGATTTCTTGATGATACTTAGCAAATTTTGTATCTGTGTATGCTCCTTCATCTCGTTCTTATAACGATAGAAATCTGAGGTTTGGGTGATGATAAAATCCGCCTGCCCCAAAGCGGCTGCCTCATAAGCGAGAGGAATATAATCCTTATTGTAGTTCGATCGGACAAGGGTGAGCCTGCGCTGCAAAACCTCAGCGACGATGTGCGTTCTCCGCGTTGGGAACTGCTCACGGAGGAGTTTGCGCAAAGCTCTCAGGGCAGCTATTTCCAGCAAAAGGGCTTCGCCCACTGCCACGCGCAAATATATATCGGCGGTGTCGTTGTCAGTGTCGTATTCCTTTATTTGGGCTAAGGCATAAGCCATCTGATGGGTGAGGCTGGCGCCTGCCTCTCGATACAGCGTTGCGTTGAGTTGCAGCGGCGAGGAGAGGTCTGTACGCAAGGTGTTTGGGGGTAAAATGCCTCTGCGAAAGGCGTCGATGAGTGGGTCGGGAGTAAATAGCACTTGGGCGCCCTCGATACGCAGTTGCTTGGGGATCTGCTCGTAGGTGCACGGGGCAATGAGCGTCACCAAGAATAGATCGACCCCGCTATTGTGGAACTCTTGCATTCTCTGAAGCGTCAGCTCAGGGTCGGAACAGAAAAGGTGCACCCCTACCCTACTCCGCCCCTTGATGGTAAAAGGCTCCCCCACGTGCTCCTCAGTGTAAAACGGGAGGATGGGAATGCCCTCGCTGGTGGTTGTGATGAGCGTTTGGTAGTCGCGACCTTGTAGCGCGTATTGCAATTGTTGTTTCCATTGTTTTGATGCTATTTCCATCGGTAAATTGATAATTTTGGCGTAAAAAACGCAGTTTTTTAAAAATAACGCACCAGAATGCAAGCAATCCGATGCGTTACCTAAATATAAAAATTTTAATATATGGCCTTATCCTTTTGCTTTTTCATTCGGGCGTAACACCATTCGGTAGGATTGGTCTTTACTGAGGTAATAGCCCACCCAATTGTAGAAGGTACGCACTTTATTCTTAAAGTTGACCAGCGACATTATGTGGATGAACACCCAAATGAACCAAGCGGGGAATCCTTTTAGGAAGATATGTCGCGGCAAGTCAGCCACGGCTTGGTTTCGCCCGATAATCGCCATCGATCCCTTATCGTCGTAAATGAATGGCTTGGGATCTTGCATTTCTCGGTTGAGATTTTCAGCGAGATTCTTAGCTTGCTGTATGGCGACTTGTGCTTGCTGCGGATGGCCTTGGGGGAAGGCTGGATCGGTAGTCATTATCGAGGCATCGCCTATCGCATAGATATCCTCATATCCCTCCATTTTATTGAAGGCGTCTACTTTCATTCTGCGCCCACGCCCTAAGTGTTCTGGCGCATCGATGCCGTCGAAGGTCTTTGCTGCTACGCCCGCTGCCCAGATAAGGTTACGCGCATCAACGACGGTGCCGTCGGATAGCAGCACTTCGTCGTTTACGAAGTCCTTGACGAAAACACCCAGCTTGAGCTTGACGCCCTTCTTTCGCAGCACGGTTTCGGTGTAGCGTTGCGCTTTCTCGGACATTGGCGCCAGCACGGTTTGCTGTCCATCGATCAGATAGATATCGCCCAAATCTTCGTGCGACAGCTCTGGGTAATCTTTCTTAATGATGTTTTGCTTCATCTCTGCAAACGTGCCCGACAGCTCCACGCCTGTGGGACCAGCCCCAGCAATGGCGAAGGAGAGCAATTTGCGACGGTATTCTTTGTCATCGGTGCGAGTGGCGCGCTCTAATCGCGTGTAGACTAAGTTGCGGAGCATCAGCGCGTCGCCGACGGTCTTCATTGGCATCGCCTTTTCCTCAACGTTCTTATTTCCGAAGAAATTAGTCTCAGCGCCCGTAGCGATAACTAATATGTCGTAATGAAGTTCGCCGTTGCTGAGGATGATCTTATGTTCCGCAGGGACGACGCTCTGGAGTGCGCCCATCCTGAAGTTTGTGTTCTTACGATGTCGCAGCAATCGGCGAAATGGGTAAGAAATGGATGAAGGTTCCATAAAACCCGTTGCCAATTGGTATAATAAGGGTGGAAAGAAGTTGTAATTGTTCATATCCACCAGTGTGATTTGATATTTGGCGCCTTTGTCGAGGATTTTGTCTAATTGCAATCCTGCAAAACCGCCACCAACGATTACGATGTGTTTTCTTTTTTCCATAAGGTATTATCGATATAATTTCTGAATTATTTTACGTTTGAAAGTGCCTCGTCATCCTCGTCGCTGTCATCATCTTTCTCCTCGGGGAAGATGTCGATGGTCGGCTCCTTAATTGTCTCTTTGTTGGATACCGTGCGATCGAGTGACAGGATCAAGCTCGACAGTAGGAGTAGGTTCGTTCCCATTGCGAAGAATAGCGTGGCCGAGATAAGCCCGCCGAGGGCTTTGGTGCCGCCAAAACTCGAGAGGAGGAACACGGAAAAGCCGCACAGCAGCACGATGGAGGTGTAGAACATACTCACGCCCGTTTCTCTGAGTGCCGCGTACACGGATTTGCTAATCTTCCAGTTTCTGGCAACTAATTCCAAGCGGTAGCGGGCGAGGAAGTGTATCGTATCATCGACCGAGATACCGAAGGCAATACTAAAGACCAATATGGTTGATGGCTTGAGCGGAATGCCGAGATACCCCATCAACCCCGCCGTAATGAGCAGCGGCAACAGGTTGGGGATGAGGGAGATAATAATCATCTTCACAGAACGGAACATATACGCCATTATTAGGGCAATCAGGAAAATGGCTAACGCGAGTGAGCCTACCAGGTTCGTCGCCAGATAATCTGTGCCTTTCGTAAACATATACGCCTTGCCCGTGATTTGTAGCTCGTAATTGTTTGATGGGAAGAGCTTCTGCGCCTTGGTGTATATGTCGTGTTCGATTTGCTGCATCTTTTCGGTGCCGATATCCTTCATAAACGTTGTGATTCGGGCTGTTTGTCCTGTGGAATCGACGTATGCGGAGAGCATTTGGGCATTTCCTTTGGAATTTTTCACGTAAGAGAGGATGAAGCTCTGTTCTTGCGCGGTGGGGAGGGAGAAATACTTCGGATTGCCATTGTAATAGGCTTGCTTGGCGTATTTAACGAGATTCACGATAGAAATGGGCTTTGAAATCTCTGGGATTTCCTCAATATGGGCACAAAGCTGATCGATTTTGTGCAAGGTAGAGAGTCGCGTCACCCCGTTCTTGTGTTTGGTGTCGATTGTGATCTCCAACGGCATAATTCCCCCGAAGTTTTTCTCAAAAAACAGGATGTCGCTGAAGAACGGCGCCGATTTGGGCATATCCTCAATGAGGCTACCAGAAATCTTGATGCGATATATGCCGATGATGCTCGCAACCAGCAATATAATCGCCGTGGAGAAGACGGCAATGCGATGATGCTTCACCACGGATTCGATCCATCGCAGCAACCCGCCGATCCAGTTACGGTGCAGATGGCGCAGGTGTTTTTCGCGTGGGATGTGGAGATAACTGTAGATGATGGGGATGATAAGCAGCGACAGAAGGAAAATCGAAAGGACGTTGATCGATGCGATGATTCCGAACTGTTTTAGCAGTGTACTTTCTGTGAAAATAAAAGTTGCGAAGCCAATGGCGGTAGTAAGGTTCGTCAGCAACGTGACGTTTCCCACATTGCGGATCACGCGTATCAGGGATTTGGCTTGGTTGCCATGGTGGCTGATTTCCTGCTGGTATTTATTGATGAGAAAGACGCAGTTCGGGATGCCGATAACGATCACCAGCGGCGGTATGAGTCCCGTGAGGATAGTAATCTCATAATTGAAGAGTCCGAGGAACCCGAAGACCCACATTACGGCAATGGAGACGACTCCCATAGAAATAAACATCGCGCGGAACGAGCGGAAGAAGAAAAAGAATATCAGCGAGGTAGAAAGCAGCGCTGCAGCGATGAATAGGCCTATCTCGTCCATAATATTCTGGGCGCTCAGTGTGCGGATATACGGCATTCCTGAGGTGTGTACGCGTAGGTGTGTCTGTGCCTCGAAGCGCTCTACCAGCGGGATAAAGTCGTTCAATATAAATTCCTTGCGGGCTTTGGTATTGACGATCTTTTTGTTCATATACACCGCCGTTTGCAGGGTCTGGGTTTCTTTGTTATAGATCAAGCCCTCGTAGAATGGCAGCCGCTGCGAGAGTTCCGCCTTAAGACTATCTGCCTGTGCCTGAGAAGTTACTTTTCCTGTAATAAATTTATGGGTGGTAAAGCGTTGCTCGGTAGTATCCTTAGCGAGGATGGGGAGGTTGTTAATCGAAATCACCGCATCGATTTGCTTAAACTTCTGAAGCGAATCAGCAAGAGCAATCCACTTATTCAGCACCTCGGGGGTGTAGATCTTTTCATCGTCGATAGCCAGCAGGATAAGGTTGCCTTCCTCACCGAACTTTGAGAGGAATTTTCTGTACTGCACGTTCACCGGATGATCATCTGGCAGCATATTCGCCTCAGTGAAGGTAAAACGGATATTCTTCCACTGGGTCGCTAAGGCAATAGTTATCAACACAATAGCTGAAAGCCAAGCAATTCTATTGCGCAAAATAATGCGCGCCATAGTAGTCCAAAAATCGTTTCTGAGCCATTTAAGCATCTGCTGTATCTTTAAGAAAATTCGGCTGCAAAGTTACGGAAGATTTTAGAGATATGCAGTAAAAAAAGGATAAAAAATTATCCTTAAAGCATAAAAATTGTAGATACAATAAGCTATAGAAAATAAAAAAGCCCTCTCAAGATGAGAAGGCTTCTTAAAGAAGGCGGCGACATACTCTCCCATTTGCATAGTACCATCTGCGCGTAAAGGTTTAACTGCTCTGTTCGGTATGGTAAGAGGTGAGACCTTTAGCTATAACCACCTTAAGTCTTTAGCTCTGAGGTTTGAGGTATGGGGTATGAGTATACCACAACCTAACAACCCCTCTTTCGCTATCATATTTTAACACATTAGGATAAAAAACAAAGTAAGAGCTCGCGCAGCAAGTCTACGGGTGATTAGTATTACTCGGCTAACGTGTTACCACCGTTACACCTGTAACCTATCAACGTGGTCATCTCCCACGACCCTTAAAAGAAATCTCATCTTGTGGCGGGTTTCGTACTTATATGCCTTCAGCACTTATCCCATCCGCACTTAGCTACTCTGCTCTGCCCTTGGCAAGACAACAGATACACCAGCGGTGCGTCCAACTCGGTCCTCTCGTACTAGAGTCAGATCCACGCAAATTTCTAACGCCCACAGTAGATAGAGACCGAACTGTCTCACGACGTTCTGAACCCAGCTCGCGTGCCACTTTAATGGGCGAACAGCCCAACCCTTGGGACCTTCTCCAGCCCCAGGATGTGACGAGCCGACATCGAGGTGCCAAACCCCCCCGTCGATGTGAGCTCTTGGGGGAGATCAGCCTGTTATCCCCGGCGTACCTTTTATCCTTTGAGCGATGGCCCTTCCATACGGAACCACCGGATCACTATGCTCTACTTTCGTACCTGATCGACACGTCCGTCTCTCAGTCAAGCTCCCTTATACCATTGCACTCTACGCACGGTTACCAAGCGTGCTGAGGGAACCTTTAGAAGCCTCCGTTACACTTTTGGAGGCGACCACCCCAGTCAAACTACCCTCCACGAATTGTCCCCTGCACTCTGCAGGGTTAGACCTCAGATAAGCAAAGGGTGGTATTTCAACAACGACTCCTTGCCTGCCGGAACAGACAACTCATAGTCTCCCACCTATCCTACGCATCACTTATCCAAGACCAATACGAAGATATAGTAAAGGTGCACAGGGTCTTTTCGTCCCACTGCGGGTAATCGGCATCTTCACCGATACTACAATTTCACCGAGCTCATGGCCGAGACAGTGTCCAAATCGTTACACCATTCGTGCAGGTCGGAACTTACCCGACAAGGAATTTCGCTACCTTAGGACCGTTATAGTTACGGCCGCCGTTTACTGGGGCTTCAATTCAAATCTTCGCATTACTGCTAAACTCTCCTCTTAACCTTCCAGCACCGGGCAGGTGTCAGGCCCTATACCTCATCTTTCGATTTCGCAGAGCCCTGTGTTTTTGTTAAACAGTCGCTTGGACCTTTTCACTGCGACCTATTGTTTTGCAATAGGCGACCTTTCTCCCGAAGTTACAGGTCTATTTTGCCTAGTTCCTTAGCCATGAATCTCTCGAGCGCCTTAGAATTCTCTTCCCGATCACCTGTGTCGGTTTACAGTACGGGTTTCATACTTCGCTTTTCTTGGAAATGTTCTTAGAGCATTATCACCGCAGCCGAAGCCTTAGTGTACTATCAGTGCCATAACAGCACCTTCAACGTACTATTCCGTCAGTACGCAACTCTTACCTCATTCCGTCACTTTTATCAGTATGAAAGTACAGGAATATTAACCTGTTGTCCATCCACTTCTCCTGCTCGGATTCGCGTTAGGCCCCGACTAACCCTCAGCTGATTAGCATAGCTGAGGAATCCTTGATCTTTCGGCGGGCAGGTTTCTCGCCTGCCTTATCGTTACTTATGCCTACATTTTCTTTTCTATAACCTCCACAATGTCTCACAACACTGCTTCAACGACGATAGAATGCTCCCCTACCACTTGTGCTATTGCACAGGTCTATAGCTTCGGTAATATGCTTATGCCCGTTTATTATCCATGCCTAACTCCTCGACTAGTGAGCTGTTACGCACTCTTTAAATGTATGGCTGCTTCCAAGCCAACATCCTAGCTGTCGCTGCAATCAGACCGCGTTTGGTCAACTTAGCATATATTTGGGGACCTTAGCTGATAGTCCGGGTTCTTTCCCTCTCGGATATGGACCTTAGCACCCATACCCTCACTGCTGATCAACATTTATTAGCATTCGGAGTTTGTCAGGAATTGGTAGGCGATGAAACCCCCGCATCCAATCAGTAGCTCTACCTCTAATAAACTCTTGAGTCAACGCTGCACCTAAATGCATTTCGGGGAGTACGAGCTATTTCCCAGTTTGATTGGCCTTTCACCCCTACCCTCAGGTCATCCGAAGTCTTTTCAACGACAACCAGTTCGGTCCTCCACACTGTGTTACCAGTGCTTCAACCTGCCCAAGGGTAGATCACCAGGTTTCGCGTCTACTACTACCAACTCACCCGCCCTATTCAGACTCGCTTTCGCTACGACTCCGTATCTGAAATACTTAGCCTGGCTGGTAACAGTAACTCGTAGGCTCATTATGCAAAAGGCACGCCGTCACTAATTACTTAGCTCCGACCGCTTGTAAGCGTATGGTTTCAGGGTCTATTTCACTCCGTTATTCACGGTTCTTTTCACCTTTCCCTCACGGTACTGGTCCACTATCGGTCTCTCAGGAGTATTTAGCCTTACCGGATGGTCCCGGCAGTTTCAGTCAAGGTTCCACGTGCCCCGACCTACTCAGGATTCCTGTATGATTTACAAACCGTACTTATACGGGGCTATCACCCGCTATGGCTCGTCTTTCCAAACGATTCTAATTCTCATGTTTGCAACCAATCTCCAGGTCCTACAACCCCTATGTTGCCGTAACAACATAGGTTTGGGCTGCTCCGATTTCGCTCGCCACTACTCTCGGAATCACTCTTGTTTTCTTCTCCTCCGCCTACTAAGATGTTTCAGTTCAGCGGGTTCGCCCATCTTACGATGTACTGCACCTTCAATGCAGTGGGTTGCCCCATTCGGATATCTGCGGATCACCTCGTATGTGCCAATCCCCGCAGCTTTTCGCAGCTTATCACGTCCTTCTTCGCCTCTGAGAGCCTAGGCATCCCCCATACGCCCTTACATAACTTATTGCGCTTGTAGTGTCAATTACTCCTTGCAGAGTAATTGACTACCTCGTTCTCTTTGATTCTTTCTATCTTTTGATGTGTACTGTGCACTTTTAACT